>NZ_MKVS01000047.1:0-865858 GCF_001898925.1 Novosphingobium sp. 63-713
AAGCTTGAACTCGCGGCTGAACTTCCTTCGTTGCATCGATCACTCCGGTTGATGAAAACACCTTATCTCGGTGTCCATCAAACCGGCAGCAGGCCACCCCGCCACAATGGTCATTTCAAATCATCAAATGATCAAGACCATAACATATAAGACAATGGATCAATGCGAAAAGGCTCGCACTTACGTGAAGGGGCCCGATGCGGGTGATCCCGCGCCGAATGGGGCCATTTATGGCCCGCCCGGAATTATCTATGCCTGCTTGCCGCGATGAGCCAAGTCTTCTTGAATCCGCCAGCCGACAGCACGAAAGGCGACTTTTCAGCCCCGACTTGGGCGGCATATCACGAGCCGAAACCGAGCCAGTGAATGAGCCCCGCTATCGCGACGGCCTTCATCACATCACAGCACCCTCCAACTGCTCTTCTAAATGCGGGGTGGTTCCAGACCTTCATCTCGTACTCTCCTGATTGGCCGGCAATGCGCGGGTGTAATCTCAGGATACGAGGACGGTGGGGCTTTTGAATCGCGGAGGCGGGTAAAGGTCCGCTTTACCCGATAAAAACGGTCTCAGCTTGCCCGCTTGCAACGGACTGTTAGCCTGCGCTCCGTGCAGACCTAGCTTACGAGGGTTTCATGGAAAAGAAAGCCGACTGCGAACGGGCCATCCGGAAACTGGCAACCGATTGGGCCCGAGAGATCGGCATTCGGCGCGGACAAGCTGACATGCCGTCTTTTAGCACCTTCTGCACTTGGCTGGGCCAGAAGGGGTATTCTCACTATCTGAATTTCCGCACATCGACCGAGCCACTGTACGATGCCGAACAATGGTTCGACGAAGAGCTTGGGCAAGCTTGGAGGAATTGATGAAGCTTAGGATTTGGCACGCTACCAACCGGCCCGACGGCTAGGACCAAGGAGACGCTAATCCAACCAGCCACCGAACCAGAAGGTACATGCACCCACCATTCCCCCCTCAGATCGGTTTTGAGGGTCCTTCTGGGCGAGGGAATTTTTTTTACGCGTCCGTGCATACCTCGAAAGAGGACTCGGCTCTGTGGCCTTCCTAAGCCGAAATTTCGGATTCCTCCGCAGCGCCGTTGTCAAGCGAAATTTGACAAGTGGGTTTCCTCTAACTATCTTAGTCTCAACAAAGCCCGCCACGCCTCTCAACGATGCGCACCATGGCGGGCTACTTTGTTTTTGGAGCAAGTTCACGCATAAGCGGCGAATGCGTCCTTTCACCAAACCGTCGAAGTCGATTCCCGACCAAATCTCCCTTCTGCAAGAGCGGGGTATGGTAATCGAGAATATGGAGCAAGCCGAACACGCTCTCTCCCATATCAGCTATTACCGCCTCCGAGCTTATTGGCTTTATTTTGAGGTTCCTGCGGAAAATGGCGATCATGCGATCAAGCCAGGGACAACGCTGGGTCAGATCCTCGACCTTTACGAGTTTGACCGCCGCCTTCGGCTTATGCTGATGGACGCCCTCGAACGGATTGAGGTGGCTGCTCGGGGCTCATGGGCATATCAAATGGCGATGGTTTATGGACCTCACGGGCATCTCAATCCGGCCCTCTATCCAAAGGCGGCTCGTTTTCAGGAAAATGTGGATCAACTCCAGTCCGAGTATGACCGCTCCCACGACGTGTTTGTCGATCATTACAAAAGAACGTACAATGATCCTGCCGAGCCTCCCGTTTGGATGGCAGCCGAGTTTATGTCTTTTGGCCTACTCTCGAAATTTTTCTCGGCCCTTGGAAGTCGGGCCGACCGCAAATCCATCGCACGCAAGCTAGGTTTTGACGATGGCGTTTTTCAAGGACTGATGCACCACCTTGCAACTGTCCGAAACATTTGCGCGCACCACAGCCGGCTATGGAATAGGCGATTTACCGTCACTTTTCCGATCGCGCAGAGCCCCCCCTCCCTCGCGAACACTGTTGAGCCTCAAGCAGACCGAAAACTTTACAACACACTTTCCATGCTGCTGCACTCAATGTCTATCATTACGCCAAACTCAGATTGGCCGCAGCGATTGGTGGCGCTTATCGAAGGCAATCCCACCGGCGATTTTGCAGCAATGGGCTTTCCCGCTGATTGGCGCGAACGGCCCCTCTGGGCGCCGCTCTATCCAAAGCCAGAAGAGATAGACGGCACCGATGCATTGGCTAACATAGCTGCAGATGACCTTCCCTTGCCGGAGGCACCGGAGGCAGAAGCGAACCGCCCCGCCTAATGCTTGGAGAGGTTTAAAGCGGCTCGCCAAAGGGTCACAACTGCTCGCCAATTGCCCAGCCTCAGCCAAAGCACGATTGGGTAATGAGTTTGGTAACACCGGTCAGCGCATCTTGCCTAAGTCGCTGTAAATCTTCCAAAATTCAGGAAGAGAATGGATGCCCTGCAAGGATTCGAACCTCGATAGACGGAATCAGAATCCGTAGTCTTACCATTAGACGACAGGGCATCATCTCGGTGTGGAGCGGGCCTCTAAACCCACTGTTTCCAAGCGTCAAGTGAAAAAATGAAAGCGCGGTGCGACGGGTAAATCGTCGCATGGGGCCCGCCGGCGGCCTGCTCCGCCGCCGGCGGGCCCCATGCGACAATCCTCCTTATCAGCCATTGCTCCGGAGGCCGCTCGGCGCTAGCATGGAGGGCAACATTACCCGCGTATCTCGCGGGACACAGATTTTTGAGAATTACACATGGCGGATCAAACTCCGCCGGACACGCCAGCAAAGGTTCAACGGCGCGGGGAAAAAGCAAGGCGCCGGGCACGCAAGAGTCGCGCTGCCGCCCCGCGCAAGGACCAGAGAGTAGACGTAACCGGCGGCAAGCCCGAAGGCACAGTCGTGCCCGCGGAGCAGAGCAATTCCGGGGCGGCGGCGCCCCCCACTTCGCGGCGCGGCGCAAGGCGCAAACGCGGGGCAAAGGCGCGCGAACGCGGCGTGGCGGCCAAATCGGCGCAGGCGAAATCGGCACAGGCAAAATCCGGCGCCAAGGCCCCCGCCAAAACGCCCGATGCCTCCGCCCCCCGGCCCGCGCCCTATTTTCACGGGCCGTTTGGCCAGTCCTATGCCGCCATCGACCTTGGCACCAACAATTGCCGGTTGCTGATCGCGCGGCCTGCGGGCGACAGTTTCGTGGTGGTCGATGCCTTCAGCCGGGTCGTGCGCCTGGGCGAAGGTCTGGCTCAGACCGGGCGCCTGTCGGATGCCGCGATGGAGCGGGCGATGGGCGCGCTGCGGATCTGTGCGGATAAATTGCGTCGCCGGGGCGTGGCTCTGGCCCGTTCCGTGGCCACCGAGGCCTGTCGGCGGGCCACCAACGGCCCCGAATTCATCGAGCGTGTGCGCCGCGAAACCGGCATTGCGCTCGACATCATCTCGGCGCGCGAGGAAGCGCGGCTTGCGGTCTTGGGCTGTCATATCCTGATCGAGCCCGGCCCCGGCCCGGCGCTGGTGTTCGACATTGGCGGCGGCTCGACCGAACTGGTGCTGATCGAGCATCAGGATGATGGCGGCGTGCCGCTGATCCGCGATTTCGTGTCGATCCCCTATGGTGTCGTCTCGCTGACCGAAAGCTGCCGGGCGGAGCTGGATTCACCGCAGGATCGCGCCGAACGCTATGCCGAAATGCGCGCCTTGGTGGATGATGGCTTTGCCGCCTTTGCCGCCCGCATCGCCCCCTTGCGCGAAGGGCTGGTCCACGATCACGGCCCGCTGCGCCTGCTGGGCACCAGCGGGACGGTGACAACGCTGGCCAGCGTCCATCTCGACCTGCCCCATTACGACCGCAGCGCGGTGGACGGCTGCATCGTGCCCGCCGCCAGCATGCGCGCGATCAGCCAGCGCCTGTCCAGCCTGAGCGTGGCCGGGCGGCGCGAGGTGGCCTGTATCGGGCGCGAGCGCGCCGATCTGGTGGTGGCGGGATGCGCTATCCTAGAATCGATTCTCGATCTATGGCCGGCGGCGCGCCTCGGCGTGGCCGACCGCGGCATCCGTGAAGGCATCCTGCGCAGCCTGATCGGCATCACACACAGCAAAGGAGGCGCGGCATGAGCCGTTCCGGCCGCGATCCCGGCACCAGATTGAAGAACACCAAGGGCCGCACCGCCTCGCAGGCCCGCTGGCTGCAACGGCAGTTGAACGACCCCTATGTCAAGAAAGCCAAGGCGGACGGCTATCGCAGCCGCGCGGCCTATAAGCTGATCGAACTGGACGATAAATTCGGTCTGGTGAAAGGCTCGCGGCGGGTGGTCGATCTTGGCGTGGCGCCGGGCGGGTGGACGCAGGTGGTGCGCCAGCGCGCGCCGCAAGCGGGCGTGGTCGGCATCGACCTGCTGCCCACCGCCCCGATCGAGGGCGCGATCCTGTTCGAAATGGACTTCATGGCCGACGAGGCCCCCGACGCGCTGATGGAGGCGCTGGGCGGGCGGCCCGATTTGGTGATCTCGGACATGGCCGCCAATACCGTGGGCCACAAACAGACCGACCACCTGCGCACGATGGGCCTTGTGGAAACGGCTGTGGATTTCGCTGTGCACAACCTGTCCAAAGGCGGTGCATTCGTGGCGAAAGTCTTTGCGGGCGGGACCGATCCGGGGCTGCTGAACATCCTCAAGCGGCACTTCACCACCGTAAAGCACGCAAAGCCGCCTGCGAGCCGGAAGGATTCGTCGGAGTGGTATGTGATTGCTCAAGGGTTCAAGGGGACTGTGGCGGAATTGGAGGCCGGTAAGGAAGAAGGGTGAAATGCGAGGGTCTCGACCCTCGCGCTCCCGCTACTGTCTGCGTTGCGCCATGGGTTCGGCGTCAGGTGTCGGACGCACCTTTGGATTTTTAAAGCCTGCGGCGCCGGGAAGCGCTAGGCCGCCGCGCCGCAGGCTATAAAACCACAAACCCCACCGCCGCCAACTAAGCGCCACCCCCTTAACGGGATTGCAAAGGGCCCCCGCCCTTTGCCCGCCGGAGGCAAGCCTTCTAACCTCCCAAAACCCCCTTAATCCTCAATCCCCCCATGGCTGTCGGCCACCCCGCGCGTCCAATATCCGGCGGCCTTCACCCACTCACGCGGATGGCCGAGCGTATCGACGACATAGGCCTTTACCGCCCGCGCCATTTCGGTTTCGCCCGCGATGAACACGAAGCCTTCACCCGCAGGCAGATCCACCCCGCCAAGGGCCGCGATCAGGCGGGCGGCATCTTCCTTGCCCCCGCTCTGCGCCGCGCCACGATGGGCCCACAGGCCCTGCCAAGCGGATTTCGCAGCAAACACCTGCTCGCTCTCGGGCCCATCGACCACGACGGCGGTGATGACGGGAACGCCCGCGCGCAATTCCTCGGTGCGGCGGCCGATCGAAGGCAACGCGGCCTCGTCGCCGATCAGGAGATACCAGTCGAAATCATCGGGCACGACCGCCGAGCCGCGCGGCCCGCCGATGGCCAGCGGGTCGCCGGGCTTGGCCTCAATGGCCCATTTCGTAGCGGGGCCTGCCTCGTGCAGGGCGAAGTCGATGACCAGCACACCTGCGGCCTTGTCGAAGCGGCGGGGGGTATAGTCGCGCATCAGCGGCTTTTCCTCGCCCGCGGGGGCCGCGAAGAACAGCTTGATATGGTCATCGGGCGAAGCGCTGGCGAAATCATGCAGGTCGTCGCAGGAGAAGGTGATGCGGCGCATGTTGGGGCCAAGGGCCTCGATGGTCTGGACGGTCAGCGTGCGACGGCGGATTTCGTGGCGCATGCGGATGACTTGGTGGCGGGGGGCGGTGTCGGTGCTCATGATGGCTTTCCCTTTGGACGGAAGGTGGAAGGGCAGGTGGCGGCGGCGCAGGATTTCGAGGTGAGTCATCATGGAGCGGCCTATTCCTGAATCGCTATGTTGCGGTCAAGATATATCTTACTGTGCAAAACACAAGTCCCCCCGCGCGATTTTTTGCGATCGCCTCGCAAAAACAAAAACGGCGCCCGAAGGCGCCGTTCCCGTGTCCTGCAAAAATCTGTGGCCGATCAGCGCAGATCCGGCGGCGTCGCCTCGCCTTTCAGCATGGCAATTGCTTCGGAGAGCGGCATGAACTTCTGCTGCTGCTCGCCCAAAATGCGGACCGCCACGGTGCCTTCCTCGGCCTCGCGCTTGCCCACGACCAGCAGATAAGGCACCTTTTTCAAGGAATGCTCGCGCACCTTGTAGTTGATCTTCTCGTTGCGCAGATCGCTTTCCACGCGAATGCCCGCCGCGCGCAATTGCGCCACCGCGTCCTGCGCATACTCGTCGGCATCCGACACGATGGTGGCAACCACCGCCTGAACCGGGGCCAGCCACACCGGCAGCTTGCCCGCGAAATGCTCGATCAGGATGCCGATGAAACGCTCATACGACCCCAGAATCGCGCGGTGCAGCATCACCGGACGGTGCTTTTCGCCATCCTCGGCAATATAGGCCGCGTCGAGTCGCTCAGGCAGCACGCGGTCCGACTGGATCGTGCCGCACTGCCAGGTGCGCCCGATGGCGTCGGTCAGATGCCATTCCAGCTTGGGCGCATAGAAAGCCCCCTCGCCCGGCAGTTCTTCCCAGCCATATTCTTCCGTGGCCAAACCGGCATTGACCACCGCATCGCGCAGCTCGGTCTCGGCCAGATCCCACATTTCCTCGCTGCCGAAACGCTTTTCGGGGCGCAGCGCCAGCTTGATCGAATAAGTAAAGCCAAAGTCCTTGTACACCCGGTCGGCCAGTTCGCAGAAGGCGCGGACCTCCTCGACGATCTGATCCTCGCGGCAGAAGATATGGCCGTCGTCCTGCGTGAACTGACGCACGCGCATGATGCCGTGCAGCGCGCCATGCGGCTCGTTGCGGTGGCAGCAGCCCATCTCGGCCAGACGCAGCGGCAATTCGCGGTACGACTTGATGCCCTGACGGAAGATCAGCACATGCGCCGGGCAGTTCATCGGCTTGAGTGCCATCCAGTCGGCGTCCTTGGAAACGATGGGGCCATCGTCCTCGGTGTTGGGCGCCTCGTCGGGGATGACGAACATGTTTTCGCGATATTTGCCCCAGTGGCCCGATTGCTCCCACTGCTTGGCGTCCATCACCTGCGGGGTCTTGACCTCCTGATAGCCGGTGCCGTCGATGGCGCGGCGCATATAGGCCTCCAGCTCGCGCCAGATGAGATAGCCCTTGGGGTGCCAGAACACACTGCCATGCGCTTCGGATTGCAGGTGGAACAGGTCCATCTCCGCGCCCAGCTTGCGGTGGTCGCGCTTGGCGGCCTCCTCAAGGCGCAGCAGATGGGCATCAAGCTGCTTCTTGTTGAGCCAGCCGGTGCCATAGATGCGGGACAGCATCGCGTTCTTCTGGTCGCCGCGCCAATAGGCGCCCGACACGCGCGTCAGCTTGAACGCCGCCGAGTCCAGCTTGCCGGTGGAGGGCAGATGCGGCCCCTTGCACATGTCCAGCCAGTCGTCGCCCGACCAGTAAACGGTCAGTTCCTCATCCTCGGGCAGTTCGGCGGCCCATTCGGCCTTGAAGCTCTCGCCCTGCTGCTTCCAGCGCGAAATCAGTTGCTCGCGGCTCCACACCTCGCGGCGCAGCGGCTTGTTGGCGGCGATGATCCTGCGCATCTCCGCCTCGATCAGCGGCAGGTCTTCATCGGTGAACGGACGCTCCGCAGGCGCGAAGTCGTAATAGAAACCATCATCCGTGGCCGGACCAAAGGTGATCTGCGTACCGGGAAACAGCGCCTGCACCGCTTCGGCCAGAACGTGGGCAAAATCGTGGCGCGCCAGTTCGAGCGCGTCCTTCTCGTCCTTGCCCGTCACCAGCGCCAGTTGCGCATCGCCCGTGAAAGTTCGGGTGAGATCGACCAGTTCGCCATCAATGCGCGCGGCAATCGCGGCCTTGGCCAGGCCAGGGCCAATCGCGGCGGCAACATCCGCAGGGGTCGAGCCCGGCGCCATCTCGCGCACAGAGCCATCGGGAAGGGTGATCTTGAGCATGGTCGACATGGGGGCTGCCTTAGCGCCCGCGCGGCCAAGGCTCAACAGCAAAGGCGCCGACTTGTGCCGTCAGAGAAACAGGCCCATCTGATGCGCCATGATCCAGACCCATATGATGCCCGATGGCCGCGCCATCGCCTATCGCCATACGCCCGGAACCGGCCCGACCATCGTCTTCCTGCCCGGCTATATGTCCGACATGGCCGGCAGCAAGGCCAGCGCGGTGTTCGACTGGGCGGCGGCGGGCGGGCGCGCCTGTCTGCTGATGGACTATTCGGGATGCGGGCAATCGCCGGGGACCTTTGCCGATGGCACGCTCTCACGCTGGCGCGACGAGGTGCTGGCGCTCATCGCGGCCCATGTCGCGGGGCCTGTTGTGCTGGTGGGGTCCAGCATGGGCGGGTGGCTGATGCTGCTGGTGGCCCGCGCGATCCCCGACCGCATCGCCGGATTGGTGGGCATTGCCGCCGCGCCCGATTTCACCGCTTGGGGCTATAGCGAGGGGCAAAAAGCGGAATTGGCCGCAGGGCACACCATCCTCGAACCCAACCCCTATGGCCCCGAGCCAACGCCCACCCACGCCGCCTTCTGGGCCGATGGTCAATCGCAATTGCAGCTTGACGCCCCCATCCCCATCGACGCCCCCGTCCGCCTGCTGCACGGGATCGAGGACGGCGATGTCCCGCCCGCCATCGGCCATCGCCTGCTCGGCGCGCTGCGTTCGGGCGATGTTCAGCTGACCCTTGTCAAAGGCGGCGATCATCGTCTCAGCCGGGATGAGGACATCGCCCTGCTGCTGCGCACCCTTGCTTCTTTTGCAGATTGATCGCCCATGGCCCTCGTTTTCCTGATCCCCCTTATCGCTCAGGCCTCCTCGCTCAACGGCGGGGGCATTGCGGGCCTCAACCTGCCCCAGATCGACCGGCCCCGGCCCATCGCCCCGCGCCCACGCGGCATTGTCTTCGACTTTCCCACCCAGACCAGCCATTTCCGCAAATGCATGGATGCGGCCGAGAGCGATCCGGCAGGCGGGCTGGCCGATGCGCGCCAATGGGTGAAGGACGCGACCAAGGAGCACGAAATCGCCCGCGCGCAGGCCAATGTCTGCCTTGGCAGCGCTCTGTCCCGGCAGGGGCAGTGGAGCGCGGCCCGCGCCGCCTTCATCGCCGCCCATGACGCCACCACCGACCAGCTCTGGCGCGCGCAGGCGGGCGCGATGGCGGGCAATGCCGCACTGGCGCAGGGGGCCGCCGATGACGCCCTGCCGCTGCTCGATGCGGCGCTGGCCGATGCACGCGCGGCGTCAAAACCTGTTCTGGCGGGCGGCATTCTGGTGGACCGCGCCCGCGCGCTGGTCGCGCTGAACCGCGCGGTCGAGGCCGAGCCCGTGCTGGCCGACGCCCGCGCCGCGCTGCCTGATGATGCGCAGGTCTGGCTGCTCTCGGCCACGCTTTCGCGCCGGATGAACAAATTGCCCGAGGCGCAGGTCCAGATCGAAAATGCCGCCAGACTGGACCCGCGTGACGGCGAAATCGGGGTGGAGGCGGGCGTCATCGCCATGCTGTCGGGCCGCGAGGATGCAGCGCGCAAAAGCTGGGAATCGGTGGTCAAAACCAGCCCTGATTCGGACAGCGCCGCGCGCGCAAAAGCCTATCTGGCGCAGATCGGCCCGCAGACCCCGGCCCAAACGGCAGGAAAATAAAGTGTATAAGTGCGATCCCATCTTGGCGGCATCACGGTAATAAAATAACACAAATGCGTAACCTCTGATGGCTAGACCGGATGAGGCGAACCAAGACCAAGTCGTAATACAGGCCCCGGGCAGCCGGGAATCCCCTCTGCCCCGGCCGCATCCCCGGCCACGGGGGGAGAGTGTGTCCGACAATGACCAAGAGTTCTCGTAAGCCCGAATCCCTTTCCCAAACCCCTGCGATCGACCCGCGCGAAACCGCGCTGGCCCGCCATCTGGCCGAGGCGCAATTGCCCGGCGACGGCGATCTGGACGCCGATGGCCTGATCGCGGCGGCGCGTTTTCTGCTGGCCGCCGGAGGGCGCCGGGAAAGGACGCAGACCGCGCTTTCCATCGAAAATGTCTCGCGCGAAGGGGGCGGGCGTTTCATGCGCATCGCCATCGTCAATGAAGACATGCCTTTTCTGGTCGATTCGATCGCCACGACGATTTCGGCGCAGGGGCTGGTGATTGACCGGTTGCTGCATCCGGTGGTGCCGGTGCTGCGCGACGGGCGCGGCGAGATCACAGAGATTCCCGAGGATCACGGCCCCGGCATCCCGCGCGAATCAATGGTCTATCTGGAAACCGCGCGGGCGGATGCGCGCACGCGCTCGGCCATTTCGGCGGCGCTGGGCGTCACGCTGGGCGATGTGCGCGCGGCGGTGGGCGATTGGCCCGCGATTCAGCGCGCCATGGTCGATGATGCCGCCACCTTGAACGCGATGGACCGGACCGAGGGCGCCGCCCTGCTGCTCTGGTTCAACGACGGGATGCTGACGCAACTGGGCCATGTCGTGCGCCGCCGCGACGGTACGCAGACCGGCGCGCTGGGCATTTGTCGGAAAAGCACGTGGGAATTGCTCTCCGCGCCCGCCTATGCCCGCTGCTTTGCCTGGTTCGACCAGTTTCTGGCGCGGGGCGGGGCGGGGCGCCTGCCGCTGATCGTCAAATCGAACCGGATCGCCCATGTCCACCGCCGGGTGCCGCTCGACCTGTTCATCCTGCCGGTGATCGAGGAAGGCAAGCTGGCCGCGCTCTCGGTCCATGCGGGGGTATGGACCAGCGCCGCGCTGGCCACCGCGCCGGGCCATGTGCCGCTGATGCGCGCGCAGCTCTCCGCGCTGCTGGAAAAGCATGAATTCAGCCCCAACGGCCATGCGGGCAAGGTGCTGACCCATGCGATGACCAGCCTGCCCCATGATCTGATGATCGGCTTTACCGATGTCGATATGGAGCGTGTGGCGCTGGCCATGATGAGCCTGATCGACCGCCCGCGCCCGCGCATCGCGCTGGTCTGCGCTACGCTGGAAAGGCATCTCTACGCCTTCGTCTGGCTGCCGCGCGATTCGGTGGCCACCGAGGTCCGCCACGAAATCGCCCAGATGCTGAGCGAGGCCACCGGCGGCCAGGTGATCGACTGGAGCCTTGAGGTCGAGGGATCCAATCTGGCCCAGTTGCGCTTTACCCTGTCGGTGGACGAGGCGCTGGAGACCTGTCCCGAACCCGATGAGGCGGCGCTGGACGCCCGTTTGCGCGCGATGTTGCGCGGATGGGGCGATGCGGTCGAGGCCGAAATCGCCCGCAGCGAGGAACCGGGCCGCGCCGCCGCCATCGCCGGGCGCTATGCCGGGGCCTTCCCCATTGCCTATCGCAACCTCTATGGCCCGGCCGAGGCCGCGCAGGACATCGGCCACCTGCGCCGCATCGCCGGCGCGCCCGATGACGATGCCCACCAGCGCGGCGTGCGCCTCTATCGCCTGCCCGGCGACGAGGAAGGGCAATTGCGCTTGAAACTCTATCAGCGCCATGGTTCGCTGATCCTGTCGGATGTCGTGCCCGCGCTGGAGAATTTCGGTTTCCGCGTGATCGACACGATCCCCACCACGCTGGAATCGGGCGATCTGGCGCTGGGTTCGATCCATGATTTCGTGCTGGCGCTGCGCGGCGGGCAATCGCTGAGCGAGGTGCTGGGCCATGCGCCGATCATCGAGGATGCGCTGACCGCGATGCTGCATGGCGCGGGCGAGAATGACGGGTTCAACCGGCTGATCGTGGGCGTGGGCCTTTCCGCGCGGGAGGCCAACTGGCTGCGCGCCTTCTATCGCTATCTGCGGCAAACGGGCCTGTCCTATGGCATTGATACGGCGGTCGATGCGCTGTTGGGCGCGCCGATGGTCACGCTGGGTCTGGTCGATCTGCTGCGCGCACGCCATCAGCCCGGCATCGAGGACCGCGACAAGGCCGAAGCGCAGGCCGAAGAAGCGATCCGCGACGGGCTGGCGGGCGTGACCGCGATCAACCAGGACCGCCTGCTGCGCGCCTTCCGCGCGGTGGTTCATGCGTGCCTGCGCACCAATGCCTTTGTCGATGCGGGGCGCGAGGCGCTGGCCTTCAAATTCGATTCAGCCCTTGTGCCGGGCCTGCCCAAGCCTTTGCCGTGGCGCGAAATCTTCGTCTATTCACCCCGCGTCGAGGGCATCCACCTGCGCGCCGGGCCGGTGGCGCGCGGGGGCCTGCGCTGGTCCGACCGGCGCGACGATTTCCGCACCGAGGTGCTGGGCCTGATGAAGGCGCAGCGCGTCAAAAACGCCGTGATCGTGCCCACCGGGGCCAAGGGCGGTTTCTATCCCAAGCAATTGCCCGACCCCACACAAAACCGCGACGCATGGGCCAATGAAGGGCGCGAAAGCTACAAGCTCTTCATCCGCACGCTGCTCTCGCTCACCGACAATATCGTCGATGGCGCGGTGGTGCATCCGGCGGGCATGGTGGTGCTCGATGGGGAGGACCCCTATTTCGTGGTCGCCGCCGACAAGGGCACTGCGACTTTCTCCGACACGGCCAATGCGCTGGCGGCGGAAAAGGACTTCTGGCTGGACGATGCCTTCGCCAGCGGCGGGTCGAAGGGCTATGACCACAAGGCGATGGGCATCACCGCGCGCGGGGCATGGATTTCGGTCCAGCGCCATTTCCGCGAAATGGGCGTGGATGTTCAGACCGATCCGATCCGCGTGGTGGGCGTGGGCGATATGTCGGGCGATGTGTTCGGCAATGGGATGTTGTTGTCGCGTTCGACCCGGCTGGTGGCGGCCTTTGACCACCGGCATATTTTCCTCGACCCCGCGCCCGACGCGGAAAAGTCGTGGGAGGAACGCAATCGCCTCTTCGCCCTGCCCCGGTCGAGCTGGGACGATTACGACAAGAGCCTGATTTCGCAGGGCGGCGGGGTATTCCCCCGCACCCAGAAGTCGATACCCCTTACCCCCGAAATCTGTGAGGCCTTGGGGCTGGAGGGCGAAAGCATCGACCCCGACAGCCTGATGACCGCGATTCTGAAGGCCCCGGTCGATCTGCTCTGGTTTGGCGGCATCGGCACCTATGTGAAGGCCCCGCATGAGGCCCATGCCGATGTGGGCGATCCGGCCAATGATGCGATCCGCGTGAACGGCGCCGATGTGCGCGCCCGCGTGATCGGCGAAGGCGGCAATCTGGGCTGCACCCAGGCGGGGCGCATCGACTATGGCCTGCATGGCGCGCAGGGCGTGGGCGGACGCGACAATCCCGACTTTATCGACAATTCAGCGGGCGTCGATTGCTCCGACAAGGAGGTCAACATCAAGATCGCGCTGGCCAGCGCCAAGCGCGCCGGGCGGCTGGACGAGGATGGCCGCGTGGCCCTGCTCTCATCGATGACCGAGGATGTGGCGGCGCTGGTGCTGGAGGATAACCGCTTGCAGGCGCTGGGCCTGTCCATTGCCGAAAGCGGCGGGGCGGCGGCCGTGCCGGGCTATGTCCGGTTGATCGAGGTGCTGGAAGATGGCGGCCATCTCGACCGCCGCACCGAGGGATTGGCGGACGCCGACACATTCCACCGCCGCGCCGAGGATGGGGAAGGCTTTACCCGCCCCGAACTGGCCGTGCTACTCTCCAGCGCGAAACTGGTGCTTCAGGATGCGCTGGAACGCTCGGGCGTGCTGGATGATCCGGGGCTGGAGGAGGACCTGCTCTCCGCCTTCCCCCCCGCCATGCGCGAGACATATCGCGAGGACATCCTGAACCACCGCCTGCGCCGGGAAATTCTGGCCACGCGAATCGCCAACCGGCTGGTCAACCGGATGGGCTTTATCCACCCCTTCGAACTGGCCGAAGAGGAAGGCGTGAGCCTTGCCGATGTGGCCGCCGCCTTCCTTGCCGCCGAAAGGCTGTTCGCCATGGGGCCGGTGTGGAACGATATCGAAAGCGGGCAGATGGAGGAACCCGCGCGCATCCTGCTGTTCGAACGCGCGGCCCATGCGCTGCGCGGGCATATGGCCGACCTGCTGCGCGCGGGCGCGGCGCAGGAATTCCCCTCGGTGCTGGCCGATGCGCTGGCCCCGGCGCTGGAGGAATTGGCGGGTGCGCTCGACGGCCTGCTGGTGTCCGAGGCGCGCAGCGGGTCGGCCCGCCTGCGCGCCGAACTCTCGGTGGCGGGGGCCAATGAGGCGGAATTGAGCAGCGTGGTGCGCCTGTTTGACCTTGACGGGGCGGTGGGCATCGCGGCGCTGGCCCATGGCGCCGGGCTGGAAGCCGTCTCGCTGGCCAAGGCCTTTACCAGCCTTGGCGCGACGCTGGGCCTCGACTGGGCGCAGGCCACCGCCGCGCGCCTCTCGCCCTCCGACCCGTGGGAACGCCTGCTGGTCGGCGGCCTCGCCCGCGATTTTCAACAGATGCGACTCGATGCGCTGCGCCGCTGGAACGGCGGCGATCCGCAAGGCGCGGTCAATGACTGGCTGGCCGCGCAGGCCGAAGGCGTGGCGCGCTTTGGCGGCATGATCGAGCGGGCGCGCAAGGTCGTGCCCACCACGCCCGCCCTGTTGGCCCAGATTGCCGGGCAGGCGCGGGGGTTGTTGATGCGGTGAGGTTTAAGGAAAGGGTTGGTGCGAGGGTCTAGACCCTCGCGCTCCCGTTACTGTCTGCGTTGCGTATCGGGTTCAGCGGATGGGTTTCGGACGCGATGGCGGAATTTTAGAGCCTGCGGCGCGGAAAGGGCTAAGTTCCCCGCGCCGCAGGCTTTATTTCCATCACTCCCCGCCAACCCAGCGCCAACCCATTATCGGGATTGTTAAGGGCCCCCGCCCTTAACCCGCCGGAGGCATACCTCCCTACCTCAACCTCTCCAAAGCCCACACCGCCGCCTCGGCCACCGCCTCATCCTCGTCGCCCAACAGCGCCATGACCGGCCCGATCAACGCCGCATCACCGCTGTTGCCTGCCGCATAAAGGCAATTGCGGACGAAGCGATTGCGCCCGATCCGCTTGATGGGCGAGCCGGAAAACAATCGCCGGAACCCGGCATCGTCGAGCGCCAGCAGTTCGCCGATCCGGGGCGCGACCAGTTCGGCGCGGGGCAGGAAGGCGCGGTTGCGCGCGGCGGCATCGGCAAATTTGTTCCATGGGCATACGGCGAGGCAATCGTCGCAACCATAGATGCGGTTGCCCAGCGCCGCGCGGAATTCCTCCGGGATCGGCCCTTTATGCTCGATGGTCAGGTAAGACACGCAGCGCCGCGCATCCAATTGATAGGGCGAGGGGAAGGCGCCGGTGGGGCAGGCGTCCTGGCAGGCGCGGCATGATCCGCAGCGGTCCCGGCCCGGCGCATCCGGTTCAAACGCCAGCGTGGTGTAGATCGCGCCGAGGAACAGCCATGAGCCATGCTCGCGGCTGACGACATTGGTGTGCTTGCCCTGCCAGCCCAGCCCTGCAGCGGCGGCGAGCGGCTTTTCCATCACCGGCGCGGTGTCGACAAAGACCTTGACCCCGATCTCGCCCAATCCCGCCTTGACCGCCGCATCGACCAGCCAGCGGGCGAGAGCTTTCAGCGCCTTTTTGACCACATCGTGATAATCGGTCCCCTGCGAATAGACCGAGATCCGCGCCCGATCCCCATGTTCGGCCAGCGCCAGCGGATCATGCGTGGGCGCATAGCTCATGCCCAGCGCGATCACGCTTTGCGCTTCGGGCCATAATCCTTGCGGGGAACGGCGGTGGTGCAGACGGTCCGCCATCCATTCCATCTGACCATAGGACCCGGCCTCCAGCCATTGTTCGAGGCGGGCCGCGCGCGCCTCATCCTCCTGCGCCGCCGCCACGCCGAATGCGGCAAAGCCCAGACGCGCCGCTTCTTCGCCCAAGGCTTTTTGCAGAGAGGGGATGGCATTGTTAAGCAAGGGAAGGCTAGATCCTGTTACGGGCATGACCCAGAACGCTTAGGGGAACCGCAAGTGCTGAGCAATGATTGGGCCATTGAGGCGCGCGGCCTCGTCAAACGGTTTGACGGGTTCACCGCCGTCGATGGCGTCGATCTGTCCGTGCCGCAAGGGGCGATTTACGGCATCCTTGGCCCCAATGGCGCGGGCAAGACCACGACTTTGCGGATGCTTCAGGGCATTATCGACCCCGATTCGGGGGTGCGGCGCATTCTGGGCGCGGATCGCCCGCATGATGTGGCCCATCGCATCGGATACTTGCCGGAAGAGCGCGGACTTTACCCAACGATGAAGACCTATGAGGCAATCGCCTTCATGGGCGCGCTGCGCGGCCTGCCCCTGGCCGAAGGGCGCAGGCGCGGCAAGGCGATGATGGAGGAGCACGGCCTGTCCTATGCCATCGACCGCCAGATCCGCCAGCTTTCCAAAGGCATGGCGCAGCAGGTGCAGATCCTTGGCACGCTGGTCCATCAGCCCGATCTGGTGATTTTCGATGAACCCTTCTCCGGCCTCGACGCGCTCAATCAGGGCAAGCTGGAAACAATGATCCGCGCGCTGGCGGCGGGGGGGACAACGGTGATTTTCTCCACCCATGTCATCGCCCATGCCGAAAGATTATGCGACGAAGTGGCGATCATCGCCGGGGGCCGGGTGCCCTTTGCCGGGCCGGTGGACGTGGCGCGCGATCGCATCCCGGCGCAGGTCCGCCTTGAAACCCGCCACGCCGATGGACCATGGCGCGCGGCCCTGCCGCCCGATGCACGGCATGAAGGCGCCCTGTGGTCATTCCCCCTGCCTGACACCGGGGTCGAACCTTTGCTGCGCGCGCTGATCGAGGGTGAGGCGGGCATTCTCTCGCTCTCCATCGAGCGCGCGGGGCTGCACGACGCTTTCGTCGCCATTGCCGGTGAGGCCGCCGCCCACGCCCTTGGCCAACCCACGCAGGAGGAAGCGGCATGATCCATAAGGGCCGCCTTTCCACCCTTGCGGGCGCCTTTGTCGTCGCCCGCCGTGATTTTGTCGCCATATTGTGGAGCCGCAGCTTCATCTTCTTCCTGCTGGGCCCTTTGTTCCCGCTGTTCGTGGGCGCGATGGCGGGCAGCATCGGCGCCCATGTCGAAAATGCCGTCGATACGCCGCAAATCGGCCTGATGATGGCGGGCGAGGATATTGATGCGATGCTGACCGCGCGCCATGCGCTCGAACCGGCGCTGCGCGATGATCTGCCCGATCTGGTGGTGGTGGCACGGCTGAGGCACGGCGAGCGGGCGGACCCGGCCAAGGCGCTAGCCGACAAGAGCATCAATGGCGGCAATCTTTCCGCCATCATTTCGGGCACAGCGCGCAGCCCTGTGCTGACCGGCACGCCGGGGCGTCTGGCCGCATGGCAGGGCTCGGTTGCGCTGATCGCGGCGCGGGCCACGGGGCATGGGCCGGATGTGCTGCCCGATGTCGCTCTGGCCCCCACGGCCACCTCCACCGCCGCGCAGGCGCATAATCGCGTGCTGACCGCGCAGGGAGGGCAGACCTTGCTGTTCCTGCTCACCATGCTGCTGGCGGGCATGGTGCTGTCCAATCTGATGGAGGAAAAGGGCAATAAGGTCATAGAGATACTGGCCGCCGCGATCCCGATGGAATCGGTGTTCTTCGGCAAGCTGTTTGCCATGCTGGCGATCAGCTTTGTCGGCATCGGCGTCTGGGCTTTGTCGGGGGCGGCGCTCTCGATGGCGGGCTGGGTGCATATTCCCGAACTGGTGACGCCTGCGGTGGGCTGGCCTTTGTTCATTGCGCTGGGGGTGGCCTATTTCGCCATGGCCTATCTGGTGCTGGGCTCGATCTTCCTTGCCATCGGCTCGATGGCCAATTCGGTGCGCGAGATCCAGACGCTGAACATGCCCGTGACGATGGGCCAGTTGATGGTGTTCTTCTTCGCCTCCTATGCGATGGCGCGCCCCGGTTCGGGGGTGGAGATCGCGGCGATGGTGGTGCCCTTCTCCTCGCCCTTTGCCATGCTGGCGCGCGCGGCGATGCAGGAAGGGCTGTGGCCGCATCTGATCGCGCTGGGCTGGCAAGCGCTTTGGGTGGCGATCTTTGTGCGCGGCGGGGCGGCGCTGTTCCGCAAGCGGGTGATGAAAAGCGGGCCGCAGGGGACAGGGCAAAAGCAAGGCCTGATCGCGGCCTTGATGGGGAAAAAGTGATAGCGGCACCGGCCCTCTTTCCCGGCCCTGACAGCCTGCAGGGCACAATTTATGGGTGGCAGGGCCGGAGGAGAGGGCCGGGGCCGCAGGAAAATCGCGGAGGCGATTTTCCACCCAACAGGGCAACTTGAAACTTTTTCCCTTTGCGCCACGTATAGAGGGCAAAGGGAGAAGTGATATGCGCCCCACCCGCCGCCAACTGATGATCGGCCTTGCCGCCGCCGCCCTGATCCCGGCGCGGGCATGGGCCGCTTTCCCGCTGACTCTGCCCGATGCCGAGTGGCGCAAACGGCTGACGCCTCAGCAATATAATGTGCTGCGCGGCAAACAGACCGAATATCCCTTTACCTCACCCCTGCTCAAAGAGCATCGCAAGGGCACCTTCGTCTGCGCGGCGGACAATCACCCGCTCTTCGCCTCCTTCACCAAATTCGATTCGGGCACAGGCTGGCCCAGCTTCTGGCGCCCGCTCGACGGCGCGGTGGGCACCAGTACCGATCACGAATTGGGCTATGCTCGCACCGAGGTGCATTGCGCGCAATGCGGGGGCCATCTGGGCCATGTGTTCGACGATGGCCCGCGTCCCACGGGGCTGCGCTATTGCATGAACGGCGCGGCGATGAAGTTTACCCCGGCATAACGCACACGCCAGATTTGCAGACCATCGGCGGCCACAGGCGCCAGCCATGACGGCGCCCGCCCGGCCAGCAATTGTGCCGCCAACCCATGCGGGGCCTCGCGCGCATAAATCTGCGGCTCGCCCAGATCGGGGCAGAGCGCGACATAGGCGATATGGTTGGCCCGGATGATCGCGCGCGCCTGATCGGGCGGGGCGACAAAAGCGGCGATGGCATCATGCATCCCGCGCGCGCCGCGATGATGGCCGGTGGCCAGCACGCTGTCGCGGCTGCCCAGCAGGAGATCGGGCCCGATATCGAGCGGGGCCAGAATGGTCCCCCGCGGCATTGTGTTGAGCACAGCGGCATGGCGCCGCGCTTCGCAGGTCGAAACCCGCTGCGCCGTCGTGGTTGTCGGGCTGGACGCCTTATGCGGCACCATGCCCCAAACCGTGATCGGCGCGGATGGCACCATGGCCGCGACAATCCCCAGCACCGCCACCGGCCGCCCTTGCCGCGCCGCCACCAGCCATTCTCCCACCAGCCAGGCCAGCGGCACCGCCGAAAAGGCCCCCGCCACCGCCCCGGCCCGCGTCACCAGCACCGCCACCCCCAGCGCCCCGCCAAGGATCAGCATATATTCCCGCCACCACACGCGCTCCTCGCCCGCGCTGCGCCGGATCAGCCCGGCGCAGGCGTAAAGCGCGAAAAGCGGAGGCACCACGGTCTGCAACGCTGTCGCCCAATCCTGACGCCATACCGGCAGCCCTTCGGCCACCTGCTGATACCACAGGCGCTGGACCAGCGGGTCGAGCATGTTGAAACTGCCCGCCCGGCATTGCGGGGCAAGGCCGAAATAGAGCGCCAGAGCCCCCACACCCGTGATGGCAAAGCCCACCAGCGCCGGGCCGCGCCACAGGCGCAAAACCACCGCGGCCCAGACGAACATGGCCAGATGCACCGGCGCAATCGCATCGCAATGCTGCGCCCAATCGCCCCAGCGCGTGGCCGCAAAACAGGCCAGCGACACAACCGCCAGCGCGGCGGCGAAATGCGCCAGCCAATATTTCGTTTCCCCGGCGTTTTTTGCAAGGTGCGACGATGCTGACGCATCAGCACCTTGAAGACGCTCAAGCGCCGCGCGGGCTGAGCCGATGTTCCCCATCGGCCTCAGCCATCGCCACGCCCCCAAAGCTCCAAACACCACCGTCAACGGCAAGCCTTCAAGGCTGATCGACAGGCCGATGGCCAGCGCCGCCCCCGAAATCCACCCACCGATCCGCGCATGGCGCGTCATCAGCCCTTGCAGCGCCAGCATCGCGGCGGCCACTTGCCAGCCGTGATGGTCGATCCGCATGGGCCGGATCTGCGTCACCACCGGCACCGACATGGCCAGCGTCAGGCAGGAGAGCGTCGCGGCCTCGGCCCCCAGCCTTTCCCACGCCACCCGCGCCACCAGCACCAGCACGACCGCCAGCGTCAGCATCGGCACGATCAGCATGGCGGCCATTTCCGCGCCATCGCCCCCCAACAGCGGCCGCAAAGCCAGCACCACCATCGCCAGCGGGACATCGACGATCCGCGACCAATGCATCGCCACCCCGCCATGGGCCGGGTCGATCCGGTGCTGGGTCACGTCAAACCAGCCTTGTCCGCCCAGCCAGTCGCGCAATTCGACCAGCCGCAGCGCATCGTCGGGATCGGGGAAACGCCCCGCCGCGATTCCCCCCGCATTGGTCAGCAGCAGCAGCAAAGCCACCAGCCCATAGGCCAGCGCCACCCGTTTCAGGAAATCGCGGATATCGCCCCTCATGCCGCCGCCAGTCGGGGTTTGAAGACCACAAGCGAACGCAGCAGCCATGTGGCGATGAAACTGACGCCCACCGCCGCGATTTTGGCGAGGCGCGGATCAAACCCGGCCCTTGCGCCCAGCCCCACGATGGCCACCGTCAGGCCCAGTCCGACCAGCGCCGAGCCTGCAAAAAGCAGCTTTTGCATCCAGCGCGCCGCGCCGTCGGCCGCGTCAAACACCACCCGCGCACAGAGCCACCAATGCAGCCCCACCCCCAGCCCATAGGCCAGCGCCGAAGCCGGCGCCGCCGCCGCGCCCAAGCGCAAAAGCAGCACAAAAGCCCCCATGTCCGCCCCCAGCGCCGCGACGCTGACGCCCAGATAGCGCAGCGCCCGCGCCCCCAAGAGGACAGGCAAGAGGGAACGCATCAGGCCGCGCGTCGCTTGTCGCCGGATCGCTTGTTTTCGACCAGCCGTTGCGGCACATCCCGCGTCGAAGCCAGCGCTGCGGCCTGATCGGGCGTGGGGTTCGCGGCGGGCCGGACGGCTTCGCGATGCGCGCCCTCATCGCCCGCCTCGTGATATTCGGCATCCTCGTTCACGCGCCAGATGTCATAGATGCGCGCCCCGGCCTTGATGTTTTCCACCGTCAGCATCGCGGTCATCATCGCGTGATCCTGGTTGTTGTATCGGTGCATCCCATTACGCCCCACCATATGCAGCGTGGGGAAGCGCGCCTCAAGATCGGCCCGCATCGCCGCGACATGTTCGGCATAGGTCTCGTCATAGACCGGATAGGCCTTTTCCTGACGCACCACCGCGCCGCCGATCACTTGCTCTGCGCGCACAAGGCCCAGAATCTCCATCTCTCGCGTGGCAAGGGCGATCAGATCCTCATCGCTTTGCGACCACAGGCCATCGCCCTCGAAACAGAAATATTCCAGACCCACACAGGCCACACCCGCCTCGGGCACCATTTCAGGCGACCAGCTGCGGAAATTCTGGATGCGGCCGACCTGAACCTTGGAATCGTGGATATAGATCCAATTGTCGGGAAACAGATCCTGCGACCGGATCTTGAGCGCCACGGTCAGGAAATCGCGATATTTCAGCTCCATCGCCTCGGGCGAGGACACCGGCAGGGGATGGATACGCCCGGCCAGTTCGCGCATCGGGGCGCTGGAAATGACATGGGCGGCATGGATCACCGTCTCGCCATGGCTGTGGCCGGCCGAAACGCGCCATTGCCCGTCCGGTCCTTGCGAGAGCTGCTTGAGGGCATGGCCCATCAACACCTGTCCGCGCCCGCTGGCGATCACATGGTCGCGCGCGGCCTCCCACATCATACCCGGCCCAAGGCGGGGATAACGGAAGCTCTCGAGCAGCGTCTTGGTCTGCATCCCGTCATTGGGGCGTTTGTTGAGCCCCAGCGAGCGCTTCAGCCCATCAACCACCGCGCCCCACAGCGAAAGCCCCTTGATCCGCTGCGCCGCCCAATCCGCGCTCATTTCATCACAGGGCATACCCCACACCTTTTCGGTATAGGTCTTGAAGAAGATTGAGAACAGCTTCTGCCCGAACTGGTTGACGGTCCAGTCCTCGAAAGAGCGCACATCGCGGCGCGGAAACGCCTTTGCCCGCGCGAAACTGGCCATGCAGGCCGCGCTGCGCCAGATGCCCAGATTGCGCAAAGCCTCAAAGGCGCGCAGCGGATAGGAGTAGAATTTGCCCTCGTAATAGATCCGGCTCATGCGCGGGCGCTGGATGAAATCATGGGGCAGGATCTCGTTCCACAGATCAACCACCGCCTGCGATTTGGAAAAGAACCGGTGGCCGCCGATGTCAAAGCGATAGCCCTCATGCTCGACCGTGCGCGAGATGCCGCCGACATAGCGCTCATCCTTTTCGATGACCGCCACGCTCATGCCCGCCTTGGTCAGCAGATAGGCCGCCGTCAGCCCCGCCGGACCTGCGCCGATGATCGCCACATCGACCATCGCGGCCCTGCCCGCCGCGCCGACCGATCCGCCCGCTGTCTTGCCCGCCTCGGGGCTGCCAAAAGCCATCTGATTCCCCAATTTCCGTCCCCTTCGGGGTGAAGGAAAATGGACAACAAATCGTTAAGCAGCCTCTTTGATCCACGCAAATATGCCTATTTGCCCGGCTGCAAGCGACCACTGGCCATTTGCCGCGCGCTGGGGCAGGATGGACGGGGTTGGGTAATACAAGGCGGGTCGAATGGGCAAGGATGCCGCGCCGGGGGGCCGATGGCTGCCGGCGTTGATGATGGGGTGGATGCTGGTGGTGGCGGGCCTGTGGCTGGCCGCGCCGCCCGCCCATCCTGAAATCACCGTATTCTATCGCAAGTTGCAGGATCAATGGCTGCTGCTCGCGATGCTCTGGGCATGGGCCGGGGCGGCGGTGGCGCTGCGGCGCTGGCCGTTGGCGCCCGCATGGCGGATCGGGGCGCATACGGTCTGGGGGCTGGCGGCTCTGGCTGCGCTGGTGGCGCTGGCGGGCCATTATCTGGTGCTGGCGGGCTATGACCTGAGCCGCGACGAGCAGATGGTCAGTTTCGATGCGGCGATCTATCGCACCGGGCGTCTGGCATGGCCGGTGCCGGTGGAATGGCGCGGCGACCTTCCCGCGCTCAACACCTTGTTCATGATGCCGCTGGCGCGGCCTGCGGCATGGGTTTCGACCTATCTGCCCGGCAATGCGATGCTGGAGGCGCTGCTCGGCCCGCTCAAGACACCGCTGCTGATGGCGGTTTCGGTGCTGGCGCTCTGGCGCGTGGGGCGGCGGTTGCTGGGGCCGGATCAGGACGCGCTGGCGGTGATGATGGCGCTGTTCCTGCTTTCGGGTCAGGTGCTGTTTTCGGCCATGAGCCGCTTTGCCATGCCCGCCCATCTGGCCTTCAATCTGGTCTGGCTGTGGCTGTTCCTGCGCGATACGCGGCGCTGTGATCTGGCGGCGCTGGCGGTGGGCTTTGTCGCCACGGGGCTGCACCAGCCGCTGTTTCATCCCATGTTCGTGGCGCCATGGCTGGCGTTCCTGCTGTGGGAGAAGCGCTGGGGGCGGCTTGCGCTGTTTGTCGGGGGTTATCTGGCGGCGGGCCTGTTCTGGCTATGGTGGCCGCATCTGACGCTCGATGCGGTGCGCGGGCCGGATTCGGTGCTGGTCGAGGCGGGCAGCGATTATGTCTCGCGCCTAATGGAAACGCTGGCGCAGAACAGCGACAATGGCACGCTGATGGCGGCCAATCTGCTGCGCATGGTGGCATGGACGCATCCCGCGCTCTGGGTGCTGGCGGCGATCGGCGCATGGGCCGGGCGGCGCGACGGGCGGGTACTGGCGCTGCTGGGCGGGGCGGTGATCGTGGTCGTGGTGATGGGGCTGATCCTGCCCTATCAGGGCCATGGCTTTGGCTATCGCTATCTGCACCCGATGCTGGGCAATGTGGCGCTGCTGGGCGCGCTGGGCTGGCAAAGTCTGGGGACGGCTTGGCGCGACCGGCTGCGCGGGGGAATGGTGGCGCTGTCGGGGCTGACGCTGGTGGTGCTGATCCCGATGCAGGGGTGGTTTGCCCACCGCCTCTATGGCGCCTTTGCCGATGCCAGCGCGAAGATCGATACGGTTCATGCCGATTACATCATCATCGGCAATTATGACGCGCCGCTCGCGCTCGATCTGGGCATCAATCGGCCGGATCTGTCGAACCGTCCGCTGCGGCTGATCGAATATGGCTATGACGATCTGGAAGAGATGGCCCCGCGCCTTTGCGCCCATGGCGAGACGGTGGCCCTGCCCGCGCGCAGCTTCTATTTCGGCATCGGGCGCGCACTCAACATGATGCCCGGCCGCACCACCGAGCGTCGCCGCGCTTGGCATACGCAGGAATTTATCAATGCCGGGTGCAAGGTGGTCAGCCTGCCATAAGCCCCATGATCGCCCGCGCCATCCCGGCCCAGGAATAGCGGCCCGCCGCCCATGTCGCCATTTGCGCGCGTTCGGGCAGGGTAAGGCCCGGCGCGTCCAGCATTGCGGCCACACGCGCCGCGCTGCCGTCAGGATCGCCCAGATCGACGGGCACGCCGCGCAGGAATTGCCCCGCCTCCGGATCGGCCAGATGCGTCGGCGCGCCGCAGATCACCGGCAATCCGCAGGCCATCGCCTCCTGAATGACCAAGGGATAGCCCTCGCCCACGCTGGGCAGCAGCAGGCAATCGGAGCTGCGATAAAGCGCGGCCAGTTGCGCAGGGCTCTGTGGCCCCAGATCATGGACATTGGCCAGCCCCCATGACGCAGGCCGGATCGGCCCCGCGCCCGCCAGCAGAAAGCTGATATCCGGTCGCATCGCCGCCACCGCGCGCAGGATCGACAGGCCCTTCTTTTCAACAAAGCGGCCCACGAACAGCACCCGCCTTTGGCCCGCGGGCAGTCCCTGCGCCGCCGGGCCGATGCGCGTAAAAACTTCGCCATCC
This sequence comes from Novosphingobium sp. 63-713, assembly GCF_001898925.1. Lineage (NCBI taxonomy): Bacteria > Pseudomonadati > Pseudomonadota > Alphaproteobacteria > Sphingomonadales > Sphingomonadaceae > Novosphingobium > Novosphingobium sp. 63-713. The sequence continues at coordinate 25,059 of NZ_MKVS01000047.1, forward strand.
ACGCCATTGAACAACAAGGCATAATCGAGCCGCGCCGGTTCACCGATTAAATCGCGCCGCACCGTATCCGAAATAAACACCAGCCGGTCAGCCGCCCGCAGCATCGGCCTCGTCACGATGGCGTTGGCCAGCCCCATCACCCCCCGCATCACCGCCGAGGCAAAGGGAATGCCCGCAATATGCTGGATCAGCACCACCCGCCGCCCGCGCATCCGGGCCATCACCAGCGCCAGTATCGAGGTCACATACAACGCATCATGCACCACCACCGCATCGGAGCGCCCCACCGCGCGCCACAGCGCCGCCATCCCCCCCGGCCCCGGAATCGGCATGGGCAGTCCCGTCAGCCTCTCCGTGGGATTGATGCAGGACAGCGCGAGAGAAGGAATATCCACCGGCGCCGCATCCTGCGCGCTGGCCGCCCATGTCAGCTCCGCCCCCTGCGCGATCATCTGACGCGACAAATGCCCCGCCACGCGCTCAATCCCGCCAAGGTGGCTTTCGAAAAAATGGCTGACCATGAGGATGTGCATGGGGTGGGGGTAGCCGGTTTTGCAGGAGGAAAGAAGGGCCTCCGGCGGGCAAAGGGACTCGTCCCTTTGCAATCCCGTTATGGGGTTGCGCTTCGTCGGCAGGGCCGTGTTTAGCCGAGGTTTGTAAGGCCTGCGGCGCGGCGAGGTTGCGCTGATTTGCGCCGCAGGCTTTATCAACGATGGGCTAAACCCCTTGCTGGCCAACCCGGCACCACCCCAAAATGGGATTGCAAAGGGCCCCCGCCCTTTGCCCGCCGGAGGCAAAACCTATTTCCGGACAATCGCCCAGCGCGAGAGCAGGAAATTCATCCCCACCATCAGACAGGAGGCCAAAGGCGCGGCATAGACCATGGCCAGCCCCACCGGCCCGCGCAACACCCATGTGACGCCAAGGGCGAGCGGCGTATTGGTGCTCATGGCCAAAGCATAGCGGCCATAGCGCCCAAGGCTCATCGGCTCGCGAAAGGTCAGGTGCGAGTGGAGCGCATAGCCCACCAGCGAGACGACAATGAAGGACAGGGCAAAACCGACGCTGGAGATGGCCAGCGGCCCCGCGCCGCGCATCGCCCAGTCGGTGGCGATCATCACGCCATTATGCAGGGCAAGGCAGGTGGCGGCGACAAAGCCATAGGCCAGCCCGGTACGCAAACTCATACCGCGACATGCGCCCGCACGAGATAGACGCAGGCATTGTCATCGCGCATCTGGGCTGGGGTGATCGCATCCTCGACCACCGCGCGCGCATTCATCACCACCGCCAGCGCGCCCGCGATGATCGGCCCGACCACCGGCACTTTCTTGAGCACAAAGGCAAAGGCGGTCAGGCGGATCATCGTCGTGGTGGCCAGAGGGCCGCAGATCGAGTGCATTTCCTCGGTCACGATCCCGCGCGTTTCCAGATCCAGCACAAGTCCCGTGCGGGTCCAGCGGCGGTGGTCCTCCGGGTGGGGGTGATAAAACCAGCTGCCATGGGTGGAGAGGATCAGCGTGCCGCCCGGTTTCAGCAAACGGCGGATTTCCGCGCAATAGGCGTCCAGATCGGGCACATGCTCGAACACTTGCGCGGAAAGGATCGCATCCACGCTGTGATCGGGCAAAGGCACGCGCCCGTCCGGCCCGATCGGCAATTTGCCCTTGGCCTCGGCGTCCGCGTCAATATCGGCCGGGCGATAATCCAGCCCCAGCCCGCGCAGCAGCGAGGCATAGGGCATATCCCCGCAGCCCAGATCGACGATGCTGGCCCCCTTGGGCAAACGCTCGGCCTGCGCCCGGATCAGCTTGGCCAGCGGCCCCAACTGCAGCCAGTCGGTATGCCACATCGAGGGCGAAACGCGGCGCGCATCATGCATCACAGATCTTCCTCACCCGGCACAAAGGCCGCATCATGGCCCGCGATGATCGCCAGCAAAAACCCGCCCAGCGCGGTCTGCACCCCGATGGCGCCCGCCGCCGCCGCCACCACCAGCGGCAGCACCGAGGGCAGCGGCAGATAGCCCCCCGCCCGCCAGTTGATGCCGATCACCGCCAGCGCCGCGCCCGAAAACACCATCAGCCCCAGCCCAAGCACCAGCGCATGTTCAAGCGTCAGGATCGGGCTGAACCGATCAAACCATCCGTTGAGATCGCGATAGCCGGTGCGCACACCATAAAAATGCGTGGCCATGGCCATGATCGCGGCAAAATGGCCCACCGTCAGCAGGAAACCGGCCAGAATCGTCCAGCCCGCCCCCACCACCGGATTGCCCGCCAGCCAGCCCATGTCAAAGCCCATCGCCACGCCCAGAATCGCCACCGCCGCCAGCATCGCGATCATCGCGGGCACGCCAAACACCCATGTAGGCGAAAGCATCAGCAAGTAGCGCAAATGCCGCCACCCATCGCGCCATGGGCGCAAATGCGGCGCCCGGTCGCGCAGATCGGGCTGCAGCTTGGCCGGCACCTGTTCGATATGCAGTCCGCGCAGGGATGCCTTGATCACCATCTCGCTGGCAAATTCCATGCCGGTCGAGGAGAGCGCGCATTCTTCAAACGCCCGTTTCGTAATGGCCCGGATGCCGCAATGGGCGTCATCGATCCCACTGCGGTAAAACAGGTTCAAAATGCCCGTCAGCACCGGATTGCCGATATAGCGGTTTTTCCACGGCATCGCGCCCTTGGCGATGCCGCCTGCAAAGCGCGACCCCATGCACAGGTCCGCGCCTTCGAGCAATTGCCCGATCATCGCCACGCCATCGTTGAAATCATACGAGCCATCCGCGTCGCCCATCAGCAGGAAACGCCCATAGCCCCCTTCGCATCCGCCGATCAGCGCCGCGCCATAGCCGCGCCGGGGCACCGCCACCACGCGCGCGCCCTGCGCCGTGGCATAGGCCTGCGACCCGTCGGTGCTGCCATTGTCGGCGATGACGATTTCGGATTTCAGCCCATAGGCCACCTCGATCCGGTGGGCGGCCTCCTTGGCATTGGCGATGCAATGCGGCAGGCTCTGAATCTCGTTGAGACAGGGCATGATGATCGAAACATCCACGCCCCTGCCGCCTGTTGGCCCATCCGCTACTGGGACACCCGCTGCCGGATCGCCTGCCTGCTCGTTCACCGCATCACCCCGACCCCATATGCGCATCTGCACTGGTACGGACGGCGGGACTCGAACCCGCACGAGCAAAGCTCAAGGGATTTTAAGTCCCTGGCGTCTACCATTCCGCCACGTCCGCAAGGCAGGACCACGGCTCTGGCAGATCGGCGGGCAAACGGCAAGGGGGCCCGATGCCGGCCCGCGCCGCGCCAATAAAAAGCGCAGGCCTGCCCCCCCGTGGACAGCCTGCGCCTTTTACATCACTTGGCGATTATGCCCGTTCAGACATTGAGCCGGGCGCGCATTTCCTTGCCCGGCTTGAAGAAGGGCACTTTCTTGCCCGGCACGTCCACCGCTTCGCCGGTGCGCGGATTGCGCCCCTTTCGCGGATCGCGTTCGCGCGTCGAAAAGGCGCCAAACCCGCGCAGTTCCACCCGGCCGCCTTCGGCCAGACGCTGGGCGATTTCATCGAAAAACACATCGACGATCTTTTCCACATCGTCGGTGCGCAATTCGGGGTTAGCCTTGGCCAGTGCCTGCAACAATTCAGATCTGATCATGAATATACCCCCTCTGGGCCGCGGTCCCATTCCAATGGCCCGACCGATCAAACAACCTCTCTCCGGCTCGAGTCTTTTTGCCCGGCTCGGAAGCTTTTATGTACAGAAGTTCAAGACTTTGTACAATAGCGCCCCTAGGTGCAATACGGTGGAGCGCCTTTAACCAGCGATGGTTCCGGCGCGGCGGTTCAGGCGGAGGGGACGGTATTGTCCAGCAGGTCGTTAACGCGCAGCCCAAGCCGGGCGATCCGCGCCAGCACCTCGGGCCATTCCTTCTGCAAAAACCGTGTCTTTTCAGCATCAAGCAGCCAGGCCCGCGCGCCGGGGGCCACCATCATGCCCACGCCGCGCTGAACCTCGACCAATCCATCAAGCTGAAATTGCTGATAGGCCTTGGCCACGGTCAGCGGATTGGCGCCCTGTTCGGCGGCCAGTGCGCGCACCGACGGGAGCATGGAACCTTCCGGATAGGTGCCGTCGATGATGGCCGCGGCGATCATGTCGCGCAGCTTGAGATAGACCGGGCGGGTGCTGGCTGTCATGGCGCATCACTGCCATAATACAGCGCCTCACACAAGCGCCACCATCGCAGACAGCAGGCAACTTGGCGCTTTCCTTTGCTTACTTCGATGTTAATTTGCGCCCCCATGACAACACCTTCCGACGCGGCCCGAACCCCCGCCACCGGCCCCACATGGATGGGCCATCCGCGCCCGCTGGCCCGCCTGTTCGCCATCGAGATGTGGGAGCGCTTTGGCTATTACGGCATGCGCGCCCTGCTCATGCTCTACCTTACCAAACATTTCCTGCTGGGTGACCGGGTCTCGGCCGGGATCTATGGCGGCTATACCGCGCTGGTCTACCTGACGCCGCTGATCGGGGGGCTGCTGGCGGATCAGTATCTGGGGTCGAAACGGGCGGTCAAATTCGGCGCGCTGATTATGGCGGCGGGCTATTTCGCGCTGGCGCTGGGTGGTTCTCCGGCGCGGCCATGGGCGGAATATGACGGGGCGCGCCACGAAATCGTGGTCGAACATTACCGCGACGGGCCGACCAGCGCGGCAAATGAGACGCGCGCCGTGATCGACCATGGCCGCCACCTGCTCATCAAAGGGCAGGAGGACGGCAGCATCGACCTGATCGCGCCCGATGGTTCAGTGGCGCGCCATCTGGCCCCCGGCGTGCTGAAGGAAGGCGCAGACCGGGATGAGCTGCGTCTGGCCATCACGCTGATGGCGCTTTCAGCGGTGGCAGTGGGCAATGGTTTCTTCAAACCCAATATCGCCACCATCGTCGGCCTGCTCTATGCCGATGGCGATCAACGGCGCGATGCCGGTTTCAGCATCTTCTATATGGGCATCAACCTTGGCTCATGGCTGGGGCAAATGGCCTGCCCGATTCTGGCCGACCATTTCGGCTGGGGGGCGGGTCTGGCCTCGGCCGGGGCGGTGATGCTGATCGCATGGGCGATGATGCATTACAGCCAGCGCAGCCTTGGCGGATTGGGCGAGCCGCCCGCAACCACCGGGCGTGATCCGGCGCTCTGGATTTATCCGGCGGCGATTCTGGCGATTCCGGCCTGCTATTTCCTCTTCACCAATCTGATGCACGCTCCCGCCCCGACGGCGGGCGCAGGCTTCATCGGCTATCTGATGGGCCTGCCGGTGATGGGCAAATTGCTCTGCGCCACCTTCGGCCTCAGCCTGCCCGCGATCCTGATCTGGTCCTGGCGCGCGGGCAGCCGGGCCGAGTTTGAGATGATGCTGGCCGCGATCATCCTGATGGTGTTCAACACCGTGTTCTGGAGCCTGTTTGAACAGGCTGGTTCCAGCCTCACCCTGTTTGCCGACCGCAATGTCGACCGCTCGGTGTTCGGATGGTTCGAAATGTCGGCGCCCGGCACCCAGCAGTTCAACGCCATCGGCATCATCACGCTGGCCCCGATCATGGGGGCCTTGTGGTCGGTGCTGGCCCGGCGCGGGTGCGAGCCTTCGATTCCCATCAAGTTCAGCATGGGGCTGATCGGGGTTGGCGCGGGCTTTCTGTTCCTTGTGCTGGGCACGCATTTTGCCGGGGCCGATTACCGGGTCGGGCTGGGCTGGCTGGCGGGGCTGTATCTCATTCATTCGGTGGCCGAATTGTGCATTTCGCCGGTCGGCATGTCGATGATCACCAAACTGTCCATCGCGCGCGTGGTCGGGCTGATGATGGGGGCGTGGTATCTCTCGCTGGCCATGGGGCAATATGGCGCGGGCCTGCTGGCGCAAATGGCGACGGTGGAAACCGTGGGCGGACAGGTCACCAATCTGAAGCTCAGCCTCGATACCTATGTCGGCGTGTTTACCCAGATCGGGATCGTGACCATCGGCGTGGGGCTGGTGTTGCTTGCGCTGTCGGGGGCGATCCGAAAGTTGATGCATGGGGTGAGTTGAGCTGGAGTAAGCTGAGATGGATCAGGCGTTTTCATGGCTGCTGACCGGGGCGATGGCCTTTGTCGGATCGCATCTGCTGATGTCGCACCCATGGCGCGCGGGGCTGCTCGCGCGGCTGGGGGAAAAGGGCTTTATGGGGCTCTATTCGGTGGTCTCTTTTGCCACGCTGGGCTGGACGATTGCCGCGTTTCGCAGCGTTGGGCCGGGCGGCGCCCCGCTCTGGGACGGCACGGGCGAGGCCATGTGGATCATCGCCAGCCTGCTCTCGCTGGTCGGCATCACGCTGCTGCTGGGGTCCTTGCATGGCAATCCCGCCATGCCTCAAGTGCCGGGCGAGAAAATCGCCGCTGCCCGCGCCACAGGCGTGTTCGCCGTCACCCGCCACCCGATGATGTGGGGCATCGCGCTCTGGGCGCTGGCGCATATTCTGGTCGCGCCCACCCCGCGCGTCCTCGTGCTGATGGTGGCCATGGCCGCGCTGGCGCTGATCGGCGCGCGGCTTCAGGATAGGAAAAAGGCGGTGCTGCTGGGCGTCGCATGGGAAAGCTGGAGCGCGCAGACATCCTATTGGCCGCGTTTGGCCGGGTTGGGGCGGATCTCGCCGCTGCTCTGGGGGATCGGTGTGTTGGTCTGGCTGGGGGCCACGTTCGGGCATGTCCACGCCAATCATGTGTTGGCGGGGGTATGGCGGTGGGTTTTGTGAGGTTTATGCCTCCGGCGGGCAAAGGGCGGGGGCCCTTTGCAATCCCGTTACTGTCGGCGTGGCGCTAAGAGTTCGGCATCAGGTATCGAACGCAGCGTTGGGATTTTTAAAGCCTGCGGCGCCAATCAGCGCAACCTAGCCGCGCCGCAGGCTATATAAACCATACCCCAAACGCATCACTGCCCATCCTGCCCCACCCCATTAATGGGATTGCAAAGGGACCGAGTCCCTTTGCCCGCCGGAGGCACCTTAAAACCCTTCACTCCGCGCCCGAAGAACACTCCCCACACATCCCGCGCAATTCCACCACCGGCCGCACATCGGCAAACCCGGCCTCACGCGCAGCCTGAATCAGCGCCCCGGTCAGGCGGTCATCGTCGATATGCACCGCCTTTCCGCATCCATCGCAGATGAGGAAGATGCAGTCGTGGCGGCAACCGGGGTGGGGGTTGGCGATATAGGCGTTGGCGCTTTCGACTCGCCGGGCCAGATTCGTCCGCACAAAGAGGTCGAGGATGCGATAGACGCTGTTGGCTGCCACACGCTTGTCGCGGGCCTTGGAAACGGCCTCGGCAATGTCATAGGCGCTGGCGGGCTTGGCGTGTCCGGCAAGGGCGTCGAACACATCGCCGCGCATTTCGGTCCATTGCTCGCCGGCGGTTTCCAGCGCGTTGCGGGCGGCGATGACAAGGCCCTCTCCGCTGTATTCGCGGTGGCGGGGATGCTCGTGGGCGTGTTCTTGGACGTGATCATGCGTAGCGCTCATGGCGCACCTATAGCCCAAATCAGTTGCGGGTGAAATCAGCCTTATAATCGCCCGGGAACATCTGTTTGAGCGCGGCCACCTTGGGCACGTCCCAATAGGCGATATAGGGGTGGGTGGGGTTGAGGGCCGCGAAATCCTGATGGTATTTTTCGGCCGGATAGAATTGGCGCAGAGGTTCGATTTTGGTGGCGATGCGGCCATGCCACAGGCCAGATGCGGCGATCTGGGCCAGATAGGCGTGGGCAACCTTGTCCTGTTCGGGACTGACGGGGATCAGCGCGCTGCGATATTGCGGGCCGATGTCGGGCCCCTGGCCATTGGCCTGCGTGGGGTCGATGATGACCGAGAAGAATATGCGCAGCAGTTCGTCATAGCGCACCTGCGCCGGGTCATAGGTGACGCGCACCGCCTCGGCATGGCCGGTGTTGCCCTGGCCCACATCGTCATAATGCGCGGTATTGGCCGCCCCGCCGTGATAGCCCGAGACCGCGCTGGTCACGCCCTTCACATGGCTGAACACCGCCTCGACGCCCCAGAAGCAGCCACCGGCGAACACCGCCTGTTTCAGGCCCGGCGCTTCCTGCGCCGGGGCAGACGCCGCGGGGGCGACCGTCGTGTGGGTGTTGGCCGCATCAGCGTTCTGGCACGCGGCCACCGACACCAGCAGCGCCATCGCGAAAGGCAGGGCAAAGAGAAAGCCCCGCGCCATGGCTATTGGCTGGCCGGAGCGGCGATCGCCTGCCCCACAAGGCCGGTCAGGCCGCCGGGCCCGGTGGACATCACTGCAACAATCAGAGCGCCCCCCAGCGCAAAGCCAATAGCGAAAGAGCGAAACAAATCGCGGTTCAAGAGGCGCATCAGAAGAGTCCGGGAAATTGACTGTCGGGCAGCCAGATGGGGATGATTCCCGGAATGTCTAGACCATCCCGCCTGAACCTTGCGCAACGCCGCGATAAAACGGGGGCCGTATACGACGAAATGCTGCAACGCGGTGGGGCGTTGCAGCATTGCATCAGATCAAGCGTTTAATGCGCCGATCAATGGCGGAAGTGGCGCATGCCGGTGAAGACCATGGCAAGACCCGCTTCATCGGCCGCCTTGATGACTTCATCATCGCGCATCGAACCGCCCGGCTGGATCACCATGGTCGCGCCCGCTTCCACCGCGGCCAGCAGGCCGTCGGCAAAGGGGAAGAACGCATCCGAGGCCACCGCGCTGCCCTTGGTGCGCGTTTCGGCAAAGCCATGGGTTTCGGCGGCTTCGGCGGCCTTGGCGGCGGCGATGCGGCTCGAATCGCGGCGGTTCATCTGGCCTGCGCCGATCCCGGCGGTCACGCCTTCCTTGGCATAGACGATGGCGTTCGACTTCACATGCTTGGCCACGGTCCAGGCGAAGAGCGCGTCCTTCAATTCCTGCTCGCTGGGCTGGCGCTGGGTCACGACCTTGAGGTCATCAAGGCTGATGGCGCCATTGTCGCGGTTCTGAACCAGCAGACCGCCCGCAATCGGCTTGGCAATCAGACCGCCGCGCTTGGCATCGGGGATTTCGCCGATCAGCAGCAGGCGCAGGTTCTTCTTCTTGGCAAACACCGCCTTGGCATCGTCATTGGCGTCGGGCGCCACGACCACTTCGGTGAAGATGCCGCTGATCGCTTCGGCGGTCGGGCCGTCGAGCGGGCGGTTGACGGCAATGATGCCGCCAAAGGCCGAAACGCTGTCGCACTTGAACGCCGCCTCATAGGCCTCGACCAGCGTTGCCGCCGTGGCGACGCCGCAGGGGTTGGCGTGCTTGACGATCACGACGGTCGGCTCGGCATCCTTGAATTCGGCCAACAGTTCGAGCGCGGCATCGGCATCGTTGTAATTGTTGTAGCTCAGCTCCTTGCCCTGCACCTGCACGGCCTGGGCCAGACCCTTTTCCTTCGCGCCATGCGGGATGTAAAGGGCCGCTGCCTGATGCGGGTTTTCGCCGTAACGCAGTTCCGACACGCGCGCGCCGGTGATGGCGATGGTTTCGGGGAAAGTCTCGCCCTGATCGACAGTGGCGAACCACTGGCTGATCGCGCCATCATAGGCGGCGGTCAGCGCATAGGCCTTGGCGGCAAACTTGCGGCGCTGGGCCAGCGTCGTTTCGCCATTGGCGACGATGGCATAATCGGCCGGATCGGTGACGATGGCGACGAAATCGTGGTTCTTGGCCGCGCTGCGCACCATCGACGGGCCGCCGATGTCGATGTTTTCGATGATCTCTTCGCGCGTGCCGCCCTTGGCCACCGTCTGAACGAAGGGATAGAGGTTGACCACCACCAGATCAATCGCGCCGATCGCATGCTCGTTCATGCTGGCCACATGCTCGGCATTGTCGCGCACGGCCAGCAGGCCGCCGTGAACCTTGGGGTGCAGCGTCTTGACACGGCCGTCCATCATTTCGGGAAAGCCGGTCAGTTCCGAAATGTCCTTCACATCCAGCCCGGCGTCGCGCAGCGCCTTGGCCGTGCCGCCGGTCGAAACCAGCTCGACACCCTTGCCGGCCAGCGCCTTGCCCAGATCAACAAGGCCCGTCTTGTCCGAAACAGAGAGCAAAGCCCGGCGAATGGTGACAGTGTCAGTCATGGGTGGTGTGTCCTGTGAAGCTGCGTGTTTGGCGCGGCCCTTAAGGATTTTGGCGGTTTTGGGAAGGGTGAAGGGGGGATTTTTTGATCAGGAAGGAAGGATTGAATGCGAGGGTCCAGACCCTCGCGCTCCCGTTACTGTCTTCGTTGCGCCATGGGTTCGGCGGCAAGTGTCGGACGCAGCGTTGGAATTTTGGAATAACGCTACCTCTCCGCGCCGCAGGCATTAAATTACGCCGCTTCGCGGATCACCCCACCCCGGCAAACCTCACGCAACCCCATTAACGGGATTGCAAAGGGACCGAGTCCCTTTGCCCGCCGGAGGCAATAATCACCCCATCTTCTTCAAAATCCAAGAAAAGCTCCCGCCCCCCCGCGAAACCATCCCCTGAATCACCAATTGCTGCACCGGCACCGGACGCCCCTGCCCATCGGCCCAGATCGATTCCTCGATGGCGATTTCGCCCCCGCCGCTGCGGAATTGCCAGTAGGAGCCATCAGGCAGCGCCATGCCCACGCCTTGTTTGTCCTCGGACAGGCCGACCTCGACGCCGGGGCCGAGGTGGAAGCGCAGCGCATAGGAGACCATGCCGCGCTTGCCCTTGCGTCCGGTGGGGACGAGCAGATCCTCGCCGCGCAATTCGGTGCCGTCGTCGCGCAGGATCAGGATGCGGCGATGGGTCAGGCCATAGCGCCCGGCATAGCCATCGTGGCTGGCCTCAAGGCGGGTGGCGCCCCATGTGCGCCCGGATGTGCCGTTGCGCTCGCCCTCGATACTGCGGCGGTCCACCTCGACCTCGGCCACGCCCGAGCCAAGCCCGCCGTTGATCAGCACAGCCGTCGAATTGGCATCGTCGAGCACCAGCGTCGAATGGGCCGCCGTGGCGCGCAGCCCCTGATCCAGCCGCACCGGCATCAGGCCGCCCGCCGCCGCGCCGCCGCCGCAATTGACGATCACGCGCTGTCCGGCATGGCTCAGCTCAAAGGCCAGCGTCGAGGCGCAGCCGTTGCGCGCGTGGCGCGTCAGCGGCGGGGGCGCAGCGTCGAACTGCATCACGCTCTTGCCCGCCACCACGCGCTGATAGCCCCATTGGCGGACCTCGCGCAGGGGTCTTGTCCGCACGCCCGTGGCCGCGATCAGCGAGGAAACGTCAGAGGCCGACACCGCCCATCCGCCCTGCCAACTGCCCAAGGCGCCATCGCCATGGGTCAGCGCCAGCAAGGGCGGCACCATCAGCGAGAGGATCGATTCGAGCGCAGCGGGCGGTTCGCGCCGCGTCGCGCGATAGCAGGCGATCAATTGCACCAGGAGCGCAATCGCCTCCATCTGGCCCAGCGGGCTGCGCGCCATGCAGCCGCCATCATCGCCCAGCAATTCGCCCAGCGACGCGATCAGCCCCGCCTCACCATAGAGCCTGCGCGGGCGGCCATCGGGCAGCAGCAGCCCGGCCGCGACAATCGCGCACCAGCCCGCCACCTGCGCCAGCGTATCCTCGCCCTTGGCCACATGGCGGTCCAGCCAGCGCGCATGATCGGCCATCGCCCCCAACGTCTGCACCCGCAGCGTCTTGTCGCCGCCCGAGAGCAGCAGCGGCGCATGGACCAGCCAGCCGAGCAGCCGCGCGCCCGTATAGGCCACCGTCCACGCGGGCCCCTTGCCGGGGCGCGAGGGCGGCTTGGGATTGGCCATCAGCCATGCGGCCAAAATCCGTTCGGCCACCGGCGAGACCTGTTCGCGCGGCCCCGCCGCCTCCAGATCGGCCAGCCAGTGAAACCCATGCACCAGCCGTTCGAGCGGCGGCGCCAACCGCCCCGCCCCGGCCAGATCGAGCTGGGCAATCGGCTGTTTCAGCCCATGGACGAGAAAATGCCCGGAGCGCAGCGCCGCCCCCGCCGTCTTGTCGCCCGCCAGCGGATTCGTCACCGTGGCCAGCAATTTGGGCCGCGCGGGCTTGCGGAAAGGAGCGGTCAGCACCTGCCCCGGAACGCCGATGCGATAGGCCAGCCGGATCAGCCTTTCACCCGCCCCCAGCGAGGGCGGCGTGAAATCGGCCAGCGCCAGCGCGCGGCCCGGTTCGACCACCTGCGCTGACGCTTCGTTGGTTTCGACGCTTTCGCCTTCTTCCAGCGTCGGTAATGGGATAGCCTGCCCCTTGCCCTTCCCCGCCTTGCGGGGCTTGCCCTGTGCAGACATATCCAGGTTCATGGTTCAGCCCAGTCCTTTGAGCGCCGCGATATTCGCGGCATAGTGATCCGGCCCCCCCCGGAAGGTGGCCGTGCCCGCCACCAGAGCATTGGCCCCGGCCGAAATGGCCAGCGGCGCGGTGGTGGTGTCAATGCCGCCATCCACCTCCAGATGGATCTCGCGCCCGGTCTTGTCGATCATCTTGCGGATCGCCTCGATCTTGCGAAGCTGGCTGGAAATGAACTTCTGTCCGCCAAAGCCGGGGTTGACGCTCATCACCAGCACCAGATCGATGTCATCGATCAGATAGTCGAGCATCTTGGCAGGCGTGGCCGGGTTGAGCGAGACGCCCGCCTTGCAGCCTGCGGCATGGATCGCCTGCACCGTGCGGTGGCTATGCGGCCCGGCCTCGGGGTGAAACGTGATGATGTCGGCGCCCGCATCGGCAAAGGCCTGAATATAGGGATCGACCGGCTGGATCATCAGATGGACGTCGAAGATCTTCTTCGTGTGGGGGCGCAGCGCCTTGACCACCATCGGCCCGATGGTGATGTTGGGCACGAAATGACCGTCCATCACATCGACATGGATCCAGTCGGCACCGGCCGCGTCAATCGCGCGCACTTCCTCGCCCAGCCGGGAAAAATCGGCGGAAAGGATCGAAGGGGCAATCAGAGGCAAGCTCATCACACCAGTTCCACACATGTTGATGCGGCGATAAACGCCATGATTCGCGCAGTCACAAGCACGTAGTTCTCCATTTTCCACACACTTATCGCCGCCGGGCGGCTTGGTGCAGGCAAAAGCTGCGGATTTATGCGCCTTTGCGGCGCGTCAAGCCTCCGTTATTCCCGGCAAAGCGACATAAACCAGAGCCTGCTGCAGTTTTCTGGGGAAAAACCGCTAGGCCCGTCTCCGCAAGCGCAAGAGAATGAGGGGCCGGAGCCGGTCTTTTGCCCGTCCGGCCGCCCTCCCATGGTGAATAGTCCGTTAGCCAAAACTAGGGCTAATGACCTGTTGTCGCCCAAAAGCTTCGGCAAGAGCGTGTCGCCTATCATGCGCCCAGGATGGATGCCCGACAGATCGGCCGGATTGGTCAATTGGCACTGGCGGCTCGCATGGGTGGATAATAACAATGGACAGCAGGAATTCGCCGCAGGAAGCCCAGCGCAAGGGGCTGCTGCGTCCGATCAACGGATTGGTGGTCGCGGCGATTCTCATGCTGGTGGGCGCAACGACCTTTACCCTGATACGGATGGGCAAGGGCGCCAATGACTATGAATTCGGCATTATCAACCGCAGCTGGCAGCACAATGTGCAGCAATGGCAGGCCAGCGGCCAGACGCTGATCCGTCAGGACGAGGCGCCCGCCCGTCTGGCGGCGGACGACCGGCGCTGGATCGAACAGGCCGTTCTGGCCCCGATGCGCACGCAGATCGGGTCCGCACAGGTCCGGCTGGAACCGGCCGAACCGGCGGACAAGGCGGTGGCGCTGCGCCTCGTCCATGGCACGGCCATCCTTTCGCTGCCCATGACCGCGCGGACGCCGGCCGGCGCGCCTGCGCCCTATGTGCTGCGCGTGGCGGTGGATCAGGGGCTGGTTTCGCAATTCGGCGGCCAGCATGGACAGGTCCATCTCCTGCTGCCCAAGGGCAAACCGCCGATCAGCGGCTATCACATCATGCCCCTGACCAGCCCCGACGGCCAATTGGTGGCCTCGCTGGCATGGCCCGCGATCAATCCATTCAAGGCATCGGAAACCGAGATTCCTCAGATGCTGCTGGCTATTGCGGCGGCCTTCCTGATGCTGGTCTGGCTTTTCATGCGGCGCAGCAACACGATTGCCAGCGACCTGATCGCCAGCGAGGCGCGCGCGCGTCATCTGGCCTTTCACGACACGCTGACCGGATTGCCCAACCGGGCGATGATGTTTGACCGGCTGGGACAGCTTCTGGCCATGTCGCGCCGCTATGCCGGGGAAATGGCGGTCCATTGCCTCGATCTCGACCGGTTCAAGGAGGTCAATGACACGCTGGGCCATCATGCGGGCGACGAATTGATCCAGCAGGTCGCGCGGCGGCTGAGCGAATTGTGCCGCGATTCCGATACGGTGGCGCGGCTGGGCGGCGATGAATTCGTGATCCTGCAGCCCGAGGCCGATGGTTCGGGCGCCTCGCATCTGGCCCAGCGCGTGCTCAAACTGTTCGAAACGCCCTTTGTGCTGGAGGCGGGCGTGGTCGAGGTGGGGGTTTCCATCGGCGTCACGCTGGTGTCCAACCCGGAAATGGAACCGGCCGAGGCGCTGCGTCAGGCCGATCTGGCGCTTTATGGTTCCAAGGAAAACGGGCGCAACCGCGTCACCTTTTTCGAACCCGACATGGATGCCGCGCTGCGCATGCGGCGCAGTCTGGAAAGCGATCTGCGCAAGGCGCTGGCCGATGGCAGTCTGACCATGGTCTATCAGCCCCAGATGGACGGGCGCGGGGCGATCGACGCGATAGAGGCGCTGGTGCGCTGGAACCATCCCGAACGCGGCAGCATCGCCCCCTCGATCTTTGTGCCCCTTTGCGAGGAAAGCGGGCTGATCCTCGATCTGGGCGAATTCGTGTTCCGCCGCGTGTTTGAGGAAACCGCCGGATGGGGCGACATCCGTGTGGCGATCAATGTCTCGGCGCTGCAATTGCGCTCGCCCATGTTCATGGCGACGTTGACGCGGCTGGTGGCCGAATTCCGGGTCAATCCCGAACGCTATGAAATCGAGATCACCGAAACCGCCTTGCTGGGCGATGACGGCATCACGCGCGACAATATCACCATGCTGAAACAGGAAGGCTTTTCCATCGCACTCGATGATTTCGGCACCGGCTATTCCAGCCTCAATTCGCTCAAGCGCTTTTCGGTCGACAAGATCAAGATCGACCGCAGCTTTGTCCATAACCTTGAGGCCAATGACGAGGCCGAAGGGCTGGTCGATGCCATCGTCAAGCTGGGCCGCGCGCTCAAACTGGATGTCGTGGCCGAGGGCGTGGAAACCGAGCATCAGCGCGACCGTCTGGCCGCCTGCGGATGCAACACGTTTCAGGGCTTCCTGGTCTCGCGCCCGGTGCCCGCAGCCGAGCTGAACGGGCTGTTTTCCGGCCATAATCCGTAATCGCCCGGATGGGCGCTTGGCCAAAGGCAAATGTTTGAACGGCATAATGGCGCGGTGTCACACCATCCCCGCCCCTTCCTGTCGCGCCTGATCGCCAACCGGCGGGGCAACGCCCTGCCGATGCTGGCGCTGATCCTGTCGCTGCTGATGGCCTTTGTCGGCTGCGCGGTGGATGGGGCGCGGATGTATATGGTCAATGCCCGCCTGCAACAGGCCTGCGATGCCGGGGTTCTGGCCGGGCGCAAGGCGATGACCGACACCAGCACCGGCAACACCACGCTGGATTCGACCGCAACGGCGGCGGCCAACGCCTTTTTCGCCAACAATATCCGCACCGGCTGGTACGGCATCACCTCACTCAGCTTTACCCCCGCCAAGACCGCCGACGCGCAGGTCAGCGCCACCGCCAGCGCGGCCATGCCCATGACGCTGATGCGCGCTTTCGGCTACAGTTCGATCACGCTCAATGCCGTGTGCCAAGCCACCTATCAGATCAGCGACACCGATGTGATCTTCGTGCTGGACACCACCGGCTCGATGGCCTGCCTGCCCTCGGATGACACCACCACCTGCAACAACTATGTCAACTCGGTGACCGCCACAGCCTATTCCCGCCCCGCCGACGGCACCGGTAGCGGCAATACCAGCACGGCGGGCTATCCCGGATCGACCGCCTATTATGTGCCGGAAAAATCCGGCTCGCGGATCAGCGCGCTGCGCAGCGCGGTGCTTTCCTTCTATGACACGATGGCCGCCTCGATCGATGTCAACACGCGGGTGCGCTATGGCTTTGTCACCTATACGTCGACGATCAATTCGGGCCGCGCGATCATGGACATCAACCCGGCCTATATCGTGGGCGGTCTGGGCAGCGTGAACACGAGCTGGAATTATCAGACCCGCGTGCTGACCGGCACGGGCTTTTCCTTCTCCTGCTTCTGCACCCTGCCCAATTGGCAATACAAGCAGAGCCCGCAATTGCTGACCACCTTTGTCACCGGCGCGCCCACGGTGGACCCGACCAAATATGTGAACACCACCGACACGTGGGAAGGCTGTATCGAGGAAGCCTATACCACCCCGGGCGTCACCAGCTTTTCCACCACCAGCCTGCCCAATGACCTGAACCCCGACCTGAAGCCGGGCAGCGACATCCGCACGCAATGGAAGCCGATGTGGACGGCCGTCACCTATGCGCGCAACAATTACAACAGCACCGCCACCGCCACATCCAGCGGCGACACCAGCAACAGCCCCAATCTCGATCAGGCCGCCTATTACAAGGCGGGCTATATCAGCTGCGGCAAGCCGGTTTCGCGTCTGGCCGCGATGACCCGCACGCAAGTGTCCAATTACGTCAACGCCACGGATTTTCGCGCGATGGGCGGCACCTATCATGATCTGGGCATGATCTGGGGCACGCGGCTGATTTCGCCCGACGGCATCTTTGGCGCCGATACCGCCGCGACCACCGGCCGCGATGCGCCCAAGCGGATCATCGTATTCCTGACCGACGGCGATCTGGCGCCCAGCCAGTATATCTACGGCTCCTATGGCATGGAATATTACGACCAGCGCGTGTCGGGCGGCGATCTGGCCAATCTGAAAAATTATCACAATGCGCGCTTCCTGGCCGCTTGCGCCGCAGCCAAGGCCAAGAACATAAGCGTGTGGACCGTGGCGCTGGGCATGAGCAGCACAACCGAGCTGACCCAATGCGCGACCTCGCCCTCGCAGGCGCTCTCCACCACATCGGGATCGGGCCTGTCCGCCCAATTCGCCACCATCGCCAGCAAGATCGCCAAGCTGCGGATTTCGAAATGAAGCGGCTGTGGCGTGATCGCGGCGGCGCGGCGCTGGTGGAATTCGCGCTGGTTTTACCGGTGATGCTGCTGATGGGGATGGGCCTGTGCGAAATGGCCTATCAGGCCTATATGCAGGCGATCCTGACGGGCGCGGTGCAAAAGGCCGGGCGCGACAGCACGGTGGAAAGCGCCAACACCACCACCATCGACAATGCCGTGCTGCAGGCGGTGAAGAACATCAACGGCAATGCGGCCTTTGTCTCGGGCTATCCGATGCGCAAATCCTATGCTTCGTACGGCTATATCTCGCCCGAGAGCTTTGTCGACAGCAACGGCAACGGCATGCGCGATCCCGGCGAATGTTTTACCGATGTGAACGGCAACGGCATCTGGGATGCCGATCCGGGCGTATCGGGCAATGGCGGGGCGGGCGATACGGTGCTCTATACCGCCTCGATCACCTACACCCGCCTGTTTCCGCTGGGCCTGTGGCTGGGCTGGGGCAAAACGGCCACGCTTTCGGCCAGCACGATCCTGAAAAACCAGCCATGGGCGATGCAGACCACCACGGCGGCGGCCACGGTATGCACATGATTACCATGATGCGCCGCCTGCTGCGCGATGGTTCGGGCGCCTCGCTGATCGAATTCGCGCTGGCGCTGCCGGTCGTGTTCTACATGGGCGGGGCGGGAATCGAATATACCAACATGGCCCGCGTCCAGATGCAGATCAGCCAGATCACGCTCGATCTGGCCGACAATGCCAGCCGGGTGGGTCTTGCCAGCAATCTGGCCGCAACCCAGATCCGCGAAACCGACATGAACGATGTGCTGGCGGGCGCGCGGCTGCAGGGCAACGGGCTGGGCCTGACCACCAACGGGCGCGTCACCATCTCCAGCCTGGAAATGGTCCAGCAATCCTATGACACCGTGCCCGTGCAGCGCATCCACTGGCAACGCTGCATCGGGCTGAAAAGCGGCAGCGGCTATGCCTCATCCTATGGCACCACATCGGCCACTGCGGGAACGGACGCCACCGTGGCCAATGCGGGCACGACCATGGCCACGGGCATGGGCGACACCGGATACAAGGTCAACGCCCCCACCGGCGCCGGGGTGATGTTCGTCGAGGTCAATTACACCTACCAGCCTTTTTTCGGCACGATGTTCGTGGCCAACAAGCTGATGCATAACAGCGCCAGCTTTGTGGTGCGCGACCTGCGCGATTATTCGCAGATCTATAACCCCAGCCCGGCAGCGACGCGGATGACGTGCGATAAGTATACGAGTTAGAAGAAGGGGTTAGATGCGAGGGTCTAGACCCTCGCGCTCCCGTTACTGTCCGCGTTGCGCCAAGGGTTCAGCCAATGGGTATCGGACGCACTATCGAGTTTTAAAAGCCTGCGGCGCCAAGCAGTCGGAGCTTTCCGCGCCGCAGGCTTTCCATCATTGCAAAAAACACCCGCTGGCCAACCCGGCGCCACCCATTAACGGGATTGCAAAGGGCCCCCGCCCTTTGCCCGCCGGAGGCACCCGAAAAGCCCGCCGGAGGCATAATCCCCATGAACAGCCGGATGGCGCGCGGCAAGCTGCCCCCAGCGCCACACCACCATCCGGCCATTCGGGAACGCGACATGCCCCGCCCATCGGCATGAACAGATCGCGCGCCCCCTGTTGCTGGTAACGGCTTGCCCCCCAAGCCGCCGGCAACATATCGAACAATTCAGCCTATGAATGTCAACGCTTGCAGACCTTGCTCGTAAAGGCAACAGGATCATAGGGTTCGGGGCAAAATATCCTTGCCCGGCCCGCCGCCAGCCATTCGTCATTTGACGTAGGATCATGCAGCCCGATTGCGCGTTACACCATGTCGACAGCAATCAGCCAGCGGGGGTCGACAGATGGCGGCAAGCGACAGGATCGACAGGCTGGCGTGCCGCCTCTTTGCGCGCCGGATGCGGGGCGCGGCGGGATGATCGAAACCTTGCGCCTGATGGACAGGATCAAGTCTGCGCCGGGGCGCTTCATGCTGGTGATGGCGGCCATGGCGGTGATGATGACCGCGATCATCGCGGCGGCCTATTGGGCGCTGGGGCGCAGCCTGCCGGCGCAGAGCATGCCGATGGTGCGCGCTGTTCTGGTGACGGCGCTGGGGGCGCTGCTGGCGGTGGGCGGCGCGCTGGGCGGGCTGATCCTGCGCGCCTATGACAGCCGCCGCGCGGCCCTGTCCGAGGCGCGCCGCCATGTGGCCGACCTGCGCGCCGAGGTGGCCGCGCATAATGCCACGCTGGAGGAACTGCATCTGGCCAAGGAGGTGGCCGAGGCGGCCAACAGCGCCAAGAGCCGCTATCTCGTTTCGGTCAGCCACGAGATCCGCTCGCCGCTCAATTCGATCTACGGCTATGCGCAATTGCTGGAGCGCGGGCATGACATCGCCCCGATCGAGGCCGCGCGGATCATCCGCCGCTCCTCCGAACATCTGACCAATCTGGTCGAGGGCCTGCTGGATATCAGCCATGTCGAAAGCGGGGTGCTGCGCCTGTCGAACGATACGGTGCGCCTCAAAAGCCTGCTGGATCAGATCGCCAGCATGTTCCGCCCGCAAGCCCAGTCGCGCGGGTTGACGCTGGTCTATGAAACACAGGGTCATCTGCCCGAATTCGTGCGCACCGATCAGAAGCGCCTGCGCCAGATCCTGATCAACCTGCTTTCCAACGCGATCAAGTTCACCAAGGCGGGGCAGGTCACTTTCGGCGTCACCTATCGCTCTCAGGTGATGAGCTTCACCATCGCCGACACCGGGATCGGCATTGAACAGCAGGACCTGGCCCGCATCTTCGCCCCCTTTGAACGCGGCACGCATCCCGAGGCTCAGCGGCAAAAGGGCATCGGCCTTGGTCTGGCGATCACGCAGGCGCTGGTGCATATCCTGGGCGGCGATCTGGCCGTGAGCAGCGAGCCGGGCGTGGGCACGACCTTTACCGTGCGCCTGATGCTCAGCCCGGTGCAGGCCAGCGTGCAGGAGGTAAAAAGCACCCGCGCGATCACCGGTTTTGACGGCCCCCCGCGCCATGTCCTGCTGATCGACGATGACCCGGACCAGACCTCGCTGCTGCGCGGGCTGCTCGAACCCTTGGGCTTTATCCTGCATATTGCGCATGATGGCGATTCCGGTCTGGAACTGGCCCGCCAGCACCGGCCCGAACTGGTGCTGCTCGATGTCACCATGCCGGGCCTGTCGGGCTGGGAAGTGGCGCGGCGGCTGCGCGCGATGCGGGGCGGCGATATACGCATCATCATGGTTTCGGGCGACGCCCACGAGATCCGGCAGGGCAGCGCGGGCTTCATCGCCCATGACCAGTTCCTGATCAAACCGGTCGATCTGGACGCGCTGATCGATGCGGTGGGCAGCCTGCTGGGCCTGCACTGGCGCGGGCGGACCGAGGAGGCCGAGGCCCCCGAACCCGCGCCGGACCGCGAGGCCCTGCCCGATGAAGCCCGCCCCTTTCTGGCCGATATCGAGAGCGATCTGCGCATCGGCCATGTGCGCGGCGTGGAAAAAGCGATCCGCGCGATGGAGGCCGCCGTGCCGCAGGCCGCCCCCTTGGCCAAGCGGCTGCTGGCCAGCCTCGACCGGTTCGATCTGGGCGAACTCGCCGCCGAACTTGCCGCCAACAGACGCGGAGAGGCATGATGCGACACGACCCGCTGATGGCGCAGGACCCCCAGCCCCATGTCGACACCGTGCTTGTGGTGGACGATACGCCCGAATCTTTGCGCTTTCTGGCCGATACGCTGGAGGTGGAGGGCATCCGCGTGCTGATCGCCACCAGCGGCGAGGCGGCGCTTTCGCTGCTGTCGCATATCGTACCCGATCTGATCCTGATGGATGCGGTGATGCCGGGCATCGGCGGTTTTGAGGCCACGCGCATCCTCAAACGCAATCCGGCCAGCGCCCGCGTCCCCGTCATCTTCATGACCGGTCTGACCGAAAGCGAGCATGTGCTGGCGGCCCTTGAGGCAGGCGGCGTCGATTATGTGCGCAAGCCTCTGGTTATCAACGAATTGATCGCGCGGGTGCGGGTGCATATGGCCAATGCGCGTCTGGCGCAGGACAGTCAGGCCGCGCTCGACGCCAGCGGGCGCCATCTGATTTCGATGGGGCGAGAAGAGCAATTGCTCTGGTGGACCCCGCAGGCCGGCAGCCTGCTGGCGGAAAATTGCCCCGAATGGAGCGTGGTGCCCGGCCCGGCCCCCGCCCCGCTGCGCCCCGCCCTTGCCCGTCTGGCCCGCGCCGATGAAAGCGGGGCCAGCGTCCGGCTCGACCTTGCCCATTCGACGCTGGAGCTGGTGCTGGTGGCGCGGATGCGCGGGGCCGAATGGCTGGTGCGATTGAATGACGTCAACCCGGCGGGCGACATCGCCCTGCTTCAGGCCCGCCACGGATTGACCAGCCGCGAGGCCGAGGTCCTGCTGTGGATCAGCTATGGCAAGCCCAACCGCGTCATCAGCGAGATATTGTCGATCTCTCCGCGCACGGTGAACAAGCATCTGGAGCAGGTTTTCGTCAAACTGGGCGTGGAAACGCGCGCGGCGGCGGCGGCGCTGGCAGTGCGCGCGATTAACGGGTGACGGGCCGATTTTGCAAAGACTCTCTTTGCAAATTTGCAAGATTACCGTGGACGCCGCCCCCGTCCTGACGCATCACCGTGTGAAACGCGCCATGTTATTGCCCATCGGGATGGTCATTTCACCGCTTGATGGCTTGAGCCTTGGCCCGCGCGCGCCTATCGCGGCATGCGTAACAATGCCCAAGGCCGCGCAGGACAGCGCCGAATGGAGAATACCCGATGACCGTGCCCCCTCTCGACACCCCGGCCAGTTCTCTCGTGGCCAGTTCTCCCGTGGCCCGCACTGACTGGACGCGCGAAGAGATCGCGGCTTTGTTTGATTTACCGTTCACCGAACTGGTCTATCGAGCGGCTGAAATCCACCGCGCCAGCCACCCGGCCAATGAGGTCCAGCTTTCCACGCTGCTCTCAATCAAGACCGGCGGCTGCGTCGAGGATTGCGGCTATTGCAGCCAGAGCGTCAAGGCCGACAGCGGGGTGAAAGCCACCAAGCTGATGGAAGTGCAGTCGGTTTTGCAGGCCGCCGCGCGCGCCAAGGATCAGGGCAGCAGCCGCTTCTGCATGGGCGCGGCATGGCGCAACCCCAAGGACCGCGACATGCCCGCGATCATCGAAATGGTGAAGGGCGTGCGCAGCATGGGTCTTGAAACCTGCATGACGCTGGGGATGCTTTCCGACCATCAGGCCGATATGCTGGCCGAGGCGGGGCTCGATTATTACAACCACAATATCGACACCAGCCCTGAGAAATACGAGGAAATCACCAGCACCCGCACGATGGGCGACCGGCTCGACACGCTGGGTCAGGTGCGCCGCGCTGGGATCAATGTGTGCAGCGGCGGGATCGTCGGCATGGGCGAAACCCGCGCCGACCGGGTGGGCTTTGTCCATACGCTGGCCACTTTGCCCTCGCACCCCCAATCGGTGCCGATCAACGCGCTGGTGCCGGTCAAGGGCACGGTGCTGGGCAATATGCTGGCCGATACGCCGCTGGCCAAGATTGATGACGTGGAATTCGTGCGCACCGTGGCGGTGGCGCGGATCACCATGCCGGGATCGATGGTGCGTTTGAGCGCAGGCCGCGAATCGATGTCGGAAATGACGCAGGCGATGTGCTTCCTTGCCGGGGCGAACAGCATCTTCACCGGCGACAAGCTGCTGACCGCGCCCAATGCGGGCGATGACAATGACATGGCGATGTTTGCGCGTCTGGGCCTGAAACCCATGGCCGTGACCCGCACCGAGGCCGAGATTGCCGCCGAAGCCATGCCCAAGGGCTGCGTCAAGCTGGAGCAGATGATCTGAAGGGTTTTGAAACTCACCTTGCCGCCGCGCTGGACCGCATAGACCAGCGCGACGAGCGGCGCATCCTGCGCGCCAGTGTGCCGCAGGATGGCGGGCGGTTGCTGCGCGATGGCGCCATGCTGGTCGATTTTTCCAGCAATGATTACCTCGGCCTCTCGCGCCATCCTTTGCTGGCGCAAAGGTCGGCGGACTGGGCGCTGGCCCATGGCGCGGGATCGGCGGCCTCGCGGCTGGTGACGGGCACCCAACCGCTGCATCAGGCGGTCGAGGAGAAGATCGCCCGGTTCAAGGGCAAAGAGGCCGCGCTGCTGTTTCCCAGCGGGTGGCATTGCAACGCGGCGGTGCTGGCGGCCTTGCTGCGCGCCGCGCCGGGGGTGCAATTGTTCACCGACCGGCTGATCCATGGCAGCCTGCACGCAGGCGCAGCGGCCCACCGCCAGATCCGCTTTCGCCACAATGATCTGAACCATCTGGCTGACTTGCTGGCCAAGGCCGAGGGGCCGAAGATCATCGTCACCGAAAGCGTGTTCAGCATGGATGGCGACCGGGCCGATGTGGCGGCGCTGGCCGATCTGGCGCGGGCGCATGATGCGTTTCTTTATGTTGATGAGGCCCATGCCACCGGCGTGCTGGGGCCGCAGGGGCGCGGGCTGACCTATGGCCATGACGTCGATCTGGTGATGGGCACGTTCAGCAAGGCGCTCGGGTGTATGGGCGCCTATGTCGCGGGCAGCCGCTTGCTGATCGACTATCTGGTCAATGCCTGCGGTGGCTTTATCTTTTCGACCGCGCCCTCGCCCGCGATGCTGGGAGCGGTCGATGCCGCGCTCGATCTGGCGCCGGGGATGGAGGCCGAACGCGCGAAGTTGGCCGATCACGGCGCGTTTTTCCGGGAAAGCCTGAACAGCGCGGGGATCGCCACAGCCGACAGCAGCACGCAGATCGTGCCGGTCATCGTGGGCGATGCCGGAGCGGCGCTGGCTCTGGCGCGCGATCTGGTCGCCGAAGGGATGCTGGCCGTGGCGATCCGCCCGCCCACGGTGCCACCCGGCACCAGCCGGTTGCGCGTGGCGCTGCATGCCAATCATGCGCGGGCGGATGTGGCCGCGCTGGGCCGCGCGATTGCGGCGCGGATTGGCCGGTGAGAATCGCGCTGCTGCATGGCTGGGGGTTTGATGCGGGCGTATGGGATGCGCTGGCGCCCCTGTTGGCGCCTCTGGGCGATATCACGCGGATGGATCGCGGCTATTTTGGCGCAGCGGTGGAGAGCGAGCGGCCCGATCTGATGATCGGCCATTCGCTGGGCGCGATGCTGCTCTCGCGGCGCTGGAGCGATGTGCCCTTGGTGGCGATCAACGGGTTTGACCGGTTCTGCGGGACCGATGCGGTGGCCCCGCGCGTGGTTCAGCGGATGGTGAAGCGTTTTGGCGAAGACCCGGCCAAAGTGCTGGCGGATTTCCGCGCCAGTATAAGCGGCGGCCCGGCCCCGCCGATGGTTTCCCGTGAACGACTGGGTGAGGATCTCGCGTTGCTGGCCGATCAGACGCAGCCCCCGGCACATCGCGCGTCCGTACTGGTGCTTCAGGCGGAGGATGATCCGCTGTTGCCGCCCGCGCTGCGCAAGAGGGCCCTTGGCGGGCCCTCTGCGGTGTGCGACCAAGGGGGGCATCTGCTGCCCCTGACACAGGCGGCATGGTGCGCGGCGCAAATTGCGGATTTTGCGCGATGATGGCGCAGCGCCTTGTTTCCGAAGCCTTTGGCCGGGCCGATAATTACGATGCCCATGCCGGGGTCCAGCAACAAGTCGCCGCGATGCTGGCCGAAACGGTGGCGGCGCAGGATTTACCCCCCGTCCCGCGCGTGCTGGAGATCGGTTGCGGCACGGGCTTGCTGGGCGCGGCGCTGATGCCGCTGCTGCCCGGCGCGCGGTGGGTGATGAGCGATCTGTCGCCCGCCATGTTGGCGCGGGCGCGGGCGCGTTTTGCCGGGCATGGCGGGGTGGATTACCGCGTGATGGATGGGCAGGCGCCAGACGCAGAGGGGCCGTTCGATCTGATCGTGTCCAGTCTGGCGTTTCAATGGTTCAATGATCTGGGCGATGCGGTGGCGCGGCTGAATGGGCTGCTGGCACCGGGCGGCCTGCTGGCCTTCAGCACGATGATCGCGGGCAGTTTTGCGCAGTGGCGCGCGGCCCATGCCGGGGCGCCCTGCGGGCTGGCCGATTATCCGGATGCGGCGGATCTGCGGGCCATGGGCTTTGCCGTGCGCGAGGTGGAATTGGCGGTGGAAGGCGGCGGACGGGCCTTTTTGCGCCATCTGCGCGGAATTGGCGCGGATGTTCCGCGCGCGGGGCATCGGCCTTTGTCGGCAGGGCAATTGCGGCAGGTGATCGCCCGATTCGATTCGCAAGGAGGCCGGGCAACCTATCGCGTGGCGCTTTGCCTGCGCCGGAATGCTGCGTCGCAATAATTGCATACCACGCATCTTGGCCTTTGGTATCACAAATCATAGCGCTAAACCGACCGAAATTGCTGATCTTTGCATTTACCTATTCGGCAATTGCATTCTTTGCATCAAACCCGGCAATTTTGCACTTGCGAAGAGGCCCGCCGATCCGCATAAGGAACAGGCCTTTCAGGCATCCTCTCCCAAACTTCCAAAGGCCAGCCTCCGGGCTGGCCATTTTTTTGCCCGCAAGCCTTACAGCCTGTCGAACACCGATCCCATGCGCGGGGCAAACAGCCGCTCATACGTCTTCAGCAGGCTGGTATCGGTCATCGCCGCCACATAATCGCAGATCGCGCGGACCCCATAGGCTTCGTAAAACGGCATCCGGTCGCGCGGCAGCAGACGCGCCGGGTCCGCCTGCATCGCCTCGAACACGGCCACCACCATCGTCTGGCCCTTGAACTCAAGATGCTGGACCGCCGGGCTGGTGATCACCTCGCGCACGACCAGATCCTTGAGCACATCGAGGAAAGCCTTCTGCCCCGGCGCCATGCCCACCCGCCAGCGCAGCAGGGGAGCGTCGAATTCGGGCATTTCGACATAATGCACCGCGGTCAGGAAATGATGCACCAGCCGCCCGATGAAGCGCTTGCGGCTGTTTTCGCCGCCGTACAATCCATCGACGAATTGGCGCATCACATCATTGGCGCTCTCGCCGGGATATTTGGCCTTGAGCGCATCGAGGAAGGTGGGGCAGCGATCCGTGACGGCGGCGGCAAAGGTCTCGCGGTGGATCAGGTCCAGCGCGATGGCGTCCTCAAGGTCATGGACGCCATAGGCAATATCATCGGCCACATCCATGATGGAGCAATCGAGCGATTTATGGCGCGATTTGGCATGGCTGCCCGGTTTTTCCTCAAAACCCTGCAACAGCGCGCGGTCATCGACACTCAGCGGATCGAGAATCCAGTCCACCACATCGCTCTCGGTGTCGAGATAGCATTTGGGCGACTTGGCGCTGGCCGCATCGATGATCCGCAAGGTGGTCGGCCCCGGCGAAAGGCGCGGCGCGATGGCCGGATTGCGGACCGCCGAATAGGCCACCGGAT
Organism: Novosphingobium sp. 63-713; assembly: GCF_001898925.1. Taxonomy (NCBI): domain Bacteria; kingdom Pseudomonadati; phylum Pseudomonadota; class Alphaproteobacteria; order Sphingomonadales; family Sphingomonadaceae; genus Novosphingobium; species Novosphingobium sp. 63-713. Next base: position 51,872 of record NZ_MKVS01000047.1, read on the forward strand.
ATTGCAGCACCCCCAGCAAGGTGCGCCGGGCCAGATTGGCCCCGGCATTTTGCGAGAAAGTCTCCAGCCGCGAAAGGATGCGCAGGGTCTGGCCATTGCCTTCAAACCCGCCCTCCTCGCGCATGCAATAGTTCAGCGCCACCTCGCCCCCATGGCCAAAGGGCGGATGGCCGAAATCATGGGTGCAGCCGATGGCGTGAATCATGCTGCGCCCCGGCAGGATCGCGGTGGCGGGATGATCGGGCGCGTCGCGCTCCAATTGCCGCGCAATGCCGCCCGCGATCTGCGCCACCTCCAGCGAATGGGTCAGGCGCGTGCGGTAGAAATCGCTGTCGCCCAGGTTGAGGATCTGCGTCTTGCCCTGCAGCCGCCGGAACGAGGCCGAATGGATGACGCGGGCATAGTCAATGTCGCCCCCGTCGCGGGCGTCCTCATTCTGCGGGGTCCAGTTTTCGCGGCGGGCCAGCCAGAGCGTGTCATCCATGGCCGCGCCTATAGCGCGATCAGCCCTGCCAGCCCAAGCCCAGCGCCTTGGCAATGGCGATATAATCCACCACCACTTCGGCCCGGCCCTGCGCGCTGGTGATCGCGGCCTGCAAGACCTGCGCGTCGCGCTCGGTCTGCTCCAGCTTGGAGGATGTCCCCGCGCTCACCCTTTGCGCGCCAAGGCCCGCGTTGGTGCGCGCGGTCCCCTCGCCCGCCTCAAGCTGCGTCAGTCGCTCGCGCGCCGCGCCGAAACGCGACAGGCTGCTCTCGGCATCCTCAAGCGCGGCAAGGACCGCGCGGCGATATTGCGCCTCGGCGCTGTCGCGCTGGGCCTTGGCCTGCGCCACGGTGGCCTGGCCCTTGCCCCAATCGAGGCCGGACCATTTCAGCTGCGGCAATATGCCATAGGCCGCCGTTGCCGGATCGACGATGCTGGAGAGCGAAGAACTGCCCATGCCCAGAATGCCGGTAAAGCTCAGGCGCGGCATCAGCTTGCCCCGCGTGGCGCCGATCTGCGCCGTATTGCCCGCCAGCAGGCGTTCGGCCGCGCGCACATCGGGGCGCCGCGCGATCAGCTCCGCCGGATCGCCCACCGCCACTTTCGCGGGCAGCACGGGCAATGGCCGGGCCGAAGCCAGAGCCGCGTCCAGATCGCCCGGCGCCTTGCCGGTCAGCACGGCCAACTGGTTCATCGCCACCTCGACCTGCGCGCGCAAGGGAGCCGCCTGCGCCATGGCGCTGCGCATATCGCCCTCAGAGCGCGCCACATCGGCCAGCGTGGCCACGCCCGCGCCCTGACGCTGGCGGACCAGATCGAGCGCCTGCTGGCGCAAGGCCACCACCTGCGCCACCATCGCCTGCCTGCTTTGCGCATCGCGCAGGTTCACATAGGCCTGCGCCACCTGCGCCGAGAGGCTGACCTGCGCATCGGCCAATTGCGCCTTGGCCCGATCGACACTGGCGCGCGAGGCTTCATTGGTGCGCTTGTTGATGCCCCAGAAATCGGGCTCCCACGAGGCGGTCGCGCCAAGGTTGTAGATTTCGAGCGAGGTCCGCTTGCCCCCTGCGCTGAACGGCGGAAGATCAGCCTTGGCCGCGATCAGCGTGGGCGCCACCGAGGGCAGATCGCTGGCCTGCTTTTGCCGCAGGACCGCGCCCGCTTCGCGCACCTTGGCCTGCGCATCCTCGACGCTGGGGCTGTGGGCCAGGGCATCCCCGACCAGCACATTGAGCTGCTCATCGCCCAGCACTTCCCACCAGCGCGCCAGCACCGGCCCCGCCTCGACCGCCGCAGCCCCGCGCGCAAAGCTCTGTCCGCCGGCCACCTTGGGCGGCCCGGCATAATCCGGCCCCAGCGCGCAGCCCCCCAAAGCCAACGGCAACGCCAGCGGCAATCCCACAGCAATCATCAGCGGCAAACGGGTCATCATGGCTCTCGTCAATGCATGGGGACGTCAGGCGCGGCGTCATTGGAAAACGGGCGCAGCAACAGGACCAGCGGCAGCACGATCAGCGTGCCATAACCCATGATCCGGAAAATATCATTATAGGTCATCACCAGCGCCTGAAGCTGAAGCTGGGCCTCAAGCTGGGGCGCGGCGCGCAGGATGCCGCCCATGGCGCGGACCTGATCCTGCACCATCGGGCTGTTGGCATGAAGCGTTTCCTCCAGCCGCCTTGTGTGCAGCCACAGGCGGTTGTCCTGAATGATGGCAATCCCGGCCAGTGCGATGCTGCCCCCCAGATTGCGCACCGAATTGAACAGGCCCGAAGCATCGCCCGCCAGTTCGCGCGGGACCGAGCGCACGCAGGCCTGGCTGAGGAAGAGCATCCCCAGAATCTGGCCCACGCCGCGCATCAATTGCGATTCGACGAAATCGCCGCCGTCCGACCCCATCGTCATGCCCGTATCGATCAGAGACGACACGCCCATGATCAGCAGGCCGAAACACACCGCCAGGCGCACGTCGATCCGTTTCAAAAGGATCGGCACAATGGCCATCATGAACAGGCTGGGCACGCCGGAAATCAGCACGATCTTGCCCGATTGCAGCGCGTTGTAATTGGCCACCGAGGCCAGGAACTGGGGGATCACATAGGAAGTGCCGTAAAGCACCATGCCCAGCACCAGCCCCATGGTTGCCACCGCGCCGAATTGCCGGTCGAGCAGCAGTTTGAGCTGGATCACCGGCCGAGCGGCGAATTTTTGGCCGATGCCGATGCAGACAAAGCCCACCGCGCTGAGCACAGCCATTTCGCGGATCACGGGCGAGGAAAACCACTGCTCGCGCTGCCCCTCCTCCAACAAGACCGTCAGCCCGCCCAGCCCCAGCGCCAGCCCGACAATGCCGAACCAGTCCGCCTTGGCAAATTCGCCCAGATGGCTTTTCTCATGCGGCAGACCAAGGATCAGCAGCAGCAAAAGCGCGATACAGACCGGCAGGTTGAGAAAGAAGGCATAATGCCAACTGACATTCTCCGTCAGCCAGCCCCCCACCAGCGGCCCCATCACCGGTCCCATGATGACCGTGACGCCAAAGGCGGCAATGCCGATCGGCTGTTTGTCGCGCGGCAATCGCATGGCGATAATGGTTTGAGCCGTGGGAATCAGCGCCCCGCCGGTAAAACCCTGTCCCACGCGCCCGATGATCATCATCGTCAGCGTGTCGGCCCAGCCGCAGATCATCGAGAAAAAGGTGAACAGGCTGGCCGCGATGAGGAGAAAGGTGCGCAGGCCCAGCACCCGCTGAAGCCATGCGGCCAGCGGAATGATCACAATTTCGGCCACCAGATAGGAGGTGGCCACCCACGTCCCCTCGGTGCCCGATGCGCCGATTTCACCCTGAATCGTGGGCAGCGCGGAATTGACGATGGAAATGTCGAGCGTCGCCATCAACGCGCCCAGCGTCCCCGCCGCCACCGCCAGCCATGCCGACAGATCGGCCTTTACCGGAGGCGCATCGACCATGATCAGCGCGCCGTTTTCGTGTCCACCATCGCCGTCACCGACAGACCCGGCACCAGCAGACGGCGCGTTTCATCATTGGCGTCAATCGCGATGCGCACCGGAATGCGCTGAACGATCTTGGTGAAATTGCCGGTCGCGTTGCTGGGCGCGATCAGGCTGAAGCTGGCCCCGGTGCCGGGCGCCATGCTTTCGATCCGGCCCTTGATCGCATGGCCGTCCAGCGCATCGACCTTGATCGACACGCTCTGTCCGGGGCGCATATGGGCCAATTGCGTTTCCTTGAAATTGGCCACGACATAGATCTTGGAAAGCGGCACCAGCGTCATCAACCGCGTGCCCGCCGAAACGAACTGGCCCGGCGTGACATTCTTGTCGCCGATGCGCCCGTCGATCGAGGCGCGGATGGTGGTGGCGTCCAGATCGACATTGGCCGCGTCAAACTGCGCCTTGCCGCCCAGCCCTTGCGCGACGGCCTGCTTGGCCTGCGCCTCGATGGCGGCGATGCGGCGCTGCTGGGCCTCGATGGCGGCGGTCTGGGCGCGGACCTGCGCGGCGGATTGGTCGGCGGCGGCGCGCAATTGCGACAATTGCTGGGCCTGCTCGGCTCCGCTGGCCACCAGCGGGGTGAAGCGCTTGACCTGATCGGCGTCGAATTGCGCCTTGGCCTGCGCGGCGGCCAATTGGGCGCGGGCCTGTTCGATCCCGGCGCGCTGTTCGGCAATGGCGGCCTGCGCATTGGCCTGCAGCGCCTCGGCAATCGCTACCTGCGCCGATGCCTGCGCGGTCTTGGCCTTGTAATCGCGCGGGTCGAGCGTGAGCAAAGGCGTCCCCGCCTTCACGTCCTGATTGTCAGTAACCAGAACCTGCGCGACATAGCCCGAGATGCGCGGGGCCACGGCCAGCGTGTCGGCGGCGATCTGCGCGTCATTGGTTTCTTCGATATAGCGACCATGGGTGAAATAGTCCCAGCCCCACCAGCCGCCGCCCAGCAAAAGCGCCAGCCCGACAAAGGGCAGCACCTTGCGCGCGGGCGAGGACGAGGAACTTTCGGAGGATTCAGCCGTCTGGTCAGCCACCTGGGAAGTATCGGTCATGCAGTACTCTCATACGTGCCAAGGCCATTTCGCATGCCGAACCTATTGGGCAAGCGGGGGTTTTGCAGGCGGTATAGATGATTTCTATTCCTGACAAGCCTGTCATCAGGGTTTAACCCGAAGTCAACCATCGGGCATCAGGGGCACGCGGCGCCCTCGAAAATTGCGACGCCGACCCTCTCAGTCGGCGTCTTTTACACAGCGAAAGCCGATATGGCTGGTCGAACTGTCGATGGATTGTGGGTGGCGTGCGGCGGGGCGATAGCGCTGGCAATAGCTGGGCGCGCAAAGATGCGATCCGCCCTTGATGACCTTGCGCGGAATTTTCGCGGTGGGCTCGGATGGATCATGGCTCTTGGCGCGAAAACCGCCGCGCGGATTATCAATGGCGCAGCAGGCGCTCTTCCTGCGCGGGCGCGTCTCGGAGGGCAGGCTCCACCAATCCTCGCAGATTTCCCAGACATTGCCGATCATGTCGTAGATGCCATAGCCATTGGCCGGGAAGGCGCGCACCGGGCTGGTCCGCACCCAGCCGTCGGCGGCGGTGTTGGCAAAGGGGAACATCCCCTGCCAGGTGTTGGCGCGATGCTCGCCACCCGGCGTCAGCTCATCGCCCCAGGCATATTCGCAATCCTCCAGGCCGCCGCGTGCGGCAAATTCGAACTCGGCCTCGGTGGGCAGGCGCTTGCCCGCCCATGCGGCATAGGCGGCGGCATCCTGATGCGTGACATGCACGACCGGGTGGTCGAGAATATCCTCGATCCCGCTGTCCGGCCCCAGCGGATGGCGCCAGCAGGCGCCCTCCACCCAGCGCCACCATTGCGACGGATCGCCCAGATCCACCGGCCGGTCCGTCATCGTGAACACCAGCGATCCGGCCACCGCCAGCGCCGGATCCATGCCGGGATAATCACGCGGATCGGGCGCGGTTTCAGCAAAGGTGCGGTATCCGGTGGCCTCAACAAAAGCGGCGAACTGCGCATTTGTCACCGGCGTTTCATCCACCCAGAAGGAAGCCACGCGCACCTTTCGGCGCGGCGCCTCCTCTGGATAGAAGGCCGAGGAGCCCATCATGAAGACACCGCCTTCGACAAGGCGCATGCCTTCACGGACGGAAGGGGCGAAGGAGGATGGAACGCTGCTCATCGCTTGTTTCTATGGCCGCTCAGGCGTCTTGCAAAGGCCCTTACTTCGCCGGGATCTGCTTGAACTGCTGATCGACGGTTGGCGCGTTCATAAAGGGCTTGCCGGCGGCCTGCGCCGCGCCCTTGGCCGGGCTGTCGGGCAGGATGTCGTCCATGCGGTCGGTGCGATTGGGTTCGACCAGCCATTCCGCCGGGAAAGGCGCCGCACCCGTGCCGCCCTTCATCCGCCGCACCGAGCCGATCGACTGGCGCGCGGTATAGGGAATCGCATGTTTGCCCTTGTTGTTGGCCAGTTGCTCATAAAGCGCGGCGCGCAGGGTGATCTTGTCTTTCAGATGCGCCGGATCGTCGATCAGATTGGTCATCTCGGTCGGGTCGGCGCCGATGTCATACAGTTCCTCGCGGTCATAAATGCCGTGATACTGGATATACTTCAGGTTGCCGCGCGTGATGGCAAAGGTGGTCGGCGTTTCGGGGAAGCTCCATTCCCAGTAATATTCATAGATGAAGTCGCTGGGGTTCCACTGCGCGGGATTTTGCGCGCCGGTGATCAGGCCCCATGCGTTCTGGCCCTCGAACTGCTGGGGCATGGTCTTCACGCCCGCCGCGCTCAGGAAAGTGGGCGCGAAATCGAGGCCGCGCACGCGCCCTGTATTGACCGCATTGGCGGGAACCGTCCCCGGCTCCCACATCACCAGCGGCACGCGCACCGAGGCTTCATAGGCCGTGCGCTTGTCGATCAACCCGTGGTCGCCGATCTGGAAACCATTGTCGCTGGTGAAGACGACCAGCGTGTCCTTTTCCAGATGGTTCTTTTTCAGATACGCCATGATCCGGCCCAGCGAGTCATCGACCGCCGAGAGCGTGCCATAGTAATATTTCAGGTATTCCGTCATTTTCATGTCAGAATTATAAAAGAAATCAATGCCATGCCACGTATTGCGCTGATCATAGACCCAGCGCGGCTTGCCCTTGTAATTTTCCGGCGTGTTTTCCGCACTGGCGGGCAGGGCGAATTTTGCCTTGTCATACTGATGGGCATAGCGCGGCGGGGGCAAAGGATCGGAATGCACCGCCTTGTGGCTCAGATAGAGGAAGAAGGGCTTCTTGGGGTCGCGCTCCTTTTCCAGCCAGTTCATCGCATAATCGGTCAGCTCGTCGGTGATATAGCCGGTCTGGGCGACTTCCTTGCCATCGACGTTGAACATGTTGGCCTTGCCCGCGGCAACGGCTGCTGCGGGCATGTCGCCGGTCGGGTAATAATGCCCCTGCCCCTTGAAGCTGAGCCATTTGTCGAAGCCGGGGCGCGGGGCGTCGGTGTCATTGCCCATGTGCCACTTGCCGATAAAGGCGGTCTGATACCCGGCCTGCTGCAGATATTTGGGGAAGAAGGTCAGGCCATCTTCGCTGGAATTGTTATTGTCCACCACGCCATGGTTGCGCGCGGTCATGCCGGTCAGGATCGTCGCGCGGCTGGGGCTGCACAGCGAGGAGGTGGTCACGCCATTGGGGAAATAGGTGCCCTCGCGCGCCATGCGGTCGATGTTGGGGGTCTGGAGCAGGCCGGGCTGGAGGAAACCCATGCCGTCAAAGCGCAGATCGTCGACCAGCACGAAGATGATATTGCGGGGGCGGGCATGCGCCGGGGCGTCGAAGGCAGGCGCAGCGGCAGGAGCCGGGGCTGGTTTGGCCGCCGCCTGGGCCATGCCCGACTGAAACGCCACAGCGGCAAAACAGGCCGCACCACCCAGAATCACTTTATGCAATTTCGCCATCGGCCTCATCCCGTTGCAGGGCGTCGGCGGTGAATCGCCACCGACGCGCCATCTTTCCGCAGCCTGAATGACGCGGCCCTGCGGCCAAGTCAAGAAAATACCAGCGCTGGTATTTTAAGTGGATTCGCGGATCACCAGATGATGCGCGAAACTGGCATCCGCGCCTCTCCGGTCCAGCGCCAGATCCACCGCGATCCGCGCGATTTCCTCGACCGGCTGGTGAATGCTGGTCAGCGCCGGATAGCACATCTGCCCCTCGACCGCATTGTCGAACCCGGCAATCGCCACATCCTGCGGCACGCGGAAACCCATGCGCAGAGCGCAAGCCATCGCCCCCAGCGCCATCTGGTCATTGGCGGCAAAGATCGCCGTGGGCCGCCGGGGCAAGGCCATCAGATCGCGAAACGCCTGCTCGCCATCAGCAAAATTCATCCCCGCGCGCACCACATGGCTGTCGGGCAAATCCAGCCCGCTTGTCGCCAGCCCCTCGCGAAAGCCGGTCAGCCGTTCCTCGGCGGCCATTTCCGGGCGCGGCGGGGCGATCATCGCCAGCACCCGATGCCCCCGCCCGACCAGATAGTGCGCCATTTCCCGCGCAATCGCATGATCATGCACCTCGACGCTGCGCCCGATGCCGTCATTCTTGCCCGCGATCCGCACCACCGGCTTGCCCAGATCCATCAGCGCGGCCAGCACGCGCGGATTGTCGGCAAAAGGCGGCACCACGATCACCGCATCCGGCTCACATGAAAGCGTGATTGACAGGTCATCGCCATCCATCACCTCGAGCACCAGATGATAGCCCACCTTGCGGCAGGCATCGGCGGTGGCCACCATGATGCGCGAAAAATAGCTGTAGGTCAGGCGCGGGGCGATCATCGCGATGATGAAGCTGCGCCCGCTGGCCAATTGCCGCGCGGCCAGCGCCGGGCGATAGTTCAATTCGCGGATCGAGCGTTCGACCTTTTCGCGCACGCCGGGGCGCACCGTCTGCGCGCCATTGATGACGCGCGAAACCGTCTTGATCGAAATGCCCGAATGCTGCGCCACATCCTTGATCGTCGCCATGGCCTGCCATTCCTTTTGCCGATCCGGGCTGATGCGCCATTTTACCTGCGATGCGCAAGAGGCAAGAGCATAATACCAGCGATGGAATTTAACCGCTGGGGCCCTTTCGCGCAAACGATGCCATTTGCGTTGGACGAAGCCGTCGGCATTATGTAGGCATGATCCACCGGCAGCATCTCCATCGTCAAGCGCTGTCGGCTGAGAGTTGTCATGCTCCCGCTTGCCTTGGGAGCCTTATGTCCAGAAACTCCATGACAAGACAGGCCATGACGAGACAGGCCGATTGTCTGCGATCCGACACCATCAGACCATGGTTCGACCACACCAGCGCCCTTGCGCTGCACAGCTCTTTCGAAACGCTGCGGGCCGGGTGTCTTTATCTGATCGAGCGTGAAACCCGGATGGGCGCCGCCTCCAGCGCGGCCAAGGTGATGATGCGCGTCTCGGGCAACCACCTCAAGGAACTCGACCGCTTCTTTTCGCTGCTGATCGGCGAATATCGCGCCTTCCTGCGGGCGATGGCGCCCCATGCCAATCCCGCCCCGGCCGATCTCCACCCGCTACACAAACATCGCCCCCGCCTGCGCGCGATCCGGCGGCTTCAGATCGCGGCCTGCGACGGACCGGTGCGCAACCATTGCGCGATCACCGCGCGCGATCTGGCCACGGCCTCGCTGGGGCTGGCGGGGGGCAGACAGGCGGCGGGGAGGCCTTTCGTGCTGGATGACCGCGCGCTGGCCGAAATCGCGCGCTTCTATCTCGCGCTGGCCGGGGATGTCGTGGGCCTGGCCTGAACGTCAGCCGTGCGTCCGCGTGACATGCGGCACAAAGACATAGCCCTCATTGCGCACCGTGCGGATCAGCTCGGACACGCCGCTGCTGCCCGCATCGGTCATCTTGCGGCGCAGGCGCGACAATTGCACATCGATCGCGCGGTCGAAATGATCAGCATCCCCCCCGCGTGACCATTCCAGCAACTGGTCGCGCGTCACCACCCGGCGCGGATGCTGGGCAAAGGCCAGCAGCAGGCGGAACTCGCCTTCGGTCAGCGTGATCATCCGCCCATCGGGATCGAACAGCAGCCGCATGTCCAGATCCATCCGCCAGCCTTCGAAATAAAGGCCATTGGCGCATGTCGCCCCGGCCTGATCCTGCGAGGGGCCGGGCGCGCCTTCGGCCGCAGCGGCATCGGCCGGGGGCGCTTCTGCTCCTCCGGCGCGGATTTCCATCGCCTGATCCAGCACCGCCTGCGCCGCCGCCTTGCGCCGCAGCACGGCGCGGATGCGCGCCAGCAATTCGCGCGGGTTGCACGGTTTGGCCAGATAATCGTCGGCGCCCATTTCCAGCCCGACCACGCGGTCGATATCCGATCCCACGGCGCTGAGCATAATCACCGGCGGCGCTTGGGGCCCAAGGCTGCGCAGCGCGGTCAGCCCGTCCTCCTTGGGCATCATCACGTCCAGCACGATCAGATCATACGAACCGGCCTCGAGCATCCGGCGCATTTCGACCGGATTGGCCGCCGTGGCTGTCTGATAGCCATGCTTGCCCAGAAATTCGGACACGACCGTCCTGATGCCCTTGTCATCATCAACGATCAGGATTTTGGTCGCCAGATCCATGGCGTTGTGTGTGGCCTGCATCCCGTGCCATTTCCACATTTTTCTGGCCCGCGAATTTCAGAAATTTTTCAACGCCCGCGCCCGGTCGCCCCGCCGATGAAATCTGGCCGAAATCATCGCGCAATCGAACGGGGTCAATCTGGCTTCATGACCGATGCATCGCCCTCCTTCCCTGTGTCCGGCCCGGCCGCGACGCAGGCGTTTGCGGGCCATGCCACCGGCCAAAGTCCTGAACGAACGGCGAGCGGCCCGGCCCAAGGACATGCAACCGCCCCCACTGGTGCATGTCCCGGCCAGACCGCGCTTCCGTCCGCCGCCCTGATCCCGCTCGAAAGCACCATCGCCCCCCCGCTTTCGCTCGGTCCCTGGTCAGGGCGGCGGCATTGGCCTTTGGCCCCCCGCTCCTTTTTGCGGGGATAGCGCGGCCATGTCTGCCCCATCCCCCATGCCGCCGCCTGGCGCCGATAGGGGCCGGGACAGCGAAACCGCGCGCGCGGTTTCCTCGATATTTGCGCGTAACCAGCCCGGATCGCCCGGCGATGAAGCATCGCTTTCACCCCCGATCTATGGCAATTGCCGGGGCATGGCCGCATATTCTTTTCGCCGCAGACTGGCGCTGCCGCTGGGGCTGCAAATGCTCGGACTGCTGGTGGGCGTCCTGATCGTGGCGCAATGCGCGACGCTGGCGCTGACCGTGCTGATCCCGCCCGCCAGCCCGCAGCGCTGGGATCTTGAGGCGGTGGCGCGGATGCTGCTGGGCCATGGTTCACGGCAAAACGGGGCGGAAAGCGACAATCTGGAAATCCGGGCCATGAAAGGCCCTCCTGATATCAGCGGCTCGGGCTGGCTGGTGTCGGAAACCTCGCGGGAGGCATTGGCGCGGCGGCTGGGGCAACGGTTGGATCACGTTGTGCTGGCCTTTTACACGCAATTGCCGGTGGGCGGGGTGGCGGTGCCGGCGGGCGGTTCGCGCGGGCCGATGGCCTTGAGCGACCCTGAGGGTTCGGACCTGTTTGCAGGTCTGCTCTCAGGCGCCATCGGCACCGCCCATGCGCAAGGGATGCATGGCGGCCCGCTGGGCGGCGGCGCGGCGGGCAATGGTTTTCCGGGAGGGGGCTTTCCGGGAGGGGGCTTTCCGGGAGGAGGCTTTCCGGGAGGAGGCTTTCCCGGTGGCGGCTTTCCGGGAGGCGGTTTCCCCGCAGGGCATCCCGGCGGCGGCATGCCCGGAGGAGGCGTTCCCGGCGGCGGTCCTCCGGGCGGGAGCGCTCCGGGAGGCCACGCCCCCGGCGCCAGTCCCGCCGCCAATAGCACAGGCAGCGCGCCTGCCAATGCAACCCCGCATACCGCCGCTCCCACCACGCCTGCCGGCGGCCAGCAGAGCCAGACCGGCGGCGCCGCGCGGATCACCGCGCCCGGCGCAACGGGGCTGGGCTCCGGCGGGCAAGGCCCCGGCGCGAATGGCGGCCCCATGGGACCGGCCATGGTTGGCCCGATGGCCTCGCTGGGCAATCCCGGCCCGGCCTCGGTTCCGCCCTCCGCTCTGCCGCCGATCCATCTGCCGCGCGCATCGGGCGCAACCCCCGCCCGCCCTGCCGCCGCCGATCCGGATGCCGCGCGCAATGACACCCCGCAGGCCGAAGCCTCCGCGCCCTCTCACGCCGCCGCCCCATCGCTGCCCGACGCGCCTGTCCCTGCGGCCGCCGATTCGGGCGCGGCGACGCCTGATTCCGCGCCGCTGGGCGTGCCCCAACCGATCCCTTTCCGCGAAGGCAAGGGCGCGCTTTCCTTCACCACGCCGCCTTTTATCGAGGGCGATTTCGTCGCCGCAATGCGTCAGGATGACGGCACATGGATCGCCGTTGCCCCGCGCGCCGAACCCTTTCCCAACCGCTGGCAAAAGCGGGTGATGCTGTGGTTCGTGCTCTCGCTGCTGATTACCGTGCCGCTGGCGCTGATGTTTGCCCGGCGCATCGTCAAGCCGCTCGAAGGCTTTGCCCGCGCCGCCGAGGTGCTGGGGCGCGATCCTTCGGCCAATGTCGTGCCTTTGTCAGGGCCTGCCGAGGTGGGCCGGGCCGCGCGCGCCTTTAATCAGATGCGCGACCGGCTGCGCGCCTTTGTCGATGACCGCACCGCGATGGTGGGCGCGATCAGCCACGATCTGCGCACCCCTTTGACGCGCCTGCGTTTCCGGCTGGAGGATGTGCCCGACGAACAACGCGACGCGCTTCTTGCCGAGGTGGACGAGATGGAGATGATGATCAGTCAGGTCATTGCCTTCATCCGCGAAGCATCGACCCCCGGTGCCCGGCAAAGGCTGGATCTGGCCACGCTGGTGGCCGATGCGGTCGAGGATGCGCGCGTGATGGGCGACCGGGTGCGGCTGGATATCACCACCCCGATCCGGGTCGAGGTCGATCCGCTAGGCATTCGCCGCCTCTTGGGAAATCTGCTTGAAAACGCGCTGAAATATGGCCAGCAGGCGCGGGTGCGCGTATTGGTGAATGAGCAGGGGGCCGTGGCCGAGATTGTCGACAATGGGCCGGGCATCCCGCAAGAGGATCGTGAGCGTGCCTTTGAACCCTTCTTCCGCTGCGAACAGGCCATCGAATCGGACAAGCCGGGCAGCGGGCTGGGGCTGGCGGTATGCCGCTCCATCGCGCGGGCGCATGGCGGCGATGTCCTGCTGGAGCAGCGCGAGGAGGGCTTTGTCGCCAAGCTGGTGCTGCCCACGCTCTATGACGACATGATGCCCAAGGCGGCATGATGAAGCGGATGATCCTTGGCGCCGCATTGGCGATGACGGGCGGGGCGATGACGGGAGGCGCGGCGCAGGCCCAGCAGGCGGAAACAGCCCGGCCTGAAAGACTGGAAATCCCCGCCGCCGCGTCGGTCGATGCCGCCCCCGCCGATCCTGCCCCCGTCGATCCCAAGGCGATCTGGGTCGCCAGCGCCACAGGCGGCGTGGTCGACCGCGACACCACATCCTCCAGCCCCTATGGCGCGCTGGCCATCACCCGCTACAAGGGGCCGACCTATCTGCGCGCCTCCTACACCCTGTTTGGCGGCACGCTGCAACAGGCCGATGCGGCGATCCCGTCCACCTATCACATCGGCTCGATCGGCGCGGGAGGCAATTGGCACGGCTGGGTGGCCGATGCCTATGTCAGCTATGGCAGGCAGGTTTACGGCGCGATTCAGGCGCAGGGCATCGCCCGGCAAAGCGGGGTGGCATCGGGGGCCGATTATGTCGCGGCGGGGCTGCGGCTGGGCCGGGTGTTTCAGCCATGGGCGCGCTGGTACATTACCCCGACGATTGCCGGGCAATATGTCTATACCCGCTCGCTGCATCAGCGGTTCGATTTCTCCACTCTGTCATGGTCGGATTTCGAATTGCGCGAAAGGGCGCTGACGGGGATCGCCTCGGTGCGGGTGGACCGCGCGCTGGGACGGCGGGGGCAGCATTATCTGGGCCTGTCCTATTCGCATTACGTCACCGACAATGGCATGACGACATGGCAATTGGCCCCGCCGCCCGACACATCCGGGCCGCAGCCGCTGCGCACCCCCGACGGGTTTGACGAAGTGGCGCTCTCGGGCATGTGGCAGATCCGCCCCCGGCTCTGGCTGGACACGCAGGTGGCGCGCACGGCTGGCGCGGTGGCGGGTAACAGCACCACCGCATCCATCGGGTTGCGGGTGCGGTTCTAAGCTGTTCCCCGCACCTATTCCGGATTGGGCAGCCGCTCGACCCGGTTGACGACAAAGGCATAGGAGGCCGCGCCAAGGCAGGCCATCGCCCCGATAAAGATCAGGCCGATGAAGAACGAACCCGTCCGTCCCACCGTCATGCCGATGATGATCGGCGTGGCGATGCCCGCCAGATTGGTGCAAAGGTTGAACAGACCCCCGGTGAGGCCCGCAAGCCGCGTGGGCGCGATTTCCGACACCAAAGTCCAGCCCAGATTGGACATGCCCTGACCGAAAAAGGCGATGCTCATCACCGCGATCACGGCGGCGTCGCTTTCCAGCCAGATGGCCAGAATGATGAGGGTGGAAAGCATCAGGCCCGTAATGACCGGAGCCTTGCGCGCGGCGGCCAGCGAGACACCGCCACGCAGCAGCCGGTCCGACGCCTGCCCTCCCGCCAGCACGCCAAGGGACGCCGCCATAAAGGGCACCATCGCGTAGATCCCGGCTTTAAGCCAATCCATATGCCGCTCGCTGGCCAGATAGGTGGGGAACCAGGTGAGGAAGAAGACCAGCGTGGAATTGGTGGCGAATTGGCCGATCGAGGCGCCGATGATGCTGCGCTGGCGCAGCAGATAGGCAACATCGCTCCAGCGGAAGGGGCGCGGGGGTTCGGATTGGGTGGCCCCGCCATCGGCGCGGATCAGGGCCAGTTCGGCCTCGTTGACCCCCACATGCTCCGCCGGGTCGCGATAGAGCCGATGCCACACCAGACCATAGCCGATCCCGATCCCGCCCACGATCCAGAACAAGGCGCGCCAGCCCCAATGGGCGGCCATCCAGAACAGCACCGGGCTGCAAAAGGCGATGCCGAAATACATGCCCACCGAATAGATCGAATTGGCCCGCGCCCGCTCGCCGCGTGGAAACCATGCGATCAAAACGCGACTGTTCGCGGGAAAACAGGGCGCCTCGGCCGCGCCCAGCCCAAGGCGCACCGCGATCAGCGCCCAGCCGCCGCGCACCATGCCCTGCATCACCGTGCAGGCCGACCAGATCGAGAGCGAGAGCGCATAGGTCAGCCGCGTGCCGAAGCGGTCGAGGAAGATCCCGCCCGGCACCTGCGCCAGCGCATAGCTCCACGAAAAGGCGGCGAAAACCAGCCCCATCATCTCCGGCCCGAGGCCCAGTTCGCGGCTCATCGCCGGGGCGGCCACGCCCATCAGCGTGCGGTCGAGATAATTGAGCGCCGTAGCCAGCGCGACCAGCGCCAGCATCGCATAGCGCTTGCGGGTCGGTTTCCCCACTTGCGCCTTCATTGCGCCTCTCGCTTTTCCAGCGTGTAGGCCACGTCATAGGCCTGCGCCAAAGGTTCTGCAAAACCGGCCTGTTCGACGGCGGCGACCATGGCGCCCTGCGCCGCGCTCGCCTCGGCCAGCCCCATGCATTCGGCCAGGATGACCAGATCGAAGGGCGGCTCGCTCATCGGCGGGCGTAATTCGGTTTCGGAGGTGCGGATTTCGGAATAATCGGGCCGGGCGGCGGCCAGATGCACCGATGTCACCTGCGGCATGGCATTAATCGCGGCCAGCGCGGGGGCCAGCGCGCGATGCCCCTCGCCCTCATCCATCCCGGCGGGCAGGCGCAGGCGCAGCGACACCAGCGCGCCCCCCACCCCGCGCCCGCCGGTTTCCAGCACTTCACACGCCATGCGCAGGAAATTGCGGAAATGGGGCGCGATGGACTGGGTCCATTCGGTGGGGAAATTCAGGCTGTGGGCATAATCATCGGCTACGAAACCGGCCAGATCAGCGCCTTCATACAGGGTGAAATAGGTCTGGCGCTCCAGCCCCCGGTTCACCCCCCGGCGCGAGCGGCGAAACCCGGCGTGGTCAAGCCGCTCGGGCATATGCTGATGCGTGTGCCACTGGTGGTAATCATCATCGCCCTGCGCGGTGATGTCATGCCACATGATGATGAATGCGCGACCTTTAAGCGCCATAGTCTTCCCCGTTATGCTTGCCTTGTCAGGCCGGTCTATCAGCAAGGCGCAGCCCCGACGCTGCTTGGGGGCGAACAAATGCTTGGCTCGCGATGCACGCGGGTCAATGCAGGTTCTGTTCCATGTCCTGCTGTCCCTGACCCTCTTGCCGCCACTGGCCGGGCGTCTGGCCGACATGGGCCTTGAAGCGGCGGGAAAAATGGCTGGGATCGCAAAAGCCCGAACGCCAGCCGATTTCCGACACCGACAATTCGGCAAAGCGCGGGTCTTTCAGCAAGGCGCAGGCATGTTGCAGACGCACGGCGAAAAGTTCCTGCACATAGGTCGTGCCCTCCTGCGCCAGAATCTTGTGCAGATAGCGCGGTGAGATCGCCACCTCGGCAGCGACACTGGCCGCATCAAGTTCATGTTCGAAAAAGCGGTTCTGGATGGCGGTACGGATGCGGCGGTAAAGCTGGCGCGTGTGGTTCGACAGGCGGCTTTCATTGGCCCCCAGCATCAGCGCCAGCGCCCCGCCGATCTGTTGCGTGCAAAGCCTGCGCCATGCCTCATCGCCGCGATCATCGCGGATCGCCTCGGTCAACGTCGCCTCCAGCACCCCATGCCACGGGTCGCCCGCGCGCACCACCCGCGCCACTGCCGCTTCGGGCGAGGGCAGCCAGCAGCGCACCCATTCAATCGGCAGGCGCGCCACGATATGCTCCGACCCATGCTCGGTGGTGACGCTGTAGGGCTGGCGATTGTCGAGCAGCACCATGTCGCCCGGCCCCAGATCGACCCGGCGGCCATAATGATCGACCTGCCATGCCCCGCTGCGGATCCAGTTGAGGTTGAGATGGGGCTGCCGCTCACGCGCCGCCGCGCCTTGGGATCGCACCACGCTGTGCGCGCTGCCGATGGAAATCGCGCTCAGTTTGAGCGGGCCAAGGTCATGCTGCTGCATACTGGCCGCCACGCCCTCGTCCTTGCTGGTAAAGTCCAGTTCAAAGATCGCCTCACAGATCGCCTCACGCCAGTAAACCAGATGGTTCACTTCTGTATGGGTGTCGGTGGACCATGAACGCATGGCATTTCTCCCGCAATTTTCCAGCATTTTTGCCTCTATCCTCTGCGCGCCAGCCTAACCCAGGCCGGACCTCCTGACAACATATGTTCACACTAGTACACAAAACGGCCCCGACAGACAGGCTGCCGGGGCCAAGGGTGGATGATGGCCGGGCTCAGAACTTATGGCTGATTTCAAAGGTCCAGATGCGGCCCCAGACATTGTGGTTGTTGGTATCGACCGCATTGGTGCCCGACAGGACAATCGGCGGCGCCTTGTCGGTCAGGTTCTGCACCCCCAGCGCCAGCCGCGTGCCGCTCAGCCAGCGGTGGTTCTCGCCAAATTCATAGCCCAGATTGCCGTCGAACGTGGTCCATGCCGGGATCTGCGTATCGGGCAGTTTCACGCCCGCCACGGTGATCGTGGCATTGTTGAGATAGGAGCCGACATAATTGGCCGCGATATTGGCGTTGAACCCGTCCTTGCGCCAGGACACCGAGGCCCGCCCGCGCGAGGACACCTGAAAACCGAACGTATCGAGCGCATTGAACAGCGCCCCCGTCGGCGTCAGGCTCTTTTGCAGGTTCAGGATCTTGGTAAAGCTGCCGTCAAAGGCAAAGGTGCCCGCCCTGGTTTCCAGACGATAGTTGAGCGTGAAGTCCAGCCCACTCTGCTTCACATTGCCAAGGTTCTGCGTGCCGCCATTCACAATGCCGGTCAGCGTGCAGTCATTGATCGTGCTGGGGGTAAACACCGCGTTCTTGTCGGTCAGGAAGGGCAGATAGGCCGGATTATAGGTCGCGTAATTGCCGTTGACGCAGGTGCTGGGTTGGGGCGCGACGATGAAATAGTCGCTGTAGAGCGCGCGATTGGCCGGGCTGGAAAGGACCAGCGCATTGGTCGCCGTCTGGTTGGGCAGGTTCTCGATGCGGTTCTTGTAATTGACGTTGTAATAGGTGACGCCGAATTTCAGATTGGGCGTGAAGGCAGGCGTCAGATCCAGCCCCAGCGACCAGACGGTCGCCGATTCCGGCTTCAGCCCCGCGGTGTTGCCGGTGCGGTTGAGCACTGCGCTCTGGCCCGTGCTCGACAGCGTGACGGGCACCGAGGGATCATTGGCGCCATTGGCGATATAGGCGCGGTTGGTCTGGCCCACGGTTGCCGGATTGCTCTCGATCAGCGTGGGCGCGCGGAACGATGTGCCCCAACTGCCGCGCAGCTTGACGCCGCCGGTCGGCTGCCATGTCAGGCCGAATTTGGGATTGGCCGTGGTGCCGAAATCGGAATATTTGTCCCAGCGCACCGCCGCGCTCAGATCCAGCCGGTCAAAGCCTGGGATGCGATTGGCCGCGCCAAACACCGGAATGAACGCCTCGCCATAGGCCGAGGAGACATGGCGCCCGCTCTTGGTGCTGCGCGACACCTGAAAGGCGTTTTGCAGGTTGAGCTTGTTTTGCGCCAAGAGCCAGAACCAGTATTCGGTATATTCCCCGCCCAGCGCCACCTTGACCGACCCAGCGGGCAGACCGAACAGCGCCCCGCTGATTTTGGTGCCGAAATCGGCGGTGCGGAATTTGGCCTCCTGCAGAAACCCGCCGATCAGCATGTCGGCCCCGCTCTGCTGGCCGGGCTGATAGGGGTTGAAACTGGAATAATAGCTGGGATTGTTGGCGATAACAGCGGCAATGGTGGTGTTGGCCTGCGGCTGACACACGTTGCACCCGGACGAAAAGCCGTAGGAGCCGTAGGTCGTCCAGTCGAAACCCTTGAAGATGCGGGTCTTGTATTCCAGCGTGGAGTTGAACGTCTCCTCCTTGTTGCGCTGGGTCAGGTCATAATTGGCGTAATTGAGGCCCAGATTATAGACCAGCGTCTCGTTGCCCGTGGTCAGGCCGGGGATATACCACGGGCTGCTGGGGGTCAGGTTGATCGAGATATTGGGCAGGGCCTCCTGCGCGCGGGCGGAGTTTTCGCGGCGGTTGTAATTGACCGTGCCGCTCAGCTCGCCCGCGCCGATGGTCTGATGGGCCTTGAGCAGCACGCTGATCTGTTTGCGGCTGGAAAAGTAATCATACATGTCCGCCGGATCGGCCAGTGTGGGATTGCCTTTCAGCGCCGTCACCTGCGCGGCGGTGGGCACCGCGCCATTGGTGGCGGGCAGGCCGTAAACCGTGCTGCCGATGATCAGCGCGCCGGGCGTTCCGGGAAACACCGTGGTGCCGATCAGATTGTTGTTGTTGCCGCCATAGGGACGCAAATCATTGCGCAGATAATCGCGCGCGGCGCGTTTCACCGGATCGCGGTCGGTATAGCTGAAGCCCAGCATGAAGCCGCCCTCGCTCCAGCGATGGCCCAATACGCCTTCAAACGCGCGCTGGTCATAGAGCGTGTGATTATAGCGGCCCGTCAGTTCCAGCCCTTCATAATCCTTGCGCAGCACATAATTGACCACGCCCGCCACCGCGTCCGACCCATAGATGGCCGAGGCGCCGTCGGTGACGACTTCGACGCGCTCAATCGCGGCAAAGGGGATGACCGAAGGATCGGGGATCTGCGAGATCACGCCCTGCGGCGCCCAGCGATGGCCATCGAACAGCAGCAGCGTGGCATTGTTGCCCAGCCCGCGCAGGTTGACGCCCTGTTGCCGCCCGCCGGTCGAATTCTGGCTGGTGCCAAGGCTGGACCCCTGCGGCAATTGAGCGATCAATTGCGCCGTGTCGCGCACGCCGCTGGCCACAAGGCTGGCGCGGTCCATCGTGACGGTGGCCGAACCGACCGGGGCCACGCCCTTGATCGCGGTGCCGGTCACGATGATTTCGGCATCCTGTTTGCTGGCCGATTCGGCCGCCCCGTGGCCGCTGATATCCTGCGCATGGGCCGCGCCCGCCATGGCCAGCGCCATATAGGAAATGCCCAAAGCCACGCGGCCTGTTTGCCCGATCTTCATCCTGTCCCCCTTGTTGGTGTCCGGTTGTTTTGCCGGATTATGGTTCCGGCATACGCCCGCCCGTCTCCTGCGCCCCTAGCTGCGAAGGCCCCAATCTCTGGACTGAGACTGCACAGGTGGGGACCGGGCAGCGGGCAGCAAAACGCCCGGCTTTTGGGGCCGGGCGCTCGCGGGAGGAGAGTTTATTTGCCCTTTGACCGGGGCGGCGCGGGCGGCGCTGGCGGGTCCACTTTCGCGTCCACCAGCCCGAGCGCCCAGCGGATCCCTTGATGCGCCATCTCGCGGAATTTGGGGTCGTCCCAGACCTGCTCCTGATGGCCGATGGTCAGGTTATAGACCCGGCCCTTGCCATAGGATTTGGCCCAGACCAGCGGGAAATCATCGTCGGCGCGGGTCTTGCGCTGCTGCGGCGTCATCTTGCTCGGGTCCAGCCGCAGGATGACATGCGCGTCCTTGCTGGTAAACGGCATACGCATCACCGGAAACTGGTCAGTATAGGCGAAAGTCTTGGGAAAGACGCCCGCGCCGGGGAAGGCCGGATCTTCGTTGATAATCTGCATCGTATCGACGCGAAACTCGCTTTCCATAAAGGCGCCGATCATCTGGGTAAATTCGGGCCATTCGTAATAGGCGACCGTGGCGGCATGCCCTGCGATAAAGCCCTTGCCGTCCTGCTTCACGAAAGACAGCAGGTCGGCCTTCTGCTGATCGGACAGCGCCCCTGCCCCGCTGCCCAGATAGAACACCGCGTCGAACTGGTCCAAATTGCGGGCATTGACGAATTTGCCCGCATAGCGCGCGCCCTGACCAACAATCGGAGCCTTGGTGATCAACTGGCTGTCGGTGCGGATCACGGTAGCCCATTCGCCATGCTCGCGGCCCATCTGTTCGATCACGCCCATCGCATGGTTGATTGAATCGTGATGCCATCCGGTCTGGACATCCGCGATAATCAGCAGCTTCTTCATCCCCGGCCAGGGATCATTGACGCTCGATTGCGGCATCATCGGCGGCGGGGCAGCGGGCGCGGGGGGCGGCGTCTGGGCCAGCGCGGCGGCGGGCAGCAAACCCGCCAGCAAGAACATCTTACGCATCACATTATCCCCCTTACGGCAACCGATAGGCCACCAGCGTGTCGGACATTTCCGGCCCGCCCACCGCCGTGCCGCCCCCTGCGGCCACCACGACATATTGTTTCCCATCCGCGCCCATATAGGTGATCGGCGTCGAATGGGCCGAGGCCTCCAGCACGCTTTGCCAGAGCAGCTTGCCGGTCTTGGCGTCGAAGGCGCGGAAACGGTGGTCGTTAGTCGCCCCGATAAACACCACGCCCCCGGCGGTGACGATATTGCCGCCGATATTGGGCGCGCCGGTGTTGAGGCCAGCCTTGCCCAGCGCCTCGGTAATGCCCAGCGGCACGCGCCATGCGATGCTGCGCTTCGCCACATCGACCGCAACCAGCTCGCCCCAAGGCGTCGCGCCGCAGGAGAGGTTCACGCCATTGGCGCTATAGGTAAAGCCCTGCGGCGGGCGGGGCCCGGTGGGGCGGGGCGGCGGCGGGCCTGCGGGCACATTACGGTTCATCATCCCCACGCCCGATCCCGCCGCCACCTTGGGGCGATAGACCGGGCGGTTCTGCACATTGACGAAATAATAGCCCAGCGGCGCGGAATAGCTGCCCCCGCCCCAGTTTGGCCCGCCCACCGGGCTGGGATAGGTCAAGGTTGCGTGCGCGCTGCTCTGGCGCGGGGCGTAAAGGTCGCCCACCACGATGCCGTTCCTGTCCCAGAAATCGGTGCAGGCGGCCTTCATGCCGGGGAGCAGATCGGGGATCTCCTCGCGCTTCATCGTGATGCGCGCAATCGGACCGGGCGCATCGGGAAAAGGCTGGGTCGGCCAGACTTCATCGTTAGGTTCATCCGCGCGGGGCGTGGGCTTTTCGGTAAAGCCATTGAGCGGCTCGCCCGTTACGCGGTCGAACATGAAGAACAGCCCATGCTTGCCGGTCAGCATCACGGCGGGCACCGATTTGCCCCCCTGCATCACATCGGCCAACAGCGGCGGCGTGGGCGAATCCCAGTCCCAGATGTCATGATGGGTCAATTGGTGATGCCACAGCAGCTTGCCCGTCGCCGCATCCAACGCCAGCAAAGTGTCGGAATAAAGCTGCGGCCCCTTGGCGCCCGAATTGGCGTCCCCGGTGGGGGCGTAGAGGATGCCGCGCTCCTCGTCGATCGCCATGGTGGACCAGACATTGGCCCCGGACGTATCGCGCCATTCATCGCCCACCCAGGTGTCATGGTTGGCCTCGCCCGGTTCGGGGATGACGTGGAAGGCCCAGACCTGGCGGCCCGTGCGCGCGTCAAAGGCGCGGATGTCGCCGCGCGGCTGGGGCGGGCCGCCCTCGCCCGGACGCGCGCCGGTGATGATCAGGTCGCGCCAGATTGTGACCGGATTGGGGATGGTGAAGGTGGAACGGCGCGACTCGCCCACGATTTCCGACGCCACGCCGATATAGGCGTCAATCACCCCGCCCCGGCCAAATCCGCGCGCGGGCTGGCCGGTGGTAACGTCCACCGCCATCAGATAGCCCTCATCGGTGCCGAAGATCAGGCGCGGGGCGGTCTTGGCGTCTCCGGGCCAATAGGCAATGCCGCGCCCGTGGATGCCCTTGGGGCTTTCATATTTCCAGATCACCTCGCCGGTTTCGGGGCGGATGGCGGTGATGCTGGCCTTCAGATCGGGTTTGAGCGGCGTGGCGGGCGTGGAAATATACATCACCCCGCCGATCAGCAGCGGCGTTACCTCAAAGCGCGAATCCAGCCCCTGATCGCCCGCCTTGCTGGGGCCGGTGCCATAGCGGAAGGTCCATGCCGGTTGCAGGCGGCCCACATTCCGGGCGTTGATCTGCGTGAGGGGGGAGAAATTGCCATTGCCCCCGCCGCCGCCATAGGCTGGCCACTGGTTCGCCCCGCTGGGCCGGGGATAGAGCGCCTTGGCCTCGCCAGTCGCCACGGGCATCGGCGCGCCCGCGCCGCCCTCCTTGGCCTGATAATGGGCCAGAAGATAGCTGCGCACCGCCGCCTCATCCGCCGGGGTGATGATCAGCCCCTGCTTCTTCATTTTGGCCAGCGTCTCGTCCCAGTCGGCGGCCGATTTCGGCTTGGCGGTGACGGTGCCGATGGCGTGGCATTTGCTGCAATTGGCGGCGAATTCGGCGCGGCCCGGCCCCTGCGGCAGGCGCGCGATCCAATCCTCGCCCGTTTGGGCAAGAGCATTGGCCGCCGTAATGGCCAACACGCTGACCATCGCGCCAAACAGGCTCCGTCTCATTCTCTTCTCCCGCATCCCGCTTCTTTTGCGTCTATGGGGATTAGAGGGCAAAGCGCCAGCGGTCGCTGGCTGGCGCTGCACCAGATCCTTGCCTGCGAGGGAATTGCCTCCCTAGGGCTGGGCGCGGAAGCGATAGTCCATAAACCGCACCGTCCCCTTGCCGCTGGCATAAAGCGCGGGGCGCAGGGAGGAGAGATCATCGACCGTGTTGGCCTGATAGCCCGAGACTTCGCTGCGGATGCCGTGGCGGGTCCATGTCCTTCCGTCGAGGCTGTAGTAAAAGGTCACGATCTGACGGTCATTGACGATCTTGAGGTGCAGCTTGCCCACCTTGGGCGCGGGTTCCTGCCAGAAGCTGGAGCGACCGCCGCGCCATGTGATCATCTTCTGCCCATCGATGCCCATGCCCAGAAACAGCCGGTCATCATAGAACAGCAGCAAGCCGCCCTGCGCGCCCGCATCGACATCGACGCTCACGCTGATCTCATAGGCATGATCGCCCACGGTCTGGGTCAGCGGCGAGCAATCGGCAGGGCCGGTCCCCTTGGCCTCCAGCGTCAACACGCCGCCCCCAACCTTGGCCCGCGCCAGTTCCCCCGGCGCGGCGCCATAGAAACTCCAGCGGGTGCCAAAGGCGGGCCGCGTGAAATCATCGCTGCGGGTAAAGCCGCCCGGAGTGCCCGCCTTGCCCGTCGGCATCGGCATGGCCAGCGACAGGTCGCCCCCCAGCGCGCGCGGCCAGCCATCGGCGTCCCACGTCATCGGCTCCAGCAAGGTCTGGCGGCCCAGCGAGCGGTAGTCCTTCTCATAGCCGTGATAGACCATGTACCAAGTGCCTTTAGGCCCTTCCACCATCGTGGCATGGCCGCGCGACCACCAGGCCTCCTTGTCGCTATGCGTGCGCACAATCGGATTATGCGGGCAATTGACCCAAGGCCCCTTCGCCGATTTCGAGCGGGCGATGATCACCATATGGCTGGTGGCCGGACCGGATGTGCCGCCCACGGCCGAGACCAGATAGAACCACTCGCCGCGCCGGAACAGTTTCGGGCCTTCCAGCGAATAGCCCTCGGTGATCCATTCATCGGGATAGTGCCAGCCATCATAGGCCGGTTCGACCGGGCCGATGGTGGAGAGGCCATCATCGGCCAGCGCCACCCGGTTCACGCCCGAGAGATACAGGTAACGCTTGCCATCCTCGCCCACCACATGGCCCGGATCGATCAGGCCATAGATTTTCAGATCAACCGGATCGCTCCAAGGCCCCGCCATGCTGTCGGCATGGATGACATAGATATTGGCGAAACTGTGCAGATCCTTGGCCCATGGGGCGTGCATGAAGGGGATGTAGATGTAATAACGGCCATTATGCTTGGCGATGTCCACGGCGAACACCGTGCCCAGCGGCTTTTCCAGCGCGGGGCCGATCGGGCGCCAATTCACCAGATCGCGCGAATGCCAGATGATCAGGCCCGGCGCGGCCTCAAAGCTGGAATGGGTCATGTAATAATCATCGCCATCCTTCAGGATCGAAGGATCGGGATAATCGCCCGGCATGATCGGATTGCGATACCAGCCATTGCCAAGATCGGCGCGGCGTTCGCCCTCAGGGCCAGTGGCGTGGCCGGTGGCCTGGATGACAGGGCGCGGCTTTTGTGCGGCCAGAGCGGGAACGGCGGGCAGCGCGGCCCCCATCGCTCCGGTGGCAAGGCTTTCCAATGCAGAACGTCGCGTAACCATGTCATCCCCCCTCGGTCTATTTTAGAACCATAGTTCTATTAAACTATGGTAGCGCTAGCAAGGGGAAAAGAAAATCGCCCTATCCGCGCCGGTTCGCAATTGACCGCTCGCGCAGCCGGGCCTGCGCATCGGGGCGAACCGCAAGCCCCGGCTCCTCCAGATCGGCCAGAATCGGGCAATCGGGCCGGTCGTCCCCGGCGCAGCATCCGATCAGCGTCTGGAGCGTGCTGCGCATTTCCTCCATCGCGGCGATGCGGGCGCTCAATTGCTCGACATGGGCCGAAGCGATGCGTTTGACATCCGCGCTGTGGCGCGAACGGTCCCGCCACAGGCCCAGCAGTTCCTGAATCTCGGCCACGGCAAAGCCCATGTCGCGCGCGCGGCGGATAAAGCGCAGATTGTGCACATCGGCGGGCGAATAATCGCGGTATCCTGAATCCCGCCGCTCGGCCTTGGGGATCAAACCGGTGGTTTCGTAATAGCGGATCATCTTGGCCGAAACGCCCGATGCCTTTGCCGCCTCGCCAATGTTCATCGCGCGCCTCCTTTGGCCCGAAACTGACGCCCAAATTGCCGCAGCCGCAGCGAATTGCCCAGCACAAAGACCGAGGACATCGCCATCGCGCCCGCCGCAAACACCGGCGAGAGCAGCACCGGATAAAGCACCCCCGCCGCCACCGGGATCAGCGCGACATTATAGGCAAAGGCCCAGAACAGGTTCTGCCCGATCACCCCCATCGTCGCGCGGGACAGCGCGATGCTATCGCCCACCGCGCCCAGATGGCCCGTCATCAGCACAACATCAGCGGCCTCAATGGCGATATCGGTTCCGGTGCCCACCGCCATGCCCACATCGGCCTGCGCCAGCGCGGGCGCATCGTTGATCCCATCGCCCACATAGGCAAGGCGGCCATATTGCTCCTGAAGCCGCCGCACCGCCTCCACCTTGCCCTCGGGCATGACCTGCGCCACCACCTCGTCTATGCCCAGACGCGCGGCAATGGCATGGGCGGTGGCGCGATTGTCGCCAGTAATCATCGCCACTTTCAGGCCCAGCGCATGGAATGCCGCAATGGCTTCGGGCGTCCCCGGCTTGACCGGATCGGACACCGCCAGCACCGCGGCCAGCACGCCGTCGATGGCGGCATAAAGCGGGGTCTTGCCCTCTGCGCCCAGCCGCGCCGCCATCTGCGTAAAGGGCGCGGTATCCAGCCCCAGACTTTCCATATAGCGATCCGCGCCCACCGCCACCGTGCGGCCATCGACCACGCCGCGCGCGCCCATGCCGGGGATGGCGGCAAAATCGACCGCCGCGCCGGAGCTGAGCCCTTCGGCCTGCGCGGCCCCGACAATCGCGCGGGCGATGGGATGTTCGGAGCGACCCTCAACCGCCGCGATGGCGCCCAACACCGCGCCCCTCTCGAACCCTTCGGCCAGATGCAGGTCGGTCAGCGCCGGATGC
This sequence comes from Novosphingobium sp. 63-713, assembly GCF_001898925.1. NCBI lineage: Bacteria > Pseudomonadati > Pseudomonadota > Alphaproteobacteria > Sphingomonadales > Sphingomonadaceae > Novosphingobium > Novosphingobium sp. 63-713. Next base: position 78,246 of record NZ_MKVS01000047.1, read on the forward strand.
CCCAGCGTCAACGTGCCGGTCTTGTCCAGCGCGATGACCTTGGCCTCGCGCAGCATTTGCAGCGCCTCGCCCCGGCGAAACAGCACGCCCATTTCCGCCGCGCGCCCGGTGCCGACCATGATCGCCGTGGGCGTGGCCAGCCCCATCGCGCAGGGGCAGGCGATAATCAGCACCGCCACCGCATTGACCAGCGCCAGACCCAGAGCATGGGGCGGCCCAAACGCCAGCCAGCCTGCAAAGGTCAGCGCGGCGGCCGCCATCACTGCGGGCACGAACCACAGGGTGATCCGGTCGACCACCGCCTGAATCGGCAATTTCGCCCCTTGCGCCGCCTCGACCATGGCGATGATTTGCGAGAGCACCGTATCGCCTCCCACCGCCGTGGCGCGAAAGGCCAGCGCGCCCTGCTGGTTGACCGTGCCGCCCACCAGCGCGCTGCCGATGGTCTTGGCCACCGGGATCGGCTCGCCGGTGATCATCGCCTCATCGACGAAACTCTCGCCCTCGATCACCTCGCCATCGACCGGGATGCGCTCGCCGGGGCGGATCTCGATGATGTCGCCCGCGATGACATCCTCAATGGCCACTTCCCCGCCGCCGCGCACCCGCGCGGTTCTGGGCTGAAGCCGCACCAGCCGCTGGATCGCCTCGGACGTGCGCCCCTTGGCCCGCGCCTCCAGCATCCGGCCCAGCAGGATCAGCGCGACAATGACCGAGGCGGCCTCGTAATAGACATGAACCGTGCCGGGGGGCAGCAGCGCGGGCGCAAACGTCGCCACCAGCGAATAGGCATAGGCCGCCAGCGTGCCCACCGCGACCAGCGAATGCATATCGGGCGCCATCCGCAGCAGCGCCGGAATGCCATGGCGATAGAAACGCCGCCCCGGAAAGATCAGCACCAGCGTGGTCAGCGCGGCCTGAAAATACCAGCTGTTCTGCATGCCGATGGTGCGGTGGATCAGCTCATGCACGCCCGGGATCAGATGCGACCCCATTTCCACCACGAAGACCGGCAGGGCGAGCACCAGTGCCAACAGGAAATCGCGTTTCAATTCCAGCGCCTCTGCCTCGCGGCGGTCCTGCGCCTCGTCGCGCGCCGCAGCGCCACGATATTCGCGCGCCTGATAGCCCGCCCCGGCCACCGCCGCGATCAGATCCTCGACCGGCGCGCTTCCCCGCACCTGCGCCCGCCCGGTGGCCAGATTGACGGAGGCCGCCGCAACGCCGGGCGCCGCCAGCAGCGCCCGCTCGACCCGGCCCACGCAGGAGGCGCAGCTCATTCCCTCGATCGCCAGTTCCTGCGCGGCGGAGGGAATGCGATAGCCCGCCTCCTCGACCGCGCGGGCGATGGCGCCGTGATTCACCCCCGCATCGGCCACAATATCGGCCCCCGCAGTGGCCAGATTGACGCTGACCGAGCGCACCCCCGCCACCTTGCTCAGCGCCCTTTCCACCCGCCCGACGCAGGAGGCGCAATTCATGCCCTCAATGGCAATATGGCGCCGCGTGGGGCCGGTTGCGGGCTGGGATTGGGGCTTGCTCATGACGGATGCTCACGCTTGGGAAACGGGTTCTGGCGTGAAGATGGGGCTTGCCATCATGGGAAGGTCAAGGGCGAAATGAGGGGCTGACTACAAGCGCGCCCTGTATTGATCGCCGCCGGGCAATTGCGTCAGACGAATGCTCACCCCTTCACCACCGCGTCAATCGCCTGCAGTTTGCGCAACAGTGCCTCGACCTGATCGAGCCGCACCGCGTTGGGGCCGTCGGACAGGGCCTTGTCCGGGTCCGGATGCGTTTCCATGAACAGGCCGGACACACCGGCGGCCACCGCCGCGCGTGCCAGAAGCGGCACAAATTCGCGCTGACCGCCAGAACTTTCGCCCAGTCCGCCGGGCAATTGCACCGAATGGGTGGCATCGAACACCACCGGGCATCCGGTCTGGGCCATGATCGCCAGCGAGCGCATGTCGGAAACGAGATTGTTGTAACCAAACGAGGCGCCCCGCTCGCACAGCAGGAAATTGTCCGGGTCATGCCCGGCCGCAGCGGCCGCATTGCGCGCCTTGGCCACCACCTGCACCATATCGCCGGGCGCCATGAACTGCGCCTTCTTGATGTTCACCGGCTTGCCCGAGGCGGCCACGGCGGCGATAAAATCGGTCTGGCGCGCCAGAAAGGCGGGCGTTTGCAACACGTCAACCACCGAGGCGACCGCGCTCACCTGATGCGGCTCATGCACATCGGTCAGCACCGGCAGGCCGGTCTCGGCCCGCACCTTTTCAAGAATGCGCAGCCCCTCGTCCATGCCCAGCCCGCGAAACGAGCGGTCGGAACTGCGGTTGGCCTTGTCGAACGAACTCTTGAAAATCACCATCAGGCCAAGGCGCCGCGCCATATCGGCCAGCGTTTGCGCGATCGACAGGGTCATCGCCTCGCTCTCGATCACGCAAGGGCCGCAAATAACGAAAAGGGGCGTATCGTGGCCGATCTCGTGTCCGCAAAGGCGCATGGTGCTTCAACCCCAAATTACTGAATACACGAGTTTATAAACGCCATTCTGCGACGAACCGCATTTCCCTCGCGACAGGGCACTCCTTGGCCGAGAACGAAAGGGCTGGCAATCCCCAACCGTTTTCAATACTTACGAAGTCGGTCGGACTTGTACAGTTTAGCGCCTATATGCCATCAGGGATGTCTATGACCGCTCAAATATTTCAGGCTCGACATGCCGCCTCGGCCCTCAAAACTCTCGATATCGAGCTGCAGGCTCTCGAAACGCTCAAGTCCGCACTCCAGTCGCCCGAATTGAGCCAGTCCGTTGACGCGGCGATCCAGATCATGGCCTTTACCAAGGGCCGCGTTGTTGTCAGCGGCATGGGCAAAAGCGGACTTATCGGCCGCAAGATCGCCGCAACCCTGCGCTCCACCGGCACCCCGGCACTGTTTCTGCACCCAGGCGAGGCCAGCCATGGCGATCTTGGCCTGATCACCGAACAGGACGTGGTTCTGGCCATCACCTGGTCGGGCGAGACGGCCGAACTGGTCGATATCTTCCAATATTGTCACCGTTTCGGCGTCAAACTGATCGTGGCCACGGCCCATCCTGAAAGCACGGCCGGCCGCGCCGCCGATATCTGCCTTCAGCTGCCCGTGGTGCGCGAGGCATGCCCGAACAATCTGGCGCCGACCTCCTCGACCACGCTACAACTGGTGCTGGGCGATGCGCTGGCGGTGGCGCTGATCGAAGCGCGGGGCTTCACCTCCTCGGATTTCCACGTGTTCCACCCGGGCGGCAAACTGGGCGCGCAACTGGCCCGCGTGGCCGATATCATGGGCGTGGATGATGCTGTTCCCCGCGTCTATCGCGACGCCACGCTGGTGAGCGCCACGATCGAAATGAGCCGCAAGCGCTATGGCTGCACTGCGGTTGTCGATGGCGATGGGCGGTTGGTGGGGGCCTTTACCGATGGTGACCTGCGCCGCTGTATTGCGGTCTATGATCTGCAGGACGAAATCGGCAGGCATATGTCACCCACCCCGGTGATGGTCCATCCCGACACGCTTTGCGCCGATGCGCTGCGTATCCTCAATGAAAACGCCATTTCGGTGCTGTTCGTTGTGGAAGATGACGAAAAGCTGGTCGGCATCGTGCATATGCATGACATCGTCAGGACCGGTGTTGCCTGAAATGGCGCCTGATATGGCGTCATCGGCCGCGCCGGATCTGATCGTTATTCCGGCGCGTTACGGCTCGACCCGGCTGCCGGGCAAGCCGTTGATGATGATCGCCGGGCGCACGCTGCTCGAACGGGTGGTGGGGGTGGCGCGCGTGGCGGCCGCGCAGGCGGGCCATTGCGAACTGGTCGTGGCCACCGATGATGCGCGCATCGCCGATCATGCGCGGGCGCTGGGGGTCGGTGCGGCGATGACGCCCGCCTCGCTCGATTCCGGTTCGGCCCGCGCCTGCGCCGCCGCGCATCAACAGGCCCGGACGCCGGGGCTTGTCATCAATCTTCAGGGCGATGCCCCCTTCATCTCGCCCGCCATTGTTGCGGGCCTCATCCGCACCCTGCGCGGGGGGCAGGCCGATGTGGCCACGCCGGTCTATCGGCTAGACTGGGCGCGGCTCGACCGGCTGCGCCATCACAAGCTGACCGCGCCTTTCAGCGGCACCACCTGCGCGCGCGGGCCCGATGGGCGGGCGCTGTGGTTTTCCAAGACGATCATCCCGGCCATCCGCAACGAGGAGGCCCTGCGCGCGGCGGGCGATCTCTCGCCCGTGTGGCAGCATCTGGGGCTTTACGGCTATCGCATGGCCGCGCTCGACTGGTTCGCGGCCTGTGCGCCCACCCCTTATGAAGTGCTCGAGGGGCTCGAACAGCTCCGCTTTCTCGAAGGCGGGCGGACCATCGACACATTCGAGGTGACCGCGCCCGACCATGCCCTGTCCGGCATCGACACGCCCGCCGATGTGCAATGGGCCGAGGAAGCGATTGCCCGGCTGGGTGATCCCTTTCCCGCCTGATCCGAATCGGTTAAGCGCGCAGGGATGTTTGTTATCGTCCGCCACGGAAACACTTTTGCCGCCGGAGAGCAGCCGCGCCGCATCGGCGCGCGCACCGATCTGCCGCTGACCGCGCAAGGTCAGGCGCAGGCCGAGGCGCTGGGCGCCCATTTCGCGGCGCTGGGTTGGCGCTTTTCCCGCGTGCTGACCTCGCCCCTGCTGCGCACCCGCGCCACGGCTCAGGCGATTGTGGCGGCGCAAAGCGACATCCCTGTGCCCGAGTCATGCGACTGGCTGGCCGAAATCGACCATGGGCCGGACGAGGACAAGGACGAAGCGACAGTTCTGGGCAGAATCGGCCATGATGCGCTGGCGGCATGGGATGCGCACGCCCTGCCCCCGCCGGACTGGCGGGTCGATGCCGAACAGCGGCTGAGCGGATGGCGGGCGCTTTTTGCCTCGCCCCCCGCCGATGGCCCGATCCTGCTGGTCACCAGCAATGGCGCTGCGCGTTTCGCGCTGCTGGCCGATCCGGCGCTGCAGGCGGCGATGCGGGATATGCCCGGCCTCAAACTGCCCACCGGCGCCTATGGCCTGCTGCGCCGCGATGCGCGCGGGCAATTGGAAATCGCCGCATGGGGGCAGAGGCCGTGACCGCGCCTTTGCTGCGCGCGCCGCCCTTTCCGGGGGTGGGGCCCATCCATGTGGCCCTTAGCGGTGACGAGGCCGCAGCTGGCGATTCCGCAGCCCTTTTCGCCCACCTGCGCGCGGCGCGGGTCGGCGGAGCCTTCTGGGACTCGCCCGTCGGGCTGCCCGGCCCGGCCGAGATGGTTGTGCGCCCGCGCGATGCCGCAGAGGTTGCCGCCTTGGCGCCCGCCTCCCCAGCCCTGTGGGTCGCCGCCTCGCCGGCGCGCACCTTGCGTCAGGCGCTGGCCCGCCGGACCGAGCGCGAAGGCGGCGAATGGCGCGCTTCTGTCGATCCTTGGTCGGCGTTGGCCGGGGCCGGACAATTGCTGGCCCATGGCGATGACGAATGGGTCGCGCTGGCCCGCATCGCCGGGGTGCCGGTGCGCGTGCTGTCGCCGGGCCGCTTTGGCACGCCGGGCGAGGACGATGCCGTGCTCGACCGCCATGCCTTTCGCGCCCTGACATCGGCGCACTATCGCGATCCCTTTACCGGCAGCCCTTCCACGCTGGAGGCCACCATCGACCTTCTGGCGGAATGGCGGCGCATCATCGAGGCCAATCGCGGCATTGTCGTGGCCAGCGGCATGGCATGGTGGAAACGCGCCGAAATCCGACGTTTCCTGTGGTCGAGCGCGGACAATCTGCGCATGGTGTCCAGCCCGCGCCGCGCCCTGACCACGGCCCGGCGCCGGGGCGGAGCGGTGGCGATCTGGCCCTCGCGCGTGTCGCCCGTCCTGCTGGCCGAGGCCAAGGCGCAGGGCGTGCCGCTGGTCAGGGTCGAGGATGGCTTTGTCCGCTCGGTGGGGCTGGGCAGCAATCTCGTGCCGCCCTCCTCGATCGTGGTTGACCGGGGCGGCATCCATTTCGACCCGTCGCGGCCCAGCGATCTGGAAGCGATTCTGGCCCGGACCGCTTTTTCCCCCGAACTGCTCGAGCGCGCCCGCTCCTTGCGCGAAACCATCGTCGCGGCCGGGATCAGCAAATATGCCGCCGGTACCGCTGAAAATGCCCCCCGGCGCGGGGCGCGGCGATTGGTGCTGGTGCCCGGACAGGTCGAGGATGACATGTCGGTGATCGCGGGCGGCGGCGGTTTGCGTTCGAATCTGGAATTGCTGCGCCGGGCGCGCGCGCTCGAACCCGACGCCGAGATCTGGTTCCGCCCGCACCCCGATGTCGATGCCGGTCATCGCAAGGGCGCCGTGCCCGATGGCGAAGTGCTGCAACTGGCCGACCGGATCGCGCGGGGCGGGGGCATGGCGCCGCTGCTCGATACGGTCGATGGGGTCCATGTGCTGACCTCGCTGACCGGATTTGAGGCATTGATGCGCGGGCGGGATGTGACGTGCCATGGCACGCCCTTCTATGCCGGATGGGGCCTGACGCGCGATCTGGGCGCGGTGCCTGACCGGCGCGGGCGGGCGTTGGCGCTGGACGAACTGGTCGCGGGCGTGCTGATCCTCTATCCGCGCTATCTCGATCCGATCACCGGCCTGCCCTGCCCGCCCGAAGTGCTGGTCGGCCGCATGGCCAGCGACCGCGCGCCCAACCGTCTGGAATGGATCGCCCCGCTGCGCCGCTGGCAAGGGCAGTTGATGGCCCGCCTGAACCGGAGAGGCACGAAATGAGCTCCGTCATTCTGGACATTTCCCGGCTGATTTCGCGGGTGCATTATTCCACACCCTCGGGGGTCGACCGGGTCGAGATGGCCTATGCCCGCGGGATGCTGGCCCATTATGGCGATGATCTGGCCTTTGCCGCCGTGCATCCCACCGGCCTTTATGGTCGCCTGTCGCGCAAGGCGGCGCTGGCCTATCTCGATGAGCTGGAGCGGCGCTGGATGAGCGAGGAAAGCGGCGGCGCGCGAAAATCGGTGATCTCTAGTCTGCCGTGGATGACTGCGCTCTGGCCCAGACGCGTGCGTCGGGCGCTCGGGAAAAGCGTCTATGTTCAGGTCTCGCCCCATCATCTGACCCGGCAGGATCTGATCCGCCGCATTCTGGCGCGTGAGAATGCGCGCTATCTCTGCATGGTCCACGATCTGATCCCCATCGAATTTCCCGAATATGCCCGCCCCAACGGCGCCGATCTGCACCGCAAACGGATGGCCACGGTGGCCGCGCTGGCCGATGGGGTGATCGTCAATTCCGCCGCCACCGGGGCGTCCTTTGCCCCGTGGATTGCGCGGTCGGGGCGCGATATCGCCATGCATGTCGCCCTGTTGGGCACCGAGAGCATGGCCGAGGCGCCGCCTGCGGTCTGGGCGGACGGGCGGCCCTATTTCGTCTGCATCGGCACGATCGAGCCGCGCAAGAACCACCTGCTGCTGCTCCATCTCTGGCGCCATCTGGCAGAGACTCTTCCACCCGCGCAGGTGCCCCGGCTGGTGGTGATCGGGCGGCGCGGCTGGGAAAACGAACAGGTGATCGACATGCTCGAGCGCTGCCCCGCGCTGAAGGGCCATGTTGAGGAGCTTAACGGCTGTCCCGATACGCAAATCGCCGGGCTGCTGCGGGGCGCGCGGGCGCTGCTGCTGCCCTCCTTTGCCGAGGGCTATGGCATGCCGGTGGCCGAGGCGCTATCGGTCGGCACGCCGGTGGTGTGCAGCGATCTGCCCGCCCTGCGCGAGGCGGGCGGGGATGTGCCCGATTATCTCGATCCGCTGGACGGGCCAGGCTGGAAGACGGCTATCCTCGACCATGCTGGCGGCGGCGCGCTGCACCAGGTGCAGCAACAGCGCATGGCATCATGGCACAATCCAAGCTGGGCCCGGCATATGGAGATCGTGGCCGAGGCGATTGCCCGGTTGCAGCGCTAACCGCTCTCAACCGCGCGGCGAGATGATCCGGCTGCGAAAGATCCAATCGAGGAAGATCGCGGTGATCGCGTAATTGCCATGCTCGTCAACATAGTGGTGGCGCATGTGATGGCGCTTGAACGCCTTGCCCAGCCGCGAGCGCATCGGCCATTGATGACAGGCGAAATGCAGCAGGTCATAGGCCACATAGCCAAGGATGAAGCCCAGAAACAGCCATGTCCCGCCGTGACCCACCAGCGCCATGCACCCCCACCAGATCAGCGCCGAGGCAGGCAGGCTGATCACCGGAGGCATCAGGTTGCGCATGTCGTCATTCGGGCTGCTGTGGTGGTTGCCGTGGATCAGGAACACCAGCCAGCGTGCGGGAGCCCAATTGGTTTCCCAATGGAACAAATAGCGGTGCATCACATATTCAAAGAGGCACCACACCACCAGCCCCCCCAGGAACAGCCCCAGCGCCTTCATCGGCGCCGCCGTTCCCCAGGCCGCCCAGAGCACCAATGGCAGGGCCACGCTCCAGATTATGGCGAATCCGAGCGGTGAGAGAACGGTAAGCTTTTCAAGCTGTTCATTCCTAAACAGTCTGATACGCTGCATGCTGGAATCTCGGCTGATCATTATCTCCATGTCTGGACAGCACCGGCTCATTGCTGTCAAGTGGTAAGCGTCAGACGGTTTTATAATCTACATCATTAACCCAAAACAGATTTATGACCGATCAATTTCATCCGAAACGAACAATTGTTACTGGCGCCTCTGGTGAACTCGGTCAGGCGATGGCGCGACAACTGGCGCGTCCGGGGGCGCGACTTTCACTGTGGGGACGCGATCGCGAAAAACTGGCCTCTATTGCTGCGCAATGCAGCGAGAAAGGAGCGCTGGTCGATGTGCGTTCACTGGATCTGACCGATGTGGAGGGTGCGGTCGCGGCTTTATTAGCCGAGGATGATGCCTGTCCCTTCGATATGGCCATCTTCGCCTCAGGGCTTGGCGACATCCGAGCCAAAGGCGCGCTGGTCGAGGATCCCGCTCAGGTCGCCCGGCTGATAGAGGTTAATTTTATCGCTCCGGCGGCCATGGCGGCGGCCCTCGCCGGGCGGATGGCGGCCCGCAATGGCCACCGTAAGAGCGGCGGGCGGCTGGTTCTGATCAGCTCGGCCGCCGCCTTTCACGCGCTGCCCTTTGCCGCCTCCTATGCGGGCAGCAAGGCGGGGCTGTCGCGTTTCACCGATTCGCTGCGCATCGCCATGCGGCCCCATGGCGTGTCGGTTACACTGGCCTCTCCGGGCTTTATCGACACGGCGGCGGGCCGCGCGGTACCGGGCGCCCGCCCGATGCCGCTCTCGCCCAAGGAGGCGGCAAGGCGCATCCTGCGCGCCGCCATGGCGGGCCGAAAGGGCATGGGGCGCGCGCATTTGGTTACCCCATGGCATTTTGCCCTGCTGCGCCTGTTCGACCGGGCGCTCCCCCGGTTTCTGCGCGACCGCCTGCTGCGCTCGCTCGCCCCGCCGGGGTGGTAGCGATCATTCGGGCAGCAGCGGCCGCCCTTCCAGCCTGGCAATCGCGTGGCGAACCACCTTGTCCAGTGCTTCCTCGGAAAAGAAACCGCCCGGGATCAGGCAGCGATCGATCAGCACCCGGCGAAACGCATCAAAGGTTTCCTTGTCCGGCGCGACGGGGTTCTGCCAGAAAGCGTCGAGCCCGTCCTGACAGGTGATGTCGGCAATGTCATAGACCGCGCTGCCCATCGCCACCACCGGCACGCCCATGGCCAGCGCCAAAGTGCCGCTGGTGCTGTTGATCGTCACCATGCCCTGCGCCCGCCGGGTGACAGGGACAATGTCGCCCCAGTCCATGTAATCGACCCTTTCGGCAATGCCGAGCATCGCGGCAATCGTGGCGGTTTCCTGCCGCCAGTCGCGCACTCCGTTGTCGAGCGGATGCTCCTTGACCACCAGCCGCGCATGGGCGGGCGCATGGGCCGCAAAAGAGCCCAGCACCAGCTTGAGCGCCTCGGCAATGCCGGAAAAGGGCGAATGCAGGCGGATCTGGGCATCCGAATCAAGCTGGAGCGGAAAGATGAAATAGGGCTGGTCGCTTGTTTCCAGCCGGGCGATCAGTTCCGCGCCACGCGCGCGCTTTTCCTTGCCCTGACGCAGCTTGCGCAGCCACCCCATGCCCTCGACCAGCGGCGGCCATGGCCGATGGTTGTTCCAGTGGGGATAGCGCCAGCGGGTAAACACATCGGCGACGTTGTAGATCAGCCCCTCGGTCGCCCGGCGGCGGAACGAGGAAGGGACCTGCGCATGGGGCGGAACGGGCGGCAGAGCGGCGGCGGTTTCACGATACCACACCGGATCGCGCGGCAAAGAGGAATGGCCATTGACCCCGCCCAGCTCCAGCGTCACCCAATCGGGCCGGATATAGCCTTCCTCGAACACATGGACGGGGATGCCCATCTCCTGACACACCTGTCGCGCGATCAGATGGTGCGGACGGCAATCGCCAAAAAGCACCACATCGGTGATTCCCTTGTCCCCGATCAGCCGCCGCAACGCCCCGGGCCACTCCTCCAGCGACCCGCGATAATCGATGCCATTGGGCAGGCGCCAGAACGCCCGGTCGCCGCCGTTGAAATTGACCTTGTGGACGCTATGTCCGTCGCGCATCAGCCCGCGACCCAGCCATCGGAACAACGGCCCCATCAGCCCCTGCAACAGCAGCACATGACGCCTGGCGCCGCCCGACCAGGTGTATTCCGCGGTTTCGGCAAGAGCCGGGGACGCGGCCGAAATATCTGGCATGTGCAAAAACGCTCCATCCAACAGCAATGCGAAAGGCCGGGACACGTTTGCCCCTGTTCTTTGCTCCGGCGTTAGTCCCCTCCCATGTATCGGGCAAGACTCGGAAAGATCTATATTTGAAACACGAGACCTGATGACACTGTCCACAGAGCAGGCTATGGCCCGGCCGCGTGATGAGGCGCACGGAAATCGACCTGAAGGGGTCAACGGGGTGAACAGGATCTGCTTAGGGCGATATCCGAGGTGCTGACCTTTGCAGCTTTGCTCGTGATGGTCATGGCGCTCGATGCGCTGGTCCATCCCCGGCCTCGCCTGCCGGGGCGCAGCCTGATCGGCCTATGGCTGATGGGCTGGACGACAATCGCGCTGTTCGGCCTGTTTCTGATGTTCAGCGGCAGCATGATGGTTGCCGCGGTGCTGGTGCTGGCGCTGGCCGCCCTGTTTACGCTGGCCTCGAACGCCAAACATGCGATGCTGGGTGAACCGTTGCTTTTTTCCGATCTGGCACTCGTCGGGGCGGTGTTCCGGCATCCGCAATTCTATCTTTCCGCCGTCCGGCCATGGCAAAGGGTGGCGGTCGGGCTGATCGCGCTGGCGCTGGTGGCGGTGCTGGTATGGCTGTTCGATCCTGCGGTGGCGCCGCATCTGGCGGGCGCGGCGCTGTTGGCGGGCGGGCTGGTCGTGCTGGCGTTCAGCCTGCGGGCGTGTCGTCCTCTCGTCACCATGCCCGATGCCCATGGCGATGTCCGCAGCCATGGGCTGGTGCCGGTGCTGGTGCTGTACTGGCGACGGTGGCGGGCGAGTCAGGACCCCGCCCCCTGCCCCTCCGTGGCGCGACATGCGCCCGATGATGACGCACCCGAATTGGTGATCATCATCCAATGTGAATCCTTTGCCGATCCGCATGAACTCTTCAGCCCCGACCATCCCGCCCAACCCGATTTCGCCCTGCCCGGCCTAGCCGCCGCCCGGGCGCAGGCATGGCAATGGGGCCGCCTCGAGGTCAGCGGCTTTGGCGCCTATACGATGCGCACCGAATATGGTGTGCTGTTTGGGCGCGACGAGGATGTGCTCGGTTTCCGCCGCTATGACCCCTTCCTCACCGCATTGGGCGAGGCATCCTATGCGCTGCCCGCGCGGTTGCAGGCGGCCAACTGGCGCAGCCTCTTTGTCCACCCGCATGACATGCGCTTTTACGGCCGCGACGCGATCATGCCCGCAGCGGGTTTTGACGAACTGGTGGGCGAGGAAAGGTTTGACCCGCCCCGGCCCGAGGACGGCCGCTATGTCACCGATGCGGCCATGGCCGATGCGATCCACACGCTGGCATCGCAGGCCGACGGGCCGACCATGATCTATGCCGTCACCATCGAAAACCACGGCCCATGGGCACCCGAGGAGGCCGCAGGCGCCGAGCGCGATCTGGTCCGCAGCTATCTGCGGCTGGTCGGCAACAGCGATGCCATGCTGGCCACGCTGGTCGAGCGGATGGCGCAGGCGGGGCGGCCGGCGATGCTGGTCTTTTTCGGCGACCATCGCCCCAGCATCCCCGGCGCGACCCGGCCGGGCGGCGCGCGGCATACGCCCTATGTGATGGTCCGCCTCGATGCACAGGGGCAATATGTGCGCGGATCGGATCAACGCATCGACCTGACCCCGGCGCAACTGCACCATGCCGTGCTGGATGTGGTGCTGGGCGCGCGAAAGGACTGATCGTCCCGGCGTTCAGCGCGTCGATGAAGGGAAATGGTGCACCCGACAGGATTCGAACCTGTGACCCCTGCCTTCGGAGGGCAGTACTCTATCCAGCTGAGCTACGGATGCGCACCGAATGTCTGCGCGGTTAGCAGCGCTTGACCGTCGTGGCCAGAGATTTTCGCTGTATGGTAAAAAAGTTTGCTGTATTAGGTTTTTGGCAAGGCCTAGGTTTTATAATGACGGTTCATGGAACCCTTGCCCTCCTCTTCCGATGCTCTGGCCCAATCGGGGGCTTTGCCCGACGACAATGTCGATCCGCTGGGCATGCGCTGGGGCGCGCTGCGCGAAGCGGCGCGGGCGATTGCCGCGCTGGCCGGGGAAAATTCCGCGCAGGAAGTGGCCGCGCTGCTGGCTTTTCCGACCGGTTTGCGCGGGGCAGATCCGCGCCGGGCGCGGCTGATCGAACAATCCATCGGCGATCTGGTCGCCATTATGGAGCCGGGCGTGGCGGCGCTGCTCTCGGTGCATGAACGCGGCGGCGATGTGGTGCCCGCAGCGCGCGCGCTGTGGCAGGAGTTCACCTCGGCACGGCGCGGCTTGCTGGCGCTGGCCCCGGCAAGCGACGATCAGGGCTTGTAAGTTCGCCTTCTGTTCCTAAAATGGTGAGATGGATATTTCGCCTGATTCGCTGATTCCCGATGGCATGCCCGCCGATGCTCTGGCGGTCGCGCGCGGGATTTCCCGCCTGTTTGCCCGCAACGACATCTGGTGCATGGCCGAAATGCCGCTGCGCAACGGGCGGCGGGCCGACCTGATGGGCATCGACGCCAAGGGACAGGTCATCATCGTCGAAATCAAAGTGGCCCGCGCCGACCTGATGGGCGATGGCAAATGGACCGACTATCTCGACCATTGCGACCGCTTCTTCTGGGGGCTGGCCAGCCATCTCGACCGCGCCTGCATGGAAAGCGAAGCCTTTCGCCCCGACCAATGCGGCCTGATTGTGGCCGATGGCTATGACGCCGAAATCCTGCGGTCCGCGCCTTTGATGCCGCTGGCCCCGGCGCGCCGCAAGGTCGAGGTGGAGCGGTTGGCGCGGGCGGCCCTGCGGCGGCAGGCGGTGGCGTTGGATCCAAGGATCGGGCAGTGGGGTGGGGCTTGATCGGGGTTTTGAAGAAGGAAGGATGAATGCGAGGGACCAGTCCCTCGCGCTCCCGTTACTGTCTGCGTGGCGCCATGGGTTCGGCGTTATGTGTCGGACGCAGCGTTTGAAGTTTAAAGCCTGCGGCGCGGATAGAGATGAGCTTGCCGCGCCGCAGGCTTTACAACCGAAGCCCCACCCACCCGCTTACGAACCAAAGCGCAACCCCATAACGGGATTGCAAAGGGCCCCCGCCCTTTGCCCGCCGGAGGCCTCTTAAAACCCCTGCAAAACCAAAAAAAAAGGGCCACCCGAAGGCAGCCCCCTTTTCCATACCGAGAAACCGAAGCGCTTATTCGCGCCCTTCGGCCTCCGCAGCGCGCTTGGCGGCGAGCCATGCGGCGGCTTCGGCTTCCTGCGCGGCTTCGCTGGCGGCCTTGGCCTGCGCTTCGCGGGCGGCGCGCAGTTCTTCGATCAGCGCGTCGCGGTCGCTGCCCAACCGCTGGACGTCGGCCTCGTCATCCTCGGCGCTGCGGCCCTTGGCGGCCTTGGCCACCATCGCGTCCAGTTCGCGCTGCGAGCACAGGCCCAGCGTCACAGGGTCCTTGGCGGTGATGTTGCCGATGTTCCAGTGGCTGCGGTCGCGGATCGCGGCGATGGTGGTGCGGGTGGTGCCGATCAGCTTGCTGATCTGGGCGTCCGACACTTCGGGGTGGTTGCGCAGGATCCAGGCGATGCCGTCGGGCTTGTCCTGGCGCTTGGACACCGGCGTATAGCGCGGGCCCTTGGTGCGGCTGACGGTGACGGGCGCCTTGAACATCTTGAGGCGATAGTTGGGGTCGTTCTGGCCGCGTTCGATTTCGATGGCGGTCAGTTCGCCCGCGCGCAGCGGATCGCGGCCCATATACTTGGCGCTGGTCAGATCGTCGGCCATGGCCTGCACTTCGAGAATGTGCAGTCCGCAGAAGTCTGCGATCTGCTCAAACGTGAGCGCGGTATTGTCGACAAGCCACGAGGCCGTTGCATGCGGCATCAGCGGGGTGGGCTGGGTCACGGGTCATCTCCGAGCGTGTTTGAGGCGGGAAAAACCCGCCAAAACCGGGCACAAAATAGAAGGGCCGCCCCTTCACGGAGCGGCCTAACCTTTTCCCCATAAGCGCGGGATTGATTCTGGGCAAGCGTTTTGCCGCAAAATCGCGCGGATTTGCGCCGTTAATTCAGCGGCACAAAGCCCGGCAGGGCCTCAATCCGGCCAATCCAGCGCTGGATGGCGGGAAAATCATCCAGAACGAAGCCGCCTTCCCCGGCCACGTGGGTATAGGCAAAGAGCGCGATATCGGCCAGCGTGATGCCATGGCCGACAAACCAGTCGTGCATCGCCAGATGTTCGTCCATCAGCCGCAGCGCCGCCTCGCCCGCGCTGCGCTTGGCGTCCAATTGCCCCTTTTGCGCGTCGCTCAGGTTTTCCTCGCCCAGATAGGCCAGCCAGAAGCGCAGGGTGGCGACATTGGGCTCGTGATTATATTGTTCAAAGAACATCCAGCGCAGCATGTCGGCCTGCGCAAAGCGGTCGGTCGGGATCAGGCGCGAACCGCTGGCCAGATACCAGCAGGCCGCATTGCTTTCGGGCAGAAAGCGGATGCCGCTGGCCCCGGCGATTTCCAGCACCGGGATGCGGCCATTGGCATTGACCCGCGCCAGAAATTCAGGCGTCCGCGTCTCGCTCTTGCGGATATCATAGGCTCGCCGCGACAAAGGCAGGCCCAGCAGGGCCGCCGTCAGCCGGATCTTGTAGCAATTGGCCGAAATCGGATCCTCATGCAGGACAAAGGCCTGTCCATGCAGCGAGGCTTTCCAGATCATGTCATCGGGAAAGGCCAGTTCAACGGCCTGACCGACATTCACCCCGTCCTGACCATGCACGGCATAGGGCAGGCTGAGCGTGGAATCGACATGTGAGGACGAGATGCAGCAGCGCCCGGAGAGCTTGCCGCCCTCATCGCCGCGCCATTCCTGCCCGGCCCTGGCGGCGCCTTCAAAGACGCGCTCCATGTCGTTCCAGGTGACCGCGCCGCGTCCCTTGCGGATTTCCACCCATGCCCGGTCATCGCTCAGACGCAGCAACGGATAGCTCATACCACCTCCAGCACAATCTTGCCGACCAGATCGCCCGATTCCATCTGCGCATGAGCCTGTGCCGCCTGTTCGAGCGGATAGGTGCGCGCCATGACGGGGCGGACCTCGCCCTCATCGACCAGCGGCCAGACATTGGCGGCGATTTCCTGCGCCAGCAGCACCTTGAAAGCGTTGGAGCGCGCCCGCAGCGTCGATCCCGTCAGCGTCAGGCGCCGCGCCATGACCCGCCACATCAGCACCTCGGCCTTGGCCCCGCCCTGAACCGCGATGGTGACATGGCGCCCGTCATCGGCCAGGCATTTCAGATTGCGCGCCACATAATCGCCCGCCACCATGTCCAGCACCAGATGCACGCCTTCGCCATGGCTGATGCGCTTGACCTCTTCGACGAAATCATGGGTGCGGTAATTGATCGCATGGGCCGCGCCCAGTTCGATCGCGCGTTCGCACTTCTCGTCGCTGCCGCAGGTGACGATCACCTCCAGCCCGAAGGCCTTGCCCAGTGTAATCGCCATCGTGCCGATCCCGCTGGTGCCGCCATGGACCAGCACGCGCTCGCCCTCGCTGGCCCAGCCGCGTTCGAACACATTGTGCCACACGGTAAACAGCGTCTCGGGAATCGCGGCCGCCTCGACCATCGAGAGACCATCGGGCACGGGCAGGCATATGCCCGCCTCGGCAATACAGTATTGTGCGTATCCCCCGCCATTGACCAGCGCGCAGACATTCTGGCCCAGCAATGCGGGATCGGCGCCCGCCCCAAGCGCCACCACCTCGCCCGCGATTTCCAGCCCCAGGATCGGGGAATGCCCCTTGGGCGCGGGATATTGGCCAAGACGTTGAATCACATCGGGCCGGTTGACCCCGGCAGCGGCCACCTTGATCAAAACCTGACCCGCGCCGGGCATCGGCACCGCCAGATCCGACACTTTCAGGACCTGCGCCGGCCCCGGAGAATCGAATGTCACCGCCTTCATAAATTCGGGAAGCACAGACCCCATGATTGCCCCGCGATGCTGTAATACACTATTTAACTGTAATCCCTAGCCTCACGCCCTGTTGACAGCAAGCGAAAGCAGTCCGATGCTGTTGCCAATGGAAGATGAAGATCGCCCCCATGCTTTGGCAAGCGGTCGCAAGGACGCTGCGGCCTCCCTCTCTTTGGAGAGCCTTGAGCCTTATTCGATTGACGAACTGGATACGCGCGTGGCTCTGCTGGAAGCCGAGATCGCGCGGGTTCGTGCACACAAGGCCCGCAGCGCCGCCAATCGCCTTGCCGCCGAGGCGCTGTTTCGGACATCCGCCCCATCGGCCCCGTCCTCATCGGGTGCGACAAGCTGATGCGCGCGCCCCCTCGTAATTGTGCAGGGGATCGCCATATGGGCTTTATCACACCTGTTGTCGCATATCCTGCCGAGGTATCATCCCGGCTTGCTCGCCCATCCCTTCCCTCCAGCCCCCTGCCCTCTTAGTAGCGAAAGCGCGATCAATGCCCAGTTTCGCCCAAAGTCTCGAAAAGACCCTCCACGCGGCACTCAGCCAGGCGTCGGAGCGCAGCCATGAATATGCAACGCTGGAGCATCTCCTGCTGGCGTTGATCGACGATCCCGATGCGTCGCAGGTGATGATCGCCTGCGGTGTGGATCTGGGCGATCTGGCCGAGGCGGTGAAGCAATATCTGGATCAGGAATACCAGAGCCTGAAAACCAAGGAAAAGGGTGATCCGGCCCCGACCGCCGGTTTCCAGCGCGTGATCCAGCGCGCCATCCTGCATGTTCAATCCAGCGGCAAGGATACGGTCACCGGCGCCAATGTGCTGGTCGCGCTGTTTTCCGAACGCGATTCCTATGCGGTCTATTTCCTGCAGCAGCAGGACATGAGCCGTCTGGATGCCGTCAGCTTTATCAGCCACGGCATCGGCAAGGGCGGCAAGAAGATCGAGGACAAGAGCCCCAAGGGCGCCGAGGCCGAAGAACCGCGTCAGGAAGAAAAGCAGGAAACCAAGTCGGCGGGCAGCGCCAACAAGAAGGATTCCGCGCTCGACCAGTTCTGCGTCAACCTCAATGAAAAGGCGCTGGGCGGCAAGGTCGATCCGCTGATCGGGCGCGGGCCCGAGGTGGACCGCACGATCCAGATCCTGTGCCGCCGGTCGAAGAACAACCCGCTTTATGTGGGCGACCCCGGCGTGGGCAAAACCGCGATTGCCGAGGGTCTTGCGCGCAAGATCGTCGAGGGCGAAGTGCCCGAAGTGCTGGCCAATGCGGTGATCTATTCGCTCGATATGGGTTCGCTGCTGGCGGGCACGCGCTATCGCGGCGATTTTGAAGAGCGGTTGAAGCAGGTCGTTTCGGAACTCGAAAAGATGCCGCACGCGATCCTCTTCATCGACGAGATCCACACCGTCATCGGCGCCGGCGCCACCAGCGGCGGGGCGATGGATGCGTCCAACCTCCTGAAGCCCGCGCTCTCGGGCGGCTCGATCCGCTGCATCGGCTCGACCACCTATAAGGAGTTCCGCAATCACTTCGAAAAGGACCGCGCCCTGCTGCGCCGGTTCCAGAAGATCGATGTGAACGAACCGAGCATCGAGGACACGATCAAGATCCTGAAAGGTCTGCGCACCGCGTTTGAAGATCACCATAAGGTGAAATACACGCCGGGCGCGATCAAGTCGGCGGTGGAACTGTCCGCGCGCTACATCAACGACCGCAAGCTGCCCGACAAGGCGATCGACGTGATCGACGAAGTGGGCGCGATGCAGATGCTGGTGCCGCCCTCCAAGCGCAAGAAGACCATCACCGAGCGCGAGATCGAGGCCGTGATCGCCACGATGGCGCGCATCCCTCCCAAGTCGGTCAGCAAGGACGACCGCGCGGTGCTGGGCCATCTGGAACGCGATCTCAAGCGCCAGGTGTTTGGTCAGGACAAGGCCATCGAAGTGCTCTCCTCGGCCATGAAGCTGAGCCGGGCGGGCCTGCGCGATCCGGACAAGCCGATCGGCTGTTTCCTGTTCTCCGGCCCCACGGGCGTCGGCAAGACCGAGGTGGCCAAGCGTCTGTCGGAAATCATGGGCATCCCGCTCCAGCGTTTCGACATGTCGGAATATATGGAGCGCCATTCGGTCTCGCGCCTGATCGGTGCCCCTCCGGGCTATGTCGGCTTTGATCAGGGCGGTCTGCTCACCGATGCCATTGACCAGCAACCGCATTGCGTGCTGCTGCTCGACGAAATCGAAAAAGCCCATCCGGATCTGTTCAACATCCTGCTTCAGGTGATGGACAATGGCCGCCTGACCGATCACCACGGAAAGACGGTCGATTTCCGTAACGTGATCCTGATCATGACCACCAATGCGGGCGCGTCCGACATGGCGCGCAGCGGTATCGGCTTTGGCGACATCTCCAAGGCGGATGCGGGCGAGGAAGCGGTGCGCAACCTCTTCACCCCCGAATTCCGCAACCGTCTGGATGCTATCGTGCCCTTTGCCTATCTGGGCAAGGAAGTGGTCAGCCGCGTGGTGGACAAGTTCATCCTCCAGCTCGAACTGCAGCTGGCCGATCAGAACGTGCATATCCAGTTCGATGCGGCAGCGCGCGAATGGCTGGGTGATCGCGGCTATGACCGGCTCTATGGCGCGCGGCCGATGTCGCGCCTCATTCAGGACAAGGTCAAGCAACCGCTGGCCGAGGAACTGTTGTTCGGCAAGCTGGCCCATGGCGGCGAGGTCAATGTCACGGTCAAGGAAGGCGAGGATGGCAGGAGCGAGCTGACCTTCCTGCTCGTGCCGGCCGCGCCCAAGCTGGACGCGAAAAAGACGCCCAAGGGCAAGAAGAAGTCCAGCGCCGCATCCGAGCCGTCCGAAAACGGCGGCGAGAATGAGGGCGAGAGCGAATAAGTCGATAAATCAAAGGATTGAAGGGTGGGGCAAAACGTCCCGCCCTTCAATTCTCCCTTTTCGTAAAGCCGCAAGGGGTTTAGACCCTGCGCCCATGACCCAGACCATCCCCGCGCCCTTTCCGGCGCTTCGCCTGCGCCGTACCCGAGCCACCGGCTGGTCGCGCGCGCTTCACCGCGAAAACATCCTGACCCCCGCCGACCTGATCTGGCCCCTGTTCGTCACCGAAGGCGCGGGCGTTGAGGAACCGATCCCCTCGCTGCCCGGCGTCTCGCGCTGGAGCGTGGATGGCATCGTCGCGCGGGCCAAAGAGGCCGTGGCGCAGGGCATCCCCGTGCTGGCGCTCTTCCCCAATACCCAGCCCGAGCGCCGCAGCGAGGATGGCGCCGAGGCGCTCAACCCCGACAATCTGATGTGCCGCGCCATCCGCGCGATCAAGGATGCCTGCGGCGATGATATCGGCGTGCTGACCGAT
The DNA here is from genome assembly GCF_001898925.1 of Novosphingobium sp. 63-713. Lineage (NCBI taxonomy): Bacteria > Pseudomonadati > Pseudomonadota > Alphaproteobacteria > Sphingomonadales > Sphingomonadaceae > Novosphingobium > Novosphingobium sp. 63-713. The sequence goes on from NZ_MKVS01000047.1 coordinate 98,404, forward strand.
GTCGCGCTCGATCCCTATACTAGCCACGGTCAGGACGGGCTGATCGACGATGCGGGCTATGTGCTCAATGACGCCACGGTTGAGGTACTCGTGGGCCAGTCGCTCAATCAGGCGGCGGCGGGCGCGGACATCATCGCCCCTTCGGACATGATGGACGGCCGCATCGGTACGATTCGGCAGGCGCTGGAGGCCGAAAACCACCACAACGTCCAGATCATGTCCTATGCCGCCAAATATGCCAGCGCCTTCTATGGCCCCTTCCGCGATGCGGTGGGCAGTCGCGGGCTGCTGAAAGGCAACAAGAAGACCTACCAGATGGACCCGGCCAATGCCGAGGAAGCGCTGCGCGAGGTCGCCGTCGATCTGGCCGAGGGCGCGGACAGCGTGATGGTCAAGCCCGGCCTGCCCTATCTGGACATCGCCATCCGCGTGAAGCAGCAATTCGGCGTGCCAGTCTTCGCCTATCAGGTGAGTGGCGAATATGCGATGATCGAGGCCGCCGTGGCTGCGGGCGCGGCGGATCGCGACACGATGGTGCTGGAAACCTTGCTGGCGTTTAAGCGGGCGGGCTGCAGCGGAGTGCTGACCTATCATGCGCTGCATGCCGCGCGCCTGCTGAATGCCTGAAATTGTCTGACGCTCTGCCCATCATCACCAACAGGCTGATCCTGCGCCCATGGGAGGATCGCGACCGCGACGCCGCCTGGATGATGGCGCAGGACGCCGAGGTGATGCGCTACCTGCCCTCGCTGGACCGCGAGAGCAGCGATGCGATGATCGACCGGATGATGGCCATGCAGGCGCAGCATGGCCACACGTTCTGGGCGATGGAGCGGCGCGGGGATGGGCAATTCCTTGGCATGTGCGGATTTTGCCCGCCCCGCCCCCCGCTGTCGGAATACGAGATTGGCTGGCGTCTGGCCCGCGCCGCTTGGGGTCAGGGCTATGGCACGGAAAGCGCCCGCGCGGTACTGGGCTGGGCATGGACGCATCGCGATATGGCCACGATTGTTGCCATCACCACGCGCGAAAATGCCAAAAGCCGGGCGCTGATGATGCGGATCGGCATGGCCCATGCGCCGGATGAAGATTTCGATCACCCCGCCCTTCTGGAAACTGATCGCTTGCGTCCCCATGTTCTCTATCGCATTGCACGGCCGAAGAGCTGAGAGGACACCATGCGTTCAGACGTTACCATCGCCCCGTTCAAGGGCATCTGGCCCCGCATCCATGAAAGTGCTTTTATTGCACCAGGTTGCAGGATTATCGGCAATGTCGAAATCGGGCCGGACGTCAGCATCTGGTACAATTGCGTGATTCGCGGTGATGCCAATTCGATTCGCATCGGCGCGCGCAGCAATATCCAGGACGGCAGCGTGGTCCATTGCGACAGCCCCAAACCGGGAATGCACGATGGTTTCCCCACCGTCATCGGCGAGGATGTGCTGATCGGCCATATGGCGATGGTGCATGGCTGCACGCTGATGGACCGGTCTTTCGTCGGGCTGGGCGCGATCGTCATGGATGGCTGTGTGGTCGAAGAGGACGCGATGCTGGCCGCAGGCGGGCTGCTCAGCCCCGGCAAGCGCATCCCCAGCCGTCAGATGTGGATCGGCCAACCGGCCCGCTATGCGCGCGAACTGGACGATGCCCAACTGGCCGACATGCAGCGCGGCGTGGCCGCCTATGTCCGCAACGGGCGCGATCACAAGGCGGCGCTGGACGATATGCTGCTGCATGGCGCGGCCTAAACTCGCCCTGCCCGCGCCCGAGGCCATCCGCGCGCTGGTCGATGGCGAGGGCAGGCTGGCGGTCAAGGTGACGCCCGGCGCGCGCAGCAAGGGGGTCGAGATTGTCGAGGGCCGGTTGCTGGTCAAGGTCCGCGCCAAGCCTGAGGACGGCAAGGCGACCGAAGCGGTGATCGAACTGGTGGCGCAGGCATTGGGCATCGGATCGAGCCGGGTAACGCTGCTGCGCGGGGCGACCTCGCGCGAAAAACTGCTCTCTATTGCCGCGTGATGCTGCCTGCGGCCTAGGGCCGCGTGATGCTGACGGCGGCCAATGTTGCGACGGCCGCCCATGCCGCCCCCATCCACAGGCCAGCCTCTGGATGATGCAGCCCCATCGCCGCACCGCCCACACCGCCCAGCACCAGACCCAGCCATAGCGCCAGCCCGGCCCCCGCACCCGGCACCTTCTGCCCGCCCAGCGCTTGGCCCGCTTTCACCAACGCTCCAGTCACGTAAGTCAGCGCAAGGCTCCCCTCGCCCTCACGCTGAAACGTGGCGTTCAAGGCCCCCATCGCCAGCACCAGCGCCCCCTGGGCAATCACCGTGCCATGCGTCAGCGCGCCCACCGCCAGCAAGGCGCAGACCATGCCAAGCACCGCCACCTTGCGCCACGCGCCCGAACGCGCCGCCACCGCTGTGCCCAGCGCCACGCCCAGCACAAAGCCCATGATCAGCCCCGCAGGCACCAGAGCGCGGCGCATATCGCTGGCCAGATTGACCGCCATGCGCGTCGAATTGCCCGACATGAAGGAGATGAAATAGCCGCCATTGGCGACAAAACCGCTGGCATCGACAAAGCCCGCCAGCGCCGAAAGCGCGATGGCAAGGCTGCGTCGGGAGCGGTCGAGCCTGTGCATTCAGTCCGCTGACGCCTCAACGGGAACCCCAACCGGCACCATCGAACCGGCGATCTCCTCCAGCACGCCCGCCATGGCGTCCGCCATCACCTTATCCTCCGGGGCCACATCGGCAATCGCGCGGCGCATGGCGGCGGCCCATTGATCGGCGGTTTCGCGCGCAATCGGCAATCCGCGATGCATGCTCATCATGCATTTGCCCGAGGCGAACCAGTCGCGCGGCCCGCCCGACCATCCGGTCAGAAACCCGGCCAGACTTTCGCGCATCGGCCCCAGATCGGCGGCATGCATTGCGCGCAACTCGGCATAGGCCGGATCAGCCTCCATCAGATCATAGAAACGGTTGGTGATGGCCGCGATCACCTCGCGCCCGCCCAGCCGCTCATAGGGCGTCTTGCGGGCCACCTGTTCGCCTTCGATCTGGTCGGTTTCATCACTCACGGGGGCCATCCTTATGCAACAGATAATGCAATCGGCTGCCATAGGCCAGCCCTTCAGGCTTTGACGTCAATCAACAGGGGACGCCAATCAATAGACCGCGCCCGATGCAGGCGCGCGCATTGCCATTTGCGCCCCGACCGGCCCCAGCCCCGCCGAAGGTTTCACGTGAAGCACCGCCGCCAGACGCGCGCGAAACGCGGCCAGCTCGGCCCGGTCCACTCCGGCGCGCACGGTAAAGCCCACCGACATCGGATCGACCGACGCCCCGCCGCGAAACACTTCATAATGCAGATGAGCGCCGGTCGACAGGCCCGTCGAGCCGACATAGCCGATCACCTGCCCCGCGCGCACCCTCATGCCCGGCGACACGGCAAATCGGGAAAGATGGCCATAGCCGGTGGAGACCGCCCCGCCATGGTCCAGCCGGATGTAATTGCCATGCCCGCCATGCGGCCCGACGAAATTGACCAGCGCATCGGCCACCGCATAGACCGGGGCGCCCCATGGCGCGGCCAGATCGGTGCCGGAATGCATCCGCGCAAAACCAAGGATCGGATGCAGCCGCAGGCCAAAGCCCGAACTGATCCGCGCGCCCGCGACCGGCATCACCAACGCCTGCGTCGCGCGTTGTTGGGCCATGTCGGAGGCGTCATAGAATTGCGCATCGCGGCCCTTGCCCCAGCGCAGCAATTGCTTGGCCATATGCCCATGCGATTCGATGGCGGCATATTGCAGATCGCCCACCTCGACCTGACCATCGGGCGCGCGTTTGTAATCGACCACCATGTCGAAGACATCGCCCTGATGAACCTCATCCAGACTGAGATGAGCGTCGATGGCGGCCAGGAATTGCTGGATCGCCTTCATCGGCGCGCCCGCCGCGCGCGCGGCGCGATAGACGCTGGCCCCGGCCACACCGCGAATGCGCAAAGGCGTTGAATCGACCGGCAGAACATGGCGAACCACGGCAAAACCGCCTGCAGAACGGGTCAGCGTCAGGTCGAGATCGAAACGCGCGCGCAGGGAAAGGCTTTCGAGCGGGCGCGCCGCCCCTGCGCCTGCGGCCTGCCCCAGATGCAGGGCAAAGCGCGTGCCCGGCGCGATATCCTCCAGTGCTACGGCGGAGGCCAGTGCGCTGCGCACCGTGCCATTGTCGGCCGCCGAAACCCCGGCGCGGCTGAGCATCGCCTCGACGCTGTCCTCCTGCGCCAGCATCACCGAGAGATCGAGACTGGGCCGCTCGGGCGCCTGCGCCAGTGGAACGAGCCGTGCGGTCGGCCCCATCCTGCTGCCGGTGTCGCCGCCATAGAGCAGGGGCTGGACGGTCTGACTGCGCCATTCCTGGCGCGCGACGGCGTCCATCGGCTGCGACTGGATCGCAGGGCCGCCGCCGATGCCCGGCCATAGCGCAACCGCCAGCCCGATCCCGCCCAGCATCAACCCCAGCCCGCGATACCAGCGCGCCGTGCCGATCTCCTCGGCGAGGTCGGTGGCAAAGTCGAAACCGCGCAAGGCACGCCGCATCCGTGCGGCCAGAGCCGGCGGCAAGACGACAGGGGTGGAAAAAGCGCAGCTTGCCATGATGGTCTTTGCAAAGGAGATTTCTACACCTCCCTCCCTGCCTCATGATGGTTAAGTCATCGCTAAACCTGTGGCCTTTTGGTCCATTGGCCCCCGAATGCGACAAAGCGCCCCTTGCAGGGCCGGGTCTGCTTTGCCACATTCAGGGGGTAATGGTTCACACCCCCAACCTGCGCGCTTCGTTTCGCCCGCAACAATCCCACGATGGCCGGGTAAAGGCCGTGCTTGGCCCCACCAACACCGGCAAGACCCATCTGGCCATCGAGCGGCTCTGCGCCCATTCCTCGGGCGCCATCGGCTTTCCGCTGCGGCTGCTGGCGCGTGAGGTTTACGAGAAGGTCTGCGCGATCAAAGGCGCGGAGCATGTCGCGCTGATCACCGGCGAGGAGCGGATCGAGCCGCCCAATGCGCGCTGGCTGCTGTGTACGGTTGAGGCGATGCCGGTAAGGGGGCCGGTGCGCGGCGCGCCCAAAAAGGGCGCGAATACCCGCTTCACCGACCTGTCCTTTGTCGCCATCGACGAAATTCAACTCTGCGGTGATCGGGATCGCGGTCATATTTTCACTGACCGCCTTCTGCATGCGCGCGGGCGCGATGAGACGATGCTGCTCGGCTCCTCGGTGATGGAGCCGCTGGTCAAGTCTCTCGTACCCGAGGCCGAGATCGTCAGCCGCCCGCGCTTTTCCACGCTCAGCCACTCGGGCGCGAAGAAACTGTCGCGCGTGCCGCCGCGCAGCGCCATCGTCGCGTTCAGCGCCGAGCAGGTCTATGCCGTGGCCGAAATGCTGCGCCGGTTTCGCGGCGGCGCGGCGGTGGTGATGGGCGCGCTTTCCCCCGAAACCCGCAACCGTCAAGTCGAACTCTATCAATCGGGCGAGGTCGATTATCTGGTGGCCACCGATGCCATCGGCATGGGGTTGAACCTTGATATCACCCATGTGGCTTTCGCCGGGCTGTCGAAATATGACGGGGTGCGCCAGCGCCGCCTGCTGCCCACCGAAATGGCGCAGATCGCCGGGCGCGCCGGGCGGCATCAGCGCGATGGGACCTTTGGCACGCTGGCCGGAACCGGGGGCCATGACGCGGAATTTTCCGATGAGGAAATCTATGCGATCGAGGAACACCGCTTCGCCCCGCTGACCCGCCTGTTCTGGCGCGAATCCGATCTCAGCTTTGATTCGGTAGCGCGGCTGATCGATTCGCTCGAACGGCCCCCGGCCAAGGCCGAACTGATCGCAGCGCCCCAAGCTATCGATCTGGCCGTGCTCAAGCGCCTGGCCGAAGACCCCGATATTGCCCCCGGCGTGCGCGGCACCGGTATGGTGCGCCGTTTCTGGGAAGCCTGCTCGCTGCCCGATTTTCGCCAGCAGGGAGCCGAAACCCACGCCCGTTTCATCGCCCGCCTGTGGGAGGAATTGCGCCACGGGCCGCTGGCCGCCGACACTGCCCCGCGCGCCATTGCCCAGCTCGACAACACGCAGGGCGATATCGACACGTTGCAGGGCCGGATCGCGGCGGTGCGTTCGTGGTCCTATATCTGCCAGCGGCCCGATTGGGTGCTGGCGCGCGATGAAATGGCGGCCCGCGCGCGTGAGGTGGAATCGCGCCTGTCCGATGCCTTGCACGCCCGCCTGACCGAGCGTTTCGTCAACCGGCGCACCACCGTTCTGATGCGCAAGCTGGGGCCGGACGCAGGCCTGCTGTCGGTCGCGATGGAGGGCGATGATGTGCTGGTCGAGGGCGAGAAGATCGGCACGCTGAGCGGCTTTGCCTTTCGCGTCGATCCTTCGGCGCGGCACGAGGATGCGCGGCTGCTTCAGGCGGCGGCGGAGAAGCATTTGCCCGACCTGCTGGCCCGGCGCGCGGGCGAATTGATCGCGGCGCTGAATGCGGGCGAGGCCGATGTGGAGATGCAAGGCGAGAGCATCGTCTGGCATGGCCATCCTCTTGCCCGGATCGCGCGGGGGCGGGCGCTGCTCACCCCTACGCTGACGGCTGTGCCTTTGCTCGACCGGCTTGCCGCGCCCTTGCGCGCCGATCTGATCGCGGCGCTGGGGCAATGGCTGGCGCGGCGGTGGAAACCGCTTGCCCCGCTGGCGGCAATGGAGGCGGCCAGCCTTGATCCCGACAGCGGATCGGATCTGCGCGCGCTGCTCATCCGCATGATTGAGGGGGGCGGGATGGTTGATCGCGCCGCCTCGGGGGTGGAAAAGCTTTCTCCGCCCCAGCGCGATGTGCTGCGCAGGCTGGGGGTGCGGATCGGGCCGCTCGATGTGTTTCACCCCGCGATGGTCAAGGCCGCGCCGCTGCAATTATGGCAATCGGCGGTGGGCGCAAAGGGCATCATCGCCCAGCCGATGGCCCCGGTGGTCAAGCTGAGCGACAAGCCTGTGCCGCGCTTCTATCGCCGCTTGGGCCAGGAGGCGCTGCGCATCGACCGGGCCGACCGGCTGCTGCGCGAGGCCCATGCGCGGCGCAAGGCGGCGAGCGGAAAAACCGGCAAGACGGCCTTCTCGCTCGATCCGGGTGAGGCGGTGAAAATCGGCCTCTCGACGCGGGCCTATGCCCATCTGCTGCGGCTGGGCGGATTTCGCCCGATCATGCCGCGCGTGCTGCCGGCCGAGGTCTATGGTCCACCCGCCCCGCTGGTCTGGCGCTGGCATCCTCCCCGGCGTGAGACCGAGGCATCCACCCGTCAGCAGGCCGCGATGGACGTCGACAGCCCCTTTGCCGCTCTGGCCTCGCTGGTGGCCTGATGCGGATCGACAAGCTCCTCTGGTTTCTGCGGCTGGTCAAAACCCGGGGCGCGGCGCAGGAATGGGTCGAGGCGGGCCATATCCGCCGCAACGGCACGCGCATCGAACGCTGTTCGGCCTCGGTCGCGGTGGGCGATGTGCTGGTGCTGCCGGTGCCTTCGGGGGTGCGGATCATCCGGTTGATCGCCATGCCAAACCGGCGCGGACCGCCAAATGAAGCACAAAGCTGTTATGAGGCGCTTGACGAGACCGCCCCTTCCCCACTAGCAGCGGGGAAAGTTTGTTCTTCATTGAAAGGGGATTTGCAGCCATGACCTATGTCGTTACCGACGCCTGCATCCGCTGCAAATACATGGATTGCGTGGAAGTCTGCCCGGTTGACGCCTTTTACGAAGGCGAAAACATGCTGGTGATCAATCCGAGCGAATGCATCGACTGCGGCGTTTGCGAACCGGAATGCCCGGCCGAAGCCATTCTGCCCGACACCGAAAGCGGGCTGGAGCAGTGGCTGGAGCTGAACACCAAGTTCAGCGCCGAATGGCCCAACATCACCACCAAGAAGGATTCGCCCGAGGACGCCGACGAATTCAAGGGCGTGGACGGCAAGTTCGAAAAGTTCTTCTCTGAAGCGCCGGGCGAAGGCGACTAAGAGAATCTACCGGGGGGCGAATCACCCCCGGAAGGCATTTTCGGGTGCCCGAACGATAAAATTTTGCTGCCAGAGGCTGGGGTTGCGATAAACGCACCGCTGGCCTCTGGCAATTTTGTTACAGGCGTGCTATATAATAGGACAGTCGCGACAGGCTGTCCCTATGTCTGGCCTGTCGTCATCGCAAAGAACCGGGTCGAACCCCCTGACCATGAAAGGCGTCGTTGCAGCACTCGGTTGATGTTTCGCATCATACCGCAGCAAAAGCTCATCACTTTTGCACGGGCATGCGCAATATCCGCCGTGATCCTCTCCATGCTGCACCGAGCCGAGTGAAAGGACGATAGATGACCGCCAAGGCGCACGCCTTCGATGTCGGAGATTACGTCGTATACCCCAAGCACGGCGTTGGCCGGGTGATCGAACTGCTTGAGCAGGAGATCGCGGGGATGAAGCTTGAACTGTATGTGTTGCGGTTTGAAAAAGAACGCATGACGCTGCGCGTTCCGGTTAACAAGGTCGAAGCCATCGGCATGCGCAAGCTGTCCTCGGACAAGACCCTGCGCGAGGCGATGGACACGCTCAAGGGCAAGCCCAAGGTCAAGCGCACCATGTGGTCGCGCCGCGCCCAGGAATATGAAGCGAAGATCAATTCGGGTGATCTGGTTTCGATCGCCGAAGTGACCCGCGACCTGTTCCGCGCCGACGATCAGCCCGAGCAGTCCTATTCGGAACGCCAGATCTTTGAAGCCGCCTCCAGCCGCCTCGCGCGCGAACTGGCCGCGATGGAAAAGACCGACGAACCGGCTGCTCTGAAGAAGATCCTCGCGATCCTTAATGAGTATGCGCCCAAATATTACGAGGCCGCCGCCGCCGTCTGATCGGCCGGGGCCCGTATGGGTTTGCAAAGAGGGGCTGCCCGTCGGGGCGGCCCCTTTTTCTTTGGGGCTTCCCTTTGGGTGTGTGGTGTATTACAACACCAACACGCAATATGTCAGGGAGCAGCCCCATGGACTTTCGCAAGATCACATCCGCCTTTGCCCCGATGATCGCCATCGGCATGACCGCCATTCTATCGGGATGCCACGATGGCGAGGTTTCGCTGCATGGCGCGGGCAAGCCGCTGGCCGAACTCGACCTGTCCGGCCCGGCGCCCGACAGCGTGGTGGTGCTTGGCCCCGATGCGGTAAAAATCGAAGCGGGCGAAAAACTGGCCATCAAGGTCGATGGCGCCCCCGATCAGGCGTCGCACCTGCGCTTTACGCTGAAGGACGGCACGCTGGGGATTTTGCGCGACAGGAAAGGCTGGAACACCGGCGAGGCGGTTTCGGTGCTGGTGACCATGCCCGCGCCCAAATCGCTGACCATGACCGGATCGGGCAAGATCACCAGCGCCGATCTGGCGCGTGAGGCGCAAATCAACATCGTGGGTTCGGGCGATATCGAAACACCCAAGGTGGACGGCGAAAAGCTGGAAATCTCGATCGGCGGTTCGGGCACCTATCGCGGGGCGGGCCATACCGCCGATCTGAAGGTCAATATCGCGGGCAGCGGCAGCGCCGAGATGGCCCCCCTGAAGGCCGACAAGGCCGATATTTCGATCCTTGGTTCAGGCGACACGCAATTCGCCTCGGACGGGACGGTGAAGGCTTCGATGATGGGTTCGGGATCGGTCCATGTCAAAGGCCGCGCGAAATGCGAGGTCAGCGCGATGGGTTCGGGCAAATTGGTGTGCGAACCCTGAACCGGCACGGTTCAGATCGGCGCAGCGGCGCGGCGCAGGCGGTCGTTGATCGCCGCGCCGATGCCTTTATCCGGGATGGGCGCAATGGCCACTTTGGGCTGCGGCGCATGGGCCGCCTCATGCAGCGCCGCGTAAAGCCGCGCGGCGGCCTCTGCAAGGTCGCCTGAGCGCGAAAGTACACTATCGCCCTCCTCCGTCCCAAAACTGATGTAAAACTCGTCAGCGGCCTTCTCAGCGGCATTCAGGCGCACCGGCTTGCCCGGCGCATAATGGCTGGTCATTTGCCCCGGCGCCTCGATGCCGCGATCCTCATGCGCCTCGCCCTGCCCCAGCACCGCGGCCAGATCCGCCGAAGTGATCGGGCCGGGACGCAGCACCTGCCATCCGCCATCGTCGCGCAGGGCGACAATCGTCGATTCAATCCCCGCCTTGCACGCCCCGCCATCAACGATCACCGGCACCCGCCCGCCCAGCGAGGCCGCGACATGACCCGCCGTGGTAGGGCTGACCCCGCCGCTGCGATTGGCCGAGGGCGCGGCCAGCGGCAGGCCGGATTCGCGCAAAATCGCCTGCATCACCGGATGCGCCGGACAGCGAATCGCCACCGTGGGCAGGCCCGCCGTCACCGCCGCCGCCAAAGGCGCATCATCCCGGCGCGGCAGAACCATCGTCAAAGGCCCCGGCCAGAAAGCCGCCGCCAACCCCCGCGCGCGATCATCGAGCACCGCCAGCGCCTCAGCTCCGGCAAGATCGGGCACATGGACAATCAAGGGGTTGAAATCCGGTCGTCCCTTGGCGCGATAGATCGCGGCCACGGCATCGACACTGTCCGCCCGCGCGGCCAGTCCGTAAACCGTCTCGGTGGGCACCGCGACAATCGCCCCGTCGCGCAAGGCGCGCGCCGCCAGCGCCAGATCATCAGGCGCGGTGGTCACGATACGGGGAAGATCATTGTCAGCCATAGCTCTCCCGCTATAGCGCAAGAGCAGCAAAGCCAAGCATAAGGAACGAATTTATGGCCGATCAGGGCGATCCGCTGGCCCGTATTGCCGATGCTCTGGAGCGACTGGGCGCGCATTTGGCTCCCCCCGCCCCGGCACCCGCCGAATGGCTGGCCCATCCCGCCTATGTCTGGGATGGGCGGACCGCGCGCGGGGTGGATCGGCTGGACGCCCCCGCATTGCGCCTGCTTCAGGGCATTGAGCAGCAGAAAGAAGCGGTTGCCCGCAATGTCGCAAGGCTGGCGGCAGGCCATGCCTCGCATGACATGCTGCTGTGGGGATCGCGCGGCATGGGCAAATCGGCGCTGGTGCGCGCCAGCGTGCTGAACGCCGCGCAGGCCCACCCCGGCGCCATCGCGCTAGTTCAGGTGGCCCCCGATGCGCTCTCCTCGCTCTCGGCGCTGTTTGCCATGCTGGGACGCGTCGAACGGCAATTCCTCACCTTCATTGACGACCTCGGCTTTGAGGAAGGCGATCTCTCCGGCCCGCGCGCGCTGCGCTCATGGCTCGAAGGCGGGGTCGAGGCGCGCCCGGCCAATGTCCGCCTTGCCGTCACATCGAACCGCCGCGCCATCGTCGGGCGCTCTCTGGGCGAACAGGACGATCCCATCAACCCGCGCGATGTGGTCGACGACAAGCTGGCGCTGGCCGACCGCTTCGGCCTCTCCATCGGCTTCCATGCCTGCTCTCAGGACGATTATCTCGCGATTATTTCCGGCTATGCGCAGGAGTTGGGGCTGAGCTTTGAAGTGGGCGATGCGCTGGAATGGTCCAAGCGGCGCGGCAGCCGATCGGGGCGGATCGCGTGGCATTATGTGCATGAGCTGGCCGGGCGGGCCGGGATGAGGGTTTAAGGGGGTTTTTAGATGCGAGGGACTCGTCCCTCGCGCTCCCATTACTGTCTATGTCGCGCCACGGGTTCGGCGACAGGTGTCGGACGCACCGTCTGAAAATTGAAAGCCTGCGGCGCCCCTTATTAGCGCCGCAGGCTTTTATGTCATCACCCCACATTGGCCATACAAGCACCACCCCATTAACGGGATTGCAAAGGCCGGATCTTTGTCGTCGCATCGCCGATGCCAAAAACCGGTTCCCACTTTTTGGTGCGATGCTCGGGCGCCCTTTGCCCGCCAGAGGCATAAAGAAACCCCAAACCCAACAGGCCACGGAAAAGGCCTTTCCATCAGCGCATCGGTGTGATTCAGCCTGCGTATCCAGGGCGTATTTCCGCAGCCTGTTCATTGCAGGACCTATTTCCTCATCATGTAAATTACATAACGTATTTCCGTAGTGTGTTCATCCAAACTGGCGGAAAGCTGGGAAGCACGTCACTTATGAGACCTGTGCGCGGGTTGGCGTAGGGCACTGAAGAGACGGCGTATTTTTCCGGATCCTCGGGCCGGCGTTTGTTTGGCCAGCACGTCGGCATAGCAATTCGAACGCTCAGGCAGCTGCCGCCAGAATATTCATGGTGCGCTTGAGGTTGTAGGCGATGGCGGTGAGATGGACCTGGACGGCAGCTTTGGCGAGACCTCGCCATCGCATTCGACGAAGGCCGTAGCAGCGCTTCCAGGTTCCGAAGATCTTCTCAATCCGGCCGCGCACGCGATGGATCGGCTGGTTCCATTCATGGAGCTTGCGCAGCGTTTCGGCTTCGTCGCGCCCCACATCCCGGTAGCGACGATCCGGGGTATCCCACCCTTGGCACGCACGGCATCGCGGAAGTGATTGCCGCGATAGGCGCTGTCGGCAAACACCTCACCGGGATTTTCGAGCAATGCTTCAGGACCTGCCTTGCCAGCGTTGATATTGGCAGATGTGACCGACAGTTCCTCGACCAATGCCGTATCGGCGTCGGCGCCAACATGGGCCTTGAAGCCGTGAATAGCCCGTTTGCCCTTGTGCTTGACCCAACGCGCGTCACCGTCCTCCTCGCTGGCCGAGGCAATGATGGTGGCATCGACAAGCGTTCCGGTCTTGATCGTTACCGCTTTGGCCTTGAGTTGTGCGGTCACGACCTCAAACAGAGTCCGATCCAGTCGGTGAGCAAGGAGCAGCCTGCGGAATCGGACGAAGGCGGTCCGCTCGGGCGTCGCTTCATTCGCCGAGAACCCGCAGAAGCGGCGAAAGGAGGCTCGATCATCGAGCGCTTCGGCCAGCTTTACGTCGGACAGGTCGTACCAGATCGACAGAAGTAGGGCCTTGAACATCGCCAGCGGCGGCCAGGCCGGCTCGCCCTTGGCAGCAGGATAAAGAGGATCGAGCAGTACGGCCACTTGGCTCCAGTCGATCAGCGAGACAAGCGCATCGAGCGATGAAGCCGCCCGCTCGCGCCCCGCGAAACCAAACTGTTCCTGCCCGATCGAACGTTGCGCCACTTGCAGCCCTCCTCTTGGGAAAGCCCATAGAATCAGTAATCAACACCTGTGTCTACGCCAACCCGCGCGCAGGTCTCATTACTTATGAGACCTGCGCGCGGATAGATCTGGATCTTATTTTTGCGCCAGCTCCTTCAACTTTCGGGTATTTTGGGTCGGTGAGAACCCCTTTGCATTTAATTAGCGGTTAACCCGGCGGGGCCTCAGAGCCCTACCTCGCCTACCGCCCGCAATATGGCGCGGCCATAGGCGGTTTTTTTGAAACGCTCGCCGGTTTCGCGGGCCATATCGGCGGTGATGAAGCCCTTTTGGTATGCGATTTCCTCAAGGCAGGCGATCTGGACGCCCTGGCGGTGCTGGATGACGCGCACAAACTCGCCCGCTTCCAGAAGGCTGTCATGGGTGCCGGTGTCTAGCCAGGCATAGCCGCGCCCCATCTGCTCGACGTACAGGTCGCCCGCTTCCATGTAGAGGCGGTTGATGTCGGTGATCTCAAGCTCGCCGCGCACGCTGGGTTTTAGCGTGCGGGCATAGCCAACTACCCGGTTGTCGTAGAAATACAGGCCGGTCACCGCGCAGTTTGATTTGGGGCTCGCCGGCTTTTCTTCCAGGCTCAGCGCGCGACCGTCAGCCGACAGTTCCACCACGCCATAACGCTCGGGGTCTTCCACATGATAGGAGAAAACCGTCGCGCCCTGTTTGCGGGCCACCGCACTGGCCAAGAGGTCGGAAAGATGCGCGCCAAAGAAGATGTTATCGCCTAACACCAGCGCCACATTGTCATCGCCAATAAAATCGGCGCCGATAGTGAAGGCTTGGGCGAGGCCCTCGGGGCGGGGTTGCTCGGCATAGGACATGGTGAGACCCAGCGCGCTGCCATCGCCAAACAGCTTTTGGTAATTACCCAGAAATTCCGGGCTGGAGATGATAAGAATCTCGCGGATACCCGCCAGCATCAGCACCGAGACCGGATAATAGATCATCGGCTTGTCATAGACGGGCAGAAGCTGCTTGTTCACCGCCAGCGTTGCCGGGTGCAGCCGCGTGCCAGAGCCGCCAGCCAGAATAATGCCTTTCACGCGGGTATCCTATCCAATGGGTCTATGAGTGCGTCGAGAATGTCGGCGAGCGCTATCTGCCAAGGGCGCGGGGCTATACCAAAGGTCCCGCCAATGGCGCGGTGCGAGAGTTGGGAATTTGTTGGCCGGCGCGCAGGCGTTGGGTATTGCGCGGTGGCAATAGGCACCACCTGCGCCGATGGCCCGCCACGCAAGGCCGACTGGCGGAAGATTTCCGCCGCAAAGCCCGCCCAGCTGACCGCGCCGGCATTGCTGAAATGATAGGTACCGCTTGCCGCAGCATCGCCTGCCAGCCGTACGGCGACAGTGATGAGCGCGGCGGCCAGGTCATCGGCGCTCGTCGGGCTGCCGATCTGATCATCAACCACGCTCAGTTCATCGCGGGCGGCGGCCAGGCGCAACATGGTCTTTACGAAATTGTGCCCATCGGCACTGACCACCCAGGCGGTGCGCACAATGGCGTAGCGCGCGCCGCTGGTGCGCACCGCCAGTTCGCCCCCCAACTTAGAGGCGCCGTAAACGCCCAAAGGCGCCACCGGGTCATCCACATCCCAAGCGCCCTCCTTGTTGCCAGCGAAGACATAATCGGTCGACACCTGCACCAATGCGATCCCAGCTTCAGCGCAAGCGGAGGCCAGCGCGGCTGGGGCCAGCGCATTAACCTGCCAGGCGGTAAGCTGGTCGCTCTCGGCCTTGTCAACGCCAGTATAAGCGCCGGCGTTGATCACCGCCGCCCATGGCCGGCTCGCGACCATGGCGGCAATGGCAGCCGGATCAGCCAGATCAAGATCGGCGCGGGTGACGACATGGGGCTGCCAGCCCGCTGGCCAGGCGGCGCGCGCCAGCGCCTGGCCCAACTGGCCCGTGCCCCCCGTCACCAGCACAGCGCTGGTCATGCCGCCAGTCCGCGCCGCTGGTCGGCTTTGTGCTGGGCGACAATCGCCTGCCACCAGGCCTCATTGTCCAAATACCAGCGCACCGTCTTGGCGATACCGGTCTCGAAGCTCTCCTCAGGGTGCCAGCCCAGCTCCTCGCCGATGCGGGTGGCGTCGATAGCATAGCGCTGGTCATGGCCGGGCCGGTCAGCCACCGAGGTGATCTGCGTGGCGTAGCTGGCGCCATCGGCACGTGGGCGCCATTGATCAAGCAGAGCGCACACCGCGCGCACCACTTCGATGTTCTGCCGCTCATTATGGCCGCCGATGTTGTAAGTGCGCCCGGGCCGGCCGCGCTCGAACACCACCTGCAACGCGCGGACATGGTCCTCCACGTAAAGCCAGTCGCGGATCTGGTCGCCCTTGCCGTAGATGGGAAGCGGCTCGCCAGCCAAGGCCTTCACCACCATCAGCGGAATGAGCTTTTCAGGGAAATGGTAAGGCCCGTAATTGTTCGAGCAATTGGTGATGAGCACCGGCAGCCCATAAGTGTGGCCCCAGGCGCTGACCAGATGGTCCGACCCCGCCTTCGAGGACGAATAGGGCGAGCGGGGATCATAGGGCGTTTCCTCGGTGAAGAGGCCGGTGGCGCCCAGTGAGCCGTAGACCTCGTCGGTCGAGATATGATGGAAGCGGAAGGCAGCTTTGGCGGCCTCGTCCAGCCCCTGCCAATAGCCGCGCGCCTCGGCCAGCATCGTGTAGGTGCCCACGATGTTGGTGTGGATGAAGGCTCCCGGCCCGTCGATCGAGCGGTCGACATGGCTTTCGGCGGCGAGATGCGTGATGACATCGGGGCGGAACTCGGCAATCGCGGCACGCACGGCGGCCGCGTCGCAAATATCGCCCTGCACGAAGCGGTAGCGCGGGCTGGCAGCCACTTCCTCCACCGTGGTCAGCGAGCCGGCATAGGTCAGCTTGTCGAAATTGAGCACCTCATGCGCGGTATTGGCGATGAGGTGGCGCACCAGCGCCGAGCCGATGAAGCCGGCGCCGCCGGTCACGAAAATGCGCATGGATTCTCCTTAGGCCAGCGGCAAGAGCGGGCGGCCATTATAGGTAAAGGGGCTGGCAAAGTCAGCCAGCAAGGGCTGCACGCCATCTTTGGGCGAGGTTTCGGGCACGGCGCCCGAAGGCAGCGGCCAGTCAATGCCGATCGCCGGATCATCCCAGCGGATGCCGCCATCATGCGCTGGCGCATAAGTGTCAGAGCATTTGTAGGTAACCTCGCAATCGGTCTCCAGCGTCAGGAAACCGTGAGCAAAGCCGATGGGGATGAACAGTTGATGCCCGTTCTGTGCCGACAGTTCCGCCCCCACCCACTGGCCATAGGTGGGTGAGCCCGCCCGCACATCGACCGCCACATCGAAAATGCGCCCGCGAATGCAGCGCACCAGCTTGTCTTGGCCCCGGGGGGGCGTCTGAAAATGCAGGCCACGCAGGGTAAAGGCCGGCACCGAGAGCGAGTGATTGTCCTGTACAAAGCGGCAGGTAATGCCCAACTCGGCAAACGCAGGCTCGGAATAAACCTCGGTAAACCAGCCACGCGCATCGCCATGACGGCGCGGCTTTATCAAACGAACAGGAGAAACAGATAAATCCATGACCATTGTCTATAATGGTGCGATGCGCTTATGGCTAGGCGGCGTGGTCAAATTTAGTTCTGTCGAATTACCCTTCGCCCGGCGAGCCTCGCATCCCTCTCGCGTTGGCGATAACACTCGGCGCAGATGATGGTGATGCCGCCGGGAGCTTCCACAGTCCCTTCGGTCCACTCACCACCGTTTTCTTGCAGATACGAGTCACAGGCCTCGCACCATGCATCCCGAAGGTCATTTTCATCTTCCGACGGAAATGAGACAAATCCCGGTGTCTCGGGCGATACGCAACCAACAATATGGGTGCACACGAAGGTGATGGGCTGATGCCCATGCACAACGCAGTCGCAATATTCGTCGTCCATGTGCATCGTTTGTGTCATATCACGTCAGTTCATAACAACATCTGCTGTCAGCAGCCAGACGCGTTGCAGTTGACGCGGAACGGAATGGTTGATTCAAGGCTGCTTTTTGGAGGTGGGCTTGAGCCGGGGCGATCTTACCGAAGCGGAGTGGCGCGTCTTGAAGGACTTGCTACCAATCGAACCTGAGAACCGTGGTCGCGGCAGGCTGCCCGAGCAGAACCGCTCAATCATCAATGGCATCCTCTGGCGGCTCCGCTGCGGCGCACCGTGGCGTGATGTCCCGCCCAAATATGGAAGTTGGAACACCATCTATCGGCGGCTCCGGCGGTGGAGTGAGGCCGGGGTCTGGGAGGCCGCCGCCGTGACGTTGGCCGAGATCATGGCCGACAGCGGCCATTACAGCATCGACAGCACCACAGTCCGCGCCCATGTCTCGGCAGCGGGCGGAAAAGGGGGACTCGTCGACGCGCTCTTGGCCGCTCGCGGGGCGGGTTCACCAGTAAACTTGTGTGGTTGCCGCCCTTGGACGACCAGTCGCCTTCCACCTGGCAGGCGGCGAGGCGGCAGATTGCAAGGCATATGATGATTTGATCGACCTGCCAGAACAGGCTCCGCACGCTTTCCTGCCGACAAAGGCTATGATGCCGATGCCATCCGCGCCGATCTTGCCGAACGCAAGATCAAGGCGGTCATCCCTGGTCGATCAAACCGTCGCGTGAAGATCGAGCATGATCGGGCGCTCTACAGGCAGCGCAATCGCATCGAGCGCATGTTCGGCCACCTCAAGATCAACCGCGCCATCGCAACCCGATACGACCAGCTTGCCAACAGTTTCCTCGGCATGGTTCATCTCGCCACCGCCAGATACTGGCTCAAATTTGTCCACGCCGCCTAATGGATTTTACGATTTTGACATTTGCGGAGCCATCCCGGCCGACAGGGGATGCAAATGTCAAAATCAATCCACGAGGCGGCCCTGTACCAAGGCTGCCACGCATTGCGTGCAACAAGGACAACATTGACCATCTTGACTAATCCCTTACCCGGCACTCCGCTGATTGAATCCCCGCTTTTCGCCATGCAGCGCGGGGCCATGGGCCTGACGGCGGACGAAGAACGGATCGCCAGGGACCTCAACGAGCGCGGCTATGCGGTGCTCGATTTTCCCGATGCCGGGATCGACGCGCGGATAGAACGAATTAAGGCTAACCTGGGGCCGCGCTACGCTGGCATCGATTTTGCCGATCCCGACAGCGACAAGACGCAAGGCGAGCGCCGCATCCAGGATGCCTGGAAATTCGACGAGGACGTGCGCGCGATCGCCGCGAACCAGACGATGCTGGACCTTCTGGGCAAGTTGTACGGCCGCTCCGCCTTTCCGTTTCAGACGCTGAACTTTCCGGTCGGCACGCAGCAGGAGGCGCATACCGATGCGGTGCATTTCTCCAGCCTGCCCGAACGGTTCATGTGTGGCGTGTGGCTGGCGATGGAGGATATCGGGCCGGAGGCGGGGCCGCTGTTCTACTTGCCCGGCTCCCACCGCTGGCCGCCGCTGACCAACAGCATGATCGGCCGTCGCGGCCACGACAGCACGCTCAATTCCGCGCAGGACCCCTTTGCGCAAGGCTGGCAGGCGTTGCGCAAGGCCTATGGCGCCATTGAGGAGATGTTCCTTGCGCGCAAGGGACAGGCGCTGATCTGGACCGCCAATCTGCTCCACGGCGGCAGCCACCAGAAAGACCCGCGCCTGACCCGCTGGTCGCAGGTGACGCACTATTATTTCGACGATTGCATCTATTACACCCCCGCCTTTTTCGACGAGGCACTGGGGAGGCTCGATCTGCGCAGTCTCAGGTCGATCGCCGACGGCCAGTCCCGGCCCAACACCTATCTGGGAGAAAAGGTGGAAAGGCCGGGGAAGAGGGGCCGGGGCTGGCTCGCAAGGTTTTGAACGGTCTTGGCCGTCTGCGCCGATGCACACGCGGCGCAGACGGGGCTTTGCGAAGCGTCAGGCCGCCAGCGTCACTGCAGGGACCGGCTTGTCCAGTATCCTTGCGTAAAGGCCGCCATAGACTTCGACCAACGGCCCCATATCGTACTTGCGACCCAGTTCCTGCGCATTTCTGGCCAGTTCCCCGCGAAGGCGGGCATCGAGGATCGCTTCCATCGCTTTTGCGAAGTTGGCAATGAACTGATCGGTATCCCGAACCGCCTTGACGATGATGCCACCCCGCTCCCCGGCTTCGTTTTCGAGCATGTTGCTGATCTCGCCGACATCGCTGGCGACCACCGGCGTTCCCACCTGTAGCGCCTGGATGATGCACAGCGGATAGGATTCGCCGGCGAACCGGGTTGGCACGATCGCGACGTCGCTGATCCGGTACAGACCGTGGATGCGGGCCTGATAGCCCAGGAAGCTGATATCGGGATCGTTATCGTATTTCTTGCGGTGACGATCCGGCTCTTCGCCTTCGCCGACAAGGCACAGGTGCATCGCACGCCCCGGGTTGCGCTTGCGGATCAGGCGGAATGCCTCGATCGCGGTGCGCCAGCCTTTACGCTTGATGCCGCGGGCGACCAGCGTGAATACGATCGTATTCTCATCGATACCCATTTCCGCGCGGGTCTGGGGATAGGGCAGTGGATCGATCGGCATGGCGTTGGCCATCTTGGTGAGGCTGTCCGCAGGGATGCCCTGGCCTTCCAGCGGCAGCAGGTTCTTGTCCGCGGTGTAGACGAAATGATCGACCGATTGCGTGATGCGATTCATCAGGTCGGGCGGGAGGTCCGAACATTCGTAGGAGCCGTGCAGTGTCACCACGTAGGGTACATCGGGATCCAGATTCCACATGTCATAGAAGCGCATTTCGGCACCGACCGTGTGGGAATGGATCAAGGACACACCGGCTTCGCGAATGAAGCGTGCGCAGCCGTATTCGGTGACCCATGCGGCGTCGTAAACCGACACTGCAGGGTTGAGAGACACACGCATGTGCTCGTTGACTTCTTCGCTTTCGAATATGAGCAGCGAAACGATCCATCCTGCTTCTACGAGACTGTTTGCCAGCTGGATCGGAAAATTCTCACCACCACCTGGAACAAATCCAAGCATTGCAAGTAAGATGTGACCTTTCTCTCGTTTAGAGGACAGCATTTTTTCAAGGTTGCAATGAAGATTTAAATCTCCGATTTTCGAATAAAGAGAGAAATGTTCATATTGTTCTTTAATAAAGTGATAAAATTTCTCTACCGTGACATAAGGCACATCCCATGTTTTGCGCAGCTCTATCATAAACCGTTCAAGTTCATTGTAGAAGCCTGGGCCGGTAAAGGAATTGGACGAGGTATTTCCCCCATGACGGCGAAAATAGGATACCGCCTCGGGTTCCCACGCGATCTGGCCCCCGCCGGCGATCTGCAGATACAGGTACCAGTCACCTACCACGCGATAGGTGGCAGCCTCCTGCCAGACGTGCAGGGGAATGGGCTGGCGTCGGAACAGGCAGCCGCCCACGTTGGCGATCACGTTGCTGATTCCGAAACTGTGAGCGAACCAGTCCGCCGCAGGACGGACCAGCGATGTGTCCCATATCCCCGCCTCTGTGCGTTCGCGGTATGTGTCGAGCCAGAGGTTGGGCTCGCCCTCGATGTCGGTTTCAAGAATGCGCCCGAAGGCCATCTGCACGCTGTCGTCGGCAAAGAACGGGACCAGTTTTTCCACAAAGTCCGGTTCGCAGAAGTCGTCGCTTTCGCAAATCCAGACCAGTTCCCCGTCCGCGCTGCTGACGCCTTTGCTCCATTGTTTGAAGACGCCGCCCGAATTGACCTCGTTGTACATTTTCTTGATACGACCGGGGTATCGCTCGACATAACCGTCAATGACTTCACGGCTGTTGTCGCTTGAGCAGTCGTCAAGAACGGTGATCTCGATATTGGGATACGTCTGGGCGAGGATGGAGTCGAGCCGCTTCGCCAGGAACCGGGCATGGTTGTAATTGGGAACGATCGCCGAAACCTTGGGGGCATAGCGCCTTTTTGCCAGCATCTGGCGGAAGGATATCGCTGCACGTCCTTCCACTTTGCCATGCAATACCCAGTGGACGAACGGGTTCATCCCCGAAGCGGCGATGTCGGAGTGGAGATCAAGATAGAACTTGGTCGAGAAATCGCCGCATGGGTTACGCCGCTCCAGCCACCCCAGCGTCATGTAGTGCATGAACGGGTCAGCGCCTGAAATCCGGATTTCAGGGTACTGTTCAAGGTAGTAGGCTTCGTCAAATTCCTCACGCAGGCGGCGGATTTCGTGTGGGATCAGCCCGCGCAGGGCTTCATCCTCGGAAAGCGGGGTGATCGGCGCAATAGGCACAGCCGTTGCGACCTGGATATCCAGGCCAGATTGGTTTGGCGCGGGCAGGTCAGGCACCGGCGGCAGATCGGCTACATCCGCAACGGCAACGGGAGGTTCGACCATCCCGGAGCTTTCCCCCCCGAACAGATGGTGAAAAAGCGGATGCTGCTGCGCACCGATCAGGTGTGGATTGCGAAGTAAGTATTCCAATGTGCGAAAAGATGCGTTGGGATTTCTACCCTGCCTCCAGCCTACTTGCAGGTAATGGGAAAGTAAATCCACCCCGTCAACTTCAAGGTCTGGATTGCACACTTTATAGTAATTTTCATCAAAATTTGCATATGCGATTTCTCTTTGGCGTGCACTTAGCTTGCCAAGTACGCCATCTTCCTGATTATTAGAAAATTGCATGCTTACTCCAGGAAAATTTTGATGATAATAGATGAATGATTACATCACTATGTTTCGTCGAGCTATTTTGATCCACGCTATTTTCAATTAGAGTCTTGGTCAATGCATCCGCCGCAGCTACAGGACATACTCATGAAAATGTGTGATGTGACGGTTGGCCAACAACGCAAGGACAAGCCACCGCGTGCAAACAGCTGCGTGCCCCGTATAGCCCCGGGCACCTGCACGCAACGTATTGCCGGAGTTTACCTTCATGATCTGCCTGCCCACAATGAAGCACCGTTGCAAAAGCCAGGCTCTGGAGGTGGCGGCGCTGGCCTGCGGCATCCTCATGACCGGATTTTCGGCTCCGGCACGGGCCGATGAAGGGCCAGTCCCCGCCGAAGCGAAAGAACGCGAAGCGATCGTGATCGGAACTGACCTTTATCCCGCAATCTCGAGGCAGACCAACCAGCAGCGTTTCGATCGTTCGAGCAATCTTCTGGTCAATACCATAGGAGCAAGGACGGGCCTGTTCGGTGCGGCCTCCCGCGAAGGCGAGACATGGGCCAACCGCTATGTCCCAGGCACGGATTTGAGTGGGATAGTACAGCTTTATTCATTGTCCACGACCGGCAATTACGGGGCGTTTTTCGGTGCGCGCTCGAGCGACAATCGCAGCGCGCGGGCGGAAAACGTCATCGGCAGCATCAACCTCGTGGTCGCTGACAGCGACCGGCCCCACCTGCACTGGGCGCAATATTCCGAGGGTTATGTCCCACGCGGAAAAACGGCTTTCCGCCTGCTTATCAATGATGAGAATTCCATTCAGAATGAAGGAAATCCGGCCCCTTTTGCAGATCCCTACAATTTCAATCCACAACAGTTGCTGAACAATCTCCGGGTCGATTGCGGCATCGGGATGGGAGAGCCGCAAAGCTGTACCAATCCGATATCGATCCTCAATAACGGGGCGAGCTATCGCCTGGGCATCCTGTTTGGGGACAAGTCCATCGAAGTGGTCGACGGGGCCGCAGATGCCGTGGCATT
This sequence comes from Novosphingobium sp. 63-713, assembly GCF_001898925.1. Lineage (NCBI taxonomy): Bacteria > Pseudomonadati > Pseudomonadota > Alphaproteobacteria > Sphingomonadales > Sphingomonadaceae > Novosphingobium > Novosphingobium sp. 63-713. The sequence continues at coordinate 121,363 of NZ_MKVS01000047.1, forward strand.
GCCAGCCCAATATGCCCTTTCCTGGTATGGCGCACCGGGCAGGCCCTCGTGGCGTGTCTTTTCGACTGCGCGCAGGGCCGGGGCGGGAAAGCTGATCATGGCCGATGATGCCGTATTGATCGAAGTGGGACCGGCAGGAGGAACGCCGGCGCTCAAAGTGGAGCGCGATGCAATTTCAGCGCCAGCTACCATCGCATCGGGCGGGCCGCCGTCGATCTCGGGCAGCTGCGCCGTGGGCGACCGGCGGGGAGGCCAAGCGGCCGGATCCTTCGCTATGGCCCGCGATTGCGCAGCCGGCACTGTCATGATTGGATTTTCGGCCGAGGCGCCTAATGGATGGGCCTGCTTCGCATCCAGTCTCACGCGAAGCGAAGGTATTTTGCGCGAAACTGCCTACGACAGGAAAAGCGCCACTTTCGCTGTCTCGAACATGAGGCAATCGGACTCTGTGGTATTCTCCTGCAACGGCTTTTAATACTCGGCCTGCGGCTGAAATCGAGGAAGAAATGACTATTGTAGGAGTTTTCGGCGCCAACGGCTTTATCGGTCGCCATCTTACCGCGGCCTTGCTGGCCCAGGGTTACAGCACGGTATGCTTTGGCCGTCATTTCCCTCGCGATTTTGAGGAGAAGTTCGGCGATCGGGTAGAAATGCGCTTGGTCGATCTGCACGACGATATCGAAGCCCATCGCAAGCTGTTCGGCATTACCCATGTGGTGCAGCTGATCAATTCATCCAATGCCGCGATCGGTAACAACAAGGTCGTTCCGGACATACACAGCAATATCATCCCGCATGTGAGCTTCATAAATTCATGTATCGTGTCGGGAGTGCGATCATTCACATTCCTATCGTCGGGCGGGACGGTCTATGGCTATCCCCGGACAGTGCCGATCACGGAAGATCATCCTACCCTGCCGCTCAATTCGTATGGACTGACCAAGCTGTTTACCGAACAGTATTTGCGGATGCTGTGCCGGGGGACCACAATGGGGTTCAACATCCTTCGCGTGGCCAATCCCTACGGCCCGGGCCAAACCGGCGTGGGCGGGCAGGGGCTTATCGGCACAATCCTGCAAAAATACCGGCAGGAGCAGCCGATCACCATTTTTGGCGATGGGCTGAACGAACGCGATTACCTCTACATCGACGATACAGTCGATGCCATCGTGCGTGCGGTCGAACGCGAGCCGCTGAACGATGTGGTGAACGTGGGCAGCGGAAAAGGGCGCTCGATCCTGGCGGTCGTAGAGGCGGTGGAAGCGGCACTGGGCCAACGCATTATCCGCGAACACATCCCCGACAGGGCTACCGATACACCTTCCAACATTCTTGATCCGGCCAAAGCGGAAAGGCTGCTGGGATGGAAGACCACGACGCCATTTCGCGAAGGCGTTGCGCGGACGATCGAGTGGCAACTGCGCCAGTGGAGGCAGACTCCAGTCGAGGGTGATTGATTTCCCCTCCTGCTTTTTCGTGTCTAGAGCCTTGCAAGAAAGAGGCATTTGGGCAAAGTCGCATAAAGTTGCCGGTCCGTTCATCGGGGGGACCGGAAGACGGCAATGGAGTGACGTAAATGCACGATTCTGCGTATCGGATCGGGGAACTGGTCATGCGCACTTACAGCGATCTTCCCAACGCGAAGATCCTGGAAGTAGGCTCACTCAATGTCAACGGATGCCTTCGGGATGCCGCGGCACCCACCACCCAATATACCGGGCTGGATCTGGAAGAAGGGCCTTCGGTAGACCTCGTCATCACTCCGGGCTCTGATTTTCCGGTTGAGGATAACAGCTTCGATCTTGTCATGGCCTCGTCGGTGTTCGAACATGACATCCGCTTCTGGGACACGTTCTTGCGCATGTGCCGCGCTGCCCGGCCCGGTGGCCACATATATGTGAATGCACCATCCAACGGCACCGTCCATCGCTATCCCCTCGATTGCTGGCGCTTTTATCCCGATGCCGGACTGGCGCTGGCCGAACATGCCAAGTCAAAGGGTCTGGAAATAGATCTTGTCGAAAGCTTCATCGGAAATCGGCACAGCGATGTATGGAACGATTTCGTCGCCGTCTTTCGCAAGGGACCCAGTGCGGAACCGCTGAACACGGCCTTCGTCTATCACCGCTACCCGGCGCTCAACGCACGTACCTGGCAATCGCGCGCGGTCTACAATGAAAGCGAGAGCACCGAGGATATGCGGCTCATCAGCGAGCTGCGCCAGCGCTGCGAAAGTCTGTCGGATCCGGCTGCGGAACAGGAACGCAACGCGCAGCTCGACCAAGCGCGCGCCGCTCTTGTCCTCGAGCGTGAGCAACACACAGCCCTGTCTCAGGAAATCGCCCGCCTTTCCGCTGCGCTCGCCGAAACGGAGCAGAACGGAACGCGCTCCGCAGCCGAAGCTGCTGCGGAAAAAGCCCAGCTTGCCGGGCAAATCGCGGCGCTGGAAAGCAACCTGCGCCAACGTCAGGAAGAAATCGAGCAGGCGTGGTCACGAGCTGACGGCCTGACCGGCGAACGCGACCAGTTACTGGGCCGGATTGAGGAACTCCAGACCGTTCAGGAACGCCTGCAGACCCGGCTGACGGAAGCCGATGGATGGGTGTTTGATCTTGCCGGCGAACGCCGCATCCTGGAAAACCGCCTGGCTGCGGTCCAGTCAGAACTGGAAAAGGCCCGCCGCACGATCGATCGCATGGGGGCGGTTGCCGAATTCAGGCAGCAGCAGATCGACGCATACGGCAAAGCCAACCGCCACATTCTTGCCGGTGTTGCGCGGCTGAAAGGCTTGGAAACCGAACCTGACGTGCTGCGCGCACAGACTGAGCGGCTGCGTGACGAATGGCAGGAAGAACAGCACCCGCTTGCGGATCTGGCTGTGTTTCTTGATCGGCTCGTTCGTTCTGTTTCCGTCGCGGTCCCCGAGGATGCGGGTCACAGCGATGGCCAGGAGCGCGAAGCAATTTCAGTGCTGCTTGATCAGAAGGCGGGCCTGCACAGAGATATCGAAATGCTTCTGGACCGGCTCGAAACAGGCAAGAACGAAGCGCGCCACGCGCAAGAGCAGATCGCAGCGCTCAACCAGGCCCTCGCCGCGGTGCGCGCCGATGCGTTGGAATACCACGGCAAGGCCTCGCAGGCACTGGAACAGCTGTCCATCCTTCAGGCCCAGAACAAGCAGCAAGCCCGCGAACTGCGTGCAGCCGAAGAGCGCGTCGGCCGCAAGGACCGCCAGTTGGACTGGATGCGCCGGCTCTACCGCATCATCGAACATGCCAACGCCGGGCTGAAGGGCATGATGCCCCCCTCAATGCGCCGCCAGCGCGTAGCGCACATGCTGCAAAGCACGAACCACTTCGACGGCGAGGCATATCTGGCCAAGTACCCTGATGTTGCCGAGGCAGGCATGGACCCTTTGCACCACTATATCCTGCATGGCATGGCCGAAGGGCGCTTCGTGGACTCCAAGGTGCAAGTCTGATCCGCGCCTGAGTGTGAGGGCCAGGACGTCACGGACTGCGCGATCGGATCCGGGGGCGACTGACCGGTGATGCCGGGATCAACCCGAACCGTGGCCGCCGGCCGCGCAAGCTCTCGCCAGCACCGGCGCGATGGGGAACGTGGTTCGGCGGCTCAGCCTGTTGTTTTAGGAGACCTGTGCGCGGGTGGGTGAAGCACTTTGAGAATGCGTCGATTTTCGATCTTTGGTCGTCCGGCCTTACCGGGCTTGTCGGGGCAGCCGACGATTTTACACTGAGATCGCTAGTGGATTAATTTTGATATTTGCATCCCCTGTCGGCCGGGATGGCTCGTAGCCATCCGGTGAAGGCCGCTATCTTGCGCGGCGACAACTACGATGGCCGGTTGAGCGGCAACTATAATGGCCGGTAGGATCGGTTGTCTGGGCTGATCGTAGGGAGGGGCGGAGCCCCGACCGGAGAGCGGACCAGACAACCGATGGCGATCTTCTATCCCCTTTTTTGCAGGGGTTGATCGGGGCTGCGGCGGGCGGTGGTATCGGAACACTCATCGAACAAGGAACGATGGGTTTGTGATGCCGGGCCACCACATTTCCGATCGGCAGGTATTCCTCTTCATGACATATCGCCGTCAACACACCCAGGCCGTCGCGGCTGCCAAGGCCGGTATCAGCGAGCGCAGCGCACGCCGGATCGAGAACGCTCCTCAGCTTCCGTCGCAGAAGAAGAAGGAGCGCCATTGGCGCACCCGGGCCGATCCGCTCGAGCCATTCTGGCCACGTGTCGAAGAGTTGCTCCAGATCGACGGTATCATTGCCGTCACGGTCTTCGAGACGTTCCAGGACAAGTTCGGCGAAGATGCTGTTCCCGATGCTATACGACGAACACTGGAGCGCCGGATCGCCCGGTGGCGGGCCCTGCACGGCGGAAAGAAGGAGATCTTCTTCCCGCAGCATCACGAGCCCGGTCGGCAGGGCCTGTCGGATTTCACGGTATGCGACAGTCTCAAGGTCACGGTTGCCGGCGAGACCTTGGCCTATCGCCTCTACCACTTCCGCCTGGCAGCGAGTGGCTGGGAGCATGCGGCTGTCGTGCTTGGCGGGGAGAGCTTTGCCGCCCTTTCTGAGCACCTGCAGGATGCGTTGTGGAAGCTGGGCGGTGCACCAGCCGAACACCGCAGCGATTCAGCCGCCTACAAAAACCTCGACGCCGATGCGCAGCGGGATTTTACCCGAAGCTATGACGAACTGTGCCGTCATTACGGCATGCTTGCCACCCGCAACAACCGAGGCGAGGCGCACGAGAACGGATCGATCGAAGGTCCACACGGTCCCCTCAAGAGGCGCCTCGATCAGGCCCTGCGCCAGCGGCACAGTCGCGATTTCGTCAGCCTCGAGGCCTGGCGCGAGTTCGTTGACGCCCAGGTCGCCAGGCAGAACCGACGGCATGCCGCGCGCATCGATGCAGAGCGCAAGGTACTCAAGGCGCTGTCTTCATATTATCAAAGATCCCGCGTTGCGGCACATCGCCCAGTACCCGGAATGCCTGCGTCAGGGCGTCAAACAACATCTCGTGCGTCTGCAGCAGGTAGGCTCGCACGATGAAAGCGCGGCTATGCGAAAACTTGGTGTGGGCCACCTGCAACTTGACCGGCTTGCCGCCCAGAACAGCGTAATCCTCGCTCCAATCGAACTGGAAGGCTTCACCAGGCTGGAAGGCCAGCGGCACGAATGTTCTGCGCCCGCTGGTCTGCTGCTCATACTGGCGCTCACGCTTCCAGTCCCGCGTAAAGGCCGCCACGCGACAGTAAGATCCATCATACCCCAGCACGACGAGATCAGCGTAAAGCTGCTTGGCCGTCCGCTTCTGTTTGCGCGACTTGCCCGATTCTACCCGCAGCCAACCCGTCAGTTTCTCGGCAAAGGGGCCAGCTTGCTTGGCCGGGCGGGTACCTTGAACACCGGTTCAACCGCGTCGGCCCGAAGATATTTGCGGATCGTGTTGCGCGACAAGCCGGTGCGCCGCTTGATCTCGCGAATGGGGATGCCTTGGCGGGCCGAAGGCTATGCGCAGCATAAATGTCAGCGGCGGATCACACTGAGTAGGTCCATGTCGATCACTCCGATGCCTCCCGACTGTCAGCCGGAGGCGAGGAAAGCATGGGTCAATTCTCGGCGCTACTCAACAGGTATCCTTTCCAATCCCCGTGATGGCTTTCATTGCTCCCTCCTCCGGCATTGCCGCGCCGCAGGTTGTACCTTGATCGAAGGATTGCCCACACTGACACATCGCGGTCGATACGCAGGGACACCTGCTCGCGCTGCACGTCAAACTTGCCAGCGCCCAAGCCGCTATATCGACCTCAAAGTCGTCAAGCTGCCCGGAACCAAACGCGGCTTTGTCCTGCCCCCCGCGCCGATGGGCCGTCGAGCGATCCTTCGCCCGGGCTGCCCGTTTCCGCAGGCTCGTCAAGAATTGCGAGCGATATGTACAAACCCTCAAGGGCGTCTACCTCTTCGCTTTCGCAATCATCCTGTCCAAACAGGACATCAACTTGATCGGCGGTTCACAACAGGCTTTGCAACCATAAACATTAAACGATTACAACGTTTCAGCTTCTCTCGTAATGGGCAACAGCCCCTTCGACGTCGTCGGTGACGATGGCGTTCTGCCCGCCCACGATCACGGCGCGGTTGCAGAATTCGCGAATGATACCCATGTCATGGGATGCCAGCACAAAACCACGATCGCCGCGCTTGTCGAACAGTTCGTACTGGCACTTGGCGCGGAACTGGGCATCGCCAACCAGGATGATCTCGTCGATCAGATAGCAATCAAACTCGATGGCCAGCGAGAGAGCAAACGCCAGCCTCGCCCGCATCCCTGAGGAATAGGTCTTGACCGGCATCGCCAACTGGCGGCCCAATTCAGTGAACTCTTCAACAAACTCGCGCACATACTGGTAGGGCTTGTTGTAAATGCGCGCGATGAAGCGGGCATTGTCATAGCCGGTCAGGCTACCCTGAAAGCCACCGTTGAAGCCCAGCGGCCAGGACACCGACATCGAGCGGCGGATGATGCCCGAAGTGGGCATTTCCACCCCGCCCAAAAGACGGATCAGCGTGGACTTTCCCGCTCCGTTGCGCCCCAAAAACGCAATCTTGTCCGATTTGCTGATTTGCAAATTAACATCGCACAGGACATGCTTGCGCCCGTGGCCAACACGATACGACTTTGAGAGATTTTCGCAGACGATCATTCGACAACCAAACTGCGGCGAACGTAACGGATGAGCGCCAGCCCGATAAACGAAAGCACCATCGACAGGGCGATGGGGTACCAGACCTCATAATATACCGTGACCCGATTGCCCCAGATGCCACCACGCATCATTTCAACCCCGCTCACAAACGGCGACCACAACATGACGTGCCGAAATGCAGGCGTCAGCCAGGACACCATCGAGAAGGTGCCCGAAACCGGGATCATGATATAGGTGGTAACCGGAATGAATTTTTCCAGCACCTCAGACATTTCCGAAAGCGGGGCGATGACCAGGCACAAGGAAAAGCAAAACAGGCAATAGATCAGCCATCCGGCAATCATCATGCCAGGGTCGGCAGGGATCGGAAAGAGATCAAACGCAATGAGCAAGACGGCTACGAGAAGAAAGGCCATCATCGACCCCAGCATCTCGATCACGAAGCGCGCAATCACGAAATCGAGGATCTGGATTTGGCGGTGATACAGCAGGCTGCTGTTTGCCTGGAAAATCGCGACACTTCGGTTAACAACATGGCGAAACAACGTTAGCGGAATATATCCCGTTACCACGAAAGCGGCGATGCTGACCCCGTGTTCTTGCGGACCATGGATGATACGCCACATGATGGAAACGAGGCTGGCAAACAGCAGCGGCTCCACCATCATCCACAAAAAGCCGATGTTTTCGCGGCCAAAGCGGGTGATCAGTTCACGGATAATCAACGCGTGAATAACGCGTCTTTGCGTGTGAAGCCCCTCGCAGAACCGTGAAAACGTGCTGCTCTTCATAGCTTCACTTCTCGGGTGCGTGCTCAAGAATGCCGATCATCAGCATCCATCCAATGAAGTACAGACACAGCGCGCAGGCCGCCACCGTCAGAATGCTGAGCAGGCGATGGGGCAGCAGGGCGGTATCAGGTCGGTTCGGCTCGACCACCCGCTCCAGATAAAACTGCTGTTTTTGCGCTTCGGCGCGGGCCTGGACCAGACCAGCATTGGCAGCGGTCAGGCTCTCGTTGGCAAACTTCTGCTCGACCAGAAGACCCTCGTAATTGCCCAGCTTCGAGGCGATGGTGCTGGAGCCGCCGACAACCTGCCCGTTTTGCTGAGCGATTTGCCCAGAGAGCGCAGCGACACGATTGGCAAGCGCCGGGATCGCGGGGTTGCGCGGTGTCTCGCGCTGCATGGTTTCAAGCTGAGCTTGCAGCGCCGCGCGCTGGGCAACCATTTGGTTGGCGATCTCAATCACCCCTACCGCCTGCTTGCCAGGGTCAATAAGCGCCGACTGGTTGCGGTAGGCGGTAAGCTGCGCGGTAACTTTGCGGGTGCGCTCGGTGGCAATGGCCACCTGGTGCTCGGCCTCGGCAATGCCGCGTTCCTGGGCGCGGGCGTTGAGGCGGTTGACCATATCCTCGCTCATGCCCAGCAATGCCTGATTAATCTGAAAGGCGTCATCAGCGGTAAAGGCCTTGACCTTGACCACCGCCGTTCCCGTCTGGGTGTCAATGTCGGCATCGACCATGTTGGCGTAATATTTGTAAAGATATTCAAAGGAATCGCCGGTGAGCGCCGAAGGAAAGCGCGACAGTACATCACCACCATTGCCATAGCGTCGGCGGATATCCACCTTACGCTCGAGATTGGCGAGAGCATCGCGCGATCGCACGAAATCGAGCACCTCATTGGCCTGTTCCTGACCGCTGGAAAGGCCAGTGGTCTGGATCAGATTGGCAAGCGAAGAGACTTGCGAGTGCTTTTGGTCGGGAGCCTTGATGACAAAGCGGGATTCCGAAACGTAAACATCCGACGCGATCAACCCATAATACAGGCAGGACAGCAAAACCGGCACGATGACAAACAGAAAAAACCAGCGGTTTTTTTGTACCCAAAGAAGCGCTGCCGACCTGCGGGGCGGCGACATGGCATCTTCGGAAAAAGTCGTTTCCAAGTTCATAGTACCCGTGTCAGACGAAAAGCCAGACGGTCGAGTTCCGCCTAGCGCAAAGATGGCTCTCCGCTAAAGCAGGATCATAGGCAGCGCAAGCGCCGATCACACGCAGTTGGCTGCGTTTGCGCTGCCTATGAGATGGACCGTATTTGAAAAAGGACCAAAAATCGGGCAGATGATAAGGTCACCCTAGGCAAATGGCGCGAACGGCGCTACCTGAGCCCAAGCATCGCCCGCCCGCCGCCGTGCGCGGTAAGTGGGTGGCATAATGGTTCGTTCACGCAGACCCTTGCGATACATATTCCCGGAAGTCTTTCATGAAGCTCCATAATTCGTTTTTGCGTGATACCACTCTGGCACTGAGTGGCCGCACGACCTTGCTGCTGGGTGGCTGCGCTACCTTGTTTCTCGGTGGCTGCGCCACCTTGCCCTCAAGCGGCCCGACTGGTGCCGAAGTGAAAAAAAGCGTGATCAAAGAGGCGCCGCTGGGCCTCTCGCTGGTCGAAGTGTATGACCAAGCCTCTGTGCCGGCACCGCAGGCCGCAACCGGGCCACACCTCACCGTTCTGCCCGCACCTCCTACCGACATGGTCGGGCCAGGCGACGTGCTGGGCGTGGCGATCTATGAAGCGGGCGTGACACTGTTCTCGGGCCCACAGGCTAGTGTGGGCGGCATGGCAGCAACCATGGCCGACGCTGGCGCGCGCGCGCAGACACTGCCCGAATTACGCATCAATGATGATGGCGACATCACCATCCCCTATGCTGGCAAGCTCCACGTTGCGGGCAAAACACCCGCCGAGATCCAGACCCAGATCAGGCAGGCGCTTCGCGGTTTCTCGCAAAACCCCCAGGTTCTGGTGACCCGCCGCGAGGTGATTAGTAATTCGGTGATCGTGGGCGGCGAAGTGGCGCGCCCGGGCAGGTTGGTGCTCAACACCAATCAGGAGACCCTCTCAGACGTTGTGGCGCTGGCCGGTGGCTATCGCGGGCGAGCGAGCGACATCATCCTGCGCATCAAGCGCCGCGATCAAAGCGCGAATGTACGGCTGAGCACCCTCCTAGACAATCCTGACCTTGATGTCCGAGTCTATCCGGGTGACCGCTACACGCTCATTGCCGCGCCGCTGACCTTCTCGGTGTTGGGCGCGGCCGGGCGGATGGAACAGCTCCCCATTGCCAGCGGCAGGATGACACTTGCCGAGGCCGTCTCGGCGGCCGGCGGCCCCAACCCCTATTCTGGGGACCCCGCGGCGATTTTCGTGTTCCGCTATGTGGTTGATCCCGACCATCCGAGTGCCCGCCGACCAGTGGTCTATCACATCAACATGAAGCACGCTGGCAGCTATTTCCTGGCGCAGAACTTTACTATGCAGGACAAGGATGTGTTGTATGTCGGCAATGCCCGCGCCAACCAGCCTTCCAAGCTCGTTCAGCTGATCAGCCAGCTCTTCTCACCGGTCATCGCGGTAACGAGCGGAATGCAGGCGCTCAAGAATTGAGCCTGACTGCAGGATGAGGCCTATCGTCATGCGCCGCAATGGGCCTCATTTTACCCCGCCACGGGGCTTGCAGGGCGCGCCGAGACGCGTAAGCGGCCAGCGTGCTTCCTAGGCTTTCTCTTCCCGATGTCACCTTGTGCGCGGTTAGCTCGGTCAATCTGGCGGCCACTTTGCGCGCCCTGCATGTGTGCCTTGAGAACATCAGCTTTGGGGCTTGCGTGTTGCTGACCGACCGCGACGTGGCCCCTGGCGACGCGCGCATAAGGGTGGAGCGCGTGGCACCACTCACCTCGACTGCGGCCTATTCGCAGGTCGTGCTGAAGGATCTCGCTGATCATGTGCCCACCAGCCATTGCCTGGTGGTCCAATGGGATGGGCATGTGCTCAACGCCGACCGCTGGCAGCCCGAGTTCCTCGACTACGACTATATCGGCGCCAGTTGGCCGCAGTTTGACGATGGCCATGACGTGGGCAATGGCGGGTTCTCGCTGCGCAGTCGGCGGCTGATGCTGGCCTGCCGCGATCCGCGCTTTGACGGGAGGCACGCCGAAGACGTGGCGATTGGCCGGGTGAACCGGCCCTTGCTGGAAAGCCTGGGGCTGCGTTTTGCGCCAAGGGCGCTGGCCGACCGTTTCTCGGCCGAGCGACGCGGCGATCCTTTGACTACTTTCGGCTACCATGGTGTGTTCAACATGCCCCGTGCGCTGGGAATTGCCGAGTTCTGGGAGGTTTACCGCGCTCTCGAAGAATTTGGCACGGTGCGCCACGATTTCTGGCCGCTGCTGCGCGAGATGGGGCGCGGACCGGGCGGGACGAGGCGGATGGCGCGGATGCTCTTTGACCGGCTTGGCGGGGCCGCCCATGGGAGATAGAGTTTTGCGCCGGTTATGGCTGGGTTTGAGAGACCGTCTTTGGGGCGCTGGGCTACGCTGTGCACTCTATTGCCATGGTTTTTACCTAGCGCCGGGCAGTTTTCTCACCGCGACCAAGTGGCGGCTGCTGGGCAAGAAGGTGCGCGCGCGACGGCAGATGACGGCACTACTCGGCCTTTCACCATTGGCCTATCCGCTATGGTTTCGCCAGCAGGCAAAGCTGGCATCGGCTGTGGGCTTTGAACGGGTAGAACCACCAATCATCGCGCTGATCGATGACGCAGCCAATCTCCCGGAGCAGACCCTGCGCCAAACGCTAAGCAGCCTGACCGCACAGGGCATTACCGCCCATATCATCCCCGCGCAGGCCGGCCCGGCCTTGGCAGCGCTGGCTGAAGCGGTAGATTGGGCGGCGCAACCTTGGGTAATGCCTATCCAGGCGGGTGACCAGATCGCGCCGGGCACCGTAGAGGCATACCGGGCGACGATAGCAGCAGGGCCTGGGCGGGTTGTCTTTGCCGATGATGATCTGATCACCGCATCAGGGCGCCACCAAGCCCCCCATTTCAAGCCCGACTGGAACGCGCCACTTTTCGAGCATTTCGATTACCTTACAGGGGCCTGCGCCATAAAGGTGGGCCCGCATGACCTGGCAGCGGTCAGCGGCGAGGCCGATTGGGCCGGAGCTTTGCTGCGCCGAGTTCTTGCCGTGGATCCCCACCCGCCGCGCCATATCCATCGCCCTCTTCATCACCGGCGCACGCGGCGCGCGGCACAGGTGCCGGTTGCAGCCCCGCTGGAGGCGGTGAACGCTCTGCCGATGGTCAGCGTCATTGTCCCCACCCGCAACCGGCTGGACCTGCTACGCACCTGCCTGGCGGGTCTGGCTGCCACACGATATCCAGAGATGGAAGTGCTGGTGGTTGACAATGACAGTGATGATCCGGCGACCCTTGCCTATCTGGCCGAGCTGGCTGGAGAGCGTATACGGGTGCTGCGCCACCATGGCCCGTTTAACTATTCCGCGATCAATAACCGCGCCGTCGAGCAAGCACGCGGCGACCTGATCTGCCTCCTCAACAACGACATCGAGATCCTTGAGCCTGACTGGTTGGCCCGCATGGCCTGCATCGCGATGAGGCCCGACGTAGGCGCGGTGGGCGCAAGGCTGCTCTATCCCGACGGACGCATACAGCATGCAGGCGTGGTGATCGGGATGGGCAATGCCGCCGGTCATGCGCACCGTTTTGTCTTGCCCGAAGAGACCGGCTATTTCCATCGCCACAACCTGCCCCAGTTCGCCTCGGCGGTCACCGCGGCCTGCCTGGTGGTGCGTCGCGATCGGTTCATGGCAGCGGGGATGCTGGACGAGATCCATTTCCCGGTGGCGTTCAATGATGTCGACCTTTGCCTGCGGCTCAATGAGCGGGGCTGGCAATCGTTTTACGAACCACGCGCAACACTGATCCATCATGAATCGGTTTCGCGCGGAGATGATAGCGACCCGGTGAGCGCAGCGCGTTTCGCTGGCGAGCTGGCCGCGCTCAAGCGCCTGTGGGGAACCGAAACCTGCGTTGATCCCTTCCATCACCCGCAACTCAGCCGGGTCAGTGAGGGCTTCACCATCGCGCTGTAAAATTTATCCTATCCAAGGCATCCCGGGCTTGCCAAGCGCCATGATGCTGGCTCACACCGGGGCGAACTACGGGCGGGTTTGATCCCGACCTGGCGCGTTGAAGAGGGAAGAGACCTTTTGCAAAACCCCTTGCCCGGCATCCCCTTGGTGGAATCGCCCTTGTTTCCCATGCTGCGCCATACACTGGGCCTGAGTGAGGAAGAGCAGCGCCTCGCCGACAGTCTGGTGACCCATGGTTACGCGGTGATGGATTTTCCCGATGTGACGCTCGATGAGCGGATTGAGCGGATCAGAGCCAACCTTGGCCCGCGCTATGGCCTGGCGCTTGATGACCCGGCCAGCGACAAGACTTGCGGTGAGCGCCGCATTCAGGACGCCTGGAAGTTTGACGAGGACGTGCGCGCGATTGCCGCCAACGAGGCGGTTCTGGGCCTTCTGGGCAAGCTCTACGGCCGCCCCGCCTTCCCGTTCCAGACGCTCAATTTCGTGGTCGGCACCGAGCAGGCCGCCCACACCGACCTCGTTCACTTCTCCAGCCTGCCCGAACGCTTCATGTGCGGGGTGTGGCTGGCGATGGAAGATATTGGCCCGGATGCCGGCCCGTTGTTCTATCTGCCCGGCTCGCATCGCTGGCCATCGCTGACCAATGGTCTTATCGGCCGACGCGGCTTTGGCAGCGCGCTTGGCTCTGCTCAGGACCCCTTCGCCGAGGCTTGGCGGGCGCTGGCCGAGGCCAATCAGGCGCGCGAAGAGCCCTTTCTAGCACGCAAAGGTCAGGCGCTGATCTGGATGGCCAACCTGCTCCACGGCGGCAGCCATCAAAACAACCGCAGCCTGACGCGCTGGTCGCAGGTAACCCACTATTATTTCGAAGACTGCATCTACTACACCCCGGCTTTCTCCGACGAGTTCACCGGACAATTGCAGCGCCGTCAGCCCATCTCAGTCATCGATGGCGCGGTGCATCGGTGCCGCTATATGGGCGAGCCTTTGCCCACGAAAGGCTCTGGCCGATGGGCCCGCCTGTGGCGGAGGCGCTGATCAACGACCGCTCGCTCTTCACCCCGGACTACGTCCCCATTGATGGGCATTGATGCCCGCCCGTGGTCTTCCGATTAGGATCCGGCCAGATGGAAGGACGGACGAACAAAGCGGGCAAGCTTTACAGAAAAGCAGGTCATCGGCGTGTTGAAAGAGCAGGAGGCAGGTACGAAGACCACCGACCCGGCTCGACGCCTTGGCGTGTAAGAAGCGACCATCTGCAACTGGAAGGCCAAGTATGGCGGTCTTGAGGTGTCCGAGGCAAAGCGGCTGCGGAGACTTGAGGATGAGAACGCCGAGGTGAAGCGGCTGCTGGCCGAGACTATGCCGAGAGCTTCAACAGCCGGATGCGTGACGAATGCTGGACTTCCTGTTGCCCGATTTCTCCGGGCTTCACGCGCCGATCTGGGCCAAGGCCTGCGGCCATCTGCGCAAGAACCGCCACCGCGGACTGCCGCGCGTAGCCTTCCGGCTACAACCTGGTGCACCTGCCAAAACTGCTGGCGACATGATAAGTGCGCTTGATGTGCGCCAAACAGGCGGTGAAAGTCCCGGATGGACGCACCGCCGATGCCAAAAACCGGTTCCCACTTTTTGCGCGATGCTCCGGCGCGCTTTGCCCGCCGGAGGCATAAAACCCCCAAAAACCTAAACGATCAATTCTCCTGCACCTTCTGATCGTCCTTGAACTTCAAGCGATACTGGATTTCCGGATCGCCATTGAGGTCCTTCTGCGGCGGCAGATGCTTGACCACGACCGGCTTGATCTCGGCAGCGGGCGCGGCGCCCGGCGCCACCACGCGCCAGATGATCCCGGCGGTGTCGTCCGAGACCAGCAGCGCGCCGTCCTGGGCAAAGTTCAGCCAGGTGGGCCGCCCATGGGTTTCGCCATCCGGCTTGAGGAATCCGGTCAGCACCTTTTCGGGCAGGCCCTGAGGATTGCCATTGGCATCAAAGCGCACAAAAACAACGTCATAGCCAGCGGCAGGCTTGCGGTTCCACGAGCCATGGCGCGCGATGAAGGCGCCATTGGCATAATGCGCGCCCATTTTCTCGCCGCCCTTCACAAAGGCCAGCCCCAGCGCGGCCACATGCGGCCCCAGCGCATATTCGGGCTTGCGGACATAATCGATCAGGAATTCGGGCATCTGGAATTCGGGCGTGTTCTGATAGACGCGATTGTCCTCATTCTTGCCCCAATAGAACCAAGGCCAGCCATAATGCGAGCCCACCGGCACATTGGTCAGATAGTCGGGCACCAGATCGGGGCCGAGCTGATCGCGCTCGTTCACCACCGTCCAGAGTTCCTGCGTCGAGGGGTTCCACGCCATGCCGTTGGCATTGCGCAGACCCATCGCATAGCGGCGGGCATGGCCGCTGGCGGTGTCGATTTCATAGATCGCGGCGCGGCCTTCCTCGGCCTTGGGGCCGCGTTCGCCGATGTTCGAGGCCGAACCGATGGCGACATAGAGATGCTTGCCGTCGGGGCTGAGCACCAGATTGCGCATCCAGTGATTGCCCGCAGGCGGCAGATCCATCAGCTTTTTGGGCGCCCCGGTCAGGCTGGTCGCGCCGGGCTGATAGTCAAAGGCCAGCACCGCGTCATGATTGGCAATGTAGAGCTTGCCGTCGCCATAGGCCATGCCCGAGGGCGAGGAGAGCCCCTCGCGCAGCACAAAGCGCTGATCGGCAACCCCGGTGCCCTTGCTGTCGCGCAGCAGGACGATACGGTTCGGGCTGGGATCGCCCGCGCCGACAAAGCCCATGAAGATGTTCTGCAAAAATCCGGTGATTCCGCCCGGCCCATTGTCCTTGGGCGCGCCGGTCTCGGCCACCAGCACATCACCATTGGGCAGCGTGATGATCGTGCGCGGATGCTGCAAGCCGGTGGCGAAGCGGGTGACACTCAGCCCCTGCGCGGCGGTGGGCGCCTCATTGGCGGCCCAGCCCACCGATTTGACCAGCCCCACCGTGGGGAAGGTCTCCGGCTCGGGATCGACCAGCTTGGGCTTGCGGCCTTCCATCTGCTCGATCGGCAAATGCGAGACATTGCCGCGCGACAGATAGGCAAAGCCTCCCCCGCCAACCAGAATGACGGCACCAAGGGCGATAAGCGATTTGCGCAAAGTAGGGCTCATGCGCGATGAGATAGGGATTTGCCGCGTGGCCGACAAGCCCGGAATGGTAGCCCTTGGCGGGGGCGATTGGGCGTATTACATCGGCGCCATGTTCGACTTTTCCCCCCAGGCCGACGCGCCCAAATCCGAAATCTACCGCGACCTGCGCGAAGCCGCGCTGGCGATCACCAGCGGCGAGAGCGATAGTGTGGCCAATATGGCCAATGTGGCGGCGCTGATCTGGCAGTTCCTGCCCGATCTCAACTGGGCCGGGTTCTATCGCGCCATCGGCGACGAATTGGTGCTGGGGCCTTTCGTGGGCAAACCGGCCTGTATCCGCATCCCCTTTGGCCGGGGCGTGTGCGGCACGGCCGCAGCCGGCGGCACGACGCAACTGGTGCCCGATGTCCATGCCTTTCCCGGCCATATCGCCTGCGACGGGGCCAGCGCCTCGGAACTGGTGGTGCCGGTGGTGGTCGATGGGCGTTTGGTGGCGGTGATCGACCTCGACAGCCCGACTCCTGCGCGCTTCGATGATGAGGATGCGGCGGGGATTGAAGCTCTGGCGGGGGCCATGGCCGGGGCCATCTCCGGTTAACCTCGTAAATTACCGGATATAGGCGTTTAAGCTTTCACTTGGGCGCAGGGATTGTTTCTGATATTAACCTTTATGAACGAGGCGCGCGCCGCGTTCCCGTCATGAAGGTGCCAAGCCCATGTCCATCCGCGCCCTGCTGATTGCCGCCGGTTTCGTTTCGGCCGGTTTCACCGCCTCCCCCGCCATGGCCCAGACTTCATCGGGCCAGGTTTCGGCCATGCCCCTGCCCGCGCCCTCGCTGGCCGGGGCCAGTTACAGCCAGACCGCGCCCGCTGTCGGCGGGCCGGTTTCCACCACCTATGCGCCCCCGCCCGCCGCCGGTCTGCAGCCGGGCGGGATGCAGCGCGGCCCCTGGCTGGCCGAGTGCGAGCGGCGATTGAACGCCGTGCCTGGCGCCGATGTCTCGCAATCTTCGGGCGCGTGTCAGGACTGGTGGGCCTATTATCAGGGCGGCGGCGTACCTCACCCCACCTACGGCTATTCGATCCCCATCAGCGTGATGGAAAACGTAAAAGCCGATTGCCCGCCGCAGGTGATCGAAAAGCGGGTGATCCAACGCCGGGTGATCCGGCACAAGGTCGTTCGCGACAAGCGCATCCCGATCTGACATTAAAAAAGGGGGCTTTGCGGCCCCCTCTTTTTAGATCCCCTCGCCCGTCAGACGCTGACAGATCAGATCGAGCTGATCGAGCGTGCGATAGCGGATCGTCACCGCGCCCGAGCGCGGATCGGCATCCACGCTGATCTTGACCGACAGGCCGAGAAATTCCTCCAGATGCGCCTGCATCGCCTGAATGTCAGCGGACTCGGCGGATTTGAATTCATTGCGGGCGCGGCGCTGGGTCGGCGCCTCGCGGCCCGACCGGCGGCGCACCATCTGCTCCACCTCGCGCACCGACAGGCCCTTGGCCGCCGCCTGCTGCGCCAAGCCTTCCGCATCTTCAACACCGATCAGCGCGCGGGCATGGCCCATCGACAATTCGCCCGCCTCGACCATCTTGGTCACCGGATCGGGCAAGGCCAGCAAGCGCTGGATATTGGCGACATGGCTGCGGCTCTTGTCGACCATCTTGGCGATCTCGGCCTGCGTCATGCTCTCGCTCTCGGCCAGACGCTGATAGGCGCGCGCTTCTTCGATCGGGTTCAGGTCTTCGCGCTGAAGGTTTTCAATGAGCGCAATCGCCATCACCTCGCGCTGAGTCAGCTTGCGCACCAATGCGGGGATTTCATGCACCTTCGCCCGCTGCGCCGCGCGCCAGCGGCGTTCGCCCGCCACCAGCCGATAATGACCATCGCCCAGCGGCACAACGATCACCGGCTGCAGCACGCCACGTGCAGCAATCGAAGCGGCCAGTTCGTCCAGCGCCGCATCATCGAACTGACGGCGCGGCTGATCCGGGTCGGGCTCGATGCTGGACACCAGCAAGGAGGCCAGACCGCTCTCCACCATCACCGGGCCGTTTCCGCCGCCGCTCGAAGCCACCGGCTCCTCGCGCCGCGTCTCGCCCAGCAAGGCCTGAAGCCCCCGCCCCAGCGCAGCCTTGCGGCGCGGCGCGGCGGGCCCGGCCAGCGCGGCGGAAAGCGGGTTCTGGGTCGAGGTTTCGTCGTTCATGCGGCTTTCCTGTTTTCAGGCAAACGTGAAATCAATTCGCGGGCCAGCGCCAGATAGGCGCGGCTGCCGCTGCAATGCTGGTCATAGATCAGCGCGGGCAGACCGTGGCTGGGCGCCTCGGACAGGCGGACGTTGCGAGGGATCTCGGTGTCGAACACCAGCTTGCCCAGGCACGAGCGCACATCATCCGAGACCTGATCGGTCAGGCGGTTGCGGCGGTCGAACATGGTCAGCGCGATGCCAATGATGCCAAGGTCAGCGTTGAAACGCTGCTGCACCCGCTCGACCGTCTGCAGCAACTGGCTCAAGCCTTCGAGTGCAAAGAATTCGCACTGCAGCGGCACCAGCACCGTATCGGCCGCGCTCAGCGCATTGAGCGTGAGCAGGCCCAGCGAGGGCGGGCAGTCGATGAAGCAGATGTCATAGCGCTCCGATCCACGTGCCAGCCCCTTGCGCAGCTTGTCGGTACGCCCATCGACCGAGACCAGCTCGACCTCAGCCCCCGACAGATCAACCGTCGCGGCCAACAAATGCAGGCCCGGAATGCTGGTTTCCATCGCGCATTCGGCCAGCGTCGCCTCGCCCAACAGCAGATCATAGGTCGAATATTCGCGCGCCGATGCCGGCACGCCAACCCCGGTCGAAGCATTCCCCTGCGGATCAAGATCAATCAGCAGCGTGCGCCAACCGGCCGCGGCAAAGGCTGTGGCCAGATTGATCGCGGATGTGGTCTTGCCCACGCCGCCTTTCTGATTGGCAATGGCAATGCGGATCACAGCTTCACTCCCTTGGGATTGAGATGGCCGACAATCAGCCCGGCGTCCTCATCGGTCAGCGATTGTTCCACGTGGAACCCTTCGCGCACCGATGCTTTGAGTGCCTCTAACTCTTGCCCTGCCGACCGCCCCTTCGGCAACAGCCAGAGCGTGTCCCTTGTGGAAAAGCGTGCGGAGATTTTCAGAAGCTTGTCGAGCGGTGCAAAGGCGCGGGCAGAAATCACCGCAACGGTGCGCGTCTCCACCATCTCCAGTCTCTGGCCCAAGACCTTCGCCTTGGGCAGTGCCAGTTCCTCAATCACGCGATTGAGCCATTCGACTCGGCGCGCGCGTGATTCCACCATCAGCACTTCATGCCCCGGCCGCATCGCCGCAATCACCAGCCCCGGAAAGCCTGCGCCGGTGCCAAGATCAAGCCATGGCCCCTTGGTCCCATTCCATGTTTCACGTGGAACATGCGCAAGCAATTGCGCGGAATCGACGATATGCCGCTGCCACACCATCGGGATCGTCGCGGCGGCCACAAGGTTCTGACGCTCGTTTTCCTCGGCCAACATCGCGAGCAACTTCTCCAGCCGCTCCATCGCCTCGGGCGTCATTTCCCAGCGCGCAGCCAACCAGTCACGGGCCTGTTCCTCATTAGCAATCATATCAGGCCAGCTTCCTTGCATGCACCAACAGCGCCGCCAGAGCCGCCGGAGTCACCCCCGCCACGCGCCCCGCCGCCGCCAGATTTTCCGGACGCGCCCGCGTCAGGCGTTCCACCATCTCGCTCGAAAGACCGGCGATCTGGCCATAGGGAAAGTCCTCAGCCAAAAGCAGATGCTCGTTCGAGCGCAGGTCGGACAGCTCCCTCTCCTGCCGCGCCAGATAGGGGGCATAGAAAGCGTCCTCGGCCACTTCCTCGATCAGCGTCGCGTCCACGTCCAACGCTTCGCCCAGCCATGGGGCCAGACGGTCGATGGAGATGCCATCAAAGCGCAACCATTCGCGCAGGGGCAAGCGCCCCGCATCGGCCTTGGCAGTGATACCCACCGTGGCCAGATCCTGCGCCGTCACGCCCTGCTCCAGCGCGCCTTCCAGCGCCGCCTTGTCCTCCTGCCGCCGGGCAAACCACGCGGAACGTTCGGCGCCAAGGCACCCCACCGCCGCCGCCAGAGGAGTCAGGCGCGAGGTGGCATTGTTGGCCCGCAAGCGCAGGCGGTATTCCGCCCGCGCTGTCAACATCCGATAAGGCTCGGTCACGCCGTGGAGCGTCAGGTCATCAACCATCACCGCCAGATAGGAATTGGACCGGTCGATCGGCGGAGCCTCTCGCCCCAACACCTTGGCCGCCGCATTCATCCCGGCGATCAAGCCTTGCGCCGCCGCCTCTTCATAGCCGGTCGTGCCATTGATCTGGCCCGCGCAATAGAGGCCCGGGATCGCCCGCAGCTCCAGCGAGCTGCGCAGGGCGCGCGGGTCGATATGGTCATACTCGACCGCATAACCCGGCACCACCATCTCGACCTGCTCCAGCCCTTCCATGTGGCGCAGCATGGTCAATTGCACATCGGCGGGCAGGCTGGTCGAGATGCCGTTGGGATAGACCAGATGGGTCGACAGCCCCTCCGGTTCGAGAAAAATCTGATGGCCATCGCGGTCGGCAAAGCGGTGGATCTTGTCCTCGATGCTGGGGCAATAGCGCGGCCCCCTCGCCCCGATAGCCCCGCTGAACAGCGGCGAGCGATGGAGGTTCGCCTGGATCGTTTCATGGACGGCGGCGTTGGTCCGCGTGATCGCGCAGGCCAGTTGCGGGTTCACGCGCCGCGTTTCCAGCGCCGACATGCACCAATGCTCGGCATCGCTCGGCTGTTCTTCCAGCCGCACCCAATCGATGGTCCGCCCATCGAGACGCGGCGGTGTGCCGGTCTTGAGCCGCGCCATCGGCAGCTCCGCCTCGCGCATCTGGACGGCCAGACGATGCGCGGCAGCCTCGCCAATGCGTCCGCCGGTTATCCGCTCTTCCCCGCGAAACAGCGTGGCGCCAAGGAAGGTGCCGGTGCAAAGGATCACGGCCGAGGCCGTCAGCCGAAGCCCATCGGCCAGATCCACGCCCACCACTCGGCCACCTTTCAGCACCAGTGCGGCGACCTCTCCGGCCACCTGAGTCAGGTCCCCCTGCTGGGGCAACATCCGCTGGATCGCGGCCTTGAACAGCTTGCGGTCGGCCTGAATGCGGGGCCCCTGCACCGCGCTTCCCTTGCTGCGGTTAAGCATGCGATAGTGGATCGAGGCGGCATCCGCGGCGCGCCCCATCAACCCGTCGAACGCATCGACCTCGCGCACCAGATGGCCCTTGCCCAGACCGCCGATGGCCGGGTTGCAACTCATGGCGCCGATGGCCGAAAGGTCGAACGAGACCAGCGCCACACGTGCGCCCATACGGGCGGCGACGGCGGCGGCCTCTACGCCGGCATGGCCGCCGCCGACCACGATGATGTCGAAATTCTGCATGGGTCTGCCCCTACCCTATGCGGGCGGGCGGGTCAAAAGGGTCCAGCGTGTTTCACGTGAAACACGCCTTATTTTCCGATGCAGAAGCGTCCAAACAAAGCGTCGAGCATATCCTCCGTCCCCGCCCCGCCCAGCAAACGGTCGAAGGCGGAACGCGCGGCGCGCAGATCTTCGGCGGTCAGCAGCAGGTCGCCATCGGGGCGAATGGTCGCCAAAGCGGAGGCGGCTTCGGAAAGCAAACCATACTGGCGGGCATTCAGGGCCACCTGTCCGGGCTTGGGCATGGCCATCCGGGCGGTGGCGATCAGGTCCTGCCGCAGGGCATTCACCCCTTGCCCGGTCTTGCCCGAGAGGCGATGGCGGGGGGCGGATTTGGCCATGCGCACGGCGGCGTCGATCCGGGATTCGATCTCCCACGCGCCCTCCGGCCCCTCGCCCTCCGGCCCCAGCCAGAGGACCAGATCGGCCCGCGCCATGACTTCGCGGGCGCGTTCGATGCCGATGCTTTCCACCACATCCGCGCCGTCGTCACGCAGGCCTGCCGTATCGAGAAACTGAAACGGCACCCCGCCCAGCGCCACCGGGCGCATCAAAATGTCGCGTGTGGTTCCGGCCAGCGGCGTGATGATCGCGGCATCATCCTCGACCAGCGCGTTAAATAAGGTGCTCTTGCCCGCATTGGGCGGCCCGGCGATCACAACGCGAAACCCTTCGCGCAGAGCCTCGGCGCGCGGGCGGGACAGCCATTCGCAAAGTTCCACGTGAAACATCGCCAGCGTCGAAGCGAAGGAAGCGGGCAGCGCGCCAACGTCATCCTCATCGCCAAAATCGAGCACAGCCTCAACCTGAGCCGAGAGCATCAGCACACGCTCGCGCCAGCCCTTGACCACAACCGACAAAGCACCGCCCGCCATCGCCACCGCCGCCTGTCGCTGCATCTCCGTCTCGGCGGAGAGCAAATCGCCCAGCCCTTCGGCCTCGGCCAGATCCATACGCCCGTTCAAGAATGCGCGCCGTGTGAATTCGCCGGCCTCGGCGCGGCGCAGGCCCGGCAGAGCCGCCAGCGCCTGTTCCAAGGCCGCGATCACCGCGCGTCCGCCGTGACAATGGATCTCGGCCAAATCCTCGCCCGTCGCCGTCCGCGCGCCGGGAAACCACAGGACCAGCGCCCGGTCCAGTTCCGCCCCTGCCCCATCGCGCAGCACCATCAGGCTTGCACGCCGCTCCACGGGCAAGCGTCCGCCCAGCGCGATCAACGCCGCGCCCGCCTGCGGCCCGCTGATCCGGATCACCGCAATCGCAGCCGGAGGCATCCCGCTGGAGCAGGCAAAAATCGTGTCCGTCATGAAAGGCTGATCTTACTTCTTGCCGCCGGTCGCCATGCTCGCGCCGGCCTCAAGAATATTCTGGAACATCTTCATGCCCAGTTGCCCCATCGGCGCGAACTGCTTGGTGAATTCCTGGATCTGCTCGAGCGAACCGGCGCCCTGCATCGCCTTCATCACCGCATCGACATAGGCCTCATTGGCCCGCGTCACATCGGGCAGGCCCAGAAAGCGACGCGCTTCCTCCGGTGTGCAATCCACCTCGAAATTCATCTTCATCGCCGGGGTCTCCTTATGGCGCAAACCGGAATGGATAAAGACACAGTGGGGTGGGGAAGTCTAGATTTTAGAAAGGAGGAAAGGAGGTTATGCGAGGGTCTAGACCCTCGCGCTCCCGTTACTGTCTGCGTGGCGCATCGGGTTCAACCACGGCGCACAATACGCAGCATCAGAAATGATAAAGCCTGCGGCGCCTATTGATAGCGCCGCAGGCTTTCAATCATCGCCCAATCCACATCCCTGCGAACCGAGACACCACCCCATTAACGGGATTGCAAAGGGACCAGTCCCTTTGCCCGCCGGAGGCAAACCATTCTTACTGGTTCATCGTCGCGAAGAAGTCCTCGTTGGTCTTGGAATCCTTCATCTTGTCGAGCAGGAATTCCATCGCGTCGACGGTGCCCATCTGCATGAGGATGCGGCGCAGGACCCACATCTTCGAGAGGTTGCCCTTTTCGACCAGCAGTTCTTCCTTGCGGGTGCCGCTCTTGCCCACGTCGAGCGCGGGGAAGATACGCTTGTCGGCAACCTTGCGGTCGAGGACGATTTCGCTGTTACCCGTGCCCTTGAATTCTTCAAAGATCACTTCGTCCATGCGGCTACCGGTGTCGATCAGCGCGGTGGCGATGATGGAGAGCGAGCCACCTTCTTCGATGTTACGCGCGGCGCCGAAGAAGCGCTTGGGGCGCTGCAGGGCGTTGGCGTCAACGCCGCCGGTCAGCACCTTGCCGCTCGAAGGAACGACAGTGTTGTAGGCGCGGCCAAGACGGGTGATCGAGTCGAGCAGGATGACGACATCGCGCTTGTGTTCAACCAGGCGCTTGGCCTTTTCGATGACCATTTCGGCCACCTGCACGTGGCGCTGCGCCGGTTCGTCAAAGGTCGAGGAAATGACCTCGCCCTTCACGCTGCGCTGCATGTCGGTCACTTCTTCGGGGCGTTCGTCGACCAGCAGCACCAGCAGGAACACTTCGGGGTGGTTGTCGGTGATCGCCTTGGCGATGTTCTGCAGCAGCACGGTCTTACCCGTGCGCGGCGGGGCGACGATCAGCGCGCGCTGGCCCTTGCCCTGAGGCGAGATCAGGTCGATCACGCGGGCCGACTTGTCCTTGACCGTGGGGTCGAGCGTGTCGAGCTTGAGGCGCTCGTTCGGATAGAGCGGGGTCAGGTTGTCGAAGTTGACGCGATGGCGCACCGCTTCGGGATTGTCGAAATTGACGCTGACCAGCTTGGTGATCGCGAAATAGCGCTCGCCATCCTTGGGGGCGCGGATTTCACCTTCCACCGTGTCGCCCGTGCGCAGGCCCCACTTGCGGACCTGATTGGGCGAGACATAAATGTCGTCCGGCCCGGCCAGATAGTTGGCCTCCGGGTTGCGCAAAAAGCCAAAGCCGTCGGGCAGCACTTCGATCGTGCCCTGACCGATGATCTCTTCGCCATCCTCGGCCACTTCCTTCAGGATCGCATACATCAGATCCTGGCGGCGCAAGGTGCTGGCGCTTTCCACGCCATATTCCTCGGCCATCTCGACCAGCTCGGCCGAAGTCTTTTTCTTCAATTCTTTCAAATGCATATCAAGGTATTCCTATGAGGTTCGGCCGGCGGGTCTATCGGGCATGGAGAATGCAAGACCATGATGGTGCCGCGTCTTTATGTCGCGCGGCGGTGCCGGTTGCGGATGGAGATAGGGGATTGGAGGGGGGAAATCAAGGAAAGAAGGGGTTGATGCGAGGGTCTAGACCCTCGCGCTCCCGTTACTGTCTGCGTTGCGCCAGAGGTTTAATGCCGGGTGTCGGACGCACCCTCTGAAATGAGAAAGCCTGCGGCGCCTGATGATAGCGCCGCAGGCTTTCAATCATCGCCCCATCCACATCCCTGCGAACCCAAGCGCACCCCCATTAACGGGATTGCAAAGGGCCCCCGCCCTTTGCCCGCCGGAGACAAAAAACCTCAAATAATCAAAACGGCTTCAACACCACCATCACCACAATCACCGCCGCCGCCAGCCCCGGCACTTCATTGAGCATCCGCAGCTTCTTTCCGGTCAACCGCCGCTCGCCCTTTGCCAGCGCCTTGGAATAGCCCACCAGCCACATGTGATAGGCCGAAAGCCCCAGCACAGCGGCCAGCTTGATATGGAACCACCCCTGCGAAAAGGCCCCGATCGTGTGGGCCAAGAGCAGCCCCAGCACCCACACGACAATGATCGCCGGCGTCAGGATGATCTTGCGCAGCTTGGCCTCGCGGTCGATCCAGCGGGCTTCCTCGGCCGATCCGGGCTCGCTTTCCTGATGATAGACGAAATAGCGCGGCAGCATGAACAGCCCCGCCATCCAGAAGATCACAAAGATGATATGGCCCGCCTTGAGCCAGAGATAGGTCATCGAAAGCACCCAATCCATCGCTGCACCATGGTTTAGCATGGTCGAAAAGTTGGTGTCCGATTTTCCGCTGTCAACAGGATGGCGGCGAAAAACCGGAAGAACAGTGCCTTACGCGCGCTTTACCGTTTCCAGCCGCGCACGACGCTGAGCAATTGCTCGACATGGGCGATGGGCGTGGTTTGCCCGATGCCGTGCCCCAGATTGAACACATGCGGCCGGTCGGCGAAGGCTTCGAGCACGCCGATGGCCCGGTCTTCCAGCTCCTGTCCGCCCGCCAGCAGCAGCAGCGGATCGAGGTTGCCCTGCACCGGCATGTTGGCGGGCAATTCGCGCGCGGCCCAGATGGGATCGATCGTCTCGTCGATACCCACCGCGTCCACGCCAGTTTCGCGGGCATAGGCCGCCAGTTTCTCGCCGGAGCCTTTGGGAAAGCCGATGATGGGCACGGTGGGGTGCAAAGCCTTGACCGCTTTCACAATGGCCGCATTGGGCGCAATAACCCATTTCTCGAACTCACGCGGAGCGAGAGACCCTGCCCAACTGTCGAAAAGCTGGATCGCCTCGGCCCCGGCCTTGATCTGACCATCGAGATATTCGACCGTCACGTCCACAATCCCGTCGATGATCGCCTGAAACGCCGCAGGGTCGCGATAGGCATAGGCGCGGGTCTCATGCTGATCGCGGCTGCCCTCGCCATTCACCATATAGGTCGCGATGGTCCAGGGACTGCCCGCAAAGCCCAGCATGGTGGTCTGTGGGCCGATCTGGGCCACGACCTGCCTCACGGTCTCATAGATCGGCGCAAGGCGCTCAGGGACCGCCACAAGTGATTTGAGAGCATGATCGACCAGCCGGGGAGACAGGTGCGGCCCCTCGCCCACCAGAAACTGCAGATCCTGACCCATGGCATAGGGCACGATCAGAATGTCGGAAAACAGGATCGCCCCGTCAAAGCCGAAACGGCGCAAAGGCTGGACCGTAATCTCCGCCGCCGCCGCGCTGTCATAGACCAGCGCTAGAAAGCCTCCCTTCTCTGCCCGCAGTTCGCGATATTCCGGAAGGTAGCGTCCGGCCTGACGCATGAGCCAGATCGGGCGCGACACGCCATTGGAACCACGTAACGTATCAAGGAGCAAACCGGGCATCGAGAGAGTCCAATCCAAAAAATAGATTCTTATTAAAGGGTTCTAGTAGGTTGTTGGCCTGTGGATAGCGGGCATACCGGTTCCTTGCCCGATTTATCCCGAAATGAACAGGGCAAGGCCCTTTGCGACTCCCCAAGAGTCAGGGTCAAGGATTCCTTTTCCCCCTTATCCCCAGCCTGTGGGTAACCCTATTCACATGTCCACAAGTCGCGCAAAGGAGTCCTCCTATCGGGGATCAAACCTATGCCCGAGATTGTCACCAGACCTTTGCCGTGGTTTATGGGCAGGCTTATCCACAATGCGGAACGGGTTTAGGTACATTCACGAATGACGCGGCTCCATCTCCATTTGCTTTCGGATTCCACCGGCGAAACGCTTGAAATGATCGCCAAGGCCGCGCTCTCGCAATTCGATGATGCCGATGTTGTGCGCCACTTCTGGCCGATGGTGCGATCACAGGCGCATCTCGATCGTATCATCGGCGATATTGCTGCCAACCCCGGTCTGGTGGTTTATACCATGGTCAGCCATGATATCCGCAGGGCGCTGGAGGATCGCTGTCGTACTTTGGGTCTGCCTGCGGTTCCTGCGCTTGATGCGGTGATTGACTCGCTCGAGGCCGCGCTGGGCCAGGAAGCCAAGGGCCGCCCCGGCCGCCAGCACACATTGGACGCGGCCTATTTCGCCCGCGTCGAGGCGATCCAATTCACCATCGCCCATGATGACGGGGTTGCGTGGGAGGATTGGGAAGAGGCCGATATCGTGCTGGCGGGCGTGTCGCGCACCTCCAAAACGCCCACTTCCATCTATCTGGCCAATCGCGGGTTCAAGGTCGCCAATATTCCCATCGTGGTGGAAAGCCCGCCGCCCGGCCTGCTCTATGATCTCAAACGCCCGCTGGTCGTCGGTCTGACCACTGCGCCCGAACGCCTGATTCAGGTGCGCCGCAACCGCCTGCTGACCCTCAACCAGTCGCCCGACACCGCCTATGTCGATAATGATCGCGTGGGGGCCGAACTGCAATTTGCCCGCCGCATGTTTGCCGATAATGGCTGGCCGGTGATCGACGTCACTCGCCGCTCGATCGAGGAAACCGCCGCCGCGATCATCAATCTGATCAAGGAGCGGCAGACGGGCCATGACAATCAATCCGGAGCCAAGCCGATCTGATGACTTTTCCTGACCTTGTTCTCGCCAGCCAGAGCGCATCGCGCCGGGCGATGCTGGATGCTGCCGGTGTGGCGCATCAGGCCATCCCTGCGCGCATCGACGAACGCGCGCTGGAGGCCAGCCTTGAAGGCGCTGTGCCCGATGAAGTCGCGCTGGCTCTGGCCCAGGCCAAGGCGTTGGCGGTTTGTCCATCGGCGCCGGGCGCGCTGGTGCTGGGCAGCGACTCTCTTGTCGTGGTCGATGGCCGCCGTTTCGACAAACCGGCAAGCCGCGAGGATGCGGCTGAGCATCTGCGCTTCTTTTCGGGGCGAGTGATGGAATTGCATTCCGCCGCCGCGCTGGCCCGCGATGGGGCGGTGGTGTGGGCCCATGCCGAATGCGCGCGCCTGTCGGTCCGCCCGCTCGACGAGGGATTTATTTCGGCCTATCTCGACGCCGAATGGCCCGAAGTGGCCGCCTGCGTCGGGGTGTTCCGCATCGAGGCGCGCGGCGTGCAATTGTTCGACAGCATCGAGGGCAGCCATTTCACGGTGCTGGGTATGCCGCTGCTGGCGGTGCTGGGGGCTTTGAGAGGCTTGAAGTGAACGAGATTACAGCGCCCACGCGGCCCTTTGCCGAAGTGATCGGCGATCCGATTGCCCAATCCAAATCGCCCGCGATTCATGGCCATTGGCTCGAACGGCTGGGGCTGGAGGCTGATTACGGCCGCGCCCATGTGCTGCCCGCCGATTTGCCCGCCTATGTTGCCGCGCGCCGGGCCGAGCCTCTGTGGCGCGGCTGTAATGTCACCATGCCGCATAAGCAGGCGATCATCCCCCTGCTCGACGGGCTGGACCCGCTGGCGGCGCGGATCGGCGCGGTCAATACGGTGGCGGTGAAGGAAGATGGGCGGCTGATCGGCTATAACACCGATGCGCCGGGCTTTATCGAGCCTTTGCTGCCGGTGCTGGGCGATGAGCTGGCGCCGGAAAATGCGCTGGTGATCGGGGCGGGCGGCGCGGCGCGGGCGATTGTCGTGGCGCTGGCCGATGCGGGGATAGCGATTACGCTGGCCGCGCGCGATTCCGATAAGGCGCGGGATTTGCTTGATGAACTGGCGCCGGGCGCGCGGCACAGGGCGGCGGAGCTGGGGGATTTTGCTCGCGGCGGCGATGGCGAATTCGGCATGATCGTCAATGCCAGCCCGCTGGGCATGGTGGGTAATCCGCCTTTGGTGCTGGATCTGAGCCATGGGCGGCCTGCGGCGATTGTTTATGACATTGTCACCGCGCCGCTCGAAACGCCTCTGCTGGCCGCCGCGCGGGCCGAGGGGATGCGCTGCATCGACGGGCTGACCATGCTGATCGGTCAGGCGGGAATCGCGTTTGAGCATTTCTATGGCGCCGATCCTGCGCGTGAGCGGGGCGATGTGGCCCTGCGCGCGATTCTGACGGCATGAAGATCATCGGCCCCAAGATTATCGGCCTCACCGGCTCGATCGGCATGGGCAAATCCACCGTGGCCGGGATGCTGCGCGAGGCGGGTGTACCGGTGTTCGATGCCGATGCCACGGTGCGCGCGCTTCAGGGGCCGGGCGGGGCCTTGCTGCCCGCGATTGAGGCGGAATTTCCCGGCACCACGGGCCCGGATGGTGTGGACCGGGGCAAGTTGGGCGCGGCGGTGTTTGGCAAGCCGGAAGCGCTGGCGCGGCTGGAGGCGATTGTCCATCCGGCGGTGGCGATTGCGCGGGAGCAATTCCTTGCGCAACATTGCGACTCACCAATGGTCGTTTTTGACATTCCCTTGCTGTTTGAACGCACCGGGCGCGGGGGAATGGATGTGGTGGTGGTGGTTTCGGCCCCGGCCCCTGTGCAAAAGGCCCGAGTCATGGCTCGGCCGGGCATGAATGAGGCCAAATTCGCCGATATTCTGGCCGCGCAAATGCCCGATGCGGAAAAACGGGCTCTGGCCGATTATGTTTTGAATACAGGCACTTCGCTGGAGGAAACCCGCGCAGCTCTGGCAAAAGTGTTAGACCGGATTAACCATTTGGATGGAAACGCACCCTAATCTCGATTCCGTGACAATTTTGCTTGTGCAGCCCGGTTTCGAGGAGGATAGATATCACAATGCGTGAGATTATCTTCGACACCGAAACCACAGGTCTGGACCCCAAAAACGGCGATCGGCTGGTGGAAATTGGCTGCGTCGAAATGGTCAATCGCGTGGCCACCGGGGCCACCTATCATGCCTATTTCAACCCCCAGCGCGACATGCCCGCCGAGGCCGAACGGGTCCACGGCCTGTCCGAAGCATTCTTGGCGGACAAGCCGCTGTTTGCGGAAAAGGCCCAGGAATTTCTCGATTTCATCGGTGATGCGCCGATGGTGGCGCATAATGCCGGTTTTGACTTTGGCTTTATCAATGCCGAGCTGACGGCGGCCGGATTCGATCCCATCGGGCTTGATCGCATGGTCGATACGGTCAAGATCGCACGCCAGAAACATCCCGGCGCGAAAAACTCGCTTGATGCGCTTTGCACCCGCTATGGCATCGACCGCAGCCACCGTACCAAGCACGGCGCCCTGCTCGACTCCGAACTGCTGGCGCAGGTCTATGTCGAATTGCTGGGCGGCCGCCAGATTGGCATGGAACTGGCCGCACAAAGCATTGTTATTACACAGACAGTTACCGAAACCCACACGCAGGCGCCGCGAACGCGACCCCTGCGCGAGGCCCGCCCCCATGCCGCCAGCCAGGAGGAACTGGACGCTCACGGCGCGTTTTTGAAATCGATCAAGGAGCCGATCTGGCTCCAGTGACTATCAAGAGATAACAACAAGAGGAGTAACAACCATGGACGTTCGCGTTTCCGGTCATCAAATGGAAACTGGCGATGCACTGCGCGTGCATGTTGAGGAGCGCCTGGCGGCGATCATCGACAAATATTTCGCGCGGGCGCTGTCTTCGGTTGTCACCTTCAGCAAGGCCCCGGGCGGTTCGTTCCGCAGCGACATCGTGATGCATGTGCGCCAGGGCCTGATCCTGAAGGGCGCCGGCCTCAGCCACGATGCCCACCATGCCTTTGACCAGGCATCGGACAAGGTGGAAACCCAGCTTCGCCGCTACAAGCGCCGGTTGAGCGCGCGGCAGGAGCAGGCTGCTCATTCGGTTCGTTCGGAAGAAGCGGCCTATACGATTTTCGTCGAACCCGAGATGGAGCAGGACGAAGCCCCCGTCGAGGCGCCGCTGGTGATTGCCGAGCTGCGCGTGGACGTGCCCGAAACCACCGTGTCGGACGCGGTGATGATGCTCGACCTGCGCAACACTAACGCGCTGCTGTTCAAAAACGCTGGCACCGGCAAGCATAATATGGTTTACCGGCGCGGTGATGGGTCGATCGGCTGGGTCGAACCGTCCTGACGAACGTTAACGCGCTCCACGGCCCGGTGCCTTTGGCGCGGGCCGTGGTGTGTTTTTGACCACTGGCAATGGGGCGTTTGGTCAAGGCGGTATGCTGACGAACCAAACCCCTTTGCTTGTTTCGATAAAACCGCTATCGGCCCCGCCGACCCCGCTTGGCTTCTGGCACGCGGGAGAGAAGGCTTAACGAATTTTGGCGATGACCGCGCTGTTCACGCTCCTGCCTGATGCCGTGAGTACGGTAAAAGTCGATAGCAAATCGGCTGTTCTCGATTGCCTGGCTGATCGCTTTGCGGCGGTTTACGGGCTTGATCGGGGGCAGGTGCTTGAGCGTATCCTTGAACGGGAAAATCTGGGCAGCACCGGTTTCGGGCGCGGCGTGGCGATTCCCCATGCCCGCGTGCCCATGGTGGAAAAGCCGGTGGCCGTCTTTTTGCGACTGGCGGCGCCCGTGGCGTTCGAGGCGGCCGATGACATGCCGGTCGATCTGGTGTTCGGCCTGCTCAGCCCCGAGGCGGCGGGCGTGGTCCATCTGCACGCTCTGGCGGCGATTTCGCGGTTGATGCGCGATGACAAGATGCATGCCGCGCTGATGGAGGCACCGGGCGATGAGGCGATCTATGCGCTGATCGCCAATGTGGCCGACCGCGCCGGTTAAGCAGGGCTTTGAGCGAGCGCCTTCCTGCTGGAATAGAAGTTTCCGCGCTTTTGCGTCAGGTTCAGGCCGAGGGCGGCTTTGGCACGATCATCGCGCGCGGCGATCCCGATGCGGGCACGGTGATGGTGGTTTTGTGCGACCGGGGCGGCGATTATCGCGCCTATGAACGGATGCCCAGCGCGGATGGCCACCGAATCTGGCAATGCACGAAAAGATACAACGCCGAATCGCTCGACGAGTTCCCCGACTGGCTGAAAAAACGCGAGCGTCAGGACAGCGACCTGTGGATTGTTGAACTGGATATCGTGCGCGGTGAACGGTTCATCGGATTAACGGCAGATGACTGATTGACCCTGCGTGGCCTGTTGGGCAACGCGCGCAAGACCTAATCTTGCGAGGGCGGTCTGTCCGGTAATCACACCGGAAAGACAAGCGCGCAGACGGGGGACATCCGGCAAGCGGTCGGGCAGTTTCGGCGCCAGCAATGGCCTAAGACCCTGCTTCACCCTTGCGACAGGCTGTTCACCGCCCATTTGAAATTGTTTATGGCTCTCTTTCTGAAACGCGCCAGTCTGGCCTCGGTTGCTGCTGGTTTTCTCGTTTTGCTTTACAGCGCCGCCGGTTCGGGCGCGGCCGCACAGGAAAAAGCCCTGTCGTCGGTTCAACTGCAACCATCGCTCAGCGTGTTTAACGAGCAGAACTCGTCGGACGCCCTGATCCCCGCCCCGCAGGCACCCGCTTCGCTCGCCGACCTTGTCGCCGCAGAGCCCGAAGCTGCCGCGTCGGAAACGTCGGAAGACATTAATTGTCTGGCCGGCGCGATCTATTTCGAAGCCGGTAACGAACCGCTCGATGGCCAGCTGGCCGTGGGCCGCGTGATCGTCAACCGCACCCGTTCGGGCCGTTTCCCCACGTCCTATTGCGGCGTGGTGTATCAGCCTTCGCAGTTCTCCTTCGTCCATGGTCACCACATGCCCGCGATCAAGACGGAATCGCGCAAGTGGCAGAATGCCCTGGCGATCGCCCATATCGCCCATGACAACCGCTGGAAGTCGAGCGCGGAAGGCGCGCTGTTCTTCCACGCCGCCCGTCTGGGCTCGCGCTGGCAGGACAAGGTTCGCGTGGCGCAGATCGAGAACCATATCTTTTATCGTTGATCCTTCGGGACCGATGTTGAAAAGCCCTCCGTCCTTGCCGACGGAGGGCTTTTCTGTATGGGCGCGGCATGAAATCCCCCGCTTCTCCCTGCAATGGCGTTTGCCGCATTCACCCCACGCGCGGGCTTTGCGCCGGATGCTGGCGCAGCGGCGACGAGATTGCGGCATGGCCCACCATGTCGGACGGGGCAAAGCGCGCGCTGCTGGCCGAACTGAAAAAGCGGCGTAAACGCTGATACTGACAGGGCGGCGCAAGTCTGTTAAAGGGCCGCGCATGTCTGATACGCAAACTCTTGAATCCGCCCAAACCGAAACGCCCGAAGCGCTGGTCGCGCGTCTGGCCAAGGCTGGCCGCGCGGCGCAGGTCGTGCTGGCGCGCATGACCACCCCGCAAAAGGCAGCCGCGCTGCTGGCCGCGGCGGAGGCTCTGCGCGCGGCGGCACCGGCGATTCTGGAGGCCAATGCGCAGGATATGGCCGCAGGCGCGGCGCGCGGCCTGTCGGGCGCGATGCTCGACCGGCTGCGGCTGGATGTGGGCCGTCTGGCCGGGATTGCCGATGCGGTGGCGGCGGTGGCCGGTCTGCCCGATCCCGTGGGCGAGGTGATTTCGCAGGACGAGCGCCCCAATGGCCTCGTTCTGGCGCGGGTGCGTGTGCCTGTCGGCCTGATCGGCATTATTTATGAAAGCCGCCCCAATGTGACGGCGGACGCGGCCGCGCTCTGCATCGGTTCGGGCAATGCCGCGCTGCTGCGCGGGGGCAGCGAGGCGGTGCATTCCAATCGCGCGATCCACGCCGCGATGGTGCAGGGTCTGGTCAGCGCGGGCGTGCCCGAGGCGGCGGTGCAATTGATGCCGACGCAGGACCGCGCGGCGGTAGGCGCGATGCTGACGGCGGCGGGGCTGATCGACATGATCGTGCCGCGCGGGGGCAAGTCGCTGGTGCAGCGGGTGCAGGATGACGCCCGCGTGCCCGTGCTCGCGCATCTGGACGGTATTTGCCACACCTATGTTCACAGCGCGGCCGATCCCGACATGGCGCTGTCCATCGCGGTGAACGCCAAGATGCGCCGCACCGGCATTTGCGGTTCGATGGAAACGCTGCTGCTCGATGCTGCCTTCCCCGGTTCGGTGGCGGTGGTCCGCGCTTTGCTCGACAAGGGCTGCGAATTGCGCGGCGACGCCCGCGCCCGCGCGCTCGATCCCCGCATCCTGCCCGCCAGCGAGGCCGATTGGGATACCGAATATCTCGACGCGATCCTTTCGGTGGCCGTGGTCGATGGGTTGGAGGCGGCGATTGACCATATCGCCCGCCATTCCAGCCATCACACCGACGCGATCATTACGGCTGACGCCGCTGCTGCTGAGGAATTCCTTCAGCGCGTGGACAGCGCGATTGTGATGGTCAACGCCAGCACGCAATTTGCCGATGGCGGCGAGTTCGGCCTTGGCGCGGAAATCGGCATCGCCACCGGGCGTCTGCACGCGCGCGGCCCGGTCGCTCTGGAAGGGCTGACCACCTATAAGTGGCAGGTGCGCGGAACCGGGCAGGTTCGCCCCTGAAAACGCCTGCGCATCGCATCGGCCTTATGGGCGGGAGCTTCAATCCCGCCCATGGGGGCCATCGCCGCATCAGCCTCATGACGCTTGCCGCGCTGGGGCTGGATGAGGTGTGGTGGCTGGTGTCTCCGGGAAACCCGTTGAAGCCGCAGGCGGGCATGGCCCCCTTGCCCGCCCGCGTCGCTTCGGCCCGGGCTATGGCGCGGCGCGCCCCGATCCGCGTCTCGGCCATCGAGCGAGAGTTGGGCACGCGCTATACTGTTGATACTTTGGCGCGGATTCGCCGCCGCTGGCCCACGAAATGTTTCACGTGGATCATGGGCGCCGATAATCTGGCGCAATTTCACCGCTGGCGGCGCTGGCGCGATATCGCCCGCGCTATGCCGATTGCGGTTGTGGCGCGTCCGGGCTATGATAGCGGCGCTGTTGCCGGTCCGGCGATGGCCTGGCTGGGCCGATTCCGGCGGCCTGCGGCCAGTTTGAAAAAGCCGGCTGGATGGAGCGCGCCAAGGCTGGTGCTGTTGCGTTTCGACCCCGATCCCCGTTCGGCCACCGCCATCCGGCAGGCCAATCCGGCGTGGGCGCAGGGGGCGATTGCATCATCACTGCGCGATGGCCTGACTCGCCGCAAAATTGCCCCGTGGGGACGGGCATGATGCGGCGCGAAGCGGCCTAAAGCGTTCCACATTGATCATTCTGGCACCCCGTCTCCAGCCGGATCGGGCCTGCCACCAGAGAGGAGTTATTCTGACTTACATGCCCGAACCTATCACCCCTTCGACCGCCATCCCGGCGGCGAAACCCGTTTCAACGCTGCCCGAATCCATTCCCGGTTCGCTGCATGCGCTGATCCTGCAATCGCTTGACGACGATCAGGCGCAGGAAATTGTCTCCATCCCGCTGGAAGGCAAGACCTCGGTGGCCGATCACATGGTGATCGCATCGGGCCGTTCCACGCGTCAGGTGGCCGCGATGGCCCAGCATCTGGCCGAGCGTATCAAGCATGGCGGCTTTGGCCATGTCCGCATCGAAGGTCTGCCCGCGGCGGATTGGGTGCTGATCGATGCTGGCGATATTGTCGTCCATCTGTTCCGTCCCGAAGTGCGCAATTTCTACAATCTGGAACGCATGTGGGGCTTTGACGGACCCAGCGGTGCGGCCTGATTTTCAGAACTGATCAGGCTTTTCGGGGGCGCGGCAAAAGGACGGGTCGGCACGATGCTGTTGCATATACTGGCCCGTGGGCGGATTGCCCGCTCGCCCGAAGGAGACATGCTGGACCGTTATCTGAAGCGGATTAGCTGGCCGGTGAAACACACCGAATTGCCGGATCGGGGCGGTACGATTCCCGCCCTTGCCACCCCTGCCCGCCGCGTTTTGCTCGACGAGCGCGGGCGCCAGCTTTCTTCGGAAGAATTTGCCGCGATGCTGGGGCGTTGGCGCGATGATGGCGTGCGTGAGGTGCGCTTTGAAATCGGCGCGGCCGATGGGCATGGCGATGACGGGCGCGCAGGCGCCGATCTGCTGATCGCCTTTGGCGCGATGACATGGCCGCATCTGATGGCGCGCGCGATGCTGGCCGAACAATTGTGGCGGGCCACCGCGATCCTGTCGGGCCACCCCTATCACCGGGCGAATTGACGGATGCGGGCTGGGGTCTTGCTGATGGCGGCGTTGCTGGCCCCCTTGCTGGCCAGTGCGGCCGGGGCGCAGGGGTTGGACGATCCGGCCCAGACGCGCCGCGATCTGGCCGCCGCGCAGGCGCAGGCCGGGCAGGCGCGCGCGCGGGCCGAAAGGCTGGACCATGACGCCCAGCAGGCCACCGCCGCCGCCGACAAGGCCGCCAAGGAAGCCGCCGCTCTGGCCGCGCGGATTCAGGAGGCCGAGGCCCAGATCGTGGCCGACGAGGCGCGCATCCGCATCATCGAAACACAGCGCAGAGAATTGCGCGCACAATTGGCGCAAAGGCAAAAGCCGTTGGTCGAACTGACCGGGGCTTTGCAGCGCCTGTCGCGCCGCCCGCCGCTGGTGGCCCTGCTGCGCCCCGGTTCGTTGGCCGACAGCGTGCATACGCGGGCCCTTCTGGAGAGCATGTTGCCGCAGGTTCAGCGCCGCACCGCCGCCTTGCGCAGCGAGTTGGCCCGCGCCCGCGCGCTGCAGGAACAGGCCAAGGCGGCAGAAGCCGCGCTCCATGGCGAAATCGCCGCGCTGGGCACCCGCCGCCGCGATCTGGGTGCGATGGAGGCTCGCCAGCGTCAGGCCGCGCGCGAAGCCAATGGCGGGGCAAGCCGCGAGGCCGAACGCGCGCTGGCTCTGGCTGAAAAGGCGCGCGATCTGGGCGGATTGCTCGATGGGCTGGAGCAGGCCGCGGCGCTGCGCGACCGTCTGGCGGCGCTGCCCGGCCCGGTGCTGCGCCCTGCGCCAGGCTCGGCAGGGGTGGGGCAGATGGTCAATGAGGCGGCCTATGCTCCCTCGCCCAGCCCGACGCCCACGGCGCTCCCTGATTTCCTGCTGCCGGTGACGGGGCGGCTGGTGTCCGGCTTTGGCGATGCTTCACGTGGAACAGCCGCGCGCGGGATCACTCTGTCCGTCCGCGCCCAGGCGCAGGTGGTGGCGCCATCGGGCGGGCGGATCGCCTTTGCCGGACCCTTTGCCGGTTATGGCCAGATCATCATCATCGATCATCCGGGCGGTTTCACCAGCCTGATCACTGGCCTTGAGCGCATTTCGGCGCAGGTAGGCGACAATGTCGTGGCCGGATCGCCCTTGGGCGCGGCGGGCGGCGGGCGGCCGCAGATTACGCTGGAATTGCGCCGGGATGGCCGACCGGTAAACCCGCTTGATCAACTGCACCATTAAATCTTGCAACATTGGGCATCTGGCATTGTGCGCCCAACCGGGCTAGATTCCCCCGTGATTATCCAGAAAGGCCCCCCATGCGTTCACGTTTAGCCACTCTTGCCCGCGCCGGACTTTTGCTGGGGGCGGTGGCGATGGTGCCGGTGGGCACAGCGGGTCTGGCGGCGGTGGATGGCCGCGTGGCGCCGCAATTTGCCCGGCTTTATACGGTCTACAGCCTGATCAAGGCGCATTACGTCGATCAGACCGATGACGAGAAACTGGTCAAGGGTGCGATTGACGGGATGCTCTCCAGCCTCGATCCGCATTCCTCCTATCTCGACGGGGCCAGTCTTGAGCGGCTGCGCACGATGATCGACGGGGGCTATGCAGGCCTTGGCATTTCGGTGGTGCAGGAGGATGGCGCGGTCAAGGTGGTCAGCCCGATGCGCGGCAGCCCGGCCGAACAGGCGGGGGTCAAGGCGGGCGACTATATCACCCATCTGGACGGCAAGTTCATCGTGGACGGCGATCTGGACGATGCGGTGGCCAAGATGCGCGGCGCGGCAGGCACCCAGATCAAGCTGACCATCTATCGCCCCGGCCGCGAGGAGCCGTTTGACCTGACGCTGACCCGCGCGGTCATCACGCTGGAGCCGGTGACGAGCAAGCTGGAAGGCAATGTGGCGGTGGTGACCGTCAATGAATTCAGCCATGACGTGGGCCGTCTGGTGTTTGAACAGATCCAGAAGCAGCGCGCGGCCTCGGGCAACCGGATGACCGGCGTGGTGCTGGATCTTCGCTCGAATCCGGGCGGCGAGCTGGACGAGGCGGTGGCCCTCTCCGACCTGTTCCTGAGCGGCGGCACGGTGGTGTCGCAGCGCGGGCGTCAGGCGGGCGAGAATGCGGTCTATCGCGCCGAGACCTATTTCCCCGGCGATCTGGTCAAGGGCCTGCCGGTGATCGTGCTGATCGATGCCGGTTCGGCCAGCGCTTCGGAAATCGTTGCGGGCGCGCTGCAGGATCAGCATCGCGCGTTGATCATGGGCGAGCGCAGCTTTGGCAAGGGCAGTGTGCAGACGATGATCCCCATCGACAGCGCCCATGCGGTGAAACTGACCACGGCGCGCTATTACACGCCTTCGGGCCGCAGCGTGCAGGAAGGCGGGATCGAACCCGACATCCGCGTGCCCCAGATTTCCGACCCCGATGCGCGCAAGCGCAGCGAAAAAGCCCTGCGCGAGAGCGATCTGCGCCGCCATCTGGTCAATGAAAAGGGCGTGGACGACAAGAAGCTGGAGAAGGACAACAATCCCGATCCGCGCTTCAAAATGACGCCCGAGGAATTGACCGAGAAGGGCATCAAGGATTTCCAGCTGTGGTATGCGCTGCAGACGATCAATCGCACGGCGACGCTGGCGGCAAAGGGCAAGTGAGATGAAGAATCTGGGCAAGGCCAATCTGGTCGCTCTGGCGGTGCCGCTGGCGCTGCTGGGCGGGGCCTATGGGTTTCAGTATATCGGGGGCCTTGTGCCTTGCGAAATGTGCTGGTGGCAGCGTTATGCCCATTTCGCGGCGCTGGGGCTGGCGGTGGCGGCATTCGTGCTGCCGGTGAAGCGTTTGTTCGTGGCGCTTTCGGGTTTGGCTCTGGCGGCGGCCTCGGCGATTGGCGGATACCATGCGGGCGTCGAATATGGCTGGTGGAAGGGGCTGACCGAATGCACCACCACGGTCAGCTTTTCCAATGGCGGTGATCCTTTGGCCGCGATCATGGCGGCGCCGGTCATCCGCTGCGATGTGGTGCAGTGGAAGCTGATGGGCATTTCGATGGCCGGGTATGATTTCCTGATTTCGGGCGCTGCAGCGCTGGTGGTTTTCGCGCTGATGGCGCGCAAGGAGCGTTGAGATGGCGGTTTCAGAGCGCGTAAAGCGGATGGTGCGCGTCGATCAGGCGGGCGAATATGGCGCGGTGCGCATCTATGCCGGGCAACTGGCGGTGATGGGCGATCGCGGGCCGCATTCGGCCAAGATCCGCGAGATGGAAGCGCAAGAGGTCGATCATCGCGCATGGTTCGACCGGCTGATCGTCGAGCGGCAGGGGCGGCCCACGGTGCTGCAGCCGATCTGGCATGTCGCAGGCTTTGCGCTGGGCGCGGCCACCGCGCTGATCGGGCCGGAGGCGGCCATGGCCTGCACCGCGGCCATCGAGACCGAGATCGACAAGCATTATACCGAGCAATTGGCAGAGCTGGGCGATGAGGACCCCGAACTGGCGGGCCTGATCGAAAAGGCGCGCGATGACGAGCGCGAGCATCGCGACACCGCCCTTGCCAATGGAGCTGAGCGTGCGCCCGCCTATCCGCTGCTGTCGGGGGCGATCCGGTTGGGGTGTCGTTTCGCCATCAAACTGTCGGAACGTATCTAAATTGTTCTGGCTCAAGCCGGGGATGGCTAACTTCAGCTAGCATTCACCCGCTATCGCCAAGGGCTGTGGCAGCCTATAATGCCGCCAAACGCATGAGGAGCCTGTTGCCATGTTTCGCCCGATTCTCACCCTCTCTGCGGTTTTGAGCATGGCTGCTCCGGCCCTTGCCGCCCAACAGAACGCCGCCCAAGCCCAGCCGACCGGCACGCAGATCACCGCGCCGGGGGGCGAGCGGGTCAACATGGTCATCATCTTTGGCGACGATGCCTGTCCGCAGGGCAAGGGCGATGAAATCACCGTCTGCGCCCGCAAGGCCGAGAGCGAGCGCTATCGCATCCCCGAGCCGTTCCGCGAGAACACCGGTGGGCCCAAGAACGAATCCTGGAACAACAAGGTGATCGCCTATGAACGCGTGGGCGCATCGGGCGCGCAAAGCTGTTCGCCGGTGGGTGCGGGCGGGCAGACGGGCTGCGTCTCGCAATTCATCAAGAACGCCTATGCCGAGCGCAAGCAGTCGAGCGACGTGCAGTTTTCCAAGATGATCGAGGCCGAGCGCGAAAAGCGCCTTGGCAAGATCGACGATGAAGCCGCCCGCACCCAGTCCGATGTCGAGGACGAGGAAAAGGCCTATTTCGCCCGCAAGCAGAAGCAGGCGGAAGCCGAAGCCAAGGCCAAGGCAGAGGCCGCGCAGCACGGACCCCCTGCCCCCGGTCAATAAAGCCTAGAGCAGCAATCAGTCGCGGATTTCGACCCAGACGGGCGCATGGTCGCTGGCCTTTTCCCGGCCGCGATGCGCCTTGTCCACGCCACAGGCCACCAGCCGGTCCGCCAGCTCGGGTGAGAGCAGCGCATGGTCGATGCGGAAGCCATGGTCCTTCTGCCATGCGCCCGCCTGATAATCCCAATAGGTCCACACGCCGCCATTGGGGTTATGGGTGGCGATCGCATCGGTCCAGCCGTCATGCAGCAGGCGCAGATAGGCATCGCGCGATTCGGGCTGCATCAGCGCATCGTCCGCCATCGCCTTGGGGTTCCAGATGTCGGCATCGGTGGGGATGACGTTGAAATCGCCGGTGACGATGGCGGGGATTTCCAGCGCCTTTAATTCGGCCATGCGGGCGCGCAGACGCTCCATCCAGCGCAGTTTGTAATCAAATTTCGGCCCCGGTTGCGGATTGCCATTGGGCAGATAGATGCCCGCGATCCGCACCCCCCTCACCTCGGCCTCGATATAGCGGCTGTGTTCATCCTCAGGCTCCCCCGCAAGGCCGCGCTGGGTCTCGACCGGCTTTTCGCCCCGCGCCAGGATCGCCACGCCGTTAAAGCCCTTCTGGCCGTGCCAGATCGCCTGATAACCGATCTTTTCAAACTCATCGGCCGGGAAGCCCTCGTCCTGCGTCTTGATCTCCTGAAGGCAGGCGACATCAGGCTGCGTTTCCTCCAGCCACTCCAGCAGGCGCGGCAGGCGGGCCTTGATGCCGTTGATGTTGAAGCTGGCGATTTTCATGGGTGGGGCGGTCCTTGGGAAGAGAAGTTTCAGGTGCCTCCGGCGGGCAAAGGGTCTCGACCCTTTGCAATCCCATGACTGGGATGGTGCCGGTGGCAATGTCACCTTCTCTTACCGCCGGAGGCAATAATTGAAAGCGGCTTCGCCGCGTGGTGCTCCGATGCCGACTCTGCGTCACCCCCTTATGGGGATTGCAAAGGGTCGAGACCCTTTGCCCGCCGGAGGCACCTCTAACTCTTAACCCCTAACCTCAAACCGCAAACGAGGACCCGCACCCACACCCGGCCACGGCATTGGGATTTTCGACCTTGAATGCCGCCCCGCCCAGCGACTCGACATAATCGACGACGCAGCCCGAAACGAGATCGAGGCTGACCGAATCAACCACCAGCTTGACGCCGTCGGTTTCGACCACAGTGTCATCGGCCTCGACGCTTTCGGCCAGGCCATAGCGATATTGGAAGCCCGAGCAGCCGCCCCCCTCGACCGAGAGGCGCAGAGCCGCCGGTTTGCCCTGTTTCTGCGCGATCCACGCGACTCGGGCGGCGGCGGAGGGGCTGAGGGCGATGGTGGGGGCGGTGTCAGTCATGGCCCCAATGTAGGCGCGCGCCCGTCCACTCGCAAGGCGGGCGCGCACCCATCAATCCAGAAGGCAGCGATCAGGCCATCTGGATGTAATCCCGCAGGGCATCGGCTTCGCCCTGAATGCGGTCGATCCGGTATTTCACAAGGTCGCCGATGGAGATGAAATCGACCATCCGCCCTTCGCGCAGCACCGGCAAATGGCGGATGCGGCGGCGGGTCATCAGGCCAAGTGCCTCAAGCGCCGAGGTTTCCGGGTCGACCGTGATCGCGGGCGAGGTCATCACCTGACCCACCAGCATGTCGAACAAGGCGGGGCCATGTTCATTGAGGCGCGAGATCACATCGCGTTCGGAAAAGATCCCTGCGATGGCATGGCCATCGAGCACAGGGATCGCGCCGATCCTCTTGTCCGCCAGCAAAGCGATGGCATCGCGCACTTTCATCGAGACGGTGCAGCCGACGATATTGACGTCGCGGCCTTCGATCAAACGAGCAATCGACATATTTCCTCCATCTCCCCCTTTTGGCGGGTTTTTGTCTATTTGTATGAGTATGACATAGGCCCTCCCCCGTGAAAAGTGGGGAATTGCGCGGGTTTTGGCTCTTGGCCCGTTAACTGTCACCCATGCGCCACGCTCTAGCGCGCGGCTTGAAACATGGCGGGCAAAGGCGCATGAAGGCGCGCGATGACCAACCGATCTCCCTTTTCCGACACGGCCACGGCGGCGGCCGCATGGGCGCGGTTTCGCCGCATCATGCGCTGGATGTTTCTGGTGACGATGACCACGGTGATCGGCGCGCTGACCGTGCTGTACAAGCAGGAGGGGATGGTCAGCCCGCATTTCTATATCGCGGTGGCGATCGGGATCTCGTTTGCGATGCTGTTGATGTCGGCGCTGATGGGGCTGGTGTTTCTGTCCAACAACAGCGGACATGACGAGGAAGTGAGCGAAGGCCCGAAGGACGATCAGGACCTGAGCCGGTAATCCTCGACCGGCACGCCGCCGATGATATGCTCCTGAAGGATGCGTTCGAGCACTTCCTCGGTGCAGGAATGATACCAGACGCCATCGGGATAGACGACCGCCACGGGCCCGGCAAAGCACACGCGCAGGCAATCGGCCTTGCTGCGCATCACACCCGCCTCGGTCAGGCCCAGTTGCTTGACCCGCTTTTTCAGATAGGCCCATGCCTTGCTGCCCACCGCCGGGGTGCAACATTCGCCCTTTTGCGGCTCGGCGCAGAGGAAGATGTGGCGCTGAACCCCGCCCGGCGCGGCGGCCCCGGCCTTGGCCAGCGCGGCCTGCGCCAGCGCGAGTTCCTCAGGCTTTACCGACATTTCCAAGCCTCAATCGTCTCGCGCAGCCCTTCAGGCAAGGGGGCTGCCTTGCCGTCCACCACATGCACCGCCACCGCCTCGGCCAGCGCCACCGGGCGGCCATTTTGCGTCAGCAGATGGCGCAGGCGCAAGCTGCGCTCGCCCACCGCCGAAAGGCCCGAATGGATCACCAGCGGATGGGGATAATGGGCCTGCGCCAGATAATCTATGGTCAGCGAGACGACCATCGTCTGCGCCCCCGCCGGGATCGCCTTGGCAAAACCGCTGGCCATATGGAAACGCACGCGGGCGTCCTCGATGATCGCCGCCATCGCCACATTGTTGATGTGGTTGTTGGGGTCCAGATCGGCATAACGGGTAGTCACCTCGCACATATGCGGGTAACCGGCGGGATCGAGCAGGGCGGGATCAGGTTTGGCCATGCCCTTGCCCTATCAGGACAAAGGCGGAAGAGCTAGATATTAGCCCTTCTTGCCGACGATCCTTGCGATTTCGGCGGCGACCATGCGCTCGACCATCGCGGGCAGGTTCTGGTCCAGCCATTCGCGCAGCGCGGGCTTGAGCAGATCGGCCACCAGCCCTTCGAGCGAAGTTTCGCCGCTGCGCACGATCTGGGGGCGGCTGCTGGGCTGCGACATCATGGCCAGAGCGGCCAGAGATTCGCGCATCGAGGAGATCGCCGGCTCGCTGATGAGGTCGGCAGCGGGGCCTGTCGGGGTGGGTTCCTCGTGAAAATACTGATCCGAATCAGCGAGATCGAGCACATCGTCGTCATGCGATTCGGCCACGTTCAAACGCGGCGCACCCGCAGGGACACGATTGTCACGCGCGATCACTTTTTTAATCGAATCAAGGATTTCCTCGACCGAAGGTTCGCCCTGTGCGCGCATTCTATGTGCCCCTGAAAATCGCATTATCGCCGAAACCGGCCCTCAATTGCCAAATGTTGAACCGTTCTGGGCGGGTGTGTCAACGGTGCGCGTGGGTTGGCCCGCGCCCTGCACCTTGTCCACGCCCCAGTCGCTCAGCGTTCCGCGCGCTTCGCGATAGTGGATTTCCGGGTCATACAGCGTGCCGGCATCCAGCCCCAGATCCTTGCCCGATACCCGCCCCATGGCCGAGAGCAGCGAGAAGCCCGCCACATAGGCATTGCGCCGCGCGGTCACCAATTGCACCTGCGCGTTGACCAGTTCCTGTTCGGCATTGAGAATAT
This sequence comes from Novosphingobium sp. 63-713, assembly GCF_001898925.1. Lineage (NCBI taxonomy): Bacteria > Pseudomonadati > Pseudomonadota > Alphaproteobacteria > Sphingomonadales > Sphingomonadaceae > Novosphingobium > Novosphingobium sp. 63-713. The sequence continues at coordinate 165,689 of NZ_MKVS01000047.1, forward strand.
CCAGCACGGTGCGGTTGCCCACGCTGTTCTCCGCCTTCACCCCGCGCAGCGAGAGTTCGGCCGCCTCGACCGCCGTCTGGCTGGCGGTGATGATTTCATTGGCGGCGCGATAATTGGAAAAAGAGGCCCGCACATTGGCGATCACCTGCCGCTCGGTGGCGATTTCGGTGTCCAGCGCCTGCCCTTCGCGGGCCTGCGCCTGCTTGATCTGGGCGCTGGGCCGCCCGCCCTGATAGAGCGGGATCGTCGCGCGGATGCTCACATCGGCCGTCGCCGCTGATTGGGCGATGGGGAAAGGAAAATTGCCGCGCAGCGCCAGTTGGCCCAGATAATCAGTATAATTGCCATTGGCGATCATGCTGACCTTGGGCAGACGCGCGGCGCGGGCCACATCGCTGTCAAAGCCCGCGGCCTTGCTGCGCTCGCGCGCGGCGGCCAGATCCGGGTTGGCATCCAGCGCCAGACCGACCGCGTCATCGGGCGTCGCGGGCAAAGCGGGCAAAGGCGGCGGCGGGGTCAATTCGCCCGCCTCATGGCCGATGATCTGGATATAGGTTTCGCGCGCCTGCACCAGACTGGCCTCGGCGCTGCGCAGATTGCCCTGCGCCACGGCCAGGCGGGATTGCGACTGCGCCACGTCGGTCTTGGTCACATCGCCGATCTGAAACCGGTCGCTGGTGGCCTTCAGATTGGTCACCAGCGTCTGCACCTGCGCCCGATTAAGCCGCACGATGGCCTCGGTGCGGATCACATCCAGATAGGCGGTGACGGCCTGCGTAAACACGCCAGCCTCGGTGGAGCGCAGATCGTTGCGCCCGGCGATCACCCGCGTGTCGGCGGCGCGGATCGCATTTTTCACCCCGCCCCCACTGTACAGCGGAACCGTCAGCGTGCCGACCGCCGTGACCATGCGCGGCATATCGGTGGTCGAAGCGGTATTTTGGCGGACATATTCGGTTTCATTGGCCGTGGCGTTCAGCGAGGGCAGGCCATCGGCCCGCGCCAGCGGCACACCCGCATCGGCGGCGCGCAATTGCTCGCGGGCGCCCAGCAGGGTGGGGTTGCTGGCATAGGTTGCGGCCAGCGCGCTGCGCAGATCCTCGGCATGGAGCATCGGCGCCACAAGAACCATGGCCGGGCACCCCAAAAGCAGAAGCTTGCGCGTTACCCGGCCATCGATCATCAGAAACTCCAGTGTTTGGGCGCGGCCAGTTCGGCAATCGCGGGAATGCCAAGATCGGCCAGCGTGATATAGGATACGGCGCCCGCCACCTTGCGGCCCAGCGCCAGACGCGAAACGCCCTTGTCGACCAGACCCGTGACGATGCGGCCATCGGCGGCCAGCGCATCGCTCAGCACAGCAGGCACTTCGCCCGCTGCGCCGTCGATCAGGATCAGCGAATAGCCGGTGCCCGGCAGACCCTTGGCCAGATCGGCGGCGTCCACCTTGTCCACGCTGCCCGCAAGGCGCGCGACCACGGCGGCGAGGTAATCGCTGCCCGCCGTCACGACCAGAACCTTGTCCTGCTCGGTTGGTTCGGCAGCGCCCAGCACCTTGCCATGGAACAGCGGCGCGGGCAGCGCGCGGCCATTGCCCAGCGGCACGGCGCGGTCGATATAGGCGGCCGCACGGTTGGCGGCGGGCACGTAATCCTCACGCGCGACACTGGCCAGAGCCGACAGCACCCACGGCTCATTCACGCCGCAAGTGCGCAGCTGGCTGTCGATCATGGCGCGGCGGGCGGTGCCTGCCTCGGCGCCTTGGGGTGCGTAGTGGATTTCGCTCATGCCATCACAATCCTTGACCAAGGCCGTATTACATACATAACACAGTAATGCAATAGGCCAGACCTGTGTTCATTTATCGCGCGCGCTTCTAGGGCAAACGCCCCGCCAAAGCCAAGCGCTTTGACACGGGAATCCGGGCAATTTCACCACAAGCGGCACCGACTTTTGTCATAACCGCCGCTTTACCCTTGGCGAAGGGGGGCAATCATGCCTATGGACCGCCCCAACCGATCATACGAATGCGCCTTGGCCCCCCTTCCCTTGTGGCCCAAGGCCCAGAGCGAAGGAGCGCCCCATGGCCGAATTGGTGACCATCAAGGAACAGGATCTGATCGACAGCGTGGCCGATGCGCTGCAATATATCAGCTACTATCACCCGATGGACTATATCCGCGCCTTGGGCGACGCATACGAGGCCGAACAGGGCCCCGCCGCCAAGGACGCCATCGCCCAGATCCTGACCAACAGCCGCATGTGCGCCGAAGGTCATCGCCCGATCTGTCAGGACACCGGCATCGTCAACGTCTTCATCCAATGGGGCCAGAACTGCATTCTGGAATCCGAGATGAGCCTGCAGGAAGTTGTCGATGAAGGCGTGCGTCGTGCCTATAACAACCCCGACAACAAGCTGCGCGCCTCGGTGCTGGCCGATCCGGCCTTTACCCGCCGCAACACGCGCGACAACACGCCCTGCGTTCTCCATGTCGACATGGTCAAGGGCAGCAAGATCCATGTGGACGTGGCGGCCAAGGGCGGCGGGTCCGAAAACAAGTCGAAGTTCAAGATGATGAACCCGTCGGATTCGATCGTCGACTGGGTTCTGGAAATGCTGCCCCAGATGGGTGCTGGCTGGTGCCCGCCGGGCATGCTGGGCATCGGCATCGGCGGCACGGCCGAACATTGCGTGCTGCTGGCCAAGAAGGCTTTGATGGAACAGATCGACATGGCCCAGCTCAAGCAGCGCGGGCCGCAGAACGATCTGGAAGCTTTGCGCATCGAGATCTTTGACAAGGTCAACGCGCTGGGCATCGGCGCGCAGGGTCTCGGCGGTCTGGCCACGATCCTCGACGTCAAGATCATGGACGCCCCCTGCCACGCGGCGGGCAAGCCGGTGGCGATGATCCCCAATTGCGCCGCCACGCGCCACGCTCACTTCACGCTGGACGGCAGCGGGCCTTCGTATCTGGAAACGCCCAAGCTGGATCAGTGGCCGCAGGTTCACTGGACCCCCGATGCGGCGGCCAAGCGCGTCAATCTCGACACGCTGACGGCCGAGCAAGTGCAGAGCTGGAAGCAGGGCGACCGCCTGCTGCTCAACGGCAAGATGCTGACCGGCCGCGATGCCGCGCACAAGCGGATCAAGGACATGCTGGCCAAGGGCGAGGAGCTGCCCGTCGATTTCAAAGGCCGCGTGATCTATTATGTCGGCCCCGTCGACCCCGTGCGCGAAGAAGTCGTCGGCCCCGCCGGCCCCACCACCGCCACCCGCATGGACAGCTTCTCCGACCTCATGCTCGACCTGGGCCTGCTGGCCAGCGTGGGCAAGGCCGAGCGCGGCCCCAAGGCGACCGAATCCATCGCCAACCACAAGAGTGCCTATCTGATGGCGGTCGGCGGCGCGGCCTATCTCGTCGCCCGCGCGATCAAGGAATCCAAGGTCGTGGGCTTTGCCGATCTGGGCATGGAAGCGATCTATGAATTCACTGTCGAGGATATGCCGGTGACGGTCGCGGTCGATTCCGAGGGCAAGAATGTCCACCAGCTCGCCCCGTTGGTGTGGAAGGAAAAGATCGCGGCTGAGGGGTTGTTGGTCTAAGGTTTTTTGCCTCCGGCGGGCAAAGGGACTTGTCCCTTTGCAATCCCGTTAATGGGTTGCGCGTGGTTTGCAGCGATGCGGATCGGGCGATGAAATGAAGGCCTGCGGCGCTACATAAAAGCGCCGCAGGCTTTTTCATGTCGAACGGTGCGTCCGACACCCCTCCGCCGAACCCGTGGCGCAACGCAGACAGTAATGGGAGCGCGAGGGACTAGTCCCTCGCATTTCTCCCTTAATTCCCCTAACCCCTTCCCCCATGGCCATCCTGTTCCACATCTCCGACCTGCATTTCGGCGCCGAGGACCGCGCCGCTCTCGACTGGCTCAAACAGGAGATTGCGCAGGAAAAGCCCGACGCGGTGATCTGCACCGGCGACCTGACGATGCGCGGCACCGTGCGCGAATTCGACGCGGCGGGCGAATATCTGCTTGGCCTTGGCATTCCGGTCAGCATCGAGCCGGGCAACCACGATATGCCTTATTACTGGGAGATGGTGAGCCGTTTGCGCCGCCCCTTTGCCCGGTTTGAGGCGTTGCGGGCGCGGGCGCATTCGGACCTGCCGCTGGGCGATGTGACGCTGGCCTCGCTGCCCACGGTGACGCCGGCGCAATGGCGGATCAACTGGTCGAAGGGCTGCGTGAAACAGCCTGCCCTCAATGCGGCGCTGCGCCGTCTTGAGGGCGCGCAGGGGTTGAAGCTGGCGGCCTGCCATCATCCGCTGGTCGATGCCGATACGCATGGCACGGGATCGACGCGTGGCGGGCGGCGGGCGCTGGCGGCGCTGGCGGGCGCAGGGGTGAGCGCGGTGCTCTCGGGCCATGTGCATGACCCCTTCGACCTGAATGTCGAAACCGAAAACGGCCCTATCCGCATCATCGGCGCTGGCACTTTGTCCGAGCGCACAAGGGCCACATTGCCCAGCTATAACCGGCTGGATTATACGCCCGAAACGGGCCTGAACGTGACGGTTCGGGCGGCAGGATAATCCCGCCGCCCAAATTCCCGTTTTACTGACCGCGCGCGGCGTTCACCTGTTCCTGGGTGATCGGCACGATCTTGATTTCCACGCGGCGGTTTTTCGCGCGGCCCTCGGGCGTGGCATTGTCGGCCACCGGCATGGTCGCGCCATAGCCCTGCGTGCGGATGCGCGCCTGCGACACGCCCTGCGTGCCGAGATAATCGCCCACCGTGCGCGCACGATTTTCCGACAGCGTCTGGTTCAACTGGGCGCTGCCGGTGGAATCGGTGTGGCCATAGACGTCGATCAGACTGTTGGGATAATCCTTCAGGCTCTGCGCGATCTTGTCCAGCGTGGGGCGGAAATGCGGCTGAAGCATATAGGAGCCGGTGTCGAAGGTCACGCCGTCAGGCAGGCTGAGCATGATCGAGCGGCCATCGTCGGACGGGCGGATGTCCACCCCGGTGCCCGCCGTCTGTTCGCGCAACTGCTTGATCTGCTTGTCGCGTTCATAGCCTATGGCGCCGCCCGCGACGCCGCCGATGCCTGCGCCGATGATGCGGCCCGTGCCGCCCCCGATCAGCCCGCCCAGCAACATGCCGCCCAGCGCGCCCGCGCCCGCGCCAATGGCGGTGCGCGACACTTTCTGCTGTCCGGTGTTGGGATCGGTCACGCAACCCGAAGTCGCCAGCAGCGCGGCAACGGCGATCCCGGCGGTGGCAAGGCGTGCTTTGGTCATGAAAATCTCTCCATGGTTGACTGGCCGCGCATGGCGGCCAATGCTGTCCGTATGGGCCGCGTTTGGACCGGGACGGCTGAATCTAGCATTGCTGAACAGCGCCCGCCAAGGATTTGTAACAGATTTGTATCGGCATTTGTTTGCCTGGCTCTTCGCGCGCCCCCTTCGCCTTTGCGAACAAAGCTGCTAGGGATGGTCTTGTGACACCCTTTCCCTGGATAGATGTACTTGTCATTGGCGGGCTTATTGTCCTCAATGGCGTGTTTGCCATGTCGGAGCTGGCAATTGTTTCGGCGCGCACGGCAAAATTGCGGGTGCTGGCCGATCGCGGCAACCGGGGCGCGCAGGCCGCGCTTGATCTGACGGCGGATCCGGGCAAGCTGCTTTCCACCGCGCAGATCGGCATCACGCTGGTCGCCGTGGTCACGGGCGCCTTTTCCGAGGCCAGCCTGTCGACCCCTGTGGCCGAACGCATCGCGCATTGGGGCATCCCGCTGGCCTATGCCGACCGTCTGGCCAGCGTGCTGGTGCTGGGGCTCACCACCTTTGTCAGCCTGATCATCGGTGAACTGGTGCCCAAACAGGTGGCGCTGGCCCATGCCGAACGGATCGCGATCATCGCTTCGCCGCCCATGGCCATGATGGCGCGGGCCACGGCGCCGCTGGTCTGGCTGCTGCGCGTGTCCTCCGATGCGATCCTTGGCCTGATCGGGGTGAAAACCGGCGAGGAGCAGCAGGTGACCGCCGAGGAAATCCACCTCGTCTTTGCCGAGGCCACGCGCTCGGGCGTGATCGAGGAGGAGGAGCGCGCGATCATGACCGGCATCATGCGCCTTGCCGAACGCCCCGTGCGCGAGGTGATGACGCCGCGCACCGAAATGGACTGGATCGAACGCGGGGCGAGCGAATCGGACGTGCGCGCCGCCATTGCCGAAAGCCCGCATTCGCTGCTGCCCGTGACCGATGGCGCGGTCGACAATATCGTCGGCGTCATCAAGGTGCGCGAGGTGCTGGCGCAATTGCTGGCCGGCGGACCGCTGGATCTGGAAAGCCTGATCCACAAGGCCGAAATCGTGCCCGACCAGATCGACGCGATGGATGCGCTGCGCGTGCTGCAAAATTCCGGCCTGTCGATGGCGCTGGTGCATGACGAATATGGCCATCTCGAAGGCATCGTTACCCCCGCTGACCTGCTCTCGGCCATCGCGGGCCATTTCGCCTCCTATCAGGACGAAGGTGACAGCCCGCTGGTGGTCACGCGTGAGGATGGCTCGCTGCTGATCTCTGGCGCCCTGCCCGCCGATTCGCTGGGCGACCGCTTTGGCATCGAAGTGCCCGAAACGCGCGATTATGCCACCGTGGCGGGCTATGCTCTGTCGATCCTGAAGCGTTTGCCCAAGGAGGGCGATCATTTCGTTGATCAGGGCTGGCGCTGGGAGATTGTCGATATGGATCGGCGCAAGATTGATAAATTGCTGGCGAGCAGGGTTGAGGTTTTGGAAGAAGGTTAAGGGAGTTTAGATGCGAGGGTCTAGACCCTCGCGCTCCCGTTACTGTCCGTGTTGCGTATATGGTTCGGCCGATGGGTGTCGAACGCGGCGTTTGAAAATTGAAAGCCTGCGGCGCGGACAGGTATGAGTTCGCCGCGCCGCAGGCTTTCACACATCCTCCAACCCACCCTGATGGCAAACTACGCACAACCCCATAATGGGATTGCAAAGGGACGAGTCCCTTTGCCCGCCGGAGGCAAAAATCAAATCGCACCCCCCACCATCATCAAGATTTGCGGAAATCCTGCCGAATCGCTAAGGCCTGCGCCGTCATGACCGAGAAACGCGATTTTCGACCCACCGTCTTCCTGCCGAAGACTGATTTCCCCATGAAGGCCGGCCTTCCGCAGAAGGAGCCGGGCATTTTGAAGGGGTGGCAGGAGCAGGATCTGTACCGAGCCTTGCGCGATGCCCGCGCGGGGCGTGAGAAGTTCATTCTGCACGATGGTCCGCCCTATGCGAATGGCAATATTCACGTGGGCCATGCGGTCAATCATATCCTGAAGGACATGGTGGTGCGCACGCAGAGCCTGAAGGGCCTGGACGCGCCTTATGTGCCCGGTTGGGATTGCCACGGCCTGCCCATCGAGTGGAAGGTCGAGGAAGAATATCGCAAGAAGAAGAAGAACAAGGACGAGGTCCCCCCGCGCGAATTCCGCGCCGAATGTCGCGCCTATGCGCAGACCTGGGTCAATGCGCAGCGCGAGCAGTTGAAGCGTCTGGGCGTTAATGGCGATTGGGACAATCCCTATCTGACCATGGATTTTCAGGCCGAGGCGACCATCGTCGGCGAATTGCTGAAGTTTGCTCAGTCGGGCCAGCTTTATCGCGGCGCCAAGCCGGTGATGTGGAGCCCGGTCGAAAAGACCGCTCTGGCCGAGGCCGAGGTCGAGTATGAGGACATCACCAGCACGCAGGTCGATGTGGCCTTCGAACTGGTCGAAGTGCCCGCCGCGCCCGAGCTGGTCGGCACCAAGGTGGTGATCTGGACCACCACGCCCTGGACCATCCCGACCAATCAGGCTTTGGCCTTTGGTCGCGCGATCGATTATTCGCAGATCCGCGTGGGCGATCAGAAGTATCTGATTGCCGAGCCCCTGATCGAGTCGTTTTTGAAGCGCATCGACGAGGATGGCTATGACTTCCTGATGTATGTGAAGGGGCCGGTGCTGAACGGGGCCAAGGCGCGCCACCCGATGGCCGCGCGCTTCCCTGACAGTGAGTTCTTCACCAAGCTGCGCCCGCTGCTGGCCGGTGAATTCGTCACCGTCGAATCGGGCACCGGCTTTGTCCATATGGCGCCCGACCATGGCGAGGACGACTTTTTGCTGTGCAAGGCCAACAAGATCAATCCGGTCTTTGCGGTTGAGGGTGACGGCAAATATCGCGCCGACTGGCCGTGGCTGGGCGGCGAAGGCAGCGTCATCAACCCCAAGTTCAACGCGCCCGACGGCCCGATCTGCACCGCGCTGCGCGAAGAGGGCGGTTTGCTGGCGGCCTCGGCCGATTACAAGCATTCCTATCCGCATTCGTGGCGGTCCAAGGCCAAGGTGATCTTCCGCTGCACGCCGCAGTGGTTCGTGCCGATGGACAAGGATCTGGCGCCGCTGAGCGAGGCCGACGACATGTTCGATCTGGCCACCATCCTCTCGCCCGATACGCTGCGCGAGCGTGCCAAACATGCCATCGCCCAGACCCGTTTCGTGCCCGAAAAGGGCCGCAACCGCATCGGCGCCATGGTTGAGGGACGCCCCGACTGGGTGCTTTCGCGCCAGCGCGCATGGGGCGTGCCGATCACGCTGTTCGTTGATCGCAAGACCGGCGAATATCTGGTCGACAAGGAGGTCAACGCCCGCATCATCGCCGCCATCCGCGAGGAAGGCGTCGACGCATGGGATGAGGCGCGGGCACAGGAATTTCTGGGCGCCGATTACAACGCCGAGGATTACGAGCGCGTCACCGACATTCTCGACGTGTGGTTCGACAGCGGCAGCACCCATGCTTTCGTGATGGAAAGCGGCCGCTGGCCCGACCTGCTGCGCCCCGAGGGCTATCGCGGCCCCCGCGCTGACCTTTATCTCGAAGGCAGCGACCAGCATCGCGGCTGGTTCCAGTCCTCGCTGCTCGAATCCTGCGCCACGCGCGGCCATGCGCCGTACAAGGCGGTGCTGACCCATGGTTTCACCATGGACGCCAAGGGCATGAAAATGTCCAAGAGCCTTGGCAACACGGTCGATCCGCTCAAGGTCATGGAGACTTACGGCGCGGATATCGTCCGTCTGTGGGCGCTGTCGGTGGATTACACCGAGGATCACCGCATCGGCGATGAAATCCTCAAGGGCGTCGCGGATCAGTATCGCAAGCTGCGTAACACGTTCCGCTATCTGCTGGGCGCGCTCGACGGCTTTACCGATGCTGAAAAGCTGCCGGTTGAGGACATGCCCGAGCTGGAGCGCTATATCCTCGCGCTGCTGGCCAAGCTGGATGGCGAGCTCAAGGTTGCGGTCGATGCTTTCGACTTCAACACCTATGTCCGCAGTCTGGTCGACTTCTGCAACGAAGACCTCTCGGCCTTCTTCTTCGATATCCGCAAGGACTCGCTCTATTGCGACGCGCCCACGGATACGAAGCGCCGCGCTTATCGCACGGTGCTCGACGCCCTGTTCCATGCGCTGATCCGCTATGCCGCGCCGGTGCTGGTGTTCACGGCGGAGGAAGTATGGAAGTCACGCTTTGCCGATGAAGGCAGCGTGCATTTGCTGGAATGGCCGGTGGTGCCGGCGGTTTCGCTCGATGCGGAACGTTGGGATGCGCTGCGCGCCCTGCGCGGCGAAGTGCTGGCCGCCATCGAGCCGCTGCGCCGCGACAAGACGCTGGGCTCCAGCCTTGAAGCGCAGGTCACGGTGCCCACTGATGCACCCGAGGCCGATCTGGCCGAACTGTTCATCAGCGCCAGCGTCGTGCGCGGCGATGCTTTGGCCGTGGCTCGCACCGAAGCCCATAAATGCGGCCGCTGCTGGCGCCATCTGCCGGAGGTCTCCGAGGATGGCGACCTGTGTTCACGCTGCGATCAGGTTGTGTCCGCCATGGATGCCGCCCAATGACCACCCTTGCGCAAACCTCCCCTGTCAAAGCGCGCCTGCTCGGCTTTGCCGTGGCGGGGGTGGTGTTTGCGCTGGATCAGATCGTCAAATGGGCGATGATCGGCCCGCTCGATCTGCCCCGCGTCGAGCAGATCACGCTGCTGCCCATCTTCAATTTCACCTGGGCGGAAAATTACGGCGTGTCGCTGGGCCTGCTGACGGCGGGTTCGGATCTTGAACGCTGGCTGCTGGTGGGGATGACCGGGGCGATTGCGCTGGGCGTGGCGGTGTGGATCTTTATCGAACGGCGCATGGGCGAAATCCTCCCGCTGGGCCTCGTGCTCGGCGGCGCACTGGGCAATATCCTCGACCGCGTGGCCAAAGGCTTTGTCGTCGATTATGCCGATCTCCACATCGGATCCTACCGCCCCTTCTATATCTTCAACCTCGCCGATGTCGCCATCACCTTCGGCGTATTGATTATCCTTGCCCGGAGCTTTCTTTCGGGCAAAAAGCGTGGCCACATCAAGTTGGACGCCGCGCCGTCCACCCCGGAGAACTGAACCACAATGCGTAAGATTTCCGCCATCCTGCTGGCCGGCACCACCTGCCTGATGCTCTCCGGCTGTGGCGCGGGCGGGCTGTTCAACCGCGTGCGCCCCGATGAATTCGCCGTCCAGCGCCAGACGCCGCTGTTCGCCCCGCCCGATTTCGCGCTGACCCCGCCCCAGCCCGGCGCTCCGCGCCCCAACACCCGCCCCGGTCAGGTCGAAACCACCGAAGCCATGTTCGGCCCCGCGCCCCAGCGCAGCGGCGTGGAAAATGCCGCCGTGGCCAAGATGGGCACCGGCGATGCCTCGATCCGCTCGACCGTGGCCGATCCCAAGACCGCCACTGCCAACAAGGGCGATGTCACCCGCACCATCGTGGCCGCCCCCGAAGGCGATGGCCGCGAAGCGCAGGCCAAGACCCCGCCGCGCCAGTAATCGCGGGTTGTCATTGGTTTAAAAGACCCCTGCCCGGTTGGGTGGGGGTTTTTGTTGGGTTTGGAGGGGGTTATGCCTCCGGCGGGCAAAGGGACTCGGTCCCTTTGCAATCCCATTAATGGGGTGGTGTTTGGTTGGCGGAGGTGTGGATCGCTTTTAAAGCCTGCGGCGCGGTGAAGGCGGATCTATCCGCGCCGCAGGCTTTAAAAATTCAGCCGCTGCGTCCGATACCTGACGCCGACCCCTTGGCGCAACAAAGACAGTAAAGGGAGCGCGAGGGTCTAGACCCTCGCATCTTAAACCCCCTCCAAAACCTTCCGCGCCTCATCACAATCCCGCCCGATCTGCGCGATCAACGCATCGAGGGAATCAAACTTCGCTTCAGCGCGCAAAAACGCATGAAACCCGATCTCGATCTCCTGCCCATAGAGGTCGCCGGAGAAGTCGAAGAAATGCGGTTCGAGCAATTCCTTGGGCGGATCGAAATGAGGCCGGATACCGATATTGGCCGCACCCTTCAGCACGCGCCCGTCGGGCAGGCGCCCCGTTACCGCGTAAATCCCATAGGCAGGCCGCAGATAGTCGCCCAGCGCCATATTGGCCGTGGGAAAGCCGATTTCCCGGCCCAGCTTGTCGCCATGCTGTACGGCGGCGCGCATGGCGAAGGGGCGCGTCAGCAGGCGCGTGGCCAGCGCAATGTCGCCCGAGGTCAGTGCGCGGCGGATGCGGCTGGAGGAGACGATCTCGCCTCCTTCCGTCACTGCGCCCACAGCCCGCGCGCCAAGGCCGATTTTGGCCCCCATCTCGCGCAGCGTGGCCACCGAGCCCGAGCGGCCCTTGCCAAAGGTGAAATCCTCGCCCGTCACCACGCCCGCCGCGCCCAACTGACGGCCCAACACGTCATAAACCCAGTCATGCGCACTGCTGGCCGCCATGGCGGCATCAAAGGCGAAGACCAGCATGGCGTCGGCCCTGGCCTGCGCAAACCATTCCTCGCGCTGCTCCAGCGTGGAGAGGCGGAACGCAGGCGAACCGGGGGCGAAAAACTCGACCGGATGGGGATCGAACGTGGCGACAATCGCGGGCCGCCCCTCGGCGCGGGCCCAGCGCAGGGCCTCGCCCACCACGGCCTGATGGCCCAGATGGAAACCGTCGAAATTGCCCAGCGCGATGATGGCGCCGCGCAAGGCTTCGGGAATGGGCTGACGGGAATCGAGACGGATCATGGAAAAAAGCGCCTATCCCGCCCTTTCCAGCGTGACAAAGGCAAAAGCCGGTCTGCCCTCTTGGGCAGCATGCTCTTCGCGGACGGTTTCGACCCATTCGGGGCCGATCGTCAGGGGAAAATGGGTGTCGCCCTCGGGGCTGGCGTCGATTTCGGTCAATTCGATTCGGTTGGCGATGGGCATGAACTGGGTATAGATCTGCCCTCCGCCCACCACGCAGACTTCCTCCACATCGCCTGCCAATGCCAGCGCGGCGTCCAGATCAGGCGCCACCTCGGCTCCTGCGGCTTCCCACGTCGCATCGCGCGTCAGCACGATGTGGCGGCGGCCGGGCAGCAATCCGGGCAGGGATTCAAAGGTTTTGCGCCCCATCACCATCGGCCTGCCCATGGTCTTGGCCTTGAAGTGGCGCAGATCGGCGGGCAAATGCCATGGCATTGTGCCATCCGCGCCGATCACGCCATTGGCCGCGCGGGCCACAACAAAGGTGATGCGTGTCATTATCCCAGCATCAGGCGGGTCACATGGCCCATCTTGCGCCCGGGCCGCGCCGCCGCCTTGCCATAGAGATGCAGGTGGTTGGCCGGATCGGCCAGAATTTCCGCCCAGTCATGGGCATCGTCGCCAATCAGATTGAGCATCCGCGCGCCCGGCACTGCCAGCGTGGTCAGCCCCAGCGGAAGGCCGCAGACGGCGCGAATATGGTTCTCGAACTGGCTGGTGAGCGCGCCCTCGATGCTCCAGTGGCCCGAATTATGGACGCGGGGCGCCATTTCGTTGAACACCGGGCCATCGTTAGTGGCAAAGAATTCCAGCGTCAGCACGCCGACATAATCGAGCGCCTCGGCCACCTTCTGCGCCAGCGCGCGCGCCTCGGGCACCTGCGCCAGAATCGCTGCATTGGCGGGCACGGTCGATGTGTCGAGAATGCCGTTCACATGGACATTTTCCGCGCTGTCCCAAAACTTGACGCTGCCATCGGCGGCGCGGGCCAGAATCACGGAGAATTCGCCAAAGAAGGTGACGAAACCTTCATAGATCAGCGCCTGAGGCGGCAGATCCAGCCCGGCCAGATCGGCCTCGCTCTTGATCCGCCATTGCCCCTTGCCGTCATAGCCGTCGCGGCGGGTTTTCAAAATGCCCGGCGCGCCGATCTCGGCCACGGCGCGGGCCAGATCCTCAGCTCCGTCCACCGCCATGAAAGGCGCCGGACGCCCGCCCAGCGCCTTGACGAAATTCTTCTCGCTGAGCCGGTCCTGCGCCGTTTCCAGCGCGCGGGGATGAGGCAGCAGGGGCGTGTCCCCCACTGCCGCCAAAGGCGCAACCGGCACATTTTCAAACTCATAGGTGATGACCGCGCAATCCGCCGCAAAGCGCGCCAGCGCCGGCTCGTCGGTATAATCCGCACAGGTAAAGCGGCTGCAGACCTCAGCCGCTATACTGTCGGCCTCGGGCGCAAAGATATGCACGCGATAACCAAGACGGGCGGCGGCAAAGGCCATCATTCGGCCCAGTTGGCCGCCACCCAGAATGCCGATCGTTTCACCCGGAGCAATCATGCCTTATTCCGGACGCTCCGCCACGCTCTCCGTCTGCGCCACGCGGAATTCCTTCACGCGCTCGGCCAGAGCCGGATCACTGGTGGCCAGAATCTTGGCGGCCAGCAGGCCCGCATTGGTCGCGCCCGGCTCGCCGATGGCCAGCGTGCCGACCGGAACGCCGGCGGGCATCTGGACGATGGAGAGCAGCGAATCCTGACCCGACAGCGCCTTGGACTGCACCGGAACGCCCAGCACCGGCAGATGCGTCATCGAAGCGACCATGCCCGGCAGATGCGCCGCGCCGCCCGCGCCCGCGATGATGACCTTGAAGCCTTCATTGGCGGCGTTCTTGGCAAAATCGATCAGGCGGTCGGGCGTGCGATGCGCCGAGACGATCCGCACATCATGCACAACGCCCAGCTGAGTCAGGATGTCAGCGGCCTTCTTCATGGTGTGCCAGTCCGACTGGCTGCCCATAACGATGGAAACGAGGGCTCCGGGACGGGTCATAGTCTTACCTCTCCGACAGATAATAGCGTTCGAGCGCGTTCAGATTATCGTCCAGCTCATAGACGATGGGCTGGCCGGTGGGGATCTCCAGATTGAGGATATCCGCATCCGAAATGTTCGACAGATGCTTGACCAGCGCGCGCAGCGAATTGCCATGGGCGGCAACGATCACGGTTTCGCCCTTGGCCAGTTGCGGCGCGATGGTGCTTTCATAATAGGGCAGCACGCGCTCAATAGTCAGCTTCAGCGATTCGGTGCTGGGAATGTCGATCCCGGCATAGCGCGCGTCCTGCTTCAGGTCGAACTCGCTGCCGTCTTCCAGCACCGGAGGCGGCACGTCGAACGAACGGCGCCAGATCTTGACCTGCTCGTCGCCATGCTTGGCGGCCGTCTCGGCCTTGTCCAGACCGGTCAGCCCGCCATAGTGGCGTTCATTGAGGTGCCAGTCCTTATATTCGGGGATCCACACCCGGCCCGCCGTTTCCAGCGCCAGATGCAGCGTGCGGATCGCGCGGGTCTGCACGCTGGTGAAAGCCACCGTCGGCAGGATGCCCTTTTCTTTCAGCAGGGCACCCGCCGCGCGGGCTTCGCCTTCACCCTTCTCGGTAAGATCCACGTCCCACCAGCCGGTGAAGCGGTTTTCAAGGTTCCATTGGCTTTGACCATGACGGACGAGAATCAGACGAGGCACGGTTCTGGCACTCCCTCAAATGCAGCGTGAATACACCTTTACCGGCGGCCCTAGCCCTTTGCCGCGACAATGGGAAGCAAGGATTTGCCTGAATTTCGCGCGCGCGCCGGGCGGGGCGAAGTCGTGGGCATCACCCTTGCGAATCGGTGCTTTGGGTCTGGGTATCCTCTATCGCGCGGCTCTGCGCCTTGCGGCGGCGCAGATTCTCGCGCAGCTTGGCCGCGAGGCGCTCTTCGCGCGAAGAGCCGGAATTAGCGGGTTTTTCGGTGTTGCTCATGGGTCTTGTCTCATCCTGCGCCCCGTGTTTGGCGAAGGCGGCAACAGACTTCAAGCACCCCTTGCAGAAAAATGCAGCAAGGGCGCTTGACATTCCCTCGATCCCCGGCCAATAGCGCGCCTCCGCTGCGGCACTGGTCGCACCGGCGATGACTGTGGTGTGCTGCTGTAGCTCAGTGGTAGAGCGCATCCTTGGTAAGGCTGAGGTCGGGAGTTCAATCCTCCCCAGCAGCACCACAGTTTCTCCCGGAAACACGGGAAACCAGCGAAAACAAGGGTTTCTGACAGTCGCCTGTTACAATCGTAACGGAGGCGCACATGTGCAGCTACCTTTTCAAAGTCGATTCTACCTACCGGTTCCGCCGTCTCGTCCCCAAGGACATTATCGCGCAGGCCCTCATCCTGACCGCCTCGGGCAAGCCCCGGACCGAGTGGAACATCAGCCTCAACACCAAGGACCACGAGACGGCCAAGCGGCTGCGCGTGCCCCACATTGTCGATACCGACAGGCAGACTGACGAAGCCCGCGCCAAGATCGTGCAGGGCCAACAGGCGACCCCGAAAGACCCCACCGCGCAGGCGCGTGAGCGCGAGGAAGCCGCCGCTATGGCTGCCCTTGCCGCCGAGAGCCAAGCGCGTCGAGAGGCTCGCGGAGGTCTTCGGACCTTGTGGCGTAAACGGCGAGCGACCAGCATTGCTGCGCTGACCCCAGAGCAAGCGGCTGCGGTTGATCTGCTAAAGGAACGGGACGCCAAGATAGAAGAACTGACAGCCGCCATCGCCGTGATGGAGAAGGACAAATACGGCCCAGCCTTTCAGGCGGAGCAAGCCGAGGCAACGGCGAAACAACGGGCAGAGCAGGTTGCCCGGCTTGCCCAAAACGTCCCTCAAGCGGCATCCATCACCGGACTGTACGAGCGTTACGCCCTATCAGGATCGGCCAACCCCAAGACCGTCGCCAGATGGCGCCCCCGCGTGGCCAGCTTTGTTGAACACCTCGGTCTCGATGACGTGACGGGAGTAAAGCGAGGCGACCTCAACAACTGGACCGCAGCGCTGATCGCCAAGGGGCTGGCCAAAAAGACGGTAGCAGATGGCTACTTGCCCCCGGTGAAGGTGATCCTGGGCCTTGCCTATGATGATGAGCTTATACAGTCCAACCCCTCCAGTGGATTGAAGGTACGCGGCCCCTCGGCAGTCATGGTGCGTGACCGCGATTTGACCGACGATGAAGCCATCACGATCCTGCGCGGGTCGCTACAGCCTCAGTCTGAACGGCTCTCGCCGGAACACGCATTGGCCCGGCGGTGGGTGCCATGGCTTTGCGCCTATACGGGTGCACGGGTGGCAGAGATGACACCAACTGCGTGCTGGCGACATACGGCAGGAGCAAGGCGTGTGGGTTGTGCATGTGACCCCCGAGGCCGGATCAACCAAGGACGGCAAGGCCCGTCGTGTGCCCCTGCATCCCCATTTGATTGAACAGGGCATCACCGCACTGGCCAAGCCGGGCGATACCACGCCCCTGTTCTACCGCGAGGGCGCGGGCAACGAGGTGAACCCCGCCCCCAAGATCAGGGCTACCGACCTAAGCGATTGGGTGCGGTCCTTGGGCGCGACGGACCCCAACGTGCAGCCCAACCACGGGTGGCGGCACCGCTTCAAAACGCTGTCCCGCGTGGTGGGCATCCCCGAGGAACTGGCCGACCGCATCCAAGGCCACGCGCCCAAGCATCAGGGCGGCAAGTATGGCACGGGGGCTTTGCCTGTGGGCGTACTGCTGGCGGAGATTGAGAGGATGCCTCGGTATGAGGTATAAATGCCTGTCGGGGGCGAACCGCCATGGCTCCGAGTACCGGCGTAGTTGATTGCCCCCGGCCTTCTGATAATCATCAACCCCATGAACAGATGGCTTTATCTAGCGGGATTGGCTGCGGCCACATTGGCGGCTTTCGCAGTGCCTCTCAGTGTGTTCCTGCCGATGGGGGGCGTGATGCGCCCGTTGACCTTTGTAGCTGCCACACCAGCAGTCTGCCTGTTCCTGCGTATCTTGTTTTCCCGTACCTACCGCGACAAGATCGACGCCATCAACATCGAGATGCGCGATGGGCAGCCAGCCTTTTCATTCCGATCTCGTAAGCCCCTGCTAGACCCGGAATGGGGAATGTTCGGTACTCGAACCGGGAGCCGTCCAGCGCAGGTCTTGCGTGCCGTGCTGTTTGTCGAGGCGGGCGTGACCATGCTGTTATCGCAAGGGCGTGCTGAGCTGGTCGGTTTGGTCATGGCAGGGCTGTTTGCCGCGATGCTTGTGACGATGCTCCAAATGGCGTCGGGCGAGGCATAGGCCCGCTACACCCCCAGCCACTCCAGCCCGCCGAGCAGGGCATCGGCGCTGAAATCGACCTGTAGCACCCGGCGCCGAGCCGGTCGGCTGGCCGCTTCGGAGGCGTGCAGGATGGGCGTGGAGTAAGCCCAAACGTCCCCAGCCGAGGCGAGGCAGGCCATTGTGCCGCAGCGGGCGGCCAAGCCTTCCACCGCATCCACGGGCACCCTGCCATGCCTGTGCGAACCCGGAGCAATCAGCAACGGGGCATTGGTCGCAGGCACATCGTCCAGATGCACCCGCAGCGTGACCATGCGGGCCAACAGGTCAAACGGCGGGGCGACATGGTGCAGCCCGGCCTTCACCGACCACGGGCCGAAGCCCTCCACCTCCACCCGTTCGGCCACGCAGATGGTGCGGTCTTGATGCCATGCCAGCGACCAGTTGGTGCCCGCGCTCTTGTCGAACAGGATTGCCCGCACCGCCTTGCCTTCGTCCCCCAAGGCGCGGCTGGCTACCATGCCGATGCAGCCTGTGGGGGCAAGGAAGGGGCGCAGGCCGGGCATGTCGCTGATGCGGCTACCGGCTTGCTCTGCGGGTAGTGGGGCCAACACATCCAAGAGCGCGGGTAGGTCGTCGAGTGCAGCGCCCCGGAACAGTTGGGCGCCGTGGTCTGCGAGGGTGAGGGTGTCGAGGTTGGGACGGGTGGGGGTGCTAGTCATTGCTTGGGAAAGTGACCGTAGTAGCCAAGCCCCTCATTCCTGAGATCGTCGAGGGTCTTATCTTTCGAGCGGATGTAGGGCTTGGGTGGCGCCATGGCGGGGGTGCATTTTAAGGGCAACTCGCCGCTAGCTCCTGTGCGGACCACGTTAAAGCCACCAGCTGCGTTGCGGCGCAGTCTCCACACACCATAGCGGGATTGCAGGTAGGTATGCTGCACGTTCAAGGCTGTGATGGTTTTGGCATCAAGGCGCCCTTCCAAAACCTTCGCCACCTTGAGGTCAAGGAACCAAGGCCAAGACATGATGATGCAGTCGTCGCATTCAGGCATGATGCTGGGTACTTGGTCGATCAGTTTGGCCCTTACCGCCACATCATAGCATGGCGGCGGAGCAGCCTCCTCTGCCGGATCATCGGCTGCCGATGCAGAGAGCAACAGGCTCAACAGTAAAGTTGGGGCGATGATCATAGGGTCAACATACTCTCGCCTCACCGGAATGCCAGAGGATGCAGGGCTAGTACCACCCCGCCCACACCAACGCCTCCCACAGGTCCGGCACCCGCTGCGCCGCCTGCCAGATGGCTTTGGCAGGCATGGCCTTGGCGAGGTCGGGCGTGCTGGTGCCGTTCGGGAAATGGACCTCCAACCGCCCTGTAGGCCATCGCGTTGCGGTGATGGCGCCGAAGGTGCGGGTGGTGCCTTGCCCCTCTCGCTCGGCCTTCTGGCGGCGCAGAAGGTCAAGGTGGCTGTTACGGTTGCGGGTGACTATGGGAGCGATCCCGGCCTTCATGCGGTCGAAGTTGTCTTGGCCCCTGCGCAGGTGACAGGCGTAGCAGGATCGGTCACGGGTGCGGCGGCGCACGCCCTCACAGGCGGGGCAGGGGCAGTCGAAATCGACATAGGAGGCGATGCCCTCAAGGAAGGCGGCGAAGCGGTCAGGGTTGCCGACGCGCTTGCGCAGGGCCTCACAGTAGGCATGATCGGCATGGCACAGGCGGCGTTGCCGGGCGTCCAGTTTGTCGGCACGCGGCTGGCGCGGGCAGAGCGCGCGAGGCGGTCTGGGCAGGGGCGTCCGACAGGGCGCTGCGACTGGTTTGTTAAGACGGGTTTCTGGCGGGACCGATTACGGACGAAGCCTTGCGGATCGCTCAACGCGCAAAAGTAGCGAGATAGCCAGCGATTATAAATTTTGGGGATTTTGTCGATCCTCCCGGCCGCTGGCCGGGAGAGCAAATGGTGCCCAGGAGAGGACTCGAACCTCCACGCCCTTGCGAGCGCTAGCACCTGAAGCTAGTGCGTCTACCAATTCCGCCACCTGGGCACATTTGCTTTTTGGCGCCGAGGCTTAGCGTCCTTTCGGTTGCTGCCCGCGCCGGGTAGGACCGCGCCTCTAAGCGGACCTTCGAATCCTGTCAACGCAAAAAGATCATTTTTTTCGCGAAACTGAAAAGTTTTTTTGGGCGGCGTGAATTTGCCCTTCCGGCCCGATTGCGCCGCGCCGCCCGCCATACCATCTTAAAGGTGCCTAATTGCTGGAGTTGCGACCATGAGTGACGTTTTGCGCGATGCCTTGGTGGCGGTCACGGGCGGGAGCGGGTTTGTCGGGGGGCATCTGGCCCATGCCCTGCTGCGCAGCGGGGCGCGTTTGCGAATCGTCAGCCGCCACCCGGAAAAGGCGTGGATGATTCGAGGGCTGGGCGATCCGGGGCAGGTGGGATTTGCCCGTGCGGACCTGCGCGACGGGGTCGCCGTGGCGCGGGCGCTGTCGGGGGCGGACGCGGTGGTCAATCTGGTGGGGCTGTTTTCCGGGCCGCTGGATGCGGTCCAGGGGCGCGGGGTGGAAAGCCTCGCCCGCGCGGCGCACCATGCCGGAGCGCGCGCCTTTGTCCATGTTTCGGCCATTGGCGCCGATGCGGCCTCACCCGTGCCCTATGCCAGCAGCAAGGCGGCGGGCGAGGAGGCTGTGCGCAAAGGCTTTGCGGGCGCCACGATCCTTCGCCCCAGCGTGATCTTTGGGCAGGATGACAATTTCCTCAATATGTTTGCGCGGATGATGGGGATGCTGAAGGCTCTGCCTGTGCCCGCGCTGTTGCCGGTGTTTGTGCCGGATGGGCTGCTGCAACCGGTGCTGGTGGACGATGTTGCGCGGGCGATTGTGGCGGCTCTGGGCGATCCAAAGCGGCATGGCGGCCAGACCTATGAACTGGGCGGGCCGGAGGTGGTGACCATGCTGGAGCTGAACCGGCGCATTGCGAGGGCGGTGGGCGGCGGCATTCACCTGCTGCCGATGCCCGATCTGGCGGCGCGGATATTCGCCGCCCTTCCCGGCACGCCGATTTCGGCCGATCAGATCGCCCTGCTCAAGGCGGGCAGCGTGGTGGCCGATGGCGCGCAGGGCTTTGCCGCGCTGGGCCTATCCCCGCATCCGATGGGCCTCTATCTCGACCGCTGGTTCAGGCCATAGGTCCGGCAAACAGCATCGGGTCCAGCCGCGCCTCGCGCCAGCGCATCCCCCAATGCAGATGCGGCCCCGTCGCGCGCCCGGTCATGCCGACCTTGCCGATGGGCTGGGTCTGGCTCACCCGTTCGCCCTCGCGCACCAGCAGTTCGCTGGAATGCAGAAAGGCGCTGACCAGTCCCATGCCATGGTCGATCATCAACAGATTGCCCTCTAGCGTGAAGGGCTTTTCCGCGGCCAGCACGACCACCCCATCGGCGGGGGCCAGATAGGGCGTGCCCGCAGGCATGGCGACATCGCTGCCCGAATGATAGGCGCCCGGCGTACCGCGATAGACGCGCTGCGATCCGAAGAGGCCGGAAATTCGGCCCTTGACCGGCCAGAGGAAGGGTTGCCGCCAGCCCTCGGACAAAGCCCCTGCATGGCGCGCGGCATCGATCCGCGCCACTTCCTCGGCGCGAATGCGGGCATATTCGCCCTCGGGAATGGCGGGCGGACGGAAGGGCGCGTTAACCTGCTCGATCCGCCATGCGCGCGGGGCAATGTCCAGCCCCAGCACGGCCTGCGTCCCACCCGGCGCCGATGCGGTCAGTTTGGCCACCGGCCCCGCATCGCGGTCAAAGGCGACCAGAAAGCGGCCGAAAAGATCGGTGGGCAGCGGTGCGCCGTCGAGCGCCACCTGCCACCCCTTGGGCGCCTGACCCTGCGCCCATCCGCCTTGCGTGGTTTCGCCGCGCGGAAAGGTGATCGGGCCAACGTCGAGCGAAAAGCCATAAGCCGCCGCCGGGGCCAGCGAGGCCAGCCCGCCCAGCACCATGCGGCGTGTTATCACTGGCCCAGCAAACGCTTCGTCGCCAGTTCGGGCGTGGCATAGGCTTCCTGGTGCTCGACACTCCAATAGCGCAGCGACTCAAGCGCAATCGCCTCGCCCGAGACGGCGCAGACGACATGGTTGCCGCGCGAGAGCATGGTGAAACCATTGGGTTCATAGCGCAGCACCGCCGCGCGATCCGGGGAATTCATCAACATGGGCCCTTTATAGCACGATCAGCCGAACAAATCATCCTGCGCGGATGGTTGCGATTTGGCGCGGGGCGCGGGGGCGGGGCGTTTTGCCGCAGGCTCGGGCGCGGGGGCTGGTGCGTCGCCCGGCGTTACCTCCAGCAAACCATCGCGGAAATGCAGCGTCAGATGGCTTTCCCCCGCCGCCGCCGCGCGGTTGGTCAGGGTGCGGCCATCGGGCGCGGTCACGCGGACATAGCCGCGCGCCAGCACATTGTCCGGGTTCAAACTGGTCATGATCCGCGCCACGCCGTCCAGCCTTTGCCGGTCATGGCGCAGACGCTGGGCCAGCATGGCCGGGTTCAGACGCTGGGCCGACAGCCGCGCCTCTGCATGGCGCAGGCGGGCTTGTAACAGGCCCGGCGTCAGGGGGCCTGCGGTGCGCTGCAGCCTCATCCCTGCCTTTTGCGCCACATTGCCCAGCGCGCGGCGCAGGCGTTCGCTCGTTTCGTCCAAAGCCTGCGCCTTGGCCGCAATCAGTTCCTCCGGCGTGGGCAAGCGCTGCGCCCGCGCCTCCAGCCTTTCGCGGCCCAGCACCACCGGGCGCACCACCGCGCGGCGCGAACGCAGCCCCAGATCGCCGACAAAGGCGCGCAATTCCTCGCGCACCGGCACCGCCATTTCGGCCGCCGCCGTGGGCGTGGGCGCACGCATATCGGCGGCAAAATCCGCTAGAGTCGTGTCCGTTTCATGCCCCACGGCCGAAATCACCGGAATCGAACTTTCGGCAATCGCGCGGACCACGATTTCCTCGTTAAACGACCAGAGATCCTCGATCGACCCGCCCCCACGCCCGACGATCAGCACATCGGGGCGCGGTATCGGCCCATCAGGGGCCAGCGCTGAAAAACCGCGCACCGCCGCCGCCACCTGCTCGGCCGCGCCATTGCCCTGCACCAGCACCGGCCAGAGGATCACCCGCGAAGGGAAGCGGTCGGCCAGACGGTGCAGAATATCGCGAATCACCGCGCCCGTGGGGCTGGTGACGACACCGATCACGCGGGGCAAAAACGGCAACCGGCGCTTGCGGCGCGGATCAAACAGGCCCTCGGCCTCCAGCCGCGCCTTGGTTTTCTCCAGCAGGGCCAGCAAAGCGCCTTCGCCCGCGATCTCCATCCGGTCGATCACGATCTGATAATTGGAACGCCCCGGATAGGTGGTCAGCTTGCCGGTGGCGATCACCTCCACCCCATCCTCGGGCCGGAAACCCAGCCGGGCGACATTGCCCTTCCACATCACGCCGTCGAGCCGCGCCCCCTCGTCCTTCAACGAGAGGTAGAGATGGCCCGATGCCGCCCGCTTTACCCCCGACAATTCGCCCCGCACGCGCACAAAAGCGAAACGATCCTCCACCGTTCGCTTCAAAATCGCGGAAATCTCGCTGATCGAGAGGGGTTCCGCGTTGTCGCCGCGCGCGGCTTTCGCTACGAGCCCGCCGGAGAGATCATCATCGGAATCGAAAGAGGCAGGCATGAATATCCTTTTGCTGGGTTCGGGCGGGCGCGAACATGCTCTGGCGTGGCGTCTATCGCAATCCTCGCTTCTGGCAAACGGTGGAAAGCTTTTTGCCGCGCCGGGCAATCCGGGCATCGGCGAACATGCCGAACTGGTCTCGCTCGATGCCGGCGATCATGACGCCGTTCTGGCCTTTTGCGAGGAACAGCGGATCGGTTTCGTCGTGGTCGGGCCTGAGGCGCCGCTGGTCGACGGGCTGGGCGATGCGCTGCGCGGGGCGGGTGTTCCGGTGTTCGGGCCGAACAAGGACGCGGCCCAGCTTGAAGGCTCCAAGGGCTTTACCAAGGATCTGTGCGCGCGGGCCAATATCCCCACCGCCGGATACCAGCGCGTGACCTCATTGGAACAGGCGCTGGCCGTGCTGGACCAGTTCGGCGCGCCGGTGGTGGTCAAGGCCGATGGTCTGGCCGCGGGCAAGGGCGTGACCGTGGCGATGACCATGGACGAGGCGCAGGAGGCGGTGCGCGACATTTTCGCAGGCCGCTTCGGTGACGCCGAGGCCGTGATCGAGGAATTCATGGAGGGCGAGGAGGCTTCCTTCTTCGCTCTCACCGATGGCGCGACCATCGTGCCTTTTGCATCGGCGCAGGATCACAAGCGCGTGGGCGATGGCGACACCGGCCCGAACACCGGCGGCATGGGCGCCTATTCGCCCGCCCCGGTGCTGACCGCCGAGCTGCAGGCCGAGGTGATGACCCGCATCATCGCCCCCACGGTCAAGACGCTGGCGGACGAGGGCATGGCCTATTCGGGCGTGCTGTTTGCCGGGTTGATGCTGACGCGCGAAGGGCCGAAACTGATCGAATATAACGCCCGCTTTGGCGATCCGGAATGCCAGGTCATGCTCTCGCGCCTGACCAGCGATCTGGGCGAATTGCTCTATGCCTGCGCCACGGACCGGTTGGGCAGCATTCCCGCGCCGCAATTTTCCGATGATACCGCGCTGACCGTGGTGATGGCTGCCGATGGCTATCCCGGCACGCCGAAAAAGGGCGGCGCGATTGAAGGGATCGAGGCCGCGCAGGCCGATGGCGCCAAGGTCTTTCATGCGGGCACGGCCATGGCCGATGGCGCGCTGGTGGCTGCAGGCGGGCGCGTTTTGAACGTGACGGCGCGCGGGGCCAATGTGACCGCCGCGCAGGCCGCCGCCTATGCCGCCGTCGATGCGATCGAGGCGCCCGAACTGTTCTGCCGCCGCGACATCGGCTGGCGCGAAGTGGCGCGTGAGGCCGAATAAGGCGCTTTACCGGGAGCGTTACGGCGCTCCCGGCGCGGATTTAGGCATAGACCGCGAAGGTTGCGCCTGACGGGCCGCTGGGAGGCGGCGTGGGAGCGCCGCTGCCGCCATTGGCCTGTCCGGTGGCGATGGCGGCCGATGCGGCGGCCACGGCGGCCTGCGCCGCATTGCCCGCGGCAACGGCCGGGGCGGCGGGGCTGGAAATGCTCATGGTCATGGGGCTGATCCTGTCTGTTCAGGCGTAGGTGCTGAAGCCGCTGTAGCCGTCATTGGGGCTGCGCGGCGTGGTCTGGCTGGGGTCGGTGACGCTGGGCGGGTCGGCTTTGGTCATCGCGGTCGCTTTTTCGACAGCCGGGGTCAGCGGGGTCGCTTCATACATCGTCCGGCTGGCCGGAGTGCCGTGTACGACGGGAGAAACGGGCGATACTCCTGCGGTCATGGTTCCTGTCCTGTTGTTGGGGCCAGCGTGCGACTGGCCGGTCCTGCGCGGCCGGAGGGCATTGGCCGGGCCTGCCCGACCCCGGCCGCAACCCCGATTCTTTGGCGCGCGCACGACAGAACGAAAACCGCCGGGCCTTTTTAAGCCCGGCGGTCAAATTTTTTCAGCAATCGTTTGAGCCCGGTTTACGCGACAGTATCGGCCACGTTCTATGCGACTGTGTCGGCCACCAGCGCCTTGAGGTCCGCCTCGGGCCGCGCGCCGTAATGCGAGATGATTTCCGCCGCGCAGATCGCGCCCAGCGTCAGACACTTGTCCAGCGCCATGCCGCGCACATGGCCGAACAGGAAACCGGCGGCGAACAGATCGCCCGCGCCCGTGGTGTCGACCACCTTGTCGATCGGCTGGGCAGGCACATGGGCGACCTCGCCCCGGCGCACGGCATGGGCGCCCTTTTCGCTGCGGGTCACCACCACGCAGGGCACCTTGGCGGCCAGTTGGTCCAGACCCGCGTGGAAGTCTTCAAGCCCGGTCAGCGCGGCCAGTTCGTGTTCGTTGGCGAACAGGATGTCGATCTGGCCTTCCTCGATCAGCGCGCGGAAATCGTCGCCATGGCGCGCGATGACAAAAGCGTCCGACATGGTGAAGGCGACCTCGCGGCCCGCCCCGCGCGCGGCGGCAATGGCGCGGCGCATCGCGCGGCGCGGCTCTTCCGGGTCCCACAGATAGCCTTCGAGATAGAGCACGCGGGCCGAGGCGATCACGCTTTCATCCAGCGCGTCGGCGGGCAGGAACTGGCTGGCGCCCAGAAAGGTGTTCATCGTGCGCTGGCCATCGGGGGTGACGAAGATCAGGCATTGCGCGGTGGCCGGTTCGCCATCGCGCACCGGCGTGTCGAAACCGATCCCGCCGGCGCGGATGTCATGGGCAAAGACATGGCCGAACTGATCGTCGGCCACCTGACCGATAAAGGCGCATTGCGCGCCAAGCTGGGCCAGCCCTGCCAGCGTGTTGGCCGCGCTGCCGCCCGAAATCTCGCGCGCCGGGCCCATCGCGGCGTAAAGCTCACGCGCGCGGTCCGGCTCCACCAGCGTCATGCCGCCCTTGGCCAGGCCCAGCGCCGCGATCTGCTCCTCGGATGCGGGGGCCAGAACATCGACAATGGCGTTGCCGATGGCGATGACGTCGATGGTGGGCTCGGACATGGGTGTGGGCTGCTTCCTGCTGTGGTTGAACCGGCCTGCCCTAGCGGGGGCGGGCTTTGACCGCAACCGGCATTGACAGCCGGTTTGGCCGTGGCATGAGCAGGGCCCATGCGCATTTTCTTTCTGCCTTTGCTGCTCATCCCGCTCCTCGCCGCTTGTGGAGAGCAGGGGCCGGTGGCCAGCATGCCGCGCGCGCCATCACGTCCGGCCGCGCATTCATCGGTTCCCGTGGCCCCGCGCCGCCAGCCTGTGCCCGCGCCGGTGGTGCATAGTGCGCCGGGGCTGGAGGGGGTGATCGGCGCGCGCACCGGTGAACTGGCGCGGCTGTTCGGCCCGCCGCGTCTGGATGTGCAGGAGGGCGATGCGCGCAAGTTGCAATTTGTCGGGCCTGCCTGCGTGCTCGATGTCTATCTCTATCCGCAGGGGGGCGGGGGCGAAGTGCGCGCCACCTATGTCGATGCGCGGCGCAGCACGGACGCCAAGGATGTGGACCGGGCGGCCTGTGTGGCGGCCTTGCGCCGTAAATAAACGAACGGGCGCAGGGTTCCCCATAACGCTTTATCGCGTCTGACAATTTGGTTCATTGGGCGGCAAGGCGCGGTTCGTCATTTCGGCTTTGGGGGCGCAAACCGAAAGGAATGCTCCAAATGTCGAACTCGTCTAACGACTTTCATGGCAGCGATTTGCCCGGTTATCACCCGGCCCGACTGAACCCGGATGATGCCGAAGCGCTGCTGGCGATCAACGCGCATCTTCGCTCGCCATCGCCCGAATGGGTGAGTTTTATCGGCGAAACGCTCTCGCACTGGCTGGTGGAGCAGCGGGTTCCGCATGGCGTGGTGGATGACGCCAAGGCGATGTGGCTGATCGAGCGGATCGACGAGGGGGGTGAGGTCAATTCGCCCGCCGCGCTCAACCTGCTGCAACGCTGCTGCGTCAAGGCCCAGCGCGTGCCCCAGCGCCTGATGCAATATCTGCAGATGCAGGAGGCGAGAATGGCTTGAAGTATGCCGGAGGCCCATGAGGGGGCCTCCGGATCCGGTAAGATCAGACCGTAAAACTTTCGCCGCAGCCGCAGGTGCCCTTGGCATTGGGGTTGGCGAAGACGAAGCCTGCGGTGAAATCATCCTCCACCCAGTCCATCGTGCTGCCGATCAGGTAAAGCACGCTGGCGCTGTCGATGAAGAAGAGGCCGCCGGGCGTCTCGATTTTTTCATCCAGCGGGCCTGCTTCGTTGATGTAATCGACCGAATAGGCCAGACCCGAACAGCCCCGGCGCGGGGTGGACAGCTTGACGCCGATGGCGCCCTCGGGCGCTTCGCTCATCAATTTGGCCACGCGCGCCTCTGCGTTCGGCGTCAACAGGACGGCGGCGGGGCGGGGCTTGCGGGTGGTTGCGGTCATTTTACAGCATCCCCAGTTCGAGGCGGGCTTCATCGCTCATCTTGGCCGGATCCCATGGCGGGTCCCAGACGAGAGCCACTTCGGCGTCACGGATGCCCGGCACGGCCGAGACGCGCAATTCAACCTCGCCCGGCATCGATTCGGCCACCGGGCAATGCGGCGTGGTCAGCGTCATGGTGATGCTGGCCGAGCCTTCGGGCGTGATTTCCACGCCGTAGATCAGGCCCAGTTCGTAGATATTGACCGGGATTTCGGGGTCAAAGATCTCTTTGAGGGCATTGATCACGCCCTCATACAGTTCGCCGCCCGGCTCATGCGCCGTCAGGCCGGTGGGCTGCTGCGCAAGGAAACCTTCGAGGTAATCCGCCTTGCGCGCAACCTTGTCGGCGATCTTTTCGATCTCGCCATCGGCGCCCAGCGCAGGAGCCGCCGACACATCCACCCGAGCGCGCGGCGGGGTGGGGGCATCGCTCACTTCCTCGACGGTGAAACGGGGGGTATCGTCAGGGGTGGTGTCAGTCATCAGCCGAAGATCCTCTTCGTGCGTTCAATGCCGGCGATCAGCGCGGCAATATCGCTTTCATCGCTATACAGGCCAAAACTGGCGCGCGCGGTGGCGGGCACGCCAAGGTGGTCCATCAGGGGTTGGGCGCAATGGTGCCCGGCGCGGATCGCCACATTGCCTTCGTCCAGAATGGTGCCAAGGTCATGGGGATGCACCCCGTCGATGGCAAAGCTGACGATCCCGGCGCTGTCGTCGGGGCCGAACACGGTCACATCGTTCATCGCCGAGAGCGCGCCGCGCAGGGTTTTGACAAGGCCGCATTCATGCGCATGGATGGCTTCAAGGCCGATGCCCTGCACATAATCGACGGCGGCGGCAAAGCCGATTGCCTCGATGATGGCCGGGGTGCCCGCCTCGAAACGGGTGGGGGCCGGGGCCCAGGTGGTCTTTTCAAACGTCACGCGGTCGATCATCGAGCCGCCGCCCTGCCATGGCGGCATGGCGTCAAGAATCTCGGCCCGCGCCCACAATGCGCCGATCCCGGTCGGCCCATAGAGCTTGTGCGCGGAAAAGGCGTAGAAATCGACGCCCAGCGCGGCCACATCGACGGGGATGCGCGGCACGGCCTGACAGCCGTCGATCAGGATGTTCGCCCCCACGCCATGCGCCAGCGCCACGGCGCGTTCGACATCCAGCACGCTGCCCAGCACGTTCGACACATGGGCCAGCGCGACCAGCTTGTGGGCCGGAGTCAGCATACGCTCTGCCGCGTCCAGATCAATCTGGCCATCCTCCGTCAGCGGGCAGACGTCGATCTCGATGCCCACCCGATCACGCAGCAATTGCCAGGGCACGATGTTCGAGTGATGCTCCAAGGTCGAAATCAGAATGCGGTCGCCCGCCTTCAGATGCGCCCCGCCCCAGCTTTGCGCGACAAGGTTGATCGCCTCGGTCGCGCCGCGGGTGAACACGATCTCGCCTTCCTGTCCGCCGATGAAACCGGCCACCTTGCGGCGCGCCTCTTCATAGGCCAGCGTCATATTGGCGCTGCGGGCATAGACGCCGCGATGGACGGTGGCATAGTCGCGGCCCATGGCGTTGACCGTGGCCTCGATCACGGATTGCGGCTTTTGCGCGGTGGCGCCGCTGTCCAGATAATGCCATCCCCCTGCCAGCCCAGGAAAATCGGCGCGGATCTTGGCCAGATCGAGGGTGAGGGTGTCCACGCTCACAGCAAAGCCTCCAAAGCGGCCTGAGCGGCCGCCTGCAGATTGTCCTCTTCCTCCGCCCCGTCAAAGGCTTCGGCGATAAAGGCCTGCAGCATCAGCGCCTTGGCCCGTGCCGGTTCGATCCCGCGCGCGGCGAGGTAAAACAGGCCATTGGCATCCAGCTCGCCAATCGCGCAGCCATGGGCGCATTTGACATCGTCGGCATAGATTTCCAGCTCTGGCCGCGCATTGGCCTGCGCCGTGCGGTCGAGCAGCATGGCGCGCACCGATTGTTCGCCGTCCGTGCCATCCGCGCCCTTGGCCACATAGACCTTGCCCAGCACGCTGGCGGTTGATGTGCCGCCCGCAACGGAGCGGATCATCTGATGGCTATGGGCGTTGGGTTCGATATGGCGCACGGTGGTGACGATTTCGGCGGTCTGATCGCCGCTGCTCAATTGCACGCCGCCAAGGTGGAAATCCGCGCCCTCATGCAGCGTCGCCTCGATCTCGATGCGGGCATAGGTGTCGGCGGTGCTGAGCACATGGACGGTGGCCTTGGCGCCTGCCTCCAGCGTGAGGGAGAGGCGCACCACGCCGCCCTTGTTCACAATCGCGCGCGCAAATTCGCCGCCCGCCGCCACGGTGACGCTTTCCGCATCGGGCAAAGGCCAGAGCGTTTCCAGCGCGCCGAGGTCGGCATAGCGCCATTCCTCGGCCTTGCGGGTTGGCAGATTGCTCATGCCGCGACGCCTTCGTAGCCGCCTTCTTCCAGCGCCAGCGCCAGTTCCGGGCCGCCCGATTTGACGATGCGGCCGCCCGCCAGCACATGGACGAAGTCGGGCTTCACATAGTCGAGCAGGCGCTGATAGTGCGTGATCAGCAGCACGGCCTTGTCAGGCTTGCGCATGATCGCATTGATGCCCTCGCCGCAGATGCGCAGCGCGTCAATGTCGAGGCCGGAGTCGGTTTCGTCCAGAATCGCCAGCTTGGGGTCGAGGATGCCCATCTGCACCATTTCGGCGCGCTTCTTCTCGCCGCCCGAAAAGCCCACGTTGACCGGGCGCTTGAGCATGTCCATGTCCATCCGCAGCAGCGCGGCCTTTTCCTTGGCCAGCTTCATGAACTCGCCGCCCGACAGCGGGGGCAGGTCATGGAACTTGCGCTGGCTGTTCAAAGCCTCGCGCAGGAATTGCAGGTTGGACACGCCGGGAATCTCGACCGGATACTGGAAACCCAGAAACAGGCCCGATGCCGCGCGCTCATGCGGGTCGAGGGCGAAGAGGTCTTGGCCTTCGAACGTGGCGGTCCCTTCCGTCACTTCATAGCCCGGACGCCCGCCCAGCACATAGCCGGTGGTCGACTTGCCCGCGCCATTCGGCCCCATGATCGCGTGCACCTCGCCCGCGTTGATGGTGAGGCTGAGACCCTTGAGGATCGGCTTGTCCGCAACAGAGGCGTGGAGGTTTTCAATGGTCAGCATGGTCATTTCACTTCTTCCCGCAACGCGTCAGGCGGACGATACGATTGTCTGAATTGGTATAGGCAAGGATTTTACCATCTTTGGACAGGCGAAGGTTGAGGCGGCCTTTGGAGGTTTCGCCTTCGTCATAGAACTCGCCCGTAGCCGTCCAGTTGGTCTGTTCAGCCACCACGATCCGCCTGGGCGTGAACACGGTTTCGCCGAAGGCCACCTCGCTCTTGCGAACAATGGCGCGTGAATCGCTTTCCTCGCCGGGCATTTTGCAATGGCTGGGCAAATCCCAATCGCCACGCATCGCGACCGGCATGGTCAACGGCACAGAAGCGGCAAGCGCCAGCGTGAGCATCACCCCACGCTCCCTTCCAAACTGATCCCCAGCAACTTCTGCGCTTCCACCGCAAATTCCATCGGCAGTTGCTGCAACACTTCCTTGGCAAAACCATTGACGATCAACGCCACCGCGCTTTCCTGATCCAGCCCGCGCTGCATGGCGTAGAACAGTTGGTCGTCGGAAATCTTGCTGGTGGTCGCTTCATGCTCGATGGTCGCGGTGGGGTTGCGCACCTCGATATAGGGCACGGTATGCGCGCCGCAGGTCTTGCCCAGCAGCAGGCTGTCGCACTGGGTGAAATTGCGCACGCCCTCGGCATTGGCGCCCACGCGGACCAGCCCGCGATAAGTATTCTGGCTGTGGCCCGCACTGATGCCCTTGGAGATGATGGTGCTGCGCGATCCCTTGCCATTGTGGATCATTTTGGTGCCGGTGTCGGCCTGCTGATAATTGTTGGTGACGGCGACCGAGTAGAACTCGCCCACACTGTCCTCGCCGTTCAGCACGCAAGACGGGTATTTCCAGGTGATGGCGCTGCCGGTTTCCACCTGCGTCCAGCTCACCTTGCTCCGCTTGCCCTGGCACAGCGCGCGCTTGGTCACGAAGTTGTAGATGCCGCCCCGCCCTTGCGCATCGCCCGGATACCAGTTCTGAACGGTGGAATATTTGATCTCGGCATCGTCCAGCGCGACCAACTCGACGACCGCAGCGTGAAGCTGGTTCTCGTCACGCTGGGGCGCGGTGCAGCCTTCGAGATAGGACACATAGGCGCCCTTGTCGCACACGATCAGCGTGCGTTCGAACTGGCCGGTGTTTTCCGCGTTGATACGGAAATAGGTGGACAGCTCCATCGGGCAGCGCACGCCCTCGGGCACGTAAACAAACGTCCCGTCGGAAAACACCGCGCAGTTGAGCGCCGCGAAATAATTGTCCGCCATTGGCACCACGCGGCCGAGCCACTTCTTCACCAGCTCGGGATATTCGCGGATCGCCTCGCTGATGGAGCGGAAGATGACGCCCGCCGCTTCCAGTTCCTTGCGGAAGGTGGTGGCTACCGAAACCGAGTCGAACACCGCGTCCACGGCCACCTTGCGCGCGCCTTCAACGCCCGCCAGCACTTCCTGCTCGGCCAGCGGAATGCCCAGCTTTTCATAGACGCGCAGGATTTCCGGATCGACCTCGTCCAAAGACTTGGGCCCGTCCTTCTTCTTGGGCGCGGCCCAGTAATAGGCTTCCTGATAATCGATCGGCGGAATGTTCAGCTTGGCCCAATCGGGCATCGGCATGGTCAGCCAGTGGCGATAGGCCTTCAGACGCCATTCCAGCATCCATTCCGGCTCGTCCTTCTTGGCCGAAATATAGCGGACCGTGTCCTCGGACAGGCCCTTGGGGCCATATTCCTGCTCGATATCGGCCACCCAGCCGTGTTCGTATTCGGCCACCTTGGCGGCAGCCTCACGCGCGGCCTGATCCTTGATCTCGATATCTTCGCTCATTGCACCATATCCACATTGTCCTGCGGCGTCATCAACCGGGTCAGGGGCACCCCCGACAAGGCCAGACGCAACGCCTCATTCACCACCGGCCAATGCGGGCGCACGCTGCAACCCAGCCCCGGCGCGCAATCATGGCCGATCCCTTCCACGCAAGGGGTCAGCGCGATCGGCCCTTCGACCGCTTCGACAATATCGGCAAGGCTGATGTCATGGGCGTCGCGGGCAAGAGCCAATCCGCCGCCCGCGCCTCGCGCCGAGGTCAAAAGCCCCGCTGCCACCAGACGGCTGACCAGCTTTTGCACCGTGGGTGCGGGCAGGCCTGTTTCCAGCGCCAGTTGTCCGGCATTGGCGCGCGCGCGGGCATCGCCCTCGGCGCGCATATCGCCATCGCGGCCCACAGGGGCGCAGTGGCGGGCCGCCGCCACCATTGCCACCACGGCATAATCGGCCATGCTCGACAAGCGCATCGCGCCAATCCCTTTCGTCAGCCATCGGCATTCAAGCCGGCCCCGATAAAATAAGACCGAATCAATCCGATTTAAAGGCCCCTAGGACTTTGCCCCCGCGCGGGCAAGAGGGCAGGCGGGATCGAGCGGTGGCGGAAAGGCGCAAGGCATAAAAAAACGGCTCCCCCATTGCTGAGAGAGCCGCTTGAGTTTCGAGAACTCTGTGGCGAAAACCACGAGCCCTTCGGGTCGCAAGGAGGCGGATAAAGCATTGCGGGGGAAGATAATTGTAAGATTGCGTCAAACCGCAGGGCTGATTTCAGGTAGTTTTCCCGATACGCCATCCATGCAAAGGATTTCATAAGCCTCCATCATGCAGCCCTTACATCATGGCGCCAAGGCTAGGGCCTCTCCCGCGCGAATCATCTCGCCGCCAAACAGCCTTCGCCAGAGAATCGACAAATTCCCCGCTTCTTGCCATAGGCCTGTTCCCATGACCTATGCCCTGATCCGCAAAGCCCTGTTCCGTCTGGATGCCGAAACCGCCCATGGGATGGCGCTGGCCGCGCTGAAATATCTGCCCATCGCGGGCGCGCCTGTCGCGCCCGGCGGGCCGCTGACCAGCACGGTGGCGGGCCTGACCTTTCCCACGCCCGTGGGCATGGCCGCCGGGTTCGACAAGGATGGCGAGGTGCCCGACGCGCTGCTCGGCCTCGGCTTCGGCTTTGCCGAGGTCGGCTCGATCACGCCTTTGCCGCAACCGGGCAACCCCAAGCCGCGCCTGTTCCGGCTGGAGGAGGACCGCGCCGTCATCAATCGCATGGGCTTTAACAATGGCGGCGCGGATGCGGCGGAAAAGCGCCTTCGCGCGCGGCTGACGCGCGGCGGGATCGTGGGCATCAACATCGGCGCCAACAAGGACGCCACCGACCGCATCGCTGATTATGCCTATGGCGCGCGGGTGTTCGCCCCGCTGGCCTCTTATCTGGCGATCAACGTGTCCAGCCCCAACACGCCGGGCCTGCGCGCGCTTCAGGACGAATCGGCGCTGACCGAATTGCTCGACGGTGTGATCGCCGCGCGCGATGAGA
The DNA here is from genome assembly GCF_001898925.1 of Novosphingobium sp. 63-713. Lineage (NCBI taxonomy): Bacteria > Pseudomonadati > Pseudomonadota > Alphaproteobacteria > Sphingomonadales > Sphingomonadaceae > Novosphingobium > Novosphingobium sp. 63-713. The sequence goes on from NZ_MKVS01000047.1 coordinate 199,777, forward strand.
CGGGACACCGCCCGCCGGTCTTCCTCAAGGTCGCGCCCGATCTGGAGCCTGCCGATATCGAGGCCATCGCCCGCATCGCCATCTCGCGCCGTCTGGGCGCGTTGATCGTCAGCAACACCACGATCAGCCGCCCCCCGCTGCATAGCCGCCACGCGGGCGAAACGGGCGGCCTTTCGGGCGCGCCCTTACGCGACCTGGCGCAGCAGCGCATGGTCGATTTCCGCCGCGCCACCGGGGGGCAGATTCCCCTGATCGGCGTGGGCGGCATCGCCAATGCCGAGGATGCCTATGCCCGCATCCGCGCCGGGGCCAGCCTTGTGCAGCTCTATTCCGCCATGGTTTACGAAGGCCATGCCATTGCCGAAAAGATCGGGGCCGGGCTTGCCCGCCTGCTGGCGCGCGATGGCTTTGCCAATGTGGCCGAGGCGGTCGGGGCCGATGTCTCGCTCTGAGGCGTTCGGGCTGCTTCCTCCCCTTGCTAGAGCCCCGACCAAAGCCTAAATCGGACGTAACAAAAGCCTAATGCACTTCCCCGGGCAGAGGACATAATTCCTTGCGCATCCTCGATATTGAAACCAGCCCCAATCTGGTCACGCTGTTTCTGGCGCGGGCCGATCTGCTGGCCGACCGCCCCTTTCTTCACGCCAAGACCGATCAGGGATGGCAGGCGATCACATGGGCCGAGGCGGCGCGGCGGGTGGTGGTGCTGGCGCAAAATCTGGTGCGGCTGGGTTATACGCGCGGCGAGCGGATCATGCTGGTGTCGGAAAACCGGCCCGAATGGTGCATCGCCGATCTGGCGATCATGGCGGCGGGCTGCATCACGGTCCCGGCCTATACGACCAATACCGAGCGCGACCATCTGCATATTCTGGAAAATTCCGGATCGCGCGGGGTGATCGTCTCCACCGCCAAACTGGCCAAGCCGCTGCTGCCAGCTGTCATGCGCTCGGGCGGGGCCAATCACCTGATCGCGATGGAGCCGCTGGGCATGGCGCAGGCCAGCACGGTGGAATATCACGGCTGGGACGCGATGCTGGAGGGCGATGCGGTGGCCGCGCGCGCGGCGGTCGAGGCGCGGATGAGCCGTATCGACCGCACCGATACGGCCTGCCTGATTTATACCAGCGGCACCGGCGGCGCGCCGCGCGGGGTGATGCAGCATCATGGCGCGATCCTGCACAATGTGGCGGGCGCGGCCCATGTCATCGTCGAGGATTTCGGCTGGGACCCGACCGGCGCCGAGCCGGAGGTATTCCTCAGCTTCCTGCCGCTCAGCCATGCCTATGAGCATTCGGCGGGGCAATTCTTCCCCATCGGCCTTGGCGGACAGATCTGGTACGCCGAAGGGCTGGATAAGCTGGGCAGCAATATCGAAGAAGTGCGCCCGACGATCATGGTCGTGGTGCCGCGCCTGTTCGAAGTGCTGCGCACGCGGATCATGAAGCAGGTGGAAAAGCAGGGCAAACTGGCCGCCGGGCTGCTGGAGAGCGCGGTGGCGCTGGCGGCGCGGCGCGGGGCGGGCAAGGGCAAGCTGCTTGACTGGCCGCTGGACAAGGTGCTGGAAAAGCTGCTGCGTCCCAAGATCCGCGCGCGTTTCGGCGGGCGGGTCAAGGCGCTGGTCTCGGGCGGGGCGCCGCTGAACCCGGAAATCGGCCTGTTTTTCCAAGGTGTTGGGTTAACGCTGCTGCAAGGCTATGGCCAGACAGAAAGCGGCCCCATCGCCAGCGTCAATCGCCCCAGCACCGGCATCAAGATGGACACGGTGGGCACGCCCCTTCCCGCAACGGAAGTGCGCATTGCCGAGGATGGCGAAATCCTGCTGCGCGGCGAACTGGTGATGCATGGCTATTGGCGCAACGAGGCCGAGACGGCCCGCGTGCTCAAGGACGGCTGGCTGCATACCGGCGACATCGGCCATATCGACGCGGCGGGGCGGATCGTCATCACCGACCGCAAAAAAGACATGATCGTCAACGACAAGGGCGACAATATCTCGCCCCAGAAGCTGGAAGGGATGCTGACCCTCCAGCCCGAAATCGCGCAGGCGATGGTCTTTGGCGACAAGCGGCCCTACATCGTTGGCCTGATCGTGCCGGATGCCGAGTGGGCGCGCGAATGGGCGGTGGTCAATGGCCACCACGGTGCCGATGTGCGCGCGCTCCAGGAACTGCCCAGCTTTCGCGGGGCGATCCGTGAGGCTGTGGACCGGGTGAACCGGGATCTCTCCGTCATCGAAAAGGTTCGGCAGTTTACCTTTGCCGATGAACCGTTTGCCATCGACAATGAGGAAATGACGCCCTCTTTGAAAATCCGTCGGCATAAGCTGAAGGAACGGTATGGGGTGCGGTTGGAAGGGTTGTATAAGGGGTAAAAGGGTTTGCCTCCGGCGGGCAAAGGGCGGGGGCCCTTTGCAATCCCGTTAATGGGGTGGTGGGAAGTTTGCCAAGGTGCGTCGATGGTTATGAAAAGCCTGCGGCGCGGCGAACTCATCCTTGTCCGCGCGGCAGGCTATAAAACGCTGCGTCTGACACCCTTTGGCCGAACCCTTGGCGTCACGCAGACAGTAACGGGAGCGCGAGGGGCCAACCGATTTGTCTCGACAAATCGGCTATCTAAAAACCATCCCTCGCATCTTAACCTCCCAGATCCCCAAACGAGAAAAAGCGGCAGTTTCCCGCCGCTTTTTCCGCATCCTCTCCAAGATGCTAAGGCCTGTTGGGCTTGTTTTCCGCCCTTCTTTCTCAGGCTTGGTTATCTCGCTCGGGAATCAACTTGTGTGAGTTATTCGCCGTCCTCATCACTCTTATCGTGATGCGGGACAGAAGCAAGCGCCAATTGCGGATTGCCCTCACCCTGAAGGTAGGGAACAGGATTAACGGCCACGCCATCGACGCGGACTTCATAATGCAGGTGGGGGCCGGTCGAGCGGCCGGTGGTGCCGACAAAGCCGATCAGGTCGCCCTTGTGCACCATCTGGCCATCGGCCACGTTCAGGCGCGAGAGATGGCCATAGCGGGTCTGTACATCGCCGCCATGTTCGATCGAGATGAACAGACCATACGAGCTGAACCAGTCGGCGCGGCTGATGACGCCATCGGCGGTGGCATAGACGGGGGTCCCGATCGGGCTCGACAGGTCGATGCCCTTGTGCATCCGCATACCGCCCAGAACGGGGTGGCTGCGCATACCGAAATCGCTGCTCATGCGCAGGCCTTCGAGGGGCGAGCGCGAGGGGATCGAGATGGCGCGGTTAACGATGCCGGCAACGCCGCCATTGTTGCCGATGGTGGCGTTAACCAGCTTGTTGCCGGTGCCTTCCATCGAGCGCCAGGACGAGAAGAGCTGGCGGAAGTTCTGATCGCCATTGTCCTGCGAGATGGGCGCGGCTTGGGCGGCGCGCAGCGGGGCGGCGATGTCGGCGTTGGCGGCACTGTTGGCCAGCGCGGGCTGGGCGACAACAGCGGCAAGGGCGCCGAGAAGAAACTTGGTAGAAATACGAAGCGCGACCACTCCAAAACACCTTTATTCTTGCGCCCGTCGGCCCCCCAAATGGCCGTTGGACATGGGAAATGACGCCCGCAGATTCCCGCAGGCAGGAAATTGTTGGAGATGGTCGGAACCCCCCGCCGTCTCGTGAGTTTGTGCTATCCCAGGTCAGGCGCGGCTGGCAAGCGCCTCATACGCCTTGCGCGATAGACCGGCAGACTCGCGCGCTGAGTCGTTGAACGGTGGCTTAACGTTGCCCCGGAAGTAACGCGTAACCAGCAATTGCCAGAGTTTTTCCGCAGAATCACCCAGTTCGCGAGCCACTTTGGCGAAATGGTCGCAGCCATAGCGCACATGGCGGATTTCATCGGCCAGAATCCTTTCCAGAATCCGCGCTCCGGCCTCGTCGCCGCCGGCCCGCACGCGCTCCAGAGTGGCCGGTGTCACGTCCAGCCCGCGCGCCTCCAGCACCATCGGCACAATGGCCAGACGGGCCGCCACATCATGCGCGGTGGCCTCGGCCGATTGCCACAATCCGTCATGCGCGGGCAGATCGCCGTAGGCCGCCCCCATGCGCGCCAGATGCCGCGCGATAATTGCATAATGCATCGCCTCATCGGCGGCGACGGTAAGGAAATCATCGACGAAATCGCGCCCGCGCTGCTCGCCAAACCGCCCGGCCATGTCCAGCGCCAGATCGATCGCGACAAATTCGATATGCGCCAGCGAATGCCACAGCGCGACCCGCGCCCGCTCCGATCCGCCGCGCCCGCGCTTGGGCATCCGGTTGGGCGGGAGCAATTCGGGCTTGTCCGGGCGCGCGGGGCGGTCGGGCATCGGTGCGCTGAAATCCCACGCCAGCCTGCCTTGCCGCCAGTCGCGCACCAGTTTGCGGGTGACCATCGCCTTTTCGCGCGGGTCGGCGGTCAGCAGGGCATTGCGGATGGATTCGGAGAGGGATTGCATGATGGGGCGTTAGAAGAAGGAAGGGGAAAATGCGAGGGTCTAGACCCTCGCGCTCCCATTACTGTCTGCGTGGTGCGATGGGTTCTGCCGAATGTGTCGGACGCGACGTTGGAATTTTTAGAGCCTGCGGCGCTGACAAGGATGAGCGAACCGCGCCGCAGGCTTTCAAACATAGCGGCGGACGCATCGCCGCAAACCTCCCCCCACCCCATTAACGGGATTGCAAAGGGACGAGTCCCTTTGCCCGCCGGAGGCATAAACCCTTCGCAACTACCCCTTAACCGCCCCCAACACCTCTTCAGCGTGTCCCTTGACCTTCACCTTTTCCCAGATCCGCTCGATCACGCCATCGGCGCTGACCAGATAGGTGCTGCGCTCCATGCCCATATAGGTGCGGCCATACATGGATTTTTCCTTCCACACGCCCAGCGTGTCCGAAAGCCCGCCTTCCTCGGCGTCCGAGGCGAGGGGGGCGGTCAGCGCGTGCTTTTCGATGAATTTGGCGTGCTTTTTCGGCGGGTCTTTCGAAACGCCCAGCAGCGCCGCCCCGGCGGCCTCAAACTCGCCCGCCAGCGCCGAAAAATCCTTGTTTTCCGTGGTGCAGCCGGGGGTGTCATCCTTGGGATAGAAGAAGATCACCAGCCGTCGCCCGGCAAAATCGGAGGGTTTCACCGCGCTGCCGTCGGTGGCGGTCATGGCGATGTCGGGGATCTTGTCGCCCACGCCGGGAAAGGTGCTCATGCTTGCATCTCCAATTGCTGGCCGAATGTGGCGGTCCATTGGCGGGCGATGGCGGCGCGCGCGGCCTCCATTGCCGTGATCATTTCCTTCCAATCGCCAAAGCCGCATGTTTTGGCAAGACTGGCACATGGGGCAGATTCAGGCAGGATGCCATCGGGCGCCAGCAGCCGCGCCGCCACCAGCACGCGCGAGAGCAGGTCGAACGCCCCCGGCACATCGCCCGTAATCAGCCCCGCCGCCGCCAGTTCCGCCAAAGCGCCAGCCATATCGGGCCGCACGCCCGCGCGCTCGCGCAATTGCAGGGCGTGGGCGATGAATTCGGCATCGACCAGCCCACCGCGCAGCAACTTCACGTCCAGCACGCCCTTGGCAGGCTTATGCGCGGCCATCTTGTCGCGCATATCCTGCACCTCGGCGGTGACTTTGGCCTTGTCGCGCTCGGCCCCCAGCACGCCGCCGATGATCGCGCCCAGTTCGGCCCGCGCCGCATCCGATCCGAACAACACCCGCGCCCGGATCAGCGCCATATGCTCCCAGGTCCAGGCCTCCTCGCGCTGATAGCGGGCAAAGCTCTCGAAACCCACCGCCAGCGGGCCTTGGGTGCCTTGCGGGCGCAGGCGCGTGTCCACCTCATAGAGCGCGCCTTCGGCCGTGGGCACCGACAGCGCGGCGGAAACCCGCTGGGCCAGACGGTTGAAATAGAGCGTGGCGCCCAGCGGCCGCCGCCCGTCGCTCTCGGTGGCAAAATCCCCGGTGAACAGGTAAACCAGATCCAGATCGCTGGCATGGGTCAGCATCCCGCCGCCCAGCCGCCCAAGGCCCAGAATGACCAGCTCGCCGCCCGGAATGCGGCCATGGGTGGCCTCGAATTCGGCAATCGTCGCGCGGGCCAGCACATCGAGCGCCGCCTCGGCCACACGGCACAGGCCCGCCGATATGTCGAGCGGGTCCTGCGCCCCTTCGATCAGTTGCACGCCAAGGGCAAAGCGCTTCTCGCCCACCTGTCGCCGCACGCGGTCGAGCAGGCGCTGGTAATCATCCCCCGCCTCGGTTGCGCCAAATTCGCGGGCCAGATCCTCCACGCTGCCCGGCAGGGCAAAGGCGCTGGCGTCGATCAGCGCATCGAGCAGATCCGCCCGCCGCGCCAGCGCATCGGCCAGCGGCGGGGCGAGCGAGAGCACTCGCACCAGCACTTCGAGCAAACCGGGCCGTGCCTCCAGCAGGCGGAACAGGTTGACCGCGCTGGGCAGGCGGGCGATCATCTGTTCCCAGCGGATCATCGCGCGGTCCGGCTCCGGCGCGGCGGCAAGGGCCGCCAGCAGCGCGGGCTGCACCGCATCCAGAGCCGCCAGCGCCGCGCCCGAACGCAGGCATCGCACGCTCCCTGAACGCCATGCCGCAATCCGCCCCGCCAATTCTGCCGGTTTGGCAAAGCCCAGATGCTCCAGCTCGGCGGCCAGATCGTCGCCCTCATGCTGATTGGGCACGGCAACGCTGGTGCCTTCGCCCGCGCTGGCCGCGATCAGGCGGTCATAGCGAGCGCCCACGCGGGAGGTGATCGCCTCCAGTTCCTCGACCAGCGCCGCGCCATTGGGCAGGCCGTCGAGCGCGGCGACATTGTCGATGCCCTCCATGTCGCGGGGCAGCTTGTGGGTCTGCAGGTCGGACACCTGTTGAAGCCGATGCTCGATCTGGCGCAGACGGTCATAGCTTTCGCCCAGCATCACCGCGTCCGCCGGATCGATCAGCCCCTCGGCGGCCAAGGCATCGAGCGTGGCCCGCGTGCCGCGCAGGCGCAGCGCAGGCTTGCGCCCGCCGTGAATCAATTGATGGACCTGCGCAAAAAATTCGACCTCGCGGATGCCGCCGCGCCCCCGTTTGACATCGAAGCCGGGACCGATGGCCTCGACCTTGCCATGATGGGCGCGGATGCGGCGGGTCAACCGCCCGATTTCGGCAATCGCGCCGAAATCCAGCGATTTGCGCCACACAAAGGGCCGGATCGCATGGAGGAAATGCTCCCCTATCGCCACATCGCCCGCCGCCGCCCGCGCGCGGATAAAGGCGGCGCGTTCCCATGCCAGCGCCGAGGATTCGTAATGCGTCAGCGCGGCGTCGATGGGCAGCGCCAGCGGGCTGATCTCGCTGGCCGGGCGCAGGCGCAGGTCGACGCGGAACACATAGCCTTCGCCATCGGCCTGAGACACCAGCCGCAAAACCGTGCGCGCGACATGGAGCGCGGCCTCCTCTGGTTCGTCGCGGGCGCGGCGGGGCAGGGTGGCCGGATCGTAGATCAGGATCGGGTCGATGTCGGAGGAATAGTTCAATTCGCGCGCGCCATGCTTGCCCAGCGCCAGCGCGGTGAAACCGACGGCTTCCGCATCGGGCGCGCGGCTGCGGATGCCATGGGCGATGGCGGCATCTACCGCCCGGTCGGCCAGATCGGACAGCTCGCCCGTCACCCGCGTCAGGTCAAAGGCCCCGGCCAGATCGCCCACGCCCAAGGCCAGCGCCAGCGCCAGTTTCTCGCGCCGCAAACCTACGCCAAGGTCGGCCACCCCTTCGCCCGCGCGGCGCGCATGGGCCAGCGCGGCCTCTCCATCGCCCGAGGCCAGCACCGCCACCAGATCGGGCAAACGCCCCATCGCCCGCGACAAAAAGGGCGAATGCGCCTCGGCCCGCGCCAGGGCGCTTTGCCAATCGGTCATAAAAACTCCTCACTCTCCGGCCATCCTATTGGCCTGTTTGCGCCCCTTTTCGCAAGGGCGGTAAGTCGCTAAAGGCCCCTCCCATGACGAACCTGACCCCCAACTGGCGCTTCCCCCCCGAATGGCATCCGCAGGACTGGCTGTGGATCGGTTTTCCCCATGACGGCGAGGAATGGCCCGGCTTTCTTGAGGCCGCGCAGGAACAGATGGCCGCCTTTGCCAATGCCGTGGCCGAAAGCGGGCAGGAGGTGCGCCTGATCGTGCGCAACGAGGCGAACGAGGCCCGCGCCCGCGCACTGTGCAGCGAAAAGGTGGTGCTGGAGCGGCGCGTCTATGGCGACGTGTGGCTGCGCGATACCGGGCCGCTGGTGGTGCTGGACGGCAAAGGCGGGCGCGCGGCGCGGCGCTTTGGCTTTAACGGCTGGGGCGGCAAATATCTGATGGAGGGCGACCAGACCATCGGCGCGGAAATCGCGGCCGACGCCGGGCTGGAGATCACCACCAGCGACTGGATCATCGAGGGCGGCGCTCTGGATTGCGACGGCACCGGATTGGTGGCGACGACCGAGCAGGTCTTGCTCAACCCCAACCGCAACCCGCATCTGAGCCGCGCGGATCAGGAAATGCGGCTGAAGCGTGACCTTGGTTTTGACCGGGTGCTGTGGCTGGGCGACGGGCTGATCAATGACCATACCGATGGGCATGTCGATAACCTTGCCCGCTTTGTGGCCGACAATGTGCTGGCGCTGCCCATGGCGACCGGGGCGGATGATCCCAATGCCGCGATCTATGCCGATGCCAAGGCGCGGGCCGAGGCGGCGGGCGTGATTGTGCGCAATGTCCCTTCGCCGGGGCGGGTGGAGCGTGATGGGCGGATCGAACCGGCGTCCTATATGAATTTCGCCATTACCTCGAAACTGGTCGTCGTGCCGATCTATGGCACCGCGCATGATGTCGATGGCGTGGCGGCAATTGCCGAGCTTTTCCCGGATCGCGAAACCGTGGGCGTTATGGCGGATGCGATTCTGGCCGGGGGCGGGTCGTTCCATTGCTCCAGCCAGCAGATGCCCGCCATCCGCTAAGGGCAGCAATTTAAGGATTCGGTGAGGTTTTCGGCGCAGGGTTTGTTCCATGAGCAAAACCCGCGCCCTTATTCTCGATCATGGTTTGGAAGCAGTGCGGCTGGTTATCGTCGTGGGCTGTGCTTTGGCGTTGATTTTGGCGGGTAGAGTTTAAGGGATAAGATGCGAGGGTCTAGACCCTCGCGCTCCCATTACTGTCTGCGTAGCGTTAAGGAGGCAGTGTTTGGTGTCGCACGCACCGACTAAAATTTTAAAGCCTGCGGCGCGAAGAGGCATGAGCCCGCCGCGCCGCAGGCTTTAAAAATTCCCCACCCTCTCAAACCTCCCGCCACCCCATTAACGGGATTGCAAAGGGACGAGTCCCTTTGCTCGCCGGAGGCATAACCCTACTACCTCTCAAAATCATTGCCCCATGCGCCTCCATCCGCCATGAAGCCACGCTATGGCGATACTATCAGACAAATGGATCCGCGAAGCGGCGCAGACGCAGGGAATGATCGAGCCGTTTTTGGAGCGGCAGCATCGTGAGGGTGTGATCTCTTACGGGCTTTCCTCTTATGGCTATGACGCGCGCGTGGCCGATGAGTTCAAGATTTTCACCAATGTCGATTCGGCGGTCGTGGACCCCAAGGATTTTGCCGCGAACAGCTTTGTGGACCGCAAGACCGATGTCTGCGTGATTCCGCCCAACAGTTTCGCGCTGGCCCGCACGGTGGAATATTTCCGCATTCCGCGCGATGTGCTGGTGATCTGTCTTGGCAAGAGCACCTATGCGCGCTGCGGCATCATCGTGAACGTGACCCCGCTGGAGCCGGGCTGGGAAGGCCATGTGACGCTGGAATTCAGCAACACCACGCCTTTGCCTGCCAAGATTTACGCCAATGAGGGCGCGTGCCAGTTTCTGTTCCTCAAGGGCAATGAACCTTGCGAGGTGTCCTATGCCGACCGCGCAGGCAAATATATGGGCCAGCGCGGCGTGACCCTGCCCCGGCTTTAAATCAGAAAGGAAAGGCAAACGATGTTCAGCCATATCTTCGTCGGATCGACCGATCTGGCGCGTTCAAAGACCTTTTACGATGCGCTCTTTGCCGCGGTTGGCGGGCCGGAAGGCGTGGTCGACACGGCCAAGAACCGTCTGGTCTATGTCCACAAGGGCGCGGCCTTCATCGTTGCCATTCCGATCAATGGTGAATCAGCCTGTGTCGCCAATGGCGGGACCATCGGTTTTGGTCTCGACAATGAGGCGCAGGTCGACGCGTGGCATGCGGCAGGCATCGCCCATGGCGGCACCACCTGCGAGGATCCTCCGGGCCTGCGCAAGGAAGCCAACCTCTATCTGGCCTATCTGCGCGATCCCGATGGGCACAAGCTGTGCGCGCTTTATCGCCCGGCCTGATGTGACATGATCCCCGCGCCCGAACCTTTGCCCTTTTCGCTCGACAGCGGGGGGAAAGTGTACGGGCGCGACGGATCGGTGGCCTATGCCGGGCGCCTGTGGGTGCCCGAGGCGCCGGTGGCTCTGGAATTCAACGGCCTTGCCTATGCGGTGATGATGGCCACCCCTTCCGATCTGATGGATTACGCCACCGGCTTTGCCATGGCCGAGGGGCTGATTTCGGACGCGGCCCAGATGGGCGAGATCGGCCTGGCGCATCTCGATATCGGCTGGATCCTGCGGGCGCAGATCGACGGGCTGGACGCGGCCAAACTGTCCGAGCGCGTGCGGGCGCGGGTGGCGGAAAGCTCTTGCGGCCTGTGCGGGATGGAGAATCTGGAGGTGCTGGCGCGGCCCTTGCCCCAGGTGGCGCCCCACGGTGCGATCACTCCCGAAGCCATATTTGAGGCGGGCGAGGAATTGCGCGAGCATCAGACCCTGGGCCGGGCGACATCGGCGGCCCATGCCGCCGCCTTCTGCGCGCCTGATGGTGCGATTTTAGCCTGCCGCGAGGATGTCGGGCGGCACAATGCGGTGGATAAGCTGGTGGGCGCCATGGCGCGGGCCGGGGTCTCGCGGGCCGAAGGTTTCCTGTTTTCCACCGCGCGCTGTTCGTATGAGATCGTCGAAAAGGCGGTCAAGGCCGGGGTCACGACTCTGGTGACAATCTCGCTGCCGACCTCGCTGGCGGTGGCGCGCGCGCGCGAGGCTGGGCTCTCGCTGTGGGTCCTGGCGCGCCACGACAGTGTGATTTGCGTCACTTCGCGATAGGCTGCAGGCTTATCCGGGTCAAAATCCTTTAATCGCGCGCCTGATCCCTTGCTCTGGCCCCACCGCTTGGGGCAAGGGAATGGGTCATGTGGCGCCTTTATCAATTTCCGCTCTGTCCTTTCTCCCGCAAGGTCCGTCTCGTCATGGGCGAGAAGGGGATTGCCTATGAGCTGTGGCGCGAAAACCCGTGGGACATGCGCGACGAGTTCCTGAACCTGAACCCGGCCGGGCGCACGCCTGTGCTTCAGGACCCGGAAAAGGGGCTGGCGCTGGCCGACAGCCGGGCGATCTGCGAATATCTGGAGGAAACCGTCGAGCGCAGCCCGCTGATTATCGGCACGGCGGCGGCGCGGGCGGAAATCCGCCGCCTTGTCGCGATGTTTGACGAGAAATTCTTTGCCGATGTCACCGGACCCTTGTTGCAGGAACGGATGATGAAGCGGCTGGTGCTGCGCCAGTCGCCCGATTCCCGCGTGCTGCGCGAGGCGATGCGACTGGCCCACGATCACCTCTATTACATCGACTATCTGGTCGATACGCGGCCATGGCTGGGCGGGGCGACGCTTTCGTTGGCCGATCTGGCGGCGGCGGCGCAGATTTCGGTCTGCGACTATCTGGGCGGGCTGGACTGGAGCGGGCATGAGCAGGCCCGCACATGGTATTCGGTGTTCAAAAGCCGCCCCAGCTTCCGCCCCCTGCTGGCCGAGCGGATGGAAGTGATCCAGCCGCCCAGCCATTATGCGGACCTTAACGCCTGATCGCGGATCGGCGCGCCTCTTTTCCAGTGGGGCGGGGTGGCGGGAGAGTGCGTTGCCTTTCTGCTGCATTTGGCATTTAATTATCTGATAAAGAATAATTTTCCTTGCCCTTTTCGGGCGAGGGAGCTGGCGCTCGGCCTTCATTGGCGCGGCGCTGAAACATTCACTTTTCAGGCCCACGCGTGACGGCCCGTTTTGCAGCTATATTTCGCGATTTGGACTCTAAGCATGCAAAAATGGTTATAAATCACGAATTGAATGTTATATTATTTCAATAGTTTATAACTATCGCATCCATGACCTGCTGCTTCGTTGCAACAAATGTGACTGAATTGCAACATTCGCGCAATATTTTACTAACAGCCATGTCAGCTCCTTTACCAAGGCCCGCCTCGGCGGCAAGACATCGGCATTGCTCTGTCACCGTGCGGAGGCGCGCCAAACAAACTTCCGGGGCATCAGGAAGTCTGCCCAGAACCGCTTGCCGACCGAACGGAGCTTTGTCCGGGCCAACCCTTGGCGGCTGGTCTCGCGCCTCGCGCGCAACAAAGGGGTGAACATGAAAACGAACCTTGCAAACGCACTGAGGCATGGCGCCGCGCCGCTGGTGATGAGCATCGCCATGCTCGCCGGTCCCGCCTATGCCCAACAGGCCTCCATCGTCGATGGTCCGCCGCCCGCCCCGGCCGCACCGGTCGACACTTCGGCCACGATCGTGGTGACGGGTACGCGCATCGTCAACCCGAACCTGAAGTCGGCCGCTCCGATCACCACGGTCTCGGCGATGGATCTCAAGGTGGCGGGCACGACCCGCACCGAAGACATCCTCAACCAGCTCCCGCAGGTGTTTGCCGCGCAATCCTCGACGCTGGCCAATGGCGCGAGCGGCACGGCCGAAGTCGACCTTCGCGGTCTTGGTCCCAAGCGCACACTGGTGCTGATCAACGGCCGCCGCCTGATGGCGGGCGATCCCAGCCCGACCAGCAGCTCGGCTGCCGACCTTAACTTCATCCCGGCCTCGCTGATCAAGCGCGTCGACGTGCTGACCGGCGGCGCATCGGCCACCTATGGCGCGGACGCTGTGGCGGGCGTGGTCAACTTTGTCATGGACAAGGACCTCAACGGCCTGCGCATCGATCTCAACGACGGCCTGTATCAGCACAATAATGGCTCGACCATGGTGCAGGGCCTGCTGAACGCGCGCACGGCGGCGGGCATTTCGGGCTATGACTATCCCACGGGCAACACCTGGGGCGGCAACAGCGTGGATGCCACGATTTCCTACGGCACCAAGTTTGCCGATGGCGCCGGCCATGTGATGGCCTATTTCGGCTATCGCCGCGCCAATGCGCTGCTCCAGTCCTCGCGCGATTTCTCCAAGTGCACGATCCAGAACCGCACGAACAACCGTTCGGGTCTTCAGTGCGGCGGCTCGGCCACCTCGGCCAATGGCAACGCCTTCTACTTCACGCCCGGCAGCGGTTCGTCCTCGACCGTGGGCACGCTGGGCAACGGCACGTTCACGCCGGGCGCGCTGACCCGCTACAACTTTGCACCGCTCAACTACTTCCAGCGCCCCGATCAGCGTTACACCGCCGGTCTGTTCGCCGATTATGAAATCAATTCGGCTTTGAAGCCCTATCTTGAATTCATGTTCATGGACGATCACACGGTGGCCCAGATCGCTCCCTCGGGCGACTTTGGCAACACGCAGACGATCAACTGCGACAACCCGCTGATGAGCGCGCAGCAGAGGTCGAACATTTGCACCCCCGCCAACATGGTCATGGGCTATCTGGGCAACTATCCGGTTGTTCCGGCCATCTACGCCACGTTCAACCCGACCACCCAGTCGCAGGTGACGCCGGCGGCCAACGCCAATACGGCCTATTTCCAGCTGCTGCGCCGCAACGTCGAAGGCGGGGCCCGCATCAGCGATCTCCAGCACACTTCGTTCCGCACGGTGATCGGCTCTAAGGGCGATCTGGGCCATGGCTGGGCCTATGATGCCTATTTCCAGTATGGGCGCACCAACTACAACCAGATCTATTCGAACGAATTTTCGGCTCAGCGTCTGGGTTATGCGCTCGATGTCGTGACCGGCCCGGCCGGTACGCCGGTGTGCCGCATTTCGCTCACCTATCCCAGCTCGGGCTGCGTTCCCTATAACATCTGGTCGGGTACACCGTCGGCCGCTGCGCTCTCTTACCTGAGCGCCACGGGTTTCCAGAACGGCTATACCAGCCAGACCGTGATCTCGGGCACGATCACGGGTGACCTTGGCACCTATGGCCTGAAATCGCCGTTGGCCAGCGATGGCGTGAACATCGCGCTGGGTATCGAACGCCGCACCGAAAAGCTGGCGCTCAACACCGACACCTCGTTCCAGACCGGCGATCTCACGGGTCAGGGCGCACCCACCCTGCCGATCAACGGCGGCTATCACGTCACCGAATTCCTTGGCGAAATCGCGGTGCCGGTGATTGACCGGATGCTGACCTTCAATGGCGGTTTCCGTTATTCGGATTACGCGATCAACAACGGCAAGGGTTACAAGACCGGCACCTACAAGCTGGAACTGGACTTTACCCCGATCGAGGACATCCGCATCCGCGCCAGCCTCAACCGGGCCGTTCGTGCGCCCAACATTCAGGAACTGTTCCGCGCCAACTATGTCGGCCTCGATGGTTCGTCGGACCCCTGCTCGGGCAAGACGATCACGGCCGCCGACACGGGCTGTCTGGCGCAGGGCCTGCGCGTGGGCCAGTATGTGACGCCGAATCCGGCGGCTCAGTACAACGGTTATCTGGGCGGCAATGCCAATCTGCGGCCGGAAAAGGCCACCACCAAGACTGTCGGCGTGGTGCTTACCCCGCATATGGTTCCGGGTCTGTCGCTGAGCGTCGACTATTTCGACATCAAGATCAATCAGGCCATTCAGGCCTATGGCGCCGACGCGATCCTGGGTGCGTGCAACTCGGGCAGCGCGCTGGCCTGCGGTCTGGTCAAGCGCAATGCGGCCGGTTCGCTGTGGCTGTCCTCGGACGGCTATGTCATCGATCTTGATAACAACGTGGGCTGGGTCAAGACCGCCGGCTTTGAAGTCAACGCCAGCTATTCCAAGAACATTGGGGCCTGGGGCAAGATCAGCGGCAGCCTGACCGGCACCGCGCTGAGCGAGAAGTCGACCTACAACGGCCTGTCGCCTGCCTATGACTGCGCTGGTTATTATGGCCCCACCTGTGGCGTTCCGGCGCCCAACTGGCGCCACAAGGCCCGCATCACCTGGTCGACCCCCAAGAACATCGATGTGTCGCTGACCTGGCGCTATGTCGGTTCGGTCAACGTGGAATACATGAACCCCTCGGCCACGCTGTCGAATTCGACCTACAGCCTGTATAACAACAAGCTGCCCGCGATGAATTACATCGACCTGTTCCTGACCGGCAAGGTCACCAAGAACCTGTCGGTTCGCGCGGGCGTCAACAACCTGTTCGACAAGGATCCGCCGCTGGTTTCCTCGGGCGGGACGGGCGTGGCCAGCGCTTGCGCCTCGGTCTATTGCAATGGCAATACCTATCCGGGCGTGTATGACTCGCTGGGTCGCTATCTGTTCGTTGGCGCGACGGTCAATTTCTGATCCTCTGGCGCTAACGTGATCGGCAGCGGCGGCTTCTCCTTCGGGAGAGGCCGCCGTTTGCTTATGATAGAAGGGGAATTTTCGTGAGCCTTGATGCCGGCGGGATGACACAGGCCGACGAGCAGGAGACGATCCGTCAGATTGTCGGCCTTGCGCGGGCCGGGCGAATGGACGATGCCTCGGTTGCCGTGCGCCGCGCCGCCGCGCGCGGGGCGGGCGGGCCGGTGTTTGCCGCGCTGGCCGGGGCGGTGGAGTTTCATCGCGGGCAATTTGCCGATGCCATCCCCCATCTGCGCTTTGCCCACAGCGCCCAGCCTGCCGACAATACGGTGCGCGCCAATCTGGCCGAGGCGCTCTATCGCACCGGGGCTGGGGATGCGGCGCTGGCGCTGTGCGAAGAGGATGCGGCGCGGGCGGACCGGTCTTTGCGCCTTGCGCGGATCGGCGGCCATCTGGCGCAGGAGGCCGAGGATTTCGCCCGCGCCGCGGCGCTTTACCGCATCGCCCTGGCGGGCGATCCACAGGATTGGTCGGGGTGGAACAATCTGGGCAATGCGCTTTGCGCGCTGGGCGATTGGGATGGGGCGATCGCGGCGCTGCGCCGCGCGGTTGAACTGGTGCCTGATTCCGCGCCGGTGCGGCTCAACCTTGGCAAGACCCTGATCGATGCGGGGAGGAGCGAGGAAGGCGAGGCCTTGCTGCGCGCGCTGGTCCGCGAATTTCCGCAGGAGGCCGCGCCCCATTACGCGATGTTTGATGTGCTGCGCGGGGCGGGGGATGCCGATGGGGCGCATCGCTCGATTGCCGCCGCCGCCCGTCTGGCCCCCGATGATGCCCAGATTCAGGCCGATTTTGGCCAGCATGCCGCGATGATGGGCCTGTTCGACGAGGTGGAGGCCCCCTTGCGCAAGGCTTTGGCGATCGACCCTTCGATTGCGCAGGCATGGGTCGGATTGGCCAGCCTGCTGGAGCGGGTGAACCGCGAGGAGGAGATCGAGCCTTTGCGCGCGGAGGCTGCGGCCCATGTCGATCCCGCCTCGCTCTCCTTCATCGACGCGCTGCGCCACAAGCGCGCCCATCGCTATGACGAGGCGCTGGCCGCGCTGGAGGCGGCGGGCGAGGAAACGGTGACGGCGGCGCAGCGGTATCACCTGCGCGGGGTGCTGCTCGACCGGCTGGGGCGCTATGACGAGGCCTTTGCCGCCTTTGCCGCGATGAATGCCGAATTTGCCGCTGATCCCACCGATCCGCGCGGGCGCGGGGCGCGCTATCGCGCGGAGATTGACGAGGGCGCGGCCTTGCTGACCCCGGCTTGGCGGGCGGGATGGAGTGCATTTGCGCCCACGTCCACACGCCCCGCGCCGATCTTCCTGCTGGGCTTTCCCCGCTCGGGCACGACCCTGCTCGACACGATGCTGATGGCCGAGCCGCGCGTGCGCGTGCTGGAGGAGGCGCCGATCATTGCCGAGATCGAGGCGCAACTGGGGGGGATCGCCGCCCTGCCGGGTTTGAGCGCGGCGCAGATCGAGGAGGCCCGCGCGCTCTATTTCGCCCGCGCCGGTGAACTGGCCGATCTGGGCCCTGACAGCATCGTGCTGGACAAGCATCCGATGCATCTGCGCCATGCGCCCACCATCGCCCGCCTGTTTCCCGAAAGCCGGTTCATTCTGGCCCTGCGCCACCCTTGCGATGTGGTGCTCTCCTGCTGGTTGACGAATTTCCGGCTGAACAATGCGATGGCCAGTTTCCTCGATCTGGACGATGCCGCCGCGCTTTATGAAGCCGCCTTTAGCCAGTGGGAAAAGGCGCGCGCGCTGCTGGATCTGCCCGTGGGCGAGGTGGTCTATGAACGCCTTGTCGAGGACAAGGATCGCGAATTGCGGCCCTTGTTCGACTGGCTGGGGCTGGCATGGCCCGAGGGCGGGGTGGACCACCGCGAGGCGGCGCGCGCGCGCGGCACGGTCATCACCGCCAGCTATGCGCAGGTGACCGAGCCGATCTATAAGCGCGCCGCCGGGCGATGGCGGCGGTATGAGGCGCATCTGGCCCCGGTGGCGGCGCGCCTGTCGGGCTGGATCGAACGTTTTGGCTATGGCGATCAGGCATGAGCGCAGTCGAGGCCATGGTTCGCGCGGGCGATCTGGCCGGGGCGGCGGAGCAACTGGAACGGGAACTGGCGGAAGGCGAGCCGGACCTGACGCGCTATCTGCAATTGGCGGGCCTGCGCCGCGCCTTGCGCCAGCCTCACCGGGCCCTGCGCGCGGTGGAGGCGGGGCTGGCGCTGGCGCCGCTTGATTTTATGGCATTGTGTATGCGCGCCGGATTGCTGGAGAGCATCGGCGATCCGGCCGTGGGCCGCGCATGGGACGAGGCGCTGGCGCAGAGGCCGGAGGGGGATCTGCCGGCCCCGCTGCTGGCCGCGATGGCCCATGGCGAGGGGTTGCGCGATCAGTGGCGGGCCGAGCGCGCCGCGCAGATGGCGCAGGCCACACAGGCCAGCGAGGCCGTCGGGGGCGATCAGGCATGGCGCATCGCCCGTTTTCGCAGCAACACCCTGCGCCACACCCGCCCCTATTATTCCGAGCCGACCCATTTCTTCTTTCCGGGTCTGAGCATGCGCGAATATCACCCGGCCGAGCGTTTTCCATGGCTGGCTGACCTTGCCGCCGCGACCGGGGCGATCCGCGACGAGATGCTGGCCGTGATGCGTTCGGACCGCGCCGAACTGGCCCCCTATATCCAATATGCCGAGCATCAGGCGCTGCGCCAGTGGCAGCCCTTGAACCACAATCCCGACTGGACCGCGATCCACCTGATCCGCCGGGGCGAGGTGGTGGCGGCGAATGCCGCGCAATGTCCGGTCACGATGGAACTGCTCTCGCGCATGCCCCAGCCCGATATTCCGGGCGCTTCGGCCAATGCGCTGTTTTCCTTGCTGGCGCCCCATACGGCGATCCCGCCCCATGTCGGGGTCAATAATGCGCGCCTGCTTTGCCATGTGCCGCTGGTGGTGCCCGATGGCTGCTGGTTCCGGGTGGGGGCCGAAACGCGGATGTGGCGCGAGGGCGAGCCTTTCGTGTTTGACGACACGATCGAACATGAGGCGCTGAACCCCAGCGACCACCTGCGCGTGGTGATGATTTTCGACATCTGGCACCCGGATCTGACGCCGGGGGAACGCGACGCCGTGCGCGCCATCGTGGCGCAGGAAACCGCGGCCGGTAATTTGGGCTAACAAGGAGCAGTTTGATGAAGCATCGTTTGATGGTCATGGCGGCGTCGCTGGCGATGATTCCCGCCGCATCGGGGGCGCAGACGGTGTTTGACGCGCCTTCGCCTTTGCCGTTCCATGCGCCCGATTTTTCGCGCATCAAGGACGGTGATTTCCAGCCCGCCATCGAGCGCGGCATCGCCCTGCGCCGGGCCGAGATCGACAGGATTGCCGCCAATCCCGCCGCCCCCACCTTTGCCAACACGATCGAGGCGATGGAGCGTTCGGGCCAGATGCTCGACCGGGTTTTGCAGGTGTTTTCCGCGCTGACCGGGGCCAACACCAATGACACGCTGGACGAGGTGGACCGCATCACCTCGCCCAAGCTGGCGGCGCTCAATGACGAGGTGGCGCTCAATGCGAAACTCTTCGCCCGCGTCAAGGTGCTGCATGAGAAGGCAGCGAGTCTCAAGCTCTCGCCGGTCCAGCGCCGCCTGCTCGACCGCACCTATGAGGGTTTCACCCATAGCGGCGCGCTGTTGGACGAGGCGGGCAAGACGCGGCTGAAAGCGATCAACCAGCGGCTTGCCACACTCTCGACCGAGTTTTCACAGAAATTGACCGCAGGCACGCGCGAGGCCGCGCTGGTGGTGACCAGCAAGGCGGTGCTGGCGGGTCTGTCCGAGGGCGAGATCGCGGCGGCGGCCAAGGCGGCCGAGGGCAAAAAGCTGCCCGCCGGTTCCTATGCGCTGCCCTTGCAGAACACGACGCAGCAGCCGCAACTGGAAAGCCTGAGCGATCCGGCCACGCGCAAGGCGTTGTTCGAGGCGAGCTGGACCCGCAGCGAGCGCGGCGATGCCCATGACACGCGCGCGATGATTGCCGAAATGGCCCAGCTGCGCGCCGAAAAGGCCAAGCTGCTGGGGTATAAGAATTTTTCCGACTATCAGCTCTATGATCAGATGGCCAGGAACGGCGCCAATGCCCGCGCCTTCATGGCCAAGCTGGCCCCCTCGCTCAAGGCCGCGCAGGAGCGGCAGGTCAAGGAACTGGCCGAGCTGATCGCCAAGGACGGCGGCGACACCAGTGTCAAACCCTGGGACTGGCAGAAATATGCCGGGCAGAGCCTGAAGGCCAAGCTCTCCTTCGATCCTTCCTCGGCCAAGCCCTATTTCGAGATCAACAAGGTGATGGAGGAGGGCGTTTTCTACGCCGCCAACCAGCTTTACGGGATCAGCTTCAAACGCCGCACCGATCTGCCCGTCTATCAGGAGGATGTGCGCACCTACACCGTCTATGACAAGGGCGGCAAGGAACTGGGCCTGTTCTATTGGGACCCGTGGAAGCGGGACAACAAGCAGGGCGGCGCATGGATGAGCAATTTCGTCGGCCAGTCTGGGATGATGGGCACCAAGCCGGTCATCTATAATGTCGAGAATTTCGCCAAACCGGGCGCGGGCGAACCGCTGCTGGTCAGTTTCGACGATGTGATCACCATGTTCCATGAGTTTGGCCACGCGCTGCACGGCCTGTTCTCAGACCAGTATTACCCCAGTATGTCGGGCGCCAACACGGCCCGCGATTTCGTCGAATTCCCCAGCCAGTTCAATGAGAACTGGGCCACCGACCCCAAGGTTCTGGCCCATTATGCGCGCCATTATCAGACCGGCGCGCCGATGCCCCCGGCCATGGTGGAAAAGCTGAAAGATCTGCGCCGCATCGATCAGGGCTATGATCTGGGCGAGGTGGTGGCTGCGGCCATGCTCGATATGGACTGGCACGCGCTGCCTGCCGATGCGCCGCGTCAGGATGTCGATGCCTTCGAGGCCAAGGCGCTGGCCGCCACGGGGCTGGACACCGCCCATGTTCCGCCGCGCTATCGCTCCAGCTATTTCCGCCACATCTGGGCCAATGACTATGCCAGCGCCTATTACGCCTATCTGTGGACCCAGATGCTGGATCATGACGCCTATGACTGGTTCGTCCACCATGGCGGGCTGACTCGCGCCAATGGCGAGCGTTTCCGCGCTCTGGTGCTCTCACGCGGGTCGTCGCTGGATTATGCGGCCATGTACAAAGGCTTCACCGGGCGCGATCCTTCGGTGACGCCGATGCTGCGCGCCAAGGGCCTGATCGACTGAACTCATCCCTCCCCCATCAGAAGGTTCGAGACATGAAATATTCGCCCTTGCTGGCCGCTCTCCTGCTGGGTGCCGCTGCGTCCGCGCTGGCCGCCGCCCCTGCTGCCAAGGTTCCCGTGGTCAAGGTGCCGCCGATTGACGTGGCGCTGATGAAGGACACGGTCAAAACGCTCTCGGCCGACGATATGGAGGGGCGCGGCCCCTCCACCGCCGTTGAACCCAAGGTGCTGGACGCGATCATTGCCCGCTTCAAGGCGGCGGGGCTGAAGCCCGGCGGCGAAAAGGGCGGCTGGCTGCAAACCGTGCCCACCGTCGAAATGACCGTGGCGCAGAGCAGCCCGCTGACCATCGGCGGCATCGGCTTTGTGCGGGGCAGCGATTTTGTCGCCACCAGTTTCCGCCATGTGCCCCATACCGAGATCAAGGACAGCGATCTGGTCTTTGTCGGCTATGGCATCAACGCGCCCGAATTGGGGTGGAACGATTATGCCGGGGTGGACATGCACGGCAAGGTGGCCGTCATCCTCATCAACGACCCCGATTATGCCGCCAAGGACGAGGCGGGCCTCTTCAAGGGCCGCCGCATGACCTATTACGGGCGCTGGACCTATAAATACGAAGAGGCGGCCCGGCAGGGCGCGCGCGCGGCGTTGATCGTGCATGATACCTATCCGGCCGCCTATGGCTGGAATGTGGTGCAGTCGAGCTGGTCGGGTTCGGAATATTATGTAGCGCGGCCCGACAATGCGATGGACCAGACCGAGGCCAATGGCTGGATCCAGATGGGCGTGGCGAAGAAGGTCTTTGCTGCGGCGGGCAAGGATTTTGCCGCCCTGTCCGAAGCGGCCAAGCAAAAGGGCTTCAAGGCCGTTCCGCTGGGGCTCAAGGCCAGCCTCTCGTTTGACAGCACGCTGCGCCGGTCCGAATCGCACAATGTCGTGGGCATCCAGAAGGGCCGCGTGAAGCCCGATGAGGTGGTGCTTTATTCGGCGCATTGGGATCACCTGGGGCATTGCGAAAAGGACGCCAAGGGCGACGGCATCTGCAACGGCGCGGTCGACAATGCCACCGGGGTGGGCGCGCTGGTGGCGCTGGCTAAGGCCAATGTGAAGGCAGGCCCGGCGCGGCGCAGTCAGGTCTTCGTGGCGCTCACGCTGGAGGAATCGGGCCTGCTGGGCAGCGAATTCTATGGCCAGAACCCGCTCTATCCGCTGGCCAAAACCGTGGGCGGGGTGAACATGGACGCGCTGGCGCCCATCGGGCGCGCGCGCAATTACGCGATGACGGGCGGCGACAAATCCGACCTCACCGGCATTTTCCGCGCCGTGCTCAAGCAGGAAGGGTTGTATGAAAGCCCCGAGGACCATTCCGAACGCGGCCACTACTACCGCTCGGACCACTTCAGCCTCGCCAAGCGCGGCGTGCCGATGTTCGATATCTCGCGCGGGCAGGACCTGTTCGTGGGCGGCGCCAAGGCTGGTGCTACCGCCACCGAGGACTATGTCGAGCACCGCTATCACCAGCCTTCGGACGAATATTCGGACACGTGGGACTGGTCGGGCATCACGCAGGACGTGAAGGTCTTTTACAAGCTGGGGCGGATTCTGGCCGATGGGACGGTGTGGCCCAATTGGCATAAAACCGACGAGTTTCGCGGGGTGCGGGATGCAAGTTTGAAGGCGGGGAAGTAGGGGGTTTAAGCGGCCTCCGGCGGGCAAAGGGACTCGGTCCCTTTGCAATCCCGGTAATGGGGGTGTGGCCAGATCGCCGCGCCGTGCTGGATTGTTAAAGCCTGCGGCGCGGACAGTGATGCCTTTACCGCGCGGCAGGCTTTATTCCTGAAACGCTGCGTCTGATACCTGACGCCGAACCCTTGGCGCGACAAAGACAGTCATGGGAGCGCGAGGGACCAACCGATTTGTCTCGACAAATCGGCCATCTGGAAAACCACCCCTCGCTTCTTCAACCTTCCTTCAAATTCCAGACACGAAAAAGCCCGGCGGAGAATCCCCCACCGGGCTTTTTTCACATCAACCCAACGGGCCGATTAAGCGGCGATAGCGGCCTTCTTGGCCAGCTCGCGCTTCACCTTGACGGCGCGCGGGCTTAGCTTGTCGTCGGAGCTCTTGAGCAGCCAGTTGTCGAGGCCGCCCACGTGTTCCACCGAGCGGAGGCCGTGGGTCGAGACGCGGAACTTGAAGCTGCGGTCAAGACCTTCCGACAGAAGCGTAACGTTCTGCAGGTTGGGCAGGAACACGCGCTTGGTCTTGTTGTTGGCGTGGCTGACGTTGTGGCCGACCTGGCGGCCTTTGCCAGTCAGTTCGCAAATACGGGACATGGGTGCTACTCGCTTAAGAAAGAATCCGATGACCCGCATAAAAGGCGGGTGAGGGGGCGCGCATAACGATTCGTGTGGAAAAGGTCAAGTTGCCTTGGACCTTTCGCTGCGCTAGCCCTTGTCTTTATGACGCGATGGCCACTTCCCGCCCCGATGCGCCGGGCTTTTGACGAGGCGCGGGCGGCGGCCGGTGCCGGAGAAGTGCCGATTGGCGCGGTCATCGTCAAGGATGGCGTGATTATTTCATCCGCGCATAATCTGCCGCGCACGTATTGCGACCCCACCGCCCATGCCGAGGTGCTGGCGATTCGCGAGGCGGCGCGGGTGCTGGGCAATGAGCGACTCGATGGCTGCGATCTTTGGGTCTCTCTGGAGCCTTGCGCGATGTGTGCGGGCGCGATCGTCCATGCGCGCATCGCCCGCCTCTATTATGCCGCCGCCGACCCCAAGGGGGGCGCTGTGGCCCATGGCGGACGGATCTTTGACCAGCCCACCTGTCTGCACCGCCCCGAGGTCTATTCCGGCATGGGCGAGGATGAGGCGGCGCAGATGCTGCGGGATTTCTTTACGGCCCGCCGTTAAGCGGGTTTGCGCAGGGTCGGGATGATGAACAGCTCGCTGCTCGACGGCGCGGGGCAGGCCTTGGGCACAAAGCTGCCCTTTTCGATACCCTTGGGTTCAAAGCACAGATGGACCTGCTTCAGCCACACTTTGCCCGAGCCGTCGGCGGCGGGCATGGTCTGGACCTGAATGGCCTTTTCATTGTCCTTGAACATCGGATTGGCGTCCACAAAGGCATGGACCACCGCGTCCGACACCATCCGCCCGTCCTTGGCCAGCTTGTAGAGGTCGGGCTTTTTCAGCTTGGCATAAAGCCGCGCCACGCTTTGCCAATAGGCGCCGCCGCTGGTCCAGGGACCACAGGCGCCGTGCTTTTTCCACTCATGCATTTGCGTTGCGGCCGAGGGCATGATGCAAAGATGCTTCTGCAATTGCGGCAAAGTGGGCGCGGGGGCCTTGGTCGCGCACCATTGCGGCCAGTTGGTCCCATCCGTTTCGCCCCAGAGACCATGGACGACGAGGCCGAAGGGCGGCTTGTCCTGACCGCATTGCAGCTTGTCGCCCGGATCCTTCAGCGGCCCCTTGAGGCCCGCGCAATAGGACGGGGTCCAGCTCATCACGAAGCTGTAGACATTGATCGGGTGTTTCGCGAGTGGCTTGACCGGCTCGGCGGCGGGGCGCGAGATTTTGGGCAAGGCGTCCACCTGCGCGGCCACGCATTGCTGCGCCATGGCCTGTGCAGGGATCAGCGAAAGGGCAAGCGTGGTGAGGATCAGACGCATTCACACCTCCTCAAAATCAAGGCCGATGTCCGCCGCAGGCGCGCTCTGCGTCAGGCGGCCCACCGAGACGTAATCCACGCCCGAGGCGGCAATCGCCCCGATCGTGTCGAGCCGCACCCCGCCGCTGGCCTCGCAGGGCGCGCGGCCCGAAACCTGCTCCACCGCGCGCGCCAGCATCTCGGGCCCCATATTGTCGAGCAGCAGATGCGTTGCGCCTGCCTCCAGCGCCGGTTCGATCTGGTCGAGGTGGTCGACCTCGCAGATGATGTTGGCGATGCCTGCGGCCTTGGCGCGGGCGACCGCAGGGCCGACGCCGCCCGCGATGGCGACATGGTTGTCCTTGATCATTGCCGCGTCCCACAGGCCCATGCGGTGGTTGGTAGCCCCGCCCATGCGCGTCGCGTATTTTTCCAGCACGCGCAGGCCCGGAATCGTCTTGCGCGTGTCGAGCAGGGTCGCGCCCGCATTCCCCATCGCGTCGACATAGTCCCGCGTCATCGTGGCGATGCCTGACAAATGCTGCACCGTGTTCAGAGCGCTGCGCTCGGCCGTCAGCAGCGCGCGGCCCATGCCGGTGATGCGCATCAGATGGGTGCCCGGCGCTACGCGGTCGCCGTCCTGCACCAGCAGTTCGATTTCGGCATCGGGGTCGAGATGGCGGAAAAACGCCGCCGCAATCGGCAGGCCCGCCACCGTGATTGCATCGCGGCTGTCCATCACGCCGATAAAGCGCGCGGCAGCCGGAATCACGCTCTCGCTGGTCACATCATGCCCACCGCCGGGCCAGCCTTCGCCAAGATCCTCGGCGAGGGTGGAGTGGATGAAGGCGGCCAGATCAAAGCCGGTCAGTGCGAAGCCTTGGTGCGTGAAGGTCATAAAGGGGCTATAGAAGATGGATGATGCGAGGGTCTAGACCCTCGCGCTCCCTTTACTGTCTTTGTTGCGCGATAGGGGCAGCGTTGGGTATCGGACGCGTCGTTTCAGGATAAAGCCTGCGGCACGGCAAAGGCATCGCTATCCGCGCCGCAGGCCTTAAACAGCAACCCCAAGCACTCCTTGGCCAACCAAGCGCCACCCCATTACCGGGATTGCAAAGGGACCGAGTCCCTTTGCCCGCCGGAGGCAAAACCCCTTAAAACCCATCAATCAATGCACAAACCGCGCCACCACATCCCGGTAAGAGCGCGAAACCTTCACATCGGCCCCGGATTCCAGCACGAGGAAACACTCGCCATTGGTATGGGGCTTCACCTGCCGCACCAGATTGAGGTTCACGATCCACGAGCGATGCACCCGCTGGAACACGCGCGGGTCGAGGCGGCGTTCCAGATCCTTCATCGTTTCGCGCAGGATCATCGAATTGTCGGCGGTATAGATCACCATATAATCGCCCGCGGCCTCGATGCGCTCGATCGTGTCCACATCGACGCGGAAGATCTGGCCGCGATCCTTGATGTTGAGCAGCTTTTCATAGCGGTCTGCGCCGGTATCGACGGGTTCATCCTCCATGGCGTCCATCGCATCGGGCGCCACTTCGGCCAGCACGTTTTTCAGCTTCTCGGCCTCTTCGGATGCCCGCTTGTCGGCCAGACGCTGGCGCACCCGGTCGAGCGTATCGGCCAGGCGATCCTCGTCCACCGGCTTCATCAGATAGTTCACCGCATTGGCCTCGAACGCGCGCACGGCATGTTCCTGATAGGCGGTGACGAAAACGAAGAGCGGCGGTTCGATTTCCATCACACCCTTGACCACGGCAAAGCCGTCGAAGCCGGGCATCTGGATGTCAAGGAAAACGAGGTCGGGCTTTTCGGTCTTGATCTTGCGGATCGCCTCACGGCCATTGTTGCAGGTGTCGATGATTTCCACATCGGGAAATTTCTGAAGCCGCAGTTGCAGGCCTTGGATGGCCAGCTTTTCGTCATCGACGAGAATAGTGCGGATGGTCATGCAATGGGATCCTGCCTGTTGCCGCATTTTGCGGATCTGGAGTCGTTGTAACTCCTTTTCCTTCACACCGCCAAGGCTGAACGTGGGGTGACCGATGCGGGCGCACTCGACGACTGGCGCTTTTCGAACGGTATTTCGATGGTGACGGCAAATCCGCCCTCGGGCGGCTCGTACATGTCGAAACGGTGATTGGGGCCATAGGCCTGCATCAGACGGTCGCGGATATTGGCAAGGCCCACCCCGGTCGAGACCTGTTCGCGCCCGTCATAGGTGATGCCGCTGGACCGGTTTTCGGCATTTTGCGCGGTCATGCCCGGCCCGGTGTCGGACACGGTAATACGCAGATTTTGCCCCAGCAGGCCCGCCGCAATGGTGATTTCCGCGCCCGATTCCTGCGGGCTGACGGCATATTTGATCGCGTTTTCGACCAAAGGCTGCAGCAGCAGCGAGGGCAGCAGCCCTTCCTTGCAGGCCTCGTCAATGCGGAAGGTGGTGCGCAGCCTTTCCTCAAACCGCATCCGCTCGATATCGAGATAGAGTTTGAGCGTTTCCACCTCCTGCGCCACGGTCACGCGCCCGGTCGGCGGGTTGATCAGCGTATAGCGCAGGAAAGAAGACAGGCGCGTCAGCATCGCATTGGCCTGATCGGTCTGTTTAAGCAGGACCAGTGTGCTGATGGAATTCAAGGTGTTGAACAGGAAATGCGGGTTGAGCTGATAGCGCAGCATGGCCAGTTGCGCGCTGGTCGCCTGATTCTCCAGCCGGAGGAGCTGATCATTCTGCTCCTCGATCCGCAGGAAAAAGTTGATCGCGTAATAGAGCGCCGACCAGGCGCCCAGCAGCGTGGCGTCGAGATAAAACACGCCGATGAACAATTGCGCGAAACTGGCGATGCTGTCGGGCCGATAGAGCGCGATCACCCAGCCATCCATGAAGGCATAGAGCGACACCGCAAAAGGCAGCACCACCATCGTCACGCCCCATGTCAGCAAGGGGCGCTGGCCGATCAACTGATGATAGACCACCGCCAGCAGGAGCGAGATCGAAAAGCCCGTGATCGTGGCGATCAGCACCAGCACCAGAAAGCTGGCCGGCTGGTTGTTGGCCAGGCTGGACATGGCGCGCAGCAGCATCGCGCCCGACCATCCCAGCATCTGCAATCGCCAGAACGCCTTGTTCTTGTTGGCAAAAAAGGGTGAGGGGCGAAAGGGAAGCACGGCCATGATGCGCTTTTATCGCAGAAGCCGTGCGCCGGGGGAAGAGGCTAAGGCATCAACCCTTGATGGCGGCGGCCAAGGCGTCATAGCCTACCGCCCCGCCAAGGATCTTGCCGCCCGCGATCCAGCTTGGCGTGCCGCCAAGGCCAAGATGGCGGGCAAGGGCCAGATTGGCCTCGATTTCGGCCTGCGTGGCCGGATCGGCCACCACTTTTTGCGCGGCGGCCATGTCCAGCGCGGCGCTCTGCGCGGCGGCCGCGATGGTTTGGGCATTGGGGCGTCCGGCGGCAAACATCGCCTTGTGGAAGGCGGCAAATTTGCCCTGTTTGGCCGCGGCCAGCGCCATCTTGGCGGCATCCACGCTTTCAGGCGTGAGGATCGGCAATTGGCGGATCACCACCTGCGCCTGCGGATCGGCGGCGACCAGCTTGGCCACGTCCTCCTCGCTGGCCCGGCAATAGCCGCAGGCGTAATCCATGAATTCGACCAGCACATGGCTGCCCTGCGGATTGCCGATCACCGCGCCGGGAAAGGGCTTCAATGCCTGCGGGGCCACCTGTGCCAGCTGCTTTTCCGCCTCGCCCGATTTCAGCTTTTCGGCCGCCTCGCTCAGGATTTCGGGGCGTTCGAGCAGAGCCTCGCGCACCGCCTTGACCTGTCCGGCATGGCCAAAGGGCAGCATCGGGGCAAGAGTTGCGCCCACCAGACCGCCCGCCAGTCCGAACAGCGAGGCAAGAACAATGGTGCGAAACTGAGACATGGAATTTCCTTTATGCTGTTTAGGCAAATCGCCTCCGCGATTTGCCTGCGGCACCGACCCTCTCCCCCGGCCCTGCCACCCAACAGGATACCTTACAGGGATGACAGGGCCGGGGGAGAGGGCTGGTGCCGCTCTGCTCTATTAGCGTTTTTTCGATTTTGCGAGATAGCTCTTGGCCTCCAGCGCAATATCCTCGGCGCGGATGGCGTCGGGCGATCCGGCGGCAAGGCCGTTCTTGGCCGCCTCGGCATTGACCATCGCCCCGCCCCAATTGCCCGAAAGCGAGGCCTGCTCGGCGCTGGCCAGACGGGCGCGGGGCAGATCGCCGCTCTTGGCATAGGTGATGCCCAGAACATACCAGGCAAAGGGATTTTCCCGGTCGCGCGCGACGGCGGCCTTGAGCACCTTTTGCGCCTCGTCCAGATGGTCGCGTGAATTGACCAGATCATCCTGCGCGATCAGCGCATGGCCAAAAGTGGTGGCGATCAGCGGCTGATTGCCGGTAAGAGCCGTGGCCTGCCGCAAGGGGCCCAGCGCCTCGGCAGGCTTGCCCGCCTCCAGCAGGATCTGCCCCTTCAGCTCAAGGAAATAGGGATCGCGCGGGGCCAGAGCCAGCAGCTTGTCCGCCTCGGTCGTCGCCTTATCCAGAAAGCCTTCCTTGTGATAGGCATAGGCTCTGGCATAAAGCGCGGGCACATTGTTCATGTACTCGGGAAAGGCCTGAAACGTGCTGGGCGGTTCGGCCAGATAACCGTAAAGCTTGGCCTTCACCCTTTGAAAGCGTTCCTCCAGCGCCGGATCGCTGGGCGCGTTCCACGCGGGGTCTTTCTTATAGACGTCTTCCAGATAGGCGATGCGTTCATCGGTCAGCGGGTGGGTCGAATAGAAGCTCGCCTCGTCGCTATGGGTCATGCCATAGCGGTTTTCCATCACCAGCAGCTTGTGAAAAAACTCCAGCGAGCCGCGCCCGGACATGCCCGCCTTGGACAGGAACGATGCGCCCGCCGCATCCGCCGCCTCTTCCTCGCCGCGCGTATAGGCCAGGAATTTGCCCATCGCGGCCTGCTGTCCGGCCATGAACACGCCCATCGCCGCCGCGCCGCCGCCCGCCGCAGCCGCCGCCGCGCCCAGCAAAAGCGAGAGGATCGAGATATTGCCTGCCATCTTGGCCCCGCGATCATCAATCGCATGGCCGCCAACCACGTGGCCCAGCTCATGCGCGATCACGCCCTGAACCTCCAGCGCGGAGGATGCCTCATTGATCAGGCCCGAGTGGATATAGACCGCCTGACCCCCGGCCACGAAGGCGTTGATCGAGGAATCATTGACCAGCACGATATCGACATTCTTGGGGTCCAGCCCCGCCGCGCGCACCAGAGGCGAGGCCATATCGCGAAACAGCGCCTCGGTTTCCGCATCGCGCAGCACCGATTGCGCCGCCGCAGGCGTGGTGGCCAGCAGGCACACGGCAAGCGTGGCCACGGAGCGAAAGGCAGAGGCGAGCGCGGAACGGACTGACATGCTGGGGCCAGACCTAACACGTTTCGGACTGAACCGCGCCTGAAGAATTATTCCGGCGTCAGCAGCCTTGTCGCCCGCGTCATCAGCGCCGGATCATCGCCCAGATCGCCCAGCAGCGCGATGGTGCCGTCCGCCATGCGCCGGACCAGCACGACCGCATATTCCGGCCCCTTGGCGCCCAGCGTGCTCAGAGGGCGCGGGGTCAGGCGGTCGAGCGGATTGCCGTCTTCGGCTTCACCGGCGCTTTCATCGCGGCGCAACCGGCGCTCCTGCGCCACCACGCCCTTGAGGCCCCCGCTGGCCTGCGCCAGATGATCGGCCATCGCGCCCTGCGGCAGGCCAAGGCGCAGCCCATGCGAGAGCGCGGTGGCATATTCGGTCAGCCGCGTCTTGTCATGATCGGCGCCGAACACCAGTTTGACAATGGGTACCAGCGGCGCGCGCGGCTGGCCGACAAGGCCTGCCTGCACCATCAGTTCGTGGAGTTCGCTCGGCTTGTCGCGCGCCATCAGCGCGAAATCATAGGCCCGGCCGATCGCGTCATAGAGCGCCTGACGCGGGCGGTCCTGCGTGATGGAGGCCGCATGGGCGCTGTCGCGCGCGTCGCGCAGCCAGTCGGCCAGATCGCGCGCGGGGGCGGCGTTTATCCCCGCTTGCGGCCCATCGGCCCACGCGGCCCATTGCGCCACGGTCTGTTCGGGGCTGGGCCGGGGGGCATGGACCTGTTCGTCCTCGTGGAAAGAGGCGCCCAATTCGCGCGCCAACTGCTCGCTCAGCGAGGCATCGGCCGCTTCCTTCCAATTGACCACGCCCAGCACATAGCGGATCGACCCGCCCATTTCCTCGGCAAAGGGCAAGAGCATCCCGCGATAGGCGATCATCGCCCCGCGCGCGTTCAGGAATTCCTCCTCAAAGCCGATCGGGGCCTGATTGGCGATGATCTGCATATATTGCCCGGTCAGGCGCGCCAGCATCGAATGGTCGGGCACCTGCTCCAGACGCGTGATGTCGCGCGCCACGCCGCATTCCTGCGCCAGCATCTCGCCCACAAAGCGGATGCGCGGATCGTCAGTGCTGTGGGCAAAATCGATCAGCACCGCCTGCGTGGCAATATCGCCGATCTGATCCAGTTTGAGGTCCGCGATCAGCGGCATGGTCTTGGCGCCCAGCAATTGGGTCCAATGGTCATAGGCGCGGATCTGCAACCGGCGCTCGCCCTCGGCCACCACCACAGGGGGCAGGTCGAGGAAATCGTCCTCTTCCTCGTCACTGACCGGATTGATTCCGGCGTTGCGTTCAAAAAAGCTGCGCGCGCCGTCCATCCTGTCGCTCCCGCCGATCATTACCAATGTTTAACGGGGGCATATTCGCGCAACAGGGTAAAGGTTTGGTTAAGTTGCGCCATTCGGTCCGGGTGCTATGGGCGCAAAAATTCTCCCAGCCCCTTGTCCGTCCCGCAAACCCGGTCCCAAAAGCGGAAATAGAGGCCGAAATTGGCCCGATAGATGTCGTGGTGGCGCTGATGATGGGTGGCGGTGATGATCCACCGGCCGAGTCGCCCGTGAACGAGGCGGTGGGGGAATATCTCCCAGCCCATATGGTTGGTCACGCCCATCACCGTCATGATGGTTAATACCACGCCCAATGCCCCCACGTGAATCGGCACAAGAAACACCAGCAGCGGGACGACAAAGGCCTGCGTCAGCGCCTCGGTGGGATGAAAGGCCATGGCGGCCCATGCGGTGGGTGGGCGGCTGGCATGGTGGACGGCGTGAAAGATGCGGAACACGCGCGGGACATGCATCCAGCGGTGGCTCCAATAGAACCATGTGTCGTGGATCGCCAAATAGATCAGAATCGAGAGCGGCCAGTACCACAAAGGCATGGCGTGAATGTCTTCATAGATCCGCGTCCAGCCATGGGCGCGCCATCCCCATGCGACGATCCCGGCCGGAATGCCAAAGATCGCGCAGGAGAACAGCGACCAGGCGATCTCGGAGCGGATCTGGCGGGAAAGGGGGGCATAGAGGCCGGGCTGGCGCACCCGCGTCGCCCATGCGAAACCGCCGCTGGACAGCAGATAGCGCAGCGAGACAATGATCGTCATCGCCAATGCCGAAATCAGGGCGGAGAGCAGGGTTGGGTCGGACATGGTCGGTTGGGACATGGGCTGGCTTATGCCGCGTTTGCCCGCCGGGGGGAATGGGGCGCAAGGGGCAATGCCCGCCCGCGCCCCCAAATGCATCAGCTCAGCGCAATATCGGGCGCGTCTTCCTGCTTCATGCCCACGACATTGTAACCGGCGTCCACATGGTGGATCTCGCCCGTCACGCCGCCCGCCAGATCGGAGAGCAGATAGAGCCCCGCACCGCCCACGTCCTCAATCGTGACATTGCGGCGCAGCGGCGAATTCAGCTCGTTCCACTTCAGGATATAGCGGAAATCGCCGATCCCGCTGGCGGCCAGCGTCTTGATGGGGCCTGCCGAAATGGCGTTGACGCGGATGCCCGCCGGGCCGCAGTCATTGGCCAGATACTTGACGCTGGTTTCCAGCGCCGCCTTGGCCACGCCCATCACGTTGTAATGGGGCACGACCTTTTCCGCGCCATAATAGCTCAGCGTCAGGATCGAGCCGCCGTTCGGCATCATTTCCTGCGCGCGCTTGGTCACGGCCACCAGGCTGTAGGCCGAGATGTTCATCGTCATCAGGAAATTGTCGAGCGTGGTGTCGTAATACCGGCCGCGCAGCTGGGTCTTGTCCGAATAACCGATGGCATGGACGATGAAGTCGATGGTTTCCCAGCGGGTCTTGAGCGCGTCAAAGGCCGCGTCCAGCGCGTCCATGTCCGACACGTCGCAATCGATCAGGAAATCGCTGCCCAGACTTTCGGCCAGCGGGCCGACGCGCTTTTTCAGCGCCTCGCCCTGATAGGAAAAGGCCAGCTCCGCGCCATGTTCGTGCAATTTCTGGGCAATGCCCCATGCCAGCGACTTATCGTTTGCCAGCCCCATGATCAGGCCACGCTTGCCCTGCATCAGTCCGGTCATTCGTAATCATCCCTCATGTTTTCGGAGGCGCGGTTATCCGCCTGTCCTAACCAGTCGCGCTCTTCGGGCGTCACCGCCAGAGCCGCATTCAATTCCGCGCCTGTAACCAGTCCTAGCCCGACAAGCCAGAAAAAGAACAAGGCAATCATGGCGCCGGCAAGGCTGCCGTAGGTCAGATCATACAAAAAAAGCCAGCGCAGCAGCCATGGCAGCACCAGGGAGACCAGCGCCCACCACAGCGTGACCAGCAGCGCGCCGGGCCATTTGGGATAGGCAGGGCCGCGATAAGTGCTTGGCGTCAATATGAAAAACAGCAGGTAGAGCGAACCCAGCAGCACCACCATCGGCACCAGCCGCGACAGGCTGAGATTGGCCACCATCGCCTGTTCGCGAATCGTGCGGATCGGAATCAACTGCAAGGTCGTGCTGATCGCCACCTGCATATAAAGCGAGATCAGCAGCAGCACGACCGCCACCATCACCAGCCCCGTGCCGATCAGCCGCCGCCGCCAGAAGCTCTTGTGACGCACCGGCGTGCCATAGGCGCGGCGCAGAATGTCGCGCACCGTCTCGATCAGGCTGGAAACCGTCCACACGCCCGCCGCCATGCCCGCCCACAGCAGCCAGCCATGGCGCATCACCACCACATCGCGCGCCACAGGTTCGAGCACAGACGCCACCACGCGGGGCGTGACGCGCAAAAAGGCATGGACCAGATCGGCCCGCTCGCTCGCCTCGCCCACCAGCGAAAACAGGCCGCCCGCCACGATGAAAAAGGGAAAGATCGAAAGCACCGCCATATAGGCCAGATTGCCCGCATGGATGAAACCGTCGCGCCAGACGCCTGTTGCCACGCGCTGGACCACGGTAAAGCCGCGATGGCCCAGTTGCGCGCGCAGCCGGTCGGCCAGATCGCCATTGAGGCGCGCAGCCCGCCGCCGCCGCGCCTCGGGCGTCAGATCGTGAATTTTGGCGTTGAGGACAAACCCGCCGGGCAAGGAGGGAGAGGCCTTTGCCTCTCCCTCCGGTTTGCCCGCGTTCGGCCCCGAATCCGGCAAAGCCTTATCCGAATTTCGCGCGCAGATCGCGCGTATCGCGCCAGCCTTCGAGCCTTTGCGCCAGATCCGCGTCGCCTTCGGGCAGCGCGATTTCCAGCGTCACGAACTGATCACCGCGCGTGCCGTCCTTGCGGGTAAAGCCACGGCCCTTGATGCGCAAAGTCTTGCCGCTCGAACTGCCCGGCGCCACGGTCAGCATCACCGCGCCATCGGCGGTGGGCACCTTGACCTTGCCGCCGAACACCGCCT
Source organism: Novosphingobium sp. 63-713 (assembly GCF_001898925.1). NCBI lineage: Bacteria > Pseudomonadati > Pseudomonadota > Alphaproteobacteria > Sphingomonadales > Sphingomonadaceae > Novosphingobium > Novosphingobium sp. 63-713. Next base: position 234,200 of record NZ_MKVS01000047.1, read on the forward strand.
CGTCCAGCGTGACGGGGATGTCGATGCGGATATCGTCGCCGTCGCGGCGGAAATAGGGGTGGGGCTGGATGGCGATGGTGATCATCGCGTCGCCCGGGCCGCCGGGCCCCGGCTCACCCTTGCCCGCCAGACGGATCTGCATCCCGTCCTCAACGCCCTTGGGCAGCTTGACATCAATTGTCTTGCCATCGGCCAGCGTGATGCGCTGGCTGGCGCAGAGCGCGGCATCGGGCAGCGACACGGCAAGGCGATAGGCGCGGTTGGCGCCCTTGGGCGGGGCCTGGCGGCCAAAACCGCCGCCGCCGCCGCCGCCCCCGAATCCGCCGCCGCCAAAGCCGCCGCTGCGCCCGCCAAAGATGCCTTCGAAAATATCGCCGAAATCCATGCCTTCGGGTCCGGCCCCGCCGCCAAAGCCGCGCTGGCCTCCGCCGAAGCCGCCGCCCCCGAAACCGCCGGCGAATCCGGCCGGATTGCCCTCGCCGTCAATTTCGCCCCGGTCGAACTGGGCGCGCTTGTCCTTGTCGGTCAACAGGTCATAGGCGCGCGTCACCTCGCTGAAGCGCTCGGCGGCCTTGGGGTTGTCCTTGTTGTGGTCGGGGTGCAATTCCTTGGCCAGCTTGCGATAGGCGGACTTGATGTCCTTCTCGCTTGCGCCGCGCGATACACCCAGAATTGCATAAGGATCTTGTGCCATGTCCGCCTAGCTAGGATGGCAAGGCCCGCCCTGCAAGGTATCAGATCAAATGCTTGATGCCCTTTTCGCCGCTTTCGTGATCGGGCAAACTGGCCTAACGGCGCAGACAGGCGCAAATGGCATGGGAATCAACGGATATGAGTTCGGAATCAGACGCGATTGTCGGCGGCGATCCTTTCGCCCTGTTCGACGCATGGTTTGCCGAGGCGAAGAAATCCGAGCCCAATGACCCCGAAGCGGTCGCCGTGGCCACGGCCACACCCGATGCTTTCCCCTCGGTGCGCATGGTGCTGATGAAGGATCACGGGGCCCAATTGCTCGGTCCCAAGGGTGGCTTTGTGTTCTATACTAACAGCCACAGCCGCAAGGGTGGCGAATTGCTGGCCAATCCCAAGGCGGCAATGCTGTTTCACTGGAAGAGCCTGCGCCGCCAGATCCGCATCGAGGGCGCGATCCATCAGGTGCCCGATGACATGGCCGATGCCTATTTCGCCAGCCGCAGCCGCGACTCGCAATTGGGCGCCCATGCCAGCAACCAGTCCGCGCCGCTCTCCTCGCGCGCGGCGTTTCTGGGCGATATCGCCCGCGTGACGGCGCGCCATCTGATCGGGCCGGTGCCGCGCCCGCCGCACTGGACGGGCTTTTGCCTTGTGCCCGACGCGATGGAATTCTGGATGGACCGCGCCTTTCGCCTGCACGAACGCCGCCGCTTTGTCCGCGCCGGTGACGGCGACAGCGAGGGCTGGACCAGCAGCCTGCTTTACCCGTAAAAGGCAGGACCATGGCCCAACACAATCATTCCGCGCCCGACCATTCCGCGCTTAACCGCAGCGCGGCCTATGCCAGCATCTCCATGGCCCTGCTGCTGGTGGGGCTGAAGGGCTGGGCGGCATGGACCACCGGTTCCACCGCGATGCTGGGCAGCCTGGCCGACACGCTGCTCGATCTGGTGGCCTCGCTGGCCACGCTGGCGGGGGTCTGGGTGGCGGGGATGCCCGCCGATGACAACCACCGCTTTGGCCATGGCAAGGCCGAGGCGCTCTCGGCCATGTTTCAGGTGCTGCTGATCGGGGCCTCGGCGCTGGCGCTGGCGGTGCATTCGGTCCAGCAATTGATGTCGGGTGAGCGCACCGGATCGGCGGGCGACGGTATCCTCGTCTCGGTGATCGCGATCATCGGCACGCTGGCCCTGTTGGCGTGGCAACAATATGTGCTGCGCCGGACGCGCTCGGTGGCGATCTTCACCGACCATCTCCATTACAAATCCGACCTGCTGCTCAATATGGCGGTTATCGTCGCGCTGCTGCTCGACCAATATGCGGGCCTGACCAAGGCCGACCCGCTCTTTGGCCTCGGCATCGCGCTCTGGCTGGGCTGGGGCGCCTATCACGCAAGCGAGGAAGCCATCGAGCAATTGATGGACCGCGAATGGCCCGAGGACAAAAAGGCCCGCTTTGTCGAAGTGCTGGGCCGCCACCCCGAACTGCGCGGCGTCCACGACCTGCGCACCCGCACCAGCGGCAACCGCGATTTCGTCCAGTTCCACGTCTGGGTCGACGGCAACATGACCGTGACCCAGGCCCACCGCGTGATGGATGAGATCGAGGACAAATTGCGGGAGGAATTCCCCGAGGTGGAGATTCTGATCCATCCCGATCCCGAAGGCCATGTCGATGAGCGCGGCGTAGCGGGGCGGGATATTTTGCAGGATGTTTGAGGTTTAAGGAGGAAGGTTTAAGGTGCCTCCGGCGGGCAAAGGGCGGGGGCCCTTTGCAATCCCGATAATGGGGTGGTGCCAGAATCGTCGGGGCGCGTTTGGTCGCAAGGGTTATCAAGCCTGCGGCGCGGTCAAGTGGCGCTGATTGGCGCCGCAGGCTTTCAATTCCGAACGCTGCCCGCCTTGCGCAACGCCGCCGCTCTGGCGCTACAAAGACAGTATGGGGATTGCAAAGGGCCCCCGCCCTTTGCCCGCCGGAGGCATCTAAACCCCCACCCCAATCAATCCTGATTATACAATTGCACGATATCGGCCAGCTTGCGCACCAGCGCGGGGCGCATCGCGTGGTCGGTCTTGCCCAGCCGCACCACGGTCAGCTCCTGATCGGGCGAGACGATGACATATTGGCCGAGGTGGCCGATGGCGGCGAAGATATTGGCCTTGCCCCGTCCGGGGAAGAGTTCTTCCTCTCCGCTGGGCTGGTGTCGATTGAGCCAGATTTGCGCGCCATAGCCGGGGTTGTGCGGCGCGGGGCTCAGCATGAAGCCGACCCAATCCGAGGGCACGATGCGCGCGCCGTTGACCATGCCGTTGTTGCGCAGGAATTCGCCGAACCGGCCCCAGTCGCGGGCGGTGGCGTGGATCATGCTGCCCCCGATCAGGGTGCCTGCGGCGTCGAATTCGGGGGTGGCGCTGGTCATGCCGGCGGGCATGAAGAGGCGGCTGTGGAGATAGTCGCTGACGGCCTGTCGCCGGGCGGCCGGGTCGCGGCTGTCGGTCAGCGCGCGCGCGGCGATGTCGGCGAGGATCACGCTGGTGGCGGTGGAATATTCCCACCGGCTGCCCGGTTCGGCCACCAGCGGCTGGGCCTCGGCATAGGCGGCCATATCGTCGCGTCCGTCCAGCGCGAGCATGCGCACCGTGTCGGCATCGCCCGCAGGCGTGGTCGATTCGATATGGCGCAGGCCGGACCGCATTTGCAGCAATTGGCGCAAGGTGATCTCGCCGCGCGGGTCGCCGGGGCGCTGCCACGAAGGGACCGGGGCCGATTCGTCGAGCGTGAGCCGCCCGTCCGAAATCAGCAGGCCGATCAGCACCCCGGTGATCGTCTTGGACATCGACCAGCCGATCAGCTTTGTGTTCGGGCCATATCCGGGGGCATATCGCTCGGCCACGATTCGCCCGCGATGCATCACCACCAATGCGCGCGTTTCGCCCAGCATCGGATCGGTGAACAATTCATCCACCGCGCGGGCCAGCGCTTCACGCGGGGCGCCGGGGCGCGCGCCGATGGCGGCCATAGCCTGCGCCGAGAGGGGCGATTCGGCCTTTTCCCCGCCGCCGCAGCCCGCCAGCAGGGCGAGCGAAAGCGCCACCAGCGGGGTTGGCAAGCGGCGCTTGGGCGCGATAAGGGGGGGGCGGCGCGTGACCATCACGATGCCTCCATGCGCAAGGTCGTTCCCGATGGCAAGTTTCAAGCTCACATGGCAACGCGAAAGCACGGCCCCCGGTCGTGGCGTCCGGCTGAGGATTGTGCTTGTTCTGCTGGGTCTTGCGGGAATCACCGCGCTGGGGCTGGGCCTGTGGAAGGGGCCGCGTCTGGCCAAGGATGCGCTGACCGGGGCGTCCTTTGGCGCGCGCATCGCCTGCTCCTGCCGTTTTGTCGAAGGCCGCCCGCTCGATCAGTGCAAGAGCGATTTCGAGCCGGGCATGAGCATGGTGATGCTCTCGGCCGACGAGGGCGCGAAGAGCGTCACCGCGCGCGTTCCCCTGATCGCGGCTCAGACCGCAACTTTCCGCCCCGGCGAAGGCTGCGTGCTGGAGAAATGGGAGCAGTAAGCCTTAGGCGGCGAAGGTTTCCTCGATCCAGCCGCCGCCGATCACCCGGTCGCCCGCATAGATCACCGCGGCCTGTCCGGGGGCGACACCATATTCGGGGCTGGCAAAGCGGATCGTGGTATCGGCCCCATCGCCCAGCGGCCCGTCCAGCGTCACCGGCACAGGCTTGGCCAGCGAGCGCACCTTGGCGGTCAGCGCCGCGCCTTCGGGCACTGGCCCGATGCGGTTGGTTTCGACAATCCGCGCCGCCGACACCGCCAGCATCGCCCGCGGCCCCACCAGCACCCGCGCGCCGGGCGCATCAATGCCCACCACATAGACGGGCTCGGGCAGGCCGCCGATTTCAAGGCCCCGCCGCTGGCCCACCGTATAATGGATCACGCCGCGATGGTGGCCCAGCACCGCGCCTGTTTGGGCATGGACGATATCGCCGGGGCGCTCGCCCTCGGGGCGGATCTTGCGCACCACGCTGGCGTAATCGCCCTCGGGCACAAAGCAGATGTCCTGCGAATCGGGCTTGGCCGCGACCTTGAGGCCGAAATGGTCGGCCAGTTCGCGCACCTGCGTCTTGGGCAGGCCGCCAAGAGGGAAGCGCAGGAAGTCGAGCTGCGCCTCGGTGGTGGCGTAAAGGAAATAGGACTGGTCGCGCGCGGGATCGAGCGCGCGGTGCAATTCCGGCCCCGCCGCCCCCATCACGCGCCGCACATAATGCCCGGTGGCCAGACAATCGGCCCCCAGATCGCGCGCCATGGTCAAAAGGTCGGTGAACTTTGGCCCCATGTTGCAGCGGATGCAGGGAATCGGCGTGCGTCCGTTGAGGTAATCTTCGGCAAAACGATCAACCACGCTTTCGCGAAATGCGGATTCATGGTCGTAAACATAATGCGCGATGCCAAGCCGGTCGGCCACCTCGCGCGCGTCGCGGATATCATCGCCCGCGCAGCACGCGCCCTTGCGCTTGACCGCCTCGCCATGATCGTAAAGCTGCAGTGTGATGCCGATCACCTCGGCTCCGCTGTGCGCGGCCAGAGCGGCCACCACGGATGAGTCTACACCCCCCGACATGGCGACAACGATTCGACGCATTTTTACATTTTGTCCAAGATCAAACAGATCAAGGAGCGCGGCGGGTGTTAACACAGAGGGGGAATCATGGGCCATGATCGGCCCCATACACCCACCCGGCCCCAGCGCCAAATCGGCAGATTCTTGCCGCCCCGCGCCCCTAGGGAATGCGCCGGAGGGGACTGTTGCGTCCGGTTAAACATGGTCAACAAGTTGTAAATCGCGCCTTTACCGCCTCTTGACCATGTTGGGCCTATAACGTGGGCAATGGAACTTCGATTTGATCATGAAGACTGGCTGGCCCAGTCCTTTGCGGCATCCTTTGCCACCGGCGTGGATGCGGGCCGGTCGGCGATGGACTGGCATGGGCTGGCCACAAGGCTGGCGGCGGCCCATGCGTTTCAGCGCGATTGCGGCGAGGCGCCGGCCATGCTGGCCGGGGGCAGTTTCGACCCCCACGTGGCGCGGCTCCTTCATGATTATGCACCGGTTTGGGACGACCTCAGTGCTTCCTGCAAAGGGGCTTTCCAAGATGTTAACCCTGTTTTTAGAGGGGTTCGAAAAACGATGTCTGGCATTGAATTCGGCGTTGCCGGTCCCCGTCATCCCGGCGATCGAGGAATGAAATGATCGAGAACCAGAAAATCCGTCCGGCCATGGTCATTGGCCCGCTCGGCGAACCGCTCACGCTGGAATCGCTGCCGCCGCCCAACACCACGCGTTGGGTTGTGCGCCGCAAGGCCGAGGTGGTCGCAGCCGTCAACGGCGGCCTGCTGACCATCGATGAGGTCTGCGAGCGTTACAGCCTCACGCTCGAAGAATTCGCCTCGTGGCAACGCGCGGTGGATCGTTCGGGGATGCAGGGCCTGCGCGTCACGCGGATTCAGCATTACCGCGATCTCTATGAGCGCCAGCTGAAATATTGATAGGTTGAAATACCTGTCATCGGCCCGTTTCAGGGCTTGAAAGGGCGTGGGAGCGGGGGGCTCCTGCGCCCTTTTGCTTATATTTGGCGCGATTGCACGAAAAGCCCGCTTGCCTGAGGTGCTATACGCGAGTAATACGCTTGCCGCATGATCCGGGCGCAGACCCGGTTCGCAATACTTATGGGGTGGTGAGCGAGATGAATGTCGAGGCCAAGGTGAAGTCTGCCCAAATGGCACCGGCTTATGAAGGCGTCCTCGAAGGTGGGGAGGCCCAGCCTTTTCCGCGCGGCAAGGCGTTGATCGGGGCGGGGGCCGTGTTGCTGGCCGTCGGCGGCATCTGGGCCTATAGTCATCGCAACCCCGGCGGCGATGCCGCGCGCGCCAATCAGGCGCCCCTCGTCACCGTATCGGCCCCCGGCGTCACCACGGTTGCCGGCACGATCAATGCCAGCGGCGTGCTGGCCGCGCGCCATGACATGCCTGTGGGCGTGGTGGGCGAAGGCGGCACGGTGGTGCAGGTGCTGGTCGAACCGGGCGCGTGGGTCAAGCGCGGGCAGTTGCTGGCCGTGATCGACCGTCAGGTGCAGAACCAGCAGCAGGCCAGCAGCAACGCCAATATCGGCGTGGCGCAGGCCGATGCGCGCATCGCGCAGGCCAATCTGGACCGCGGGCTGAAACTGGTGGCCAATGGGTTCATTTCGAACGCCGACATCGACAAGCTGACCGCCGTGCGCGATGCGGCCAATGCGCGGGTGCGCGTGGCGCAGGCGCAATTGGGCGAAATGCAGGCCAAGATCCGCCGGCTGAACATTGTCGCACCCGCCGACGGCCTCGTGCTCGACCGCGCGCTCGAGGTGGGTCAGGTGGTCAGCCCCGGCAATGGCGTGCTGTTCCGCATTGCCGACAAGGGCGAGATGGAAATGCGCGCGCGCCTGTCGGAAAGCGATCTGGCGCATCTGGCGCTGGGGCAGGAGGTCAAGGTGCGGCCTGTGGGTTCGGAGCGCGAATTTGTCGGCCATGTCTGGCAGGTCTCGCCGGTGATCGACCCGGCCACGCGGCAGGGGATCGCGCGGATCGCGCTGCCCTATGACCGCGACATCCGCCCCGGCGGCTTTGCCAGCGCGGAAATCCGCAGCGGTTCGATGTCGGCGCCTTTGCTGCCCGAATCGGCGCTGCAGGCCGATGCGCAGGGCAGCTATGTCTATGTCGTGACCGGCGACAACAAGGCGGTGCGCCGGCGGGTCAAGGTGGCGATGGTGACCGAAAAGGGCGTGGCCATTGCCTCTGGCCTTTCGGGCGTCGAACGGGTGGTGCTGCGTGCAGGCGCCTTCCTGACCGAGGGCGAAACGGTCAATCCGCGCAGCCAGCCCAACCAGCCGTAAGGGGATCGGAGCGATGAACTTCCGCAATCTTTCGGCATGGTCGATCCGGCATCCGGTGGTGCCCATTGTCATCTTTGTGGCCATGATGCTGATGGGTATCATCAGCTTTGCCCGGATGGAGGTCCAGGACCAGCCCGACATCGAATTTCCCATCGTGGTGGTTTCGATCACCCAGCCGGGCGCCGCCCCGACCGAAATCGAGACCCAGATCACGCAGCGCATCGAAGGCGCGGTGCGCACGATTTCGGGCGTTTCCTCGATCAGTTCGACCGCATCGGAAGGCAACAGCCAGACGATGGTGGAATTCCAGCTGGGCGAGGACATCAACGCCGCGGTGGCCGAGGTGAAGAACGCGGTCGATCAGGCGCGCGGCAATCTGCCCGACGGTATTCTTGAGCCGCAGGTGTTCAAGGTGAACACCTCGAGCAACCCCATCGCCTATTTCGCGGTTTCCGCCGAGGACATGACCATCGAGCAGCTCTCGTGGTTCATCGACGACACGGTGGCGCGGCGCCTGCTGGGTGTGGAGGGTGTGGCCGAAATCAAGCGCAACGGCGGCGTCAACCGCGAAATTCTCGTCACGCTCGACCCGGCGCGGATGCAGGCATTCGGCGTCACCGCGCCGCAGGTCAATGCGGCGCTGCGTGCGCTTAACCTGAATGCGGCGGGCGGCAAGGCGGAAATCGGCGGCACGCGCCAATCGGTGCGCGTGCTGGGCAATGCGCAGGACGCCTTTGCGCTGAGCCAGGCCGATATTCCGGTCGCGGGGCGCGTGGTGAAACTGGCCGATATTGCCACGGTGCGCGACGCATGGGGCGAAATCACCTCGCTGGGCAAGGTCAACGGCAAGCAGGTCGTTACCTTCTCCATCGCACGCGCACGCGGGGCCTCGGACGTGTCGGTCTATGACAAGTCGATGGTCGAGCTGGACAAGATCGCCAAGGAGCGGCCCGGCGTCCATTTCACCGAATTGTTCAATCAGGTTTCCTATACCAAGAAGCAATACGAATCCTCGATGGAATCCATGGTCGAGGGCGCCGTTCTGGCGGTGATCGTGGTGTTCTTCTTCCTGCGCGACTGGCGCGCCACGGTGGTGTCGGCCATCGCCATCCCGCTTTCGGCCATCCCCACCTTCTGGTTCATGAAGGTGTGGTTCGGCTTTACGCTCAACACGATGAGCCTGCTCGCGCTGGGCTTGGTCGCGGGCGTGCTGGTGGACGATGCGATCGTGGAAATCGAGAACATCGTCCGGCATATGCGCATGGGCAAGACCGCCTATCAGGCCGCGATTGATGCCGCCGATGAGATCGGTCTGGCGGTGGTGGCGACCACCTGCTCGATCGCGGCGGTGTTTTTGCCGGTCGGGCTGATGCCGGGCGTATCGGGGGCATTTTTCAAGAATTTCGGTCTTACGGTGGTGGTCTCGGTGCTGATGTCGCTGGCCGTGGCCCGCATGATCACGCCGATGGTGGCGGCCTATTTCCTGAAAAGCCACGGCCATGCCGAACATGGCGGCGGGCGGATGATGGATTACTATCTGCGCGTGCTGCACTGGTCGCTGGACGTTTCGGGCGCGCGGGCGCTGCGGGCGCGGCTGCTGGCGGAAAAGGGGGATCTGTCGTGGCGCGACCATCTGCGCGCGCGGATGCGCGATCATCGCATCTGGATGATCGGCGTCGCCTTGGGCTGTTTCGCGCTGACCATTGTGCTGTTCATTTCCATGCCCACGGCAATGTTCCCCGATGAGAACAGCGATTTCACCCAGCTCCGCATCGAAATGGTGCCCGGCACTACGCTGGCCCAGACCGAGGCGGTGGCCGATGAGGTGGCCAATATCGTGCGCCGGCGGCCCGAGGCCGATCAGGTGCTCGAACGGGTGAACGAGGGCAACGCCCGCGTTATGATCATGCTGAAAAAGGATCGCAAGATCCACACCAAGCAGTTCGAGCGTGAAGTCACCCCCACCGTGCAGGGCATTGCCGATGCGCGCATCACCTTCCAGGCCAGCAACAATGGCGGTTCCTCGACCGGACGCGGGCTGGAAATCATGCTGTCCAGCTCGGACCCGGCGCTGCTGGACCAGACGGCGGCGCAATTGGTTGAGCAGATGAAGGGGATGCACGAACTGGTGGCCCCGCGCATTTCGGGCGACATGCGCCGCCCCGAAGTGGTGATTGTGCCGCATATGGATCTGGCCGCCAGCCTTGGCATCTCGACCTCCTCGCTCAGCCAGGCGATCCGCATCGCCACGATCGGCGAGATCGACCAGAACGCGGCCAAATTCTCGCTCTCCGACCGTCAGGTGCCGATCCGCGTGCGCCTGCCCGAGGAAGCGCGGCGCGACCTGTCTAATATCGCCAATCTGCCGGTGCCCACCGCGTCGGGCGGCTCGGTGCCCTTGAGCCGCGTGGCCGACATCACCTTCGGTTCCGGCCCCTCGACCATCCAGCGCTACAATCAGGAGCGCCGCATCTTCATCGGTGCGGATCTGGCGCCGGGCGTGGTCAAGGGTGATGCGGAAAACAAGGTCAAGGCGCTGCCGATCATGAAGAATCTGCCCGCAGGCGTGTCGAACACCGCCTATGGCGAGGCCAAGTGGCAGCAGGAAATGATCGTCAATCTGGCGCTGGCGGTGCCGGCGGGGATCGGGCTGGTGTTTGCGGTGCTGGTGCTGCTCTATCACCGGGTCGTCTCGCCGCTGGTGAATATGGCCTCGCTGTTTCTGGCGCCTTTGGGCGGACTGCTCTTGCTGGCGCTGCTCGACATGCCGATCTCGATGCCGGTCTATATCGGCATCCTGATGCTGTTCGGGATTGTGGCGAAAAACTCGATCCTGCTGATCGACTTTGCCATCGAGGAAATGCAGCGCGGCACGCCCAAGTTCGACGCCATCATCGAGGCGGGCCACAAGCGCGCCCAGCCCATCGTGATGACGACGGTGGCGATGACGGCGGGGATGATTCCGGCGGCCATGTCGCTTTCGGGCGATGCGGCGTTTCGCGCGCCCATGGGCGTGGTGGTGATCGGCGGGCTGACGCTTTCCACGGTGCTGACGCTGCTGATCGTGCCTGCCGCCTTCAGTCTGGCCGACGGGTTTGAGAAACGGATCGGCCCGAAACTGCGCCGCGGATTGCTGACTTATGAACCTGAGCATGGACGCGATGCTCATGCTGGAGTAACCCCGGCCGAGTGAGACAGGAACGCAGTCTGTGGTGGTCGCTGGGGCGCTGGCTGGGCGTGGAGAGCGAGCCGCGCAACCGGCAGGCCGCCCGCGTGCGCTGGCTGGCGCATGGGTTGCTGGTGGGCATGGCGGGGCTTTACCTGCTCTCGCGCCATTTTGCGCCGCTGAATCCGGGCTGGGAATGGGTCAAGTCCTTTGCCGAAGCCGCGATGGTGGGCGCGCTGGCCGACTGGTTCGCGGTGACGGCGCTGTTTCGCCATCCCATGGGTTTGCCCATCCCGCATACCGCGATCATCCCGGCGAAGAAGGACCAGATCGCCGACAGTATGGCGGGGTTCCTGCGCAACAATTTCCTCACGCCTCAGGTTGTGGCGCGGCGTTTGTCGGGGCTGGATGTGGCGGGGGCCTTGGGCGGCTTTCTGACCGATCCGGGCGAAAGTGGCGCGGGAGAGCCGCGCCTGCGTCAGGGGGCGGCAGGCCTGCTGGGCGATATGCTGCAATCGCTGCCGGGTGAACAATTGGGCGATATGCTCAAATCCACCGTGCGCGGGCAATTGGAGCGGCTCGATCTGGCGCCCTTGCTGGGCCAATTGCTGGAAGGGGCGATGGCCGACGGCCGCCATCGCGGTGTGATCGAGGCCATGCTGCGCTGGACCGGGATCACGCTGGAGGCCAACGAGGACATCCTGCGCCAGATGATCCATGACCGCGCGCATACGCTGCTGCGCTGGACCGGGCTGGACGAGACGCTGGCCAATACGATCCTTGATGGCCTTTATAAGCTGCTGGCCGAATGCATTGTCGATCCGCACCATCCTCTGCGGACCAAGCTGGAGGACCTGCTGGCGGGTCTGGCCCATGATCTGCGCCATGATCCGGCGATGCAGGCCAAGGTGGCGCGGATGAAGGGCGAGATTTTGGCCAATCGCGCCATGGGGGCGTGGATCGACGGCTTGTGGGAGCGCGCGCGCGGCGCGGCGCTCGATGCGCTGAGCCATCCGGGCGGGTTGTTGCAGGGGCGGATGGGCGCGGGCCTTGCCGGATTTGGTGCAGGGCTGCAGACCGACGCCCGCCTGCGCCATCAGGTTAACCGATTCGCGCGCCGTTCGCTGGCGGGGCTGGCCGTGCGGCATGGGGCGGGCATTGTGAAACTGGTGTCGGACACGGTGCGCCGGTGGGATGCGCGTACCGTTTCGGAACGGATCGAGGGCGCGGTGGGGCGCGATCTGCAATTTATCCGCATCAATGGCACGCTGGTCGGTGGAATCGTCGGATTGCTGCTTCACTCTATAGAGAAGCTAATATAGGAACGATTTTGCACGTCATGCGTTGATGCTTGCAATCTGTGATGCGCAGATAAGCGGGATTACAGGCCCTATGATTAATTTTGACTTAAAGGATGTGCAGGCTACTGCTCAGGCCATCAATTGCGATTGTATGGGGGCATGCAATCGTGGTGAAGCTGTTCAGTGTCTTTACACTAAAACGCTCGATCTGCTCAGTCGCGATGATGAAGATTGGGCGGCGCGGCTTGAACTGTTGCGTCCGCTGGCCATGGTGGCCGGATTTCAGAAAACCCGTGAGGGACAGCGCGAATGCGCGGCCTATGCGGCCAATCTGGCGGCCGATGATGCGCCGGGCGCGCTGGCGGCCTGTCGGCGCCTGATCGAGCTGGACGCCGAATTATCGGGTAAATAAACGGCGAGGAGCACGAAGGCCCCCCGCCGCCTCGCCTTAACTCTATTCCAGTTCCAGAATGATGTAGTCGACCGGCAGGCTCTCGCCGGGCTTGGCATTGATCTTGCCGATGGTGGCCGATTTTTCGGCGCGCAGGATGTTTTCCATCTTCATCGCCTCGACCACGGCCAGCGGCTGACCGGCCTCGACCTTGTCGCCTTCCTTGACGTTGAGCGACACCAGCAGCCCCGGCATCGGACAGATCAGGAATTTCGAGAGATCCGGCGGGATCTTTTCGATCATGTGATCGGCCAGAGCCGCGACATGGGCGGGCAGGATATCGACCTTGTGGATCGCGCCGCGCGTGGTCACTTTCAATCCGGTGCGGGTGATCTCGATCTTGAGCCCCAGCACTTCCTCGCCGATTTCGGCCACGATCAGGTGGTCGCCGGGCGTATATTCCATCGCCAGATCAACCTGCGCGCCATTGACGCGCACGCTGTCGGCATCGACGCTGACGGCGAAGGTCTCGCCCGCCAATTTGACCGACCATTCCGAAGGCGGGGCCAGATTAGCGGCCAATTGTCCATCGACCTGTCGCGCGCGATCGGCCCGCGCGGTGGCGACAAAACCCGAAACCGCCGCGATATGGGCCAAAGTCTGCGCATCGGTCGCCGCGCCGTGGAAGCCTTCGGGATATTCCTCGGCGATGAAGCCGGTGGTCAGCTCGCCGCTGCGGAAGCGGGGGTGCTGCATGATGGCCGAAACGAAGTCGATGTTGTGCCCCAGCCCCTCAATCTCGAACTGGTCGAGCGCGGCGATCTGCTTGTCGGCGGCCTCGTCGCGGGTCTCGCCCCAAGTCACCAGCTTGGCGATCATCGGGTCATAGAACATGGAAACTTCGCCGCCTTCATAGACGCCATCATCCACGCGCACGCCGTCAATGCCCCGGCGCCCGTTTTCCGCGCCATCGTCGGTCCAGCCTTCAACGGGCGGGCGATAGCGCGAGAGGCGGCCCGTGCTGGGCAGGAAACCGCGATAGGGGTCTTCGGCATAGACGCGGTTTTCAATCGCCCAGCCGTCGATCTTCACATCCTCCTGCGTCATGGCCAATTTCTCGCCATAGGCCACGCGGATCATCTGTTCGACCAGATCGATGCCGGTGATCGCCTCGGTGACGGGGTGTTCGACCTGAAGGCGGGTGTTCATTTCAAGGAAGTAGAAGCTCTCGCCGCTCTTGTCCGCGCCCGAAACGATCAGTTCGACCGTGCCTGCGCTGTAATAGCCCACCGCGCGGGCCAGCGCGACGCATTGCTCGCCCATCGCCTTGCGCATCGCGGGGCTGACAAAGGGCGAGGGCGCTTCCTCGACCACCTTCTGATGGCGGCGCTGGATCGAGCATTCGCGCTCGTTCAGGTAAAGGATATTGCCGTGCTTATCGCCCAGGATCTGGATCTCGATATGGCGCGGATTGAGGATGAATTTCTCGATGAACACCCGGTCGTCGCCAAAGGAATTCAGCCCCTCGCGCTTGACCGCGGGGAAGCCCTCGCGAACGTCCTGTTCGTTATAGGCAAGGCGCATGCCCTTGCCGCCGCCGCCCGCGCTGGCTTTCATCATCACCGGATAGCCGATTTCATCGGAAATCCGCACGGCATGGTCGGTGTCCTCGATCTCGCCCACGAAACCGGGGACGACATTGACGCCCGCCGATTTTGCCAGCTTCTTCGATTCGATCTTATCGCCCATCGCGGCAATGGCGCCGACGGGCGGGCCGATGAAGGCGATGTTTTCCTTGGCCAAAGCCTCGGCAAAGCTGGTACGTTCCGACAGGAAGCCATAGCCGGGATGGACCGCCTCGGCGCCGGTGGCCTTGCAGGCCTCGATGATCTTGTCGGCAATCAGATAGGACTGCGCGGCGGGCGAGGGGCCGATATGCACGGCTTCATCGGCCATCTGTACGAAAGGCGCGCGCGCATCGGCGTCGGAATAGACCGCCACCGTGGCAATGCCCATCCGGCGCGCGGTCTTGATGACGCGACAGGCGATTTCGCCGCGATTGGCGATGAGGATTTTCTTGAACATGCGTCTTACTCCGCCTTTTCCAGTTCGCTGCCCAGCGGCGGCATATTGTGGCCCAGCAGGCGCAGCATGTCGGCCGCGCAATCGAGCACGTTGGACCCCGGACCATAGATGCCCTGAACGCCCGCCTCGCGCAGGAATTCATAATCCTGCGGGGGGATGACGCCGCCTGCCACGACCTTGATGTCGGGTCGTCCGGCCTCACGCAAAAGAGCGATCAGTTGCGGGATCAGCGTCTTGTGGCCTGCAGCAAGCGAGGAGGCCCCCACCGCGTCGACATTCTTTTCCAGCGCCAGCGCGCAGGCTTCTTCGGGCGTCTGGAACAGCGGGCCGCTGGTCACGTCAAAGCCCATGTCGGTAAAGGCCGAGGCAATGACATTGGCCCCGCGATCATGCCCGTCCTGCCCCATCTTGGCCACCAGCATCCGGGGCTTGCGCTCCAGACGACGGGAAACGGCCTCGACGCCATCGAGGATCTGTTGGTAGCGGTCATCGCCCGCATAGGCCGCGCCGTAAACGCCTTTGACCGGGGTGGGCACGGTGCCGTGGCGGCCAAAGACCTCTTCCATCGCGGCGCTGATTTCGCCCAGCGTTGCGCGGTGGCGGGCGGCCTCGACGGCCAGCGCCAGCAGGTTGCCGCCCTCGCGCGCGCCCTGCGTGATGGCGCGCAGGGCGGCCTGACAGGCGGCCTCGTCGCGGGCGGCCTTGACCGCCTTGATCCGGGCGATCTGGGCCTCGCGCACGACACGGTTGTCGACTTCGAGTGTCTCGATCCGGTCTTCGGTGGCCAGACGGTATTTGTTGACGCCGACGATGACATCCTCGCCCCGGTCGACGCGGGCTTGGCGCGCGGCGGCGGCTTCCTCGATCATCGCCTTGGGCCAACCGGCGGCCACGGCCTTGGCCATGCCGCCTTCGCCTTCCACGCGGTCGATGATGGCTTGGGCGCTATCCACCAACTGCTGGGTCAGCGATTCAATGTAGTAGGACCCGCCCAGCGGATCGACCACATTGCACATGCCCGTTTCTTCCTGAATCACGATCTGCGTGTTGCGCGCGATGCGGGCGGAGAAATCGGTGGGCAGCGCGATGGCTTCATCGAGCGCATTGGTGTGGAGCGACTGCGTGCCGCCCAGCATCGCGGCCATGGCCTCGATCGTGGTGCGGATGACGTTGTTATACGGGTCCTGCTCCTGAAGGCTGACGCCGCTGGTCTGGCAATGGGTGCGCAGCATCTTGCTGCGTTCATCCTTTGCGCCCAGCTTGGTCATCGCCCGGTGCCACAGCACGCGCGCGGCGCGTAGCTTGGCGACCTCCATGAAGAAATTCATGCCGATGGCGAAAAAGAAGCTCAGCCGCCCGGCAAATTTGTCGATGTCGAGCCCCGAGGCCACGCCATATTTCACATATTCGATGCCGTCGGCGATGGTGAAGGCCAGTTCCTGCACCTGCGTGGCGCCGGCCTCCTGCATGTGATAGCCGGAGATCGAAATGCTGTTGAATTTCGGCATATTGGCGCTGGTATAGCCAAAGATGTCCGAAATGATCCGCATACTGGGTTCGGGCGGATAGATATAGGTGTTGCGGACCATGAACTCCTTGAGGATGTCGTTCTGAATGGTCCCGTCGAGTTTTTCGGTGGGAACGCCCTGTTCCTCGCCCGCGACGATGAAGAAGGCCAGGATCGGGATCACCGCGCCGTTCATCGTCATCGACACCGACATTTCGCCAAGGGGAATGCCGTCGAACAAGATCTTCATGTCCTCGACGGAATCGATGGCCACGCCTGCCTTGCCGACATCGCCCACCACGCGGGGGTGGTCGGAATTATAGCCGCGATGGGTGGCAAGGTCGAAGGCGACCGACAGGCCCTTCTGCCCCGCCGCCAGATTGCGGCGATAGAAGGCGTTCGATTCCTCGGCGGTGGAAAAGCCTGCGTATTGGCGGATCGTCCAGGGGCGGCCCGCATACATGCTGGCGCGCACGCCGCGCGTGAAGGGCGCGAAACCGGGCAGGCCGGGGTCCACGCTCACATCATCGGCGGTATAGAGCGGCTTGACCGTGATCCCCTCGGGCGTCTGCCAATCAAGGTTCTTGCCCTTGACCTCTTTGGCGGCGAGCGCCTGCCAGTTATCAATGCTGCTCATGCGACCTCTCCATGATTTCGGTCAGCTGCCCCAGCATGTCCTTGGGGTGCAGGAAGAAGATCGGCGTGCCATGCGCGCCGATGCGCGTGGGACCGAGGATGCGTTTACCCTGCGCGGTGAACCATTCGCGGGCGGCCTCGATATCCTCGACCTCATAGCAGAGGTGGTGCTGGCCCCCGGCGGGGTTCTTGGCGATGAAGCCCGCGATGGGGCTGCTCTCGCCGAGCGGCTCGATCAGCTCGATCTGCGTGCCACCATCAGTGCCCAGCGCGCCCGGCTGCTGGGGCGTGTTGACGAAGGCCACCTTCACGCCCTGTTCCGGCATGTCGAAAGGCTCGGTGATGAGGCTGGCGCCCATCACATCGCGGTAATAGGCAATGGCGGCCTGCATATCAGGCACAGCCACACCAACATGGTTGAGGCGTCCGAGTTTCATGGCATCCTCCCCGCTTAGAGCGGAATATTGTCGTGCTTCTTCCAGGGGTTCTCCAGCGCCTTGTTGCGCAATTTGCGCAGGCCCAGAGCAATCCGGCGGCGGGTGGAATGCGGGTGGATCACCTCGTCGATGAAGCCCTTGCTTGCCGCCACAAACGGGTTGGCGAAGCGGTCCTCATATTCCTTGACCTTTTCGGCCTGCGCCTCGGCGGGCAACCCGCGGAAGATGATCTCCACCGCGCCCTTGGCCCCCATCACCGCGATTTCGGCGGTGGGCCAAGCGTAATTGAGGTCGCCGCGCAGATGCTTCGAGGCCATCACGTCATAGGCCCCGCCATAGGCCTTGCGGGTGATGATGGTGATCTTGGGCACGGTCGCCTCGGCATAGGCGAAGAGCAGCTTGGCGCCATGCTTGATGATGCCGTTGTGCTCCTGCGCGGTGCCGGGCAGGAAGCCGGGAACGTCGACGAAGGTCAGGATCGGGATGTTGAACGCATCGCAGAAGCGCACGAAACGCGCCGCCTTCTTTGACGAATTGATGTCCAGCACGCCGGCAAGCACCAAAGGCTGGTTGGCGACCACGCCCACCGTCTTGCCCTCGATCCGGCCAAAACCGCAGATGATATTGCCCGCATGGCCCGGCTGGATTTCAAAGAAATCGCCTTCGTCCAGCGTCTTGCGGATCACTTCCTTCATATCATAAGGCTGGGTCGCGCTGGCCGGGATCACGGTGTCGAGGCTGTTTTCAAGGCGGTCCCACGGGTCGGCATTGGGGCGCTCGGGCACTTCTTCCTTGTTCGACAGAGGCAGGAAGTCGAAGAATTCGCGCGCCGTCAGCAGCGCCTCGATATCATTCTCCAGCGCCAGATCGGCCACGCTGGTCTTGGTGCTGTGCGTGATCGCGCCGCCCAGTTCCTCCTGCGTAACCACTTCATTCGTGACGGTTTTGACCACATCGGGGCCGGTGACGAACATATAGGAGCTGTCCTTCACCATGAAGATGAAGTCGGTCATGGCGGGCGAGTAAACCGCGCCGCCCGCGCAAGGGCCCATGATAAGGCTGAGCTGGGGCACAACCCCCGAGGCCAGCACATTGCGCTGGAAAATCTCGGCATAGCCGCCCAGCGAGGCCACGCCTTCCTGAATGCGCGCACCGCCCGAATCGTTAAGGCCGATGACAGGCGCGCCGACCTTCATCGCCATATCCATGATCTTGCAGATCTTCATCGCATGGCGTTCGGAAACCGCCCCGCCAAACACGGTGAAGTCCTGCGAAAACACGAAAACCAGACGGCCATTGATCGTGCCGGACCCGGTGACCACGCCGTCGCCGGGGATCGTGTTGTCGGGCATGCCGAAATCGACGCAATTGTGTTCGACATACATGTCGACTTCTTCAAAGCTGCCCTCGTCGAGCAGCACTTTCAGGCGTTCGCGCGCGGTCAGCTTGCCCTTGGCATGCTGGGCATCGATCCGCTTCTGGCCGCCGCCCATCCGGGCCGCTGCCCGCCGCCGCTCCATCTCCGCCACATTCGCGCTCATCGGGTATCCTCTTGCAAAACCACTTGAGGCCGCGATGCGCCATTCATCTTGACCCGTCCACAGTAATGTTGCAAATTTGCAAAGGAAGAATTTGCAAAAATTAGCGAGAGGACATCATGAAAAGGCGGCTCTATGCGGGGCGATTCCTTAAAGCCCTGCGCGAGGACCATGGCCTGAAACAGGGCGCACTGGCGCAAAGGCTGGGGATCAGCACGCCCTATCTCTCGCAATTGGAAAATGACACGCGGCCGATGACCTTGGCGCTGGCCGAAAGGGTGCGCGAAATCTTCCCGGTGGATTGGGCCGACATGGCCGAAACCCCGGTCGAGCCCGTTGTCACCGAATTGCTGGAGGCCTCTGCCGATCCGTTGCTGGGCGACCTGCCCGCCGATCAGATCGAACGCGTGGCCGACCAGTTCCCCCAATTTGCCGAGCAATTTGCCCATCTCTACCGCCTGCACAAACGCGATTCGCAGCGTCTGGCCGCGATGGATGAAGCCTTGGGGGCCGACAGCGTGTCGGGCGGACGCCTGCCGTGGGAGGAGGTGCGTGACTGGTTCCATCTGGCCGACAATTACGTCCATCTGATCGATTCCAGCGCCGAGGCCATGGCAGGCGCCCTTGCGCGCCATCTGCCTACGCCCGACACCGCGCAATTGACCGCATGGTTCGAGCGGCAGGGCATCACCCTGCGCCATCTGCCCGGCGCGCCGATCCGCCGCTATGACGAGGCCCGCCGCGAACTGACGCTGGATGCGGGCCAGCCCCATGAGAGCCTGCGCTTCCAACTGGCCTATCAGCTTTGCGCCATCGCGCTGGCGCAGGAGATCGCCGAGACGGTGGAAAAGGGCGGGATGCGAACGCAAACCGCGCGCAATCTGCTTTCGGTGGGGCTTACCAATTATGCGGCGGGGGCTTTGCTGATGCCCTATCGCCCGTTTCGCGATGCGGCGCGGCGGCTGCGCCATGATATTGACGGCTTGCGCCAGATTTTCGGCACCAGTTTTGAACAGACCTGCCACCGCCTGTCCAACCTGCAACGGCCCCACCAGCGCGGCGTGCCGATCGCCTTTTGCCGGATCGACATGGCGGGCAATATTACGAAGCGCCACGCGGCCAACGGGTTGCAATTCGCGCGTTTCGGCGGCGCCTGTCCGCTGTGGATCGCGCATGAGGCCGTGGCCATCCCCGACCGCATCCATCTGCAAGTGGCCGAGATGCCCGAGGGGCGGCGCTTTGTCTTCCTCGCCAAGGGGCTGGTCAAACCCTCGGACGCCTATTTCCGCCCGCCGCGCCGCTATGCGGTGGTGCTGGGGTGTGAAGTCACGCTGGCCAGCGAGTTCATCTATGCCGACACGCTCAATCTGGAATGCGAGGAGGCGGTGGCGCGGATCGGCATTTCCTGCCGCATCTGTTCGCGCCACGATTGCCATCAGCGCGCCTATCCGCCCAATGACAAGCCCATCGACATCACCACGAACCAGCGCGGCTTCATCCCCTATCGCATTCTGGATTAATAGGCTGCGGTAAAGCGGGCGCGCGGGTGCTTATGGGCCTCCAGCTCGTCGACCATGGCGATGGCATAATCGGCAAAGCTGATCTTGCTCTCACCCGCCTCGTCCACGACCAGATCGTCCTTGCCGCCGCGATAGGTGCCAAGGCGCGGCCCTTCAAAGATGAAGGCGGCGGGCGAGAAGAAGGTCCAGTCAATGTCGGTTACGGCGCGCAGATCGTCGAGGAAGGTGATCCCGCCCATGGCCGCGCCCTTCCACGCCTCGGGGAAGTCAGGCCCGTCAATCAGGCGCTCGCCCGAGGGCAGTTTCAGGCTGGCCGCGCCGCCCGTGACGAGCAAACGGCCAACGCCCGCCTGACGCAGAGCGGACAGCAGCGTCTGCGCCGGGACATCGAAATGCAGCGCGCTGATCACCGCATCGACGCCCGCGATCAATCCGGCCAGAGCCGCCGGGTCCGAAGCATCACCCTGCACCGCGCTTACGCCGTCGGCTGCGGGGATCGCTTCAGGCTTGCGGGCGATGGCCACCACCTGATGCCCGCGCGCGGCCAGTTCCCTGGTGATTTCCGATCCTGCGCGGCCGCTGGCGCCCAACACTGCAACTTTCATTTTTGATGCTCCATCAGGTTTCTAATGGAAACCAAGTGTGCTATGGAAACGTATCATGCAAGAGAGCACTTTTCTTTCACCAGCTTACCCGCACGTAACCACCTCGAAACGCGGCGATGTTTTCGCGCGCAATTGCCCCACCCGGCAATTGCTGGACCGGGTGGGCGATAAATGGAGCATCCTGCTGCTCGGTATGTTGGGCGAGGGGGAGATGCGCTTCAGCGCTCTCAAACGCCGGGTCGACGGCATCTCGCAAAAGATGCTGGCGCAGACCCTGCGCACGCTCGAACGCGACGGGCTGATCACCCGCCATGTCGAACCCACCGTGCCGGTCAGCGTGACCTATGCGATCACCCCGCTGGGGCGCGAATTGCTGGGCGCGCTGCAATGGCTGATTGATTGGGCCGAAACACGGATGGGCGCGGTGGCGCAGGCGCAGGTCGCCTATGACCTGCGCATGGCCGATTAGGCCGCGATGGCCATCTGGTTGCGCCCCGCCCCTTTGGCGCGATAGAGCGCGGCATCGGCCTGACGAAAAGCCTCCTCGGGCGGCATGTCGGCGTTCAGCGGGGTCAGGCCGACGCTGACCGTCACCCGCACCACTTCGCCCAGAATCGAGCGCCCCTCGCTCTCGGCCAGACGGGTGCGCACCCTTTCGCAGATCAGCCCTGCCTGCTCCAGCGAGACATCACGCAGCAGCACGCCGAATTCCTCGCCCCCCAGCCGCGCCACCACATCGCCCGCGCGCACTGTCCCGCACAGCAAGGTGGCAAACATCGTCAGGATGCGGTCGCCCGTGGCATGGCCATAGACGTCATTGATCCGCTTGAAATGATCCAGGTCGAACAGGGCCAGACAACCGCTTCCGCCCGCCTTTCTGTCGCGGGCCATGGCGCGGTCAAAGGCGCGCCGGTTGCCAAGCCCGGTCAACGGATCGGTATTGGCCTCATGCGCCAGATTTTCGATCAGCCGCCGCCGCGCTGAATTGTCGCGGATGATCGACACCGTGCCGTTGGGCACCCCGCGCGGGTCCAGCGTAGCGCACATATGGCTTTCCACCCAGGTTGATCCGCCATCCTTGCGCATGACCCGGCATTCGACCGCCACGGTGCCCTCCGGCTCGCACAGCGCTTGAAAGCGGGCGTCGAACACGGCCTGCTCGTCCTCGGGATGGACCAGATCATAGGCCGAGCGGCCCACCAGTTCCTCGGCCTGATAGCCCCATAGCCGGGCTCCTTCCTCCGATACCGAGCGCAAGGTGCCATCCAGATTGACCCGCATGATGACATCGCCGGTCCGCTCGACGATCAGTCGGTGCAGGGCTTCGGCATCGCGCAGGTTCTGCATCAGGCGGCGGCGCGATTCCAGCTCGGCCGCCACCGGCAGCAGGATCAGCACCACGCAGGCAAAATAGATCTGCAGCACCAGCAGCTTGGTCGGCATATCGAGATGCAGCAGCATCGTGGGCCCATGGCCCGTCATCGTGCCGATCAACCCGCCGCAGATCAGGACCAGCAGCGAGGCCACCGCCCCGATCCGCCCCAGCCGGAACGTGGCCGCCACCATCGGCACCAGCGGCACGACGACCAGCGGAATCCGGTTTTGCCCAAACGTGGCCAGCGTGGCCAGCGATACCGCGCCCATCAGTACCAGCGCTTCGCCCAGGCGTTCGCGGCGGAATTTGGCCGCATCCAGACGGCGGCGGCGCAGCACCAGAAAGATCGGCGGGGCAAAGGTGACGAGGCTGAGCGCATGGGCGCCGAACCAGTCGCGCCATGCGTTGAAAAAGGGGATGCCCGTGGCCCCATGGGCCGCCCATGCGCCGATAAAGGCTGAGGCGGCAGGCGCAATCACCCCGGCGACCAGCAGGAAACTGACCACATCGCGGATCGATTCAAACCGGGTAAAACGCGGAGAAAGATGGCGCAGCAGACTGGCGGCCAGCCATGCCTCGAACAATCCCGCCAGCGTCAGCGGCAGCGTATAGGCCCCGCCAAACCCGCGCAGCGCAATCGCCAGAGCCCCCGCCGGAAAGCACAGCAGCAGCGCCATGGCCCAGCGCCGATGCGGCATCGCCGCCAATGCCGAGAACAGCACCGCGCCCGCCGGCCAGACAATCGCCACCCCGCCATTGAAGCGCGTCAGCTGCAGGGCGAGCAGCGCGCTGGCGAAATAGATCGGGCACAGCAACAGGCTTTGCCCGAAATATTGCAGGAGCAAGGCGCGGACTCGAGCACTCATGGACGCACACTGCCATGCAAAAGTTTAAGAAAGCCTCGCTGCCCCGCATGATCCTTTTGCGCAAGCGGCGCCCGCAGGCCGCCCATGCAAATGGCCCCGCAGCGCCGATGCGCCGCGGGGCCTTTTTCCCGAAAATCAAAAAAGGCTTACTTGGCCTTGTTGACTTCCGCGACGATCTTCTTGGCAGCGTCGCCCAGATCATTGGCCGCCACGATGGGCAGGCCCGAATTGTTGAGCAGTTCCTTGCCCAGTTCGACGTTGGTGCCTTCAAGGCGAACCACCAGCGGAACCGACAGGTTGACGTCCTTGGCCGCGGCAATGATGCCCGCGGCAATGACGTCGCACTTCATGATGCCGCCAAAGATGTTGACCAGAATGCCTTCGACCGCCGGGTCCGACAGAATGATCTTGAAGGCCGCCGTCACCTTCTCGGTGGTGGCGCCGCCGCCCACGTCGAGGAAGTTGGCCGGGAAGGCGCCGTTGAGCTTGATGATGTCCATCGTCGCCATGGCCAGGCCCGCGCCGTTCACCATGCAGCCGATGTTGCCGTCGAGCTTGATGTAGGCCAGGTCATACTTGCTGGCTTCGATTTCGGCCGGATCTTCTTCGGTTTCGTCGCGCATCGCGAACACGTCGGGGTGACGGAACAGCGCGTTCGAATCGAAGCTCATCTTGGTGTCGAGCACCAGCAGGTTGCCGTTCACGTCTTCAACCAGCGGGTTGATTTCGAGCATCGAGCAGTCGAGCGACACGAAAGCGTCGAACAGCTGCTTGGCCAGAACCTGCGCCTGCTTGTTGGTGTCGCCCTTCAGCTTGAGCGCGAAGGCGATCGAGCGGCCGTGGTGCGGCTGGAAGCCGGTGGCCGGGTCGATGGTGACCGTGGTGATCTTCTCGGGCGTATCGTGGGCGACGGCTTCGATGTCCATGCCGCCTTCGGTCGACACGATGAAGGCGACGCGGCCGGTGGCGCGATCGACCAGCAGCGAGATGTAATATTCCTTGGCGATGTCAACGCCGTCGGTGACATACAGGCGGTTGACCTGCTTGCCCGCTTCGCCGGTCTGCACGGTCACCAGCGTGTTGCCGAGCATTTCCTTGGCGTGCGATTCGACTTCTTCCAGGCTCTTGGCCAGACGGACACCGCCCTTGGCGTCGACGGGCAGTTCCTTGAACTTGCCTTTGCCGCGGCCACCGGCGTGGATCTGCGACTTCACAACATAGAGCGGCCCGGGCAGCTGCTTGGCGCCTGCAACGGCTTCTTCAACGGACAGGGCCGGATAGCCCGCCGGAATGGCAACGCCGAACTTGGCCAGCAGTTCCTTGCCCTGATACTCATGGACGTTCATCGGTGCTTCTCGCTATTGCAGGCCTAATGGCCCTTTGGTCGGCGGCGGGCTAAGCACAGGTGATGGGCGATGGGAAGGGAAAGATGTGCTAATCATTCTTAATTGCAAACTTTCCTATCGACGGGCCGCCGATGCTTGATCGCGCGCGTCTCGAAGCCATTGTCCGCCAAGCCGGGCAGATCGCCATGGAACAATGGCCGGGCGATAACAAAGCGCTGGAAATTTTTGGAAAATCGGACGGAAGCCCCGTGTCGAGCGCTGATCTGGCGGTCGATGCCTTTCTGCGTACGCAATTGCATGACCTGCTGCCCAGCGCGGGCTGGCTGTCGGAAGAAACCATCGATGCGCCGAATCAGCGCGAGGGCGAACTGGTCTGGCTGGTCGATCCCATCGACGGGACGCGCGATTTCATCCGGGGGCGCACCGGCTGGGCGATTTCGGTGGCGCTGGTCAGCAACCACCGACCTCTGCTGGCGATGCTGCACGCCCCCGCGCGCAATGAATTCTGGCAGGCCGAGGCCGGGCACGGCGCCTTTTGCAATGGCGCGCGGCTTTCCGCCTCGACGCGGGGGCAATTGTCGGGCGCGCGCGTTCCCACACGCAATCTTTCCGCCGAGGATGCCGATATGGCGATGGTGGATCAGCCCAATTCCATCGCCCTGCGCATTGCCATGGTGGCCGCCGACCGGGCCGATCTGGTGGCGACTCTGCGCTGGGGCTATGAGTGGGATATTGCCGCCGCCGCCCTGATCGCGCGCGAGGCGGGCGCGGCGATCAGCGACGCGCAGGGGGGCAAGCTCAATTACAACAAGCTGGATCCGCGCGTGTTCGGCGTGGCGGTCTCGGCGCCCGCGATCCATGCCGATCTCATCGAGCGTCTGGCCGAACGCGCGCGTCTGCTCTCGCAGCGGCCGTAAGCGCCCATGAAAAAAGGCGGCCCGTTGCCGGACCGCCCCTTTTCGCCATTCCTGAAACGATTAACGCTTCGAGAACTGGAAGCTGCGGCGAGCCTTGGCGCGGCCGTACTTCTTACGTTCAACGACGCGCGGGTCGCGGGTCAGGAAGCCTGCAGCCTTGACGGCGCCGCGCAGGGCGGGCTCGAACTTGGCCAGAGCCTGGGCGATACCGTGCTTCACAGCGCCGGCCTGACCCGAGAGACCGCCACCCTTGACGGTGCAGACCACGTCATACTGGCCCGAACGGTCAGCCACGCCGAAGGGCTGGTTGATCACGAGACGCAGGGTCGGACGGGCGAAGTAGGTTTCCTGATCGCGACCGTTGACAGTGATCTTGCCGGTGCCGGGCTTGATCCACACGCGGGCCACGGCGTCCTTACGACGACCGGTGGCATACGAACGGCCCTGAGCGTCAACTTCGCGAGCGCGAAGCGGAGCGGCAGGAGCAGCGGCAACCGGAGCGGCGGTGCCGATTTCGGCCAGAGCGGAGAATTCTTCAGACATTACGCACCAACCTTGTTCTTGCGGTTCAGGGCAGCGACGTCCAGCGGCTGAGGCTGGGTGCCGGCGTGCGGGTGCTCGGCACCAGCGTAGAGGTGCAGGGCACGCATCTGCTGACGGCCCAGAGGACCGCGCGGAATCATGCGTTCCACAGCCTTCTCGATCACGCGCTCGGGGAAGCGGCCTTCCAGAACCTTGGCAGCGGTCACTTCCTTGATGCCGCCGGCATAACCGGTGTGCTTGTAGTACACCTTGTTCTTCAGCTTGTTGCCGGTCAGACGCACCTTGTCGGCGTTGATGACGACGACGTGATCGCCGGTGTCAACGTGGGGCGTAAAGGTGGGCTTGTGCTTGCCGCGCAGCGTGTTGGCGATGATGACGGCAAGACGGCCGAGCACCAGACCTTCGGCATCGATCAGATGCCACTTCTTTTCCACCTCAGCCGGCTTGACCGACCGGGTGACCTTGGTGAGAGCCTTCATGGCTTTGGTTCCCGTATAAATGACGACCCCGCCACGCGGTCGCGGCGGGGGGTGTGGCGGCGCTAATGTTGCAAATGGCCCCAAGAGTCAAGCATTCTGGGCTTTTCAGGGTACGGTAAAATAATACCGCTTGTTTTTCACCCTTTCAGCGCGCCCAGCCAGGCCATGGTCGCGGGCAGCGAAAGCGGGCATTCCCAACCCAGAATCGCCGGCTCCTCATAAGGATGCAGGCCCCGCAGGCGCTCGATGCAACTTTCGCGCAGATCGGCATTGGTTTTGAAGAGCACCCCGACCTCAGCCCCTTCATGCACCGCGCCCTGGCATGCATAGACCGATTCCATCGCAGGCAGGATATTGGCGCAGGCCGCAAGGCCCCCCTCGACCAGCACTCGCGCGGCCGCCTTGGCGCTATCGGTATCGGGAAAGGGACACCAGATCAGCACAGGAACAGGTACGCTCACGACCAGCGCTCGCTGCCCAGCGCGTGCATACCCCAGACCGTTGCCACCAGCAGCAGCGCGCCCACCAGTTGATGCGCTACCGCCAAGGGGATCGACACGCCGCTCATCACCGTGGCGATGCCCAGCAGGATCTGGGTGCCAAAAGCGCTGTGAATGGCGATCGAGGGCTCACGCCGCCCGCGCTGTTTCAGCGCCCGCGCCAGCACCACCAGCACGCCGACCACCACCCACGCCCACCAGCGATGCAGGAAATGGACAATCGCCGGATCGCCGGTGATGGCCTGCAGGAAAGTCTCGCCGGTCTGGGTCGGGCCGGGCCAGATATGGCCGTTCATCAGCGGCCATTCATCGGTGACGTGCCCTGCACGCAGACCTGCGGTGAACGCCCCCCAGATCAGCTGTACCGCCAGCACCAGCCCCGCCAGCGCTCCCAGACCTGTCAACCGGCTGCGCTTCTGCCCGCGCGCCAGCGCCTGCAGGTCGAGCGCCGTCCACACCAGCCCGGCCAGCGTAAACAGCGCCACGCCCAGATGGGTGGCAAGCCGCAGATGGCTGACCTTCACATCATGGGCAATGCCCGATTTGACCATCCACCAGCCGACCGCCCCCTGCAATCCGCCCAGCGCCAGCAGCGCCACCAGCCGCAGGTGATAGCCCGAGGGAATCTGGCGCCGGACCCAGAAGATCACCAGCGGCAGCGCAAAGACCAGCCCGATCCCGCGTGCCAGCAGCCGGTGCACCCATTCCCAGAAGAAGATCATCTTATAGGTGGCCAGCGTCATGC
The DNA here is from genome assembly GCF_001898925.1 of Novosphingobium sp. 63-713. Lineage (NCBI taxonomy): Bacteria > Pseudomonadati > Pseudomonadota > Alphaproteobacteria > Sphingomonadales > Sphingomonadaceae > Novosphingobium > Novosphingobium sp. 63-713. The sequence continues at coordinate 261,780 of NZ_MKVS01000047.1, forward strand.
CCGCCGGGCCGTTGATCAATATATATTGTGGGGTGGCGCGATATTTGGCGAATTCGGCCTCCCATGCGGCCTGCGTCAAGGGCGGCAGGGCGCCGCTGACCGGCTTCCATTCGGTGATCGAGACGCCCGATTCGGTCAGGCGCGTGATCCCGCCCACCACCACAATGCCCGCCACCAGCGCGGCCACGGCCCAAAGCCAGCGCGCCACCAGCAAGGGACGGGCGTTGGACGTTTGTTTCATTCCTTTGATCCTGCATTCCGGGCCATGCCCGCGATGGGCGGGGGCGGGGGCCTTGATCCAATGAATGGCTTTTTATCGCAAGAGCCTGCCGGGGCAGGATTTAAAAAAATGGCCGGGCTTGAAAAGACAGAAACGCTTGCCACATGATACATTATCACATATCGGAAGCCCCATGTTCGCCCCCACCCTTGCCCTGATTCGTGCCCGGCTTGATCGCCTTGGCGTTGCGCTTTCGGCGCTGTGCCTGATCCATTGCGTGTCGGGCGTGGTGCTGGTGGGCTTGCTGGGGATTGGCGGCGGCGTGCTGCTTGATCCTCGGGTGCATGAATATGGTCTGGCGGCTGCGATTGCGATTGGCGCGCTGGGGCTGGGCTTTGGGCTGGCGCGGCATGGGCGGCGCGAACCATTGATCATGGGCTGCGTGGGGCTGGTGCTGATGGCGATGGGGCTGGCCGTGCCGCATGGCCTGCCGGAAATGGCGATGACCATTCCGGGCGTCATTCTTCTCGCCTTTGCCCACATCCGGAACTTGCGCCACGCGGCCTGACGCGCAATAGCGCGAGGCATGAGCGAAACGATCTCCCTGACAGTGAATGGCGAGCCGCGCCGGATTGCCCATGGCGCCAGCGTGGCCGACCTCGTGGCCGATATCGGCCTCAATCCGGCCAAGGTGGCGGTCGAGCGCAATGCGCTCATCGTGCCGCGCAGCACGCTGGCCGATGTGGCGCTGGCCGATGGCGATGTGCTGGAGATCGTGCATTTTGTGGGAGGTGGTGACGTGAGCGCAGATGACACTTGGACCGTTGCGGGTCGCACTTTCCGGTCGCGCCTGATTGTCGGCACCGGCAAGTACAAGGATTTTGCCCAGAACGCCGCCGCGCTGGAGGCATCGGGCGCGGAAATCGTCACCGTGGCGGTGCGCCGCGTTAATGTGTCGGACCCCAAGGCGCCCATGCTGACCGACTTCATCGACCCCAAAAAGGTTACCTATCTGCCCAACACCGCAGGCTGCTTTACGGCAGAGGATGCGATCCGCACTTTGCGACTGGCGCGTGAGGCAGGCGGCTGGGATCTGGTCAAGCTGGAGGTGCTGGGCGAGGCGCGCACGCTTTACCCCGACATGCGCGAGACGCTCAAGGCGACCGAGGTGCTGGCCAAGGAAGGCTTCCTGCCGATGGTCTATTGCGTCGATGATCCGATCGCTGCCAAGCAGTTGGAAGAAGCGGGCGCCGTGGCGGTGATGCCTTTGGGCGCGCCGATCGGCTCTGGGCTTGGCATTCAGAACAAGGTGACGATCCGCCTCATCGTCGAGGGCGCCAAAGTGCCGGTGCTGGTCGATGCTGGCGTGGGCACCGCTTCGGATGCGGCCGTGGCGATGGAACTGGGCGTGGACGGCGTGTTGATGAACACCGCCATTGCCGAGGCCCGCGACCCCATCCGCATGGCCCGCGCGATGCGTCTGGCCGTCGAGGCCGGGCGCGACGCTTATCTTGCCGGGCGTATGGCCACCCGCAAATATGCCGATCCGTCCAGCCCGCTGGCTGGCATGATCTAAGGCGACATCGGCATTCTCTAAACAAATAGGGCGGGGGCGCTAATGGGCGCCCCCTATGACTTTCTTTAAGATGGTTAACGTCTTTTCAAGACCTTGAGCGCAATTTGAACCTGAGGCCGGGAATCGTCCGGGCCGAGGGATCACGAAGATGGCACATACGGGAACGGCCACGCTCGCAATCGCCGAACTGCGCGAATTTGCCGGTTTCACGCCTTGCGAACAGCGTTACATCAAGCGCAGCCTCGATGTGGGGCTGGGGCGTCAGGACGCTTTCAAGCTGTGGGCGCGCGATGCGGCGGAAAGTGCCAGCATCCGCAGCCAATATGTGATCTATCAGGAATTGAAGGCCCTGCGCGGCGAAAAACCCTGCGAAACCAACCTTGATGCGCTCGAAAGCTTTCTGGGCAAACTGGTGCGGCTGACCGCCTTCGATCTGGCGCAGGAAAAGATCACCGGATTTTCGGCCTATCGCTTTTTGTACGAGCGCCTGCTGGGGGCTGATATCCGCCCTTGGCTGCCTTCGGCTTTCTGCGCCGCGGCGGCGCTGCCCCAGATCCGGCCCGAACGGCGCAAGAAACTGTTGCAATCGATCAGCGAAGCGGCGGCCACCGCGCCGGGCTGGTCCACCCGCGAACCGGCTTTTTATCCTGAATGGGTGGATAAGGAAGCGGCCTGAGGGCGGCGTAAAAAGTTTCGGCATCAAGAAAGGCGCGAGGGGCATCCCTTCGCGCCTTTCTTGTATCTGCGCTATGGGTCCGGGCAAAACAAAGGGCGCGAAGAGGATTGCCCTTCGCGCCCTTGCCTGCCCCGCCGCCCGATCAGGCGGGGGTGTATTCGCCCAGCAGCCTGCGGGCCATTTCGCGCACTTCGGCGCCCATGTCCTCGCGCTGAAGCGCCAGAGCCAGCGTCGCTTCGACAAAGCCCACCTTCGAGCCGCAGTCATAGCGCTTGCCCTCAAAGGTGACGGCGTGGAACGGCTGGTGACCGATCATCTGCGCCATGGCGTCGGTCAGCTGGATTTCGCCGCCCGCGCCCTTGCCCTGCGTTTCCAGCACGGTCATCACTTCGGGTTGAAGGATATAGCGGCCCGAAATGATCAGGTTCGAGGGCGCCGCCTCAACCTTGGGCTTTTCGACAAGGCCGGTCACCTCGGTCAGATCGCCCTCGGACTTGCCCGGCGCGATCACACCATAGGACGACACTTCCTCACGCGGGACTTCGAGCACCGAGATCAGATTGCCGCCGGTCTTGTGATAGGCTTCGACCATCTGCTTCATGCAGCCTTTCTTGCCGATCATCAGCTCGTCGGGCAGGAAAATCGCAAAAGGTTCATTGCCGATCACGGCGCGCGCGCACCAGATCGCATGGCCCAGGCCCATCGGCACCTGCTGACGCACGGTGACCAGATTGCCCGGCTTGATGCGGGTGGGTTCGAGCACGTCGAGCGACTTGCCGCGCCCTTCCATCGTGGCTTCGAGTTCGAACGCCGTGTCGAAATGTTCGACGATGGCGGTCTTGCCGCGGCCGGTCACAAAGATGAGCTGTTCGATGCCCGCTTCGCGCGCTTCATCGACGGCGTATTGGATCAAAGGACGATCAACGATAGGCAGCATTTCCTTGGGGATCGCCTTGGTCGCGGGCAAAAAGCGCGTCCCAAGGCCTGCCACTGGAAATACCGCCTTGCGGACGGGCTTGATTTCACGCGAATGCATCATCATTTCTCGCTTTCGTTCCCGACTTCTTAGCTGAAGTAGCTGTAGGTTTACCTAAAATACAAGTTCTACAACTTGGTTAATTTTTTCGACCCAGCCTTTCGCAGTCCGCCCCCAGCCTTTCACAATCGGCCCATTGCCGACAGCACAAATGCCTCCTAAACGGTGGCGATGGACAAAATCATCATTCGCGGTGGCAAGCGACTTTCCGGAGCCATTCCGGTGTCGGGAGCCAAGAATTCGGCCCTCACCCTGCTGCCTTGCGCGCTGCTGACCGAGGAACCCCTGACCTTGCGCAATCTGCCGCGTCTGGCCGACGTGGACGGGTTCCAGCATCTATTGAACCAGTTCGGCGTTTCTACGTCCATCGCGGGGACAAGGCCAGAGGATTTTGGTCGGGTTATGACCCTTCAGGCCACGCGCCTGACCAGCACGACCGCGCCTTATGAGCTGGTGCGCAAGATGCGCGCCTCGATTCTCGTGCTTGGCCCCTTGCTGGCCCGCGCGGGCGAGGCGACCGTGTCGCTGCCCGGCGGCTGCGCCATCGGCAATCGCCCGATCGACCTGCATTTGAAGGTTTTGGAGGCATTCGGGGCCACGATCGAGCTGACTTCGGGCTATGTCCGCGCGATTGCGCCCGATGGCGGGCTGCCCGGCGGGCGCTATGCTTTCCCGGTGGTGTCGGTGGGCGCGACGGAAAACGCGCTGATGGCGGCCAGCATGGCCAATGGCACCTGCCGCCTGCACAATGCGGCGCGCGAACCCGAAATCGTCGATCTTTGCAACCTGCTGGTGGCGATGGGCGCCCAGATCGAGGGCATCGGCACTTCGGAACTTACCATTCACGGTGTAAAGCGCCTGCATGGCGCAACCTATCAGGTTATGCCGGACCGGATCGAGGCCGGCTCCTATGCCTGCGCCGCCGCGATCACCGGGGGCGAGGTCGAGTTGCTGGGCGCGCGCGCCGATGAAATGGACGCGACGCTGGCCGCGCTGCGCGAGGCTGGTGTGCATGTCGAACCGCGCAAGGACAGCATCTTTGTGGCCGCCAATGGCCCGATCCGCCCGGTCACTGTCTCGACAGCGCCCTATCCCGGTTTCGCCACGGATATGCAGGCCCAGCTGATGGCCATGCTGACCCGCGCCGAGGGGACCAGCGTGCTGACCGAAACGATCTTTGAAAACCGCTATATGCACGTGCCGGAATTGACCCGCATGGGCGCGCGGATCGAAACCAAGGGCCGGGTGGCCATCGTCCATGGCGTGCCGCGTCTGACCGGGGCCGAAGTGATGGCGACCGACCTGCGCGCTTCGATGAGTCTGGTGATTGCAGGGCTGGCCGCCGAGGGGCAGACCACGGTCCACCGCCTCTATCACCTTGACCGTGGTTATGAGCGGCTGGAAGAGAAATTCGCTCTGCTGGGCGCCGAGATCGAGCGCGTCGGCGGCGATTGAGTTGGGGACCCGGCGGTTATCCGAACCGCCGGGTCAACCCTGTGTTATCGGCGCGCCTCGACATAGCGGCAGCGCTTTTTCGCGGTGATCGTGCGGTCGATCGCGCGGCCCGCAAAGGCGCCGCCCACCGCGCCCGCCACCAGCCCGACCGGACCGCCCAGCGCGGCATGGCCCACCAAGGCGCCGCCTGCGCCGCCCGCGATCAGGCCCGCCGTGCCGCTCGACTTGCGGCAAACCTTGACCACGCGCTTGGCAGGGCGGGCTTCGGCCATCACGGGCGCTGCCACCACCGCCAGCGCCGAGGACATGGCGATCAATTTGATGAAATTCGGCATAAGGCGTCTCCTGTTTTGACTTGGCTGACCCCATAAAGCGCCAACCAAGTTCAACTCAAGATGAACGGTTTTTACGACGAACCGTTCCTGATGGTTTAAGGTTTAACCGGAGTTTCGACATCGTGGCAGCGCTGCTTGGCGGTCAGCGTGCGTTCCAGTGCCTGTCCGGCAAAGGCGCCCGCGGCCGCGCCGCCCGCCGTGCCCAACACGCCTTTATCGATCACCTTATTGCCCAAAACCGCGCCCAGCGCGGCGCCCGCCACGGCTCCGGTGGTCGAACTGGTGGTGTCGCACACGCGTGTTTTCTGCATCACCGGCGCCGGGCTGGCCGCGGCCATCGGGGCGGAAGAGGCGGCTGCAACCGGCTTGTGCTTGACCGCCTTCTTCTTCGTCGCGGCCAGAGCAGGCTGGCTGCACAGTGCGCAGGCCAGCAGGGCGAGGCTCGAAATCGCGTGAATCTTGCGCATGAAAAATCCCCCTCCATTTCACCTGTCACCGCAGACGTACGGATATGCCAAGGGCCCCGCAGCGATGACTATGGTTAATCTAGGCATTTTAGCCTAGGGCAGGGCGTGTATCAACCGCGACGAATGGTTGAGTGACCAGCCAGATCCGCACCGCCCCGGCCAGTCCGGGAGGAGTGTCGCAGGCAATCCTTTCCGCATCGATTCGCGCCACCAGTGCATTGACCGACACGCCCTCACGCAACGCCGCCTCGCGCAGCATGTCCCAGAACAGGGGTTCAAGGCTGATCGAGGTCTTGTGCCCGGCGATCTCGACCGAGCGTTTGACAGGGGGGTGGTATGGTGGAGGCATGGGGGGAGTGTAGTGACGGGGGAGAGGAAGGGAAAGATGCCTCCGGCGGGAGTTTTTGCCTCCGGCGGGCAAAGGGCGGGGGCCCTTTGCAATCCCGTTAATGGGGTGGTGCCAAAAGGGCATGGGGTGTATTTGGGGCGATGTTTAAAAGCCTGCGGCGCGGTGGAGTTATCTCTGTTTGCGGCGCAGACTTATAAATCATCGCGTTCTACACTCAACGTCTAAACCCTGGCGCAACAAAGACAGTAATGGGAGCCACGAGGAGCCAGTCCCTCATGATTCACTTGCCTTAAAGCACAAAAAAGCGCGAGCCTTTCGACCCGCGCCCTTTCCTCGCATCACGAAAACCGCGATTCGATCAATACATATGCTGCCCGCCGTTGATGCTCATGGTCGAGCCGGTGACAAAGCCCGCGTCCTCGCTGCACAGGAAGGCCACGCCGCGCGCGATTTCCTCGGCATGGCCAAGGCGGCCCACCGGGATCTTGGCGACGATCTTTTCCAGCACCGGCGCGGGGACGGCAGCCACCATTTCAGTGTCGATATAGCCGGGCGCGATGGCGTTGACGGTCACGCCGAACTTGGCGCCTTCCTGCGCCAGCGCCTTGGTGAAGCCGTGGATGCCTGATTTGGCGGCGGCATAATTGACCTGGCCATACTGGCCCGCCTGACCGTTGATCGAGCCGATGTTGACGATACGGCCCCAGCCGCGCTCGCGCATGCCGGGGAAAGTGGCCTTGGCCATGTTGAAACAGCCGCCAAGGTTGACGCGGATCACCTCGTTCCAGTTTTCGAAAGTCATGCGATGCAGCACGCCGTCGCGCGTGATGCCCGCATTGTTGACCACAACGTCGACCGGGCCCAGATCGGCCTCGACCTGCGCCACCCCGGCCAGAGTGGCCTCATGATCCCCCACATCCCATTTATAGGCGGCAATGCCCGTCGCTTCGGTGAAGGCCTTGGCCTTTTCATCATTGCCCGCGTAATTCGCTGCAACCGTATACCCCAGATCCTTGAGCGCGAGGCTGATTGCCTCACCAATGCCCCGCGTACCACCTGTAACGATTGCCACTCGCGTCATGCATTCCCTCCAGAAGAAATCGGCCAGAAAACAGCAGATGCCCAAGTGCTATCGGCGCAATGCGACAGAGGCAAGTAAGATAGAAGGATGAGACACGCAAAAATTGCGCAGTTTAGCGCAAGAGTGGAGGTAAATTGCGGGATATGCTGCATCTGCGAAGTAAATCTTCGAATTACGCATTTGCAGCATTGAATGGTTCACTTACAATCCGCCGCCGATTGGGCCGATTTTTACGCCAATTGTCTGTCAAATAGGGCGGCGCGGATCAGAAGCGGAATTGCGTGCCGACAAAGACAGCCTGGCTGTCTGATTTGGTGTCATTGGTGGGCTTCAGCCGGTCGCGGTCCTGCGAATAGCGCACGCCCGCCGTCACATCGAAATTGCGCGTCACGCGATAGGACCCGCCCACATCCACGCTCTGTTCGCCAAGGCTTTCGAGCGTGCGCGGCGCGCGGCCCGCCCTTTCACGATCGACCAGCTGAATATGGGGCGCCAGTCGCGAATCGCTGCCGCTCTCCACGCGGGGGAAGGCTGAAAGGTCGGGCAGATCGTGCTTGGCGTGATCGTTGCCGGGCAGCGAATAGGTCGAGGTGAGTGTCGAAAAGTTCTGATACCCGCGCGAGAGACCAAGATTGTAGGCATTGGGCGCCACGCGCGTGTTGGGGCCGGGGGCGGCGATCCGCTGCGCCGGGCCGCGCACGACGATGGCCCGCGCGGTTTCGGCATCCACCCGCACCGCCACCGTCACCGACCGGTCGGGCCGCGTGGCGAGCCCCGCCGGGGTGAAGTGAAACAGCGCTTCCTTGCCCTGCATGAACTGGGCCTGCTCGCGCGCGGCCATGGCGCGGGCCACTCTGGGATCGAGGCCACTGGGCGTGAAACTGTCCTGATCGGCGCGGGAATCGGCGCTTTCAGCGATGGTTTCAAACCGCGTGGAAAAAGCCAGCACCGCGCTGGGCAGCGCAAGCAGCCCCACAGCCCCGGCCATGACCAGGGCGGGCATCGAACTGCGCGGGACCAAAGAGAGCGTTGCCTGTCTCATCGTTTCGTGAATCACAACCGGGTCTTTCCGGCGCCAATATCCATACACCTCAAATCCTAAGCGCGCCATGATGAACCTTGGCTGCACGGCGCTGTTATGGTCAACGCGATGTTCAGCCAAGGTTCACGCCATCGCTGGCCATGAAAGAAGCGTGCCCAACGCCCCTTGTCGCGCGCTTTTTGGCGGTTATAGAGACTTGCCAACCCTTGCGCGCGCGACAGCGTCGGCGGAGCGTGGACGAACAGTTTTTTGGGGCCCAAGCATTTTGGGTTTTTGAGACGGAAAGTGCAGAACCGATGATGGCCAGCAAGGCTCCTGCCCGTAAGTTTATCAGTCCGATGCTGCGTGGGGGCGCGGTGGCTCTGGCCCTTCTGGCGCTGGGCGGGTGCAAAATCGGCAATATGCGCGTGCATAATCCGATCCATATCAAGCATCACCGCGTTACCCGCACCACGGTTATGCTGCCGCCCTCGAATCTGACCACGATCGGCGTGAACGCCTATCTGTGGCGCGCGGCGCTGGATTCGGTGTCCTTCATGCCCCTGCTGCAAAGCGATGCGAACAGCGGCGTGATTGTGACCGATTGGTATTCGAATCCGTCGAATCCGGGCGAGCGGATGAAGCTGACCATTGCGATCCTCGACAAGGATCTGCGCACCGACGCGCTGCGCGTGAGCGCCTCGCGTCAGGTGTCGAAGGACGGTTTCTGGACCGATGCGCCGGTGGCCGCCGCCACGGTTCAGCGGCTCGAGGACGTTATCCTGACCAAGGCGCGCGATCTGCGTCAGGCCACGCTGATCAAGTAAACATCAATTCTGACCGTTTGCCTCCCTACTTGCCCCCGTACCGGCAAGTCGGGAGGCTTTCTGGTATAAAGGGCATGAGCAAATGAGTGAGCGTTTCGATTCCAGTGTTGCCGATGGCAAATGGCAGCGCGTGTGGGACGAGAAGCAGAGCTTCCGGGCCGATGACAAGAGCGCCAAGCCGCGTTCCTATGTCCTGGAAATGTTCCCCTATCCCAGCGGGCGCATCCATATCGGCCATGTGCGCAATTACACGATGGGCGACGTGCTGGCCCGCTATAAGAAGATGCAGGGCTTTGAAGTGCTGCATCCGATGGGCTGGGACGCGTTCGGCATGCCCGCCGAAAATGCCGCGATGGAAAAGGGCGTTCACCCAGGCGGCTGGACCCGCGACAATATCGCCAACATGAAGGCGCAGTTGAAGCGCCTTGGCTTCGCGCTCGACTGGAGCCGCGAGATCGCCACCTGCGAACCGGAATATTACGGTCAGGAACAGTCGCTGTTTCTCGACCTGTACGCCGCCGGGTTGGTCTATCGCAAGGAATCGACGGTCAACTGGGACCCGGTCGACAACACTGTTCTGGCCAATGAACAGGTGATCGACGGGCGCGGCTGGCGCAGCGGCGCGCTGGTGGAAAAGCGCAAGCTGAACCAGTGGTTTTTGAAGATCACCGACTTTGCCGACGAATTGCTCGAAGGGCTTGATGGGCTTGAGCATTGGCCGGAAAAGGTCAAGCTGATGCAGGAAAACTGGATCGGCAAGTCGCAGGGCCTGCAATTCACCTTCAAGGGCGACGCTGAGGTCGAGGTCTATTCGACCCGCCCCGACACTTTGTTCGGCGCCAGCTTTGTCGCCATCGCCGCGGATCACCCGATTGCCCAGAAGCTGGCGGCGGACAATCCTGATGCGGCCGATTTCATCGCCCTGTGCAAGCAGGGGGGGACGACGGCGGCGGAGCTGGAAACGGCCGAAAAGCTGGGCTTTGACACCGGCCTGCGCGTGGTGCATCCGCTGGACGCCGAATGGCAATTGCCGGTCTATATCGCCAATTTCGTGCTGATGGATTATGGCACGGGCGCGGTCTTTGGCTGCCCCGCGCATGACCAGCGCGACATTGATTTTGCCCGTAAATATGGCCTGCCCGTTACGCGCGTGGTGGCCGATGGCGAAAACACCGCAGCCGTTTTTGAAGGCAATGAAGCCTATACGGGCGCGGGCACTCTGGTGAACTCCGGCTTCCTCAACGGCATGGAAGTCGAGGCCGCCAAGGCCGCCGTCATCGCCAAGGCTGAAGCCGAAGGCTGGGGCGAGGGCAAGACCGTGTGGCGCCTGCGCGACTGGGGCGTTTCGCGCCAGCGCTATTGGGGCACGCCGATTCCCTTCATCCATTGCGAGGTCTGCGGCGTGGTGCCGGTGCCCAAGAAGCACCTGCCCGTGACCCTGCCCGAGGACGTGACGTTTGACGTGCCCGGCAACCCGCTGGACCGCCATCCCACGTGGAAGCATGTCGATTGCCCGCAATGCGGCCACGCGGCGCGGCGTGAAACCGACACGCTCGATACTTTCGTGGACAGCTCGTGGTACTTCCTGCGCTTTGCCAGCCAGCCTGACGATGCGCCGTTTGACCCGGCCGAAATCGCGCGCTGGCTGCCGGTGGGGCAATATATCGGCGGGATCGAACATGCGATCCTCCACCTGCTCTATGCCCGCTTCTGGACCCGCGCTCTGGCCCGCATCGGCAAGATCGATGTTAAGGAGCCTTTCGCCAGCCTGTTCACGCAGGGTATGGTGACGCATGAAACCTACAGCCGCATCGATCCGTCGAACGGTCAGCCGATCTGGTATGCGCCCAGCGATATCACCCGCACGGGCGAAGGCGCGACTTTGAAGGCCGATGGCGCTCCGGTCGAGATTGGCCGCGTCATCAAGATGTCGAAGTCCAAGAAGAACGTGGTGGACCCCGACGAGATCGTTGCCGCCTATGGCGCCGATGCGATCCGCTGGTTCATGCTGTCCGACAGCCCGCCCGAGCGCGATCTGCCCTGGAGCGAGGCGGGGATCGAGGGCTGCGCGCGGTTTGTGCAGCGCTTGTGGCGCCTGTTCGGCCAATATGACGCCGCGGCCACCGGCGAGGACAAGGCGGTGGACCGCAAGGCCCACCAGACCGTCCATGCTATTGCCGCCGATATCGAGGCTCTGAGCTTCAACAAGGCGGTGGCGCGCATTTATGAACTGACGGGCGTGGTCGAAAAGGCCGCGCCCAGCGCCAGCCGCAGCGCCGCGATCAAGTCGGTCCTGCTGCTGATCGCGCCGATGATGCCGCATCTGGCCGAAGAGGCTTGGGCTTCGATTTCCGAGGGCCTGATTGCCGATGCCGCATGGCCGCCGGTCGACCCGGCGCTGCTGGTCGATGATGAGGTGACCATCGCGGTTCAGGTCAAGGGCAAGCTGCGCGACACACTGACCGTGGCCAAGGGCACGGCCAAGGAAGAACTGGAAGCGCTGGCTTTGGCGTCCGAAAAGGTGCAGCGTGCGCTCGAAGGGGCTGCGATCAAGAAAGTGATCGTGGTGCCCGATCGCCTCGTCAATCTGGTGGTCTGATATGCGTCCTTTCCTGCCTCTTTGCCTTCTGGCCATGCTGCCCGCCTTGCAGGGTTGCGCTTTGCAGCCGCTTTATGCGGGCGGGGCGCAGGCCGGCGTGGCGCAGGGGCTGGGGTCGATCTCGGTCTCGCCCATTCAGGGCAAGGCCGGATGGCTGATGCACAATGCGCTGGTCGATCAACTCGGCACCGCGCCCGAGGGAACCACGCCGCGCTATCGGCTGGAAGTTCGGCTGGACGATCAACTGCTCGGTCTGGGCCTGCTGTCGAACAACACAGTGGGGCGAGAGCGGCGTATCCTGCGCGCGCGCTATCAGTTGATCGATGCGGCCAGCGGCGCGATCCTGCTGGATGCCACGGCCGGGTCGGATGCAGGCCTGGATGTGGTCTCGTCCGAATATGCCACGGTGGCGGCCGAGCAGACCGCGTTGGAGAACCTCACGCGTGTGGTTGCGGGGCGAATCGTAACCAATCTGGCCGTGAAGCTGCGCGCGAGGCAATGAAAGCCACCCAGCGCGACTTTGCCAATCTAGCGCCCAGAGCCGCGCAAACCATGCGCGTGTTCTTCCTGTGCGGCACGGATGACGCCAGTGTTCAGGATGCCGCCTTTCGCATCGCTTCCTTGCTGCCCGATGCGGGCGAGCGGGTGGAACTGACCGGCGCAGAGTTGAAGCGCGATCCGGTGCGGCTTGGCGATGAGGCGCGTTCGACTTCGCTGTTTGGCGATACGCGCCATATCTGGGTCCGCTGCTCGGGCGACGAAGTCTATGACGCGGTCGAAAATCTGATCGGGGGCGATGTCGCGCCCTGTCCGGTGATCATCCAGGCCGCCAATGCCAGCGATAAGGCGCGTACCGCCAAGTTGCTGGAAAAGCGCGAGGATGCGCTGGTGGCGATGTTCTATCCGCCGGATCTGGCATCGGTAACGGCTTCGGTGCGCCAGATGGCCGATGCGGCCGGAGCGCCGATGGACCGCGAATTGGCCCAGCGTATTGCGGCTGCGGTCGGGCTCGATACCCGTCTGGCAGCGTCCGAAGTTACCAAACTGGCGCTCTATCTGGATGCCACGCCCGAGCGGCCGCGCCCGGCCACGCTGGAGGCCTTTGAGGCGGTGGGAGCCAAAACCGAAGAGGATGGCTTTACCACATTGGTAAATACTGTCCTGAATGGGGACAGTACCAGGCTGAAAAGCGAGTTGCGTCGGATGGCTGAACTGGAGCTTAATCCCGTTGGTCTGCTGCTCGCTTTTGAACGACGTGTTGCCCAATTGGCACAATTATCCGGGCGACTCGGAACCAACCCGGATATTTCCGCCTTCATGGAGGGCGAGAAGGCGTCGCGGCGGGTTTTTTTCAAGGATGTTCCGGACCTTAGCCGCCAGTTGCGGGTCTGGCGTGGGCGCGGTCTGGCCCGACTCGCCCAGCGCCTGATGGCGCTCCACCGCAGTCTGATGGCCAATAACCATACGGCAGAATTGCTTCTTGCTCAGGAACTTGCGGAAATTGCCCGCTATGCCAAGTCACGCTCCTAGCCGCTGTTTTGTTTAACCTTTCCGGGAAACATCAGAAGTTCTGAAATAGGTTGAATGAAATTTTAGGTTTGCTGCAATGCAGCGGTATGTTAGTGGTTTTACTAGGGTGACAAGATCGGAAGTGTTAAGGCCTCGCGCCTGGCACGAACCGACGTTGATGCGGCAAAGTTAGCAGGGTGGAGCAAGCATGAACGCGCCAGTAGCACGTGTGTCCGGTTCGTTGCGTAAACGGGCCAAGGCTAGAGCCAAAGCATTGCGCATGCCGCTGATGCCTTCGTTGCAGCAGCGTCGTCTCCAATGCTATCTGGCATTTATTCTCGGCGATGTGCTGGCGATTTTCGCCGGATTTGCCCTTGCCGGCTATTTGCGCGCCGAGACTTTCGCCGGCGGGACGCTGATGCTCTCGCAGTTGGTTCTGCCCGTCTATCTGACGATTGCGCTGTACAACGATTCCTATTCGATCGAATCCCTGCGCAGCACCAGCCACAGCGTCATACGTTCCTTGCTCGCGCTGGGCCTGTCGGTGGCGGTGGTCACGTTCATCACCTTTTACGCGCGCTCGACCGACAATTATTCGCGCATGCTGTTCACTATTGGTGTCGTGTTGTCGGCGCTGTTCGTGCTGGTCAATCGGGTGGGCATGCGCCGCTTTGTGCGGTGGCGCTGCGGCGTATCGGTCATCAACCAGTTGGTGATCGACGATGGCGGGCCCGATATTACCCTGCACGGCGCTTTTCACGTTTCGGCGCAAAGTTTCGCTCTGGCCCCAGTGCTGGATGATCCCCATGCGCTGGACCGGATCGGAATGATCATCCGCAATGCGGATCGCGTGGTCATCAGTTCGGTGCCCGAACGGCGCGCGAACTGGTCGATTATCCTTAAGGGCGCGAATGTCGCGGGCGAGGTGGTCGATGACACTGTGCTCGAACTTTCTGCGCAAGGGGCGCGGATTGCCAATGGGCATGGGCTTTTGCTGGTGTCGGTGGGGCCGATGGGCCTGCGCGACAGGTTGCAGAAGCGGATGCTTGATGCGGTTGTGGCCGGTTCGGCCCTGCTGCTGCTTTCGCCGATTCTGCTGCTGGTCGCGCTGGCGGTCAAGTTGGAGGATGGCGGGCCGGTGTTCTTTGTCCAGCGGCGCGTGGGTCGCGGCAACCGCTTCTTCCCGATCTTCAAGTTCCGCAGCATGAGCGTGAACAAGATCGGCAGAAACGGCACTCAGTCGGCGGCCAAGGACGACAAGCGGATCACCCGCGTCGGTAAGATCATCCGTTCGACCAGTATCGACGAACTGCCCCAGCTTATCAATGTTCTGCGCGGCGACATGAGCCTTGTCGGCCCGCGTCCGCACGCAACCGGCTCGATGGCCGGGGGCAAGCTGTTCTGGGAAGTCGACCCGCGGTATTGGGAGCGTCATGCGCTCAAGCCAGGTCTGACCGGGCTGGCGCAGATCCGCGGCTATCGCGGGGCGACGGACCGCGAGGAGGATTTGACCGACCGCCTCTACGCGGATCTGGAATATCTGCATGGATGGTCGCTTTGGCGCGATATCTGGATCATGCTGATGACCGTTCGCGTCGTGGTTCATTCGCGAGCGTTCTGAGGATCGCACCGGAATTTCCATGCTGCGCTGTGTCAAGAATTGCGAATAAGGTGATTCGCTCCCCTGGTCGATGATGATAGGTCCGAACCGGGATGGGGCCAGGATTGGGTAAGACTATCCACATCGGTGTTTCAAGGCGTAAAAACATACTGCGAATGCGAGATGTTAAGCTGCGAACGCGAGATGTTAAGGAGTTTCAACTGGACTACGCGAGTTGTCCTGTTATATGTACAACTACGTAAAGAAGGAGAATTCCAATGGCTGCTAACCTGATCGTGGTGCTCGCCGCTTCTGGCCTCGTGGCCTCGGCGGCTCCTGTTTCGAACAATACGCGCAGCGCTGCTGCGATGCCGGTTGCCAAGGCGGCGCTGGTTACCCCGGCCAAGGCTTCGGCTCTGGGCTGCACCTCGCTGACCGCCGGCAAGAAGCTGAACGGCAAGACCATTGCCTGTGAAAAGGTTCAGGCCGGCCCGAACACGCCGCCGGTTTACGGCTTCAGTGCCACCAATCTGCTGGTCAACGCCGCCATCACGGCTGGCACGACGGCTGCGGTTATTGCCGTCGTTCCGCCTGCGTCGAGCCGTTAATTCTCGGCTCAACGCTGGACCAAAAGGGCCCCTCGGTTATTCCGGGGGGTTTTTTTGTGGGCTGCGAGAGGGCGCATGGGGAATGCATGGCCTTGGTGGTGAGGCAAGTTGTTGGTTTCGCGGCATGAGTGCCCGCAGGCATTTGCCTGCTGCGTTTACGTATGGGCAGGGAACCATATCGGTTTCATTTTTCCACCGTTTATCGCTTTAATGTGGATTCCTGCCCTTCTCTATGTTAAAGCTACTTAAGTATTTTTAAGGAGAAGTTCTGTGGCTGCAAATTTGATCGTGATGCTTGCCGCGTCCGGCCTTGTGGCCGCCTCGGCTCCTGCGGATGGCAATTCGCGCGGTGCTGTTTCATTGCCGGTCGCTCATCTGACTGCGGCCAAGAGCAAGGCCAAGGCCCCGGTCGGCTGCGTTAATTTGCGTCAGGCAGGTGCCGCCGGGGTTGCCGCTTGCGAGAAGGCGATGGCCGGTCCGCAGGCTGGGGACACCTTTCGCGGCACGGACGGCCTTTGGCGCGTGTGGCAGGCTGGCTTCAGCGGGATTTTGGTTGCTACCGTAGTTTCCACAGTGCCGCCTGCGTCCAGCCGCTGAGTTTGGGTGCTGGGAATTTCAGGTCGGATAGTATTGTTCGGCCGTTATTCTTAATATTTTGAACGATTTTGGTAAGGATGCCTGTTCAGGCCTTAGTCAGCCAGGGCGGTATTTTTTCATAATTGTGCAAATGGGTTGGTTTTTTCGTTATCGAGCGCCAAATTTGTTCGATAACTCTTGCGGTTACCGCATTTCCTGTCAAAATCATTTTATGCCAATCTTACGCAGACTAGCAAAAGAACAGGGCGTGGTGACGCCGCTGGTGGTTTTCGCTGTGGCGATCACCATGACCTTTGGCGGAGGTGGCGTTGGCCATCCTCTGCCAGAGCTGTTTGTGCAGGTCGGTGTGGCGGTGATTGCGGCACTGTGGCTCTGGAAAATCCCGGAAAGTCAGTTTCGTTCGATCCCCAAGGCGGTCTGGGCGGTTGTGCTGATCCTGTTGGTCGCTCCGCTGGTTCAACTTGTGCCTTTGCCGCCCCAGATCTGGCACAGTCTGCCGGGGCGTCAGATCGAGGTGGATAGTCTGGCCCTGATCGGCCGGGCTGACAGTTGGCGCCCCCTCTCGATGGATCCGGCGCTGACCTTTTCGAGCCTGTTGAGCATGGCGAGCGCAGGAATGGTGCTGGTCATGGTGGCCTCGATCGGGCGATCGGGGCGGACGCTGGTGCTGGGCGTGGTGCTGGCTGTGGCGCTTTTGTCGTTGGTGCCGGGGGTGGTTCAGCTCAATGGCGCGCCGGACAGCATTTTCGCGCTTTTTCCGACCAATGGCGGCAAGGCGCGGTTGCGCGGATTTCAGAACAATCCGAACAGCCAGGCCGACGTCCTGCTTGTTGCGATGCTCTGCGCGGCGGCCTTCATGCGCGATCTGGTTCAGCGGCGCATCCTGCCTGACCAGCGCTGGCTCGTGATCGGGCTGGTCGGAGTGGCGGATCTGGCGCTGGCGCTGGCGGTTGTACTGACGGGCTCGCGCACGGGCATCATGATGCTCCCGCTGGTGGTGGCCGGACAGATTGCCTTGATCCGGCCATGGCTGAAACTGCGCTGGGCGAATTTGTTTATTTCGCTTGCCGGTGTCTGTGCAATTGTGGCCGGGACCTATTCTTTTCTGCCCGATACTTCGCCTTTGATGGTTGCGCTGGACCGATTTTCGCTGGACCATGACACGCGTCCGCAGATCTGGACCAACTCGCTCTATGCGGCCGGAGAGCTTTTGCCGACGGGTGCCGGTATGGGAACATTTGTCCCCGTTTTCAATATTTACGAGCCTGCCGAAGCGGTGACGGACACCTATGTCAACCGTGCTCACAATGACTATCTCGAGCTTCTTCTTGAGGCCGGATATCCCGGTGTGATCGCTTTGGGCGCCATTGTGATTTTGCTCGTGCTGGGCGTCGTCAAAGGCTTGCTTGCGGCGGACAAGCGTTCACGCGGACAGCTTTTTTGTGCCACTTTGGCACTTTGTGTGATCGGGTTGCATTCGCTGGTGGATTACCCGTTGCGCTCGATGTCGTTGGCAGGCATTGCAGCCCTATGCGCCGCCATTCTTCTTAATCCCAAGGCAAATCCTGCGGATTATGGCAAGTGAGAGACCAAGTATGACTCCTCGCAAAACTTTATTGTTCCTGATTGGTACAAGCGTCTTTTGCGCAGGATGCGGTACTCATCCGGCACTGAATATGCCTTCGGGCGCCGCCGCCTATGATGTCATCCCGGTCAAGCCGGTGGGCATCAAGGAAGGCGCTATTCAGCCGGGCGACCGCCTCTATATCCGCGTGCTGAACGAACCGGATCTGACCTCCGAGCAATATTGGGTTGATGGCGGCGGCAAGGTGCAGATGCCGCTGGCCGGTGAGCTTGATGCCAGCGGACGCACGATCGGCGAATTGCGTGAAGAAATCACCGAACGTCTGGCTGCGCGCTATATTCGCGATCCTCAGGTTGCGATCAGCATTGTCGAGCATAACAAGAGCAGCGTGACCGTCGAAGGGCAGGTGCAAAAGGCCGGGCGCTTTGAAGCGTCGCCGGGCATGACCCTGCTGGGCGCGCTGGCGCTGGCGCAGAGCACGACGAAGGACGCCAAGCTGGATGAAGTGGTGGTGTTTCGCGAAGTGAACGGGGAGCGTTTGGTTGCCCGTTTCCACCTCGGCTACATCCGCTCCGGCCGTGCACCGGACCCCCAGATTGTTGCGGGCGATGTCGTGGTGGTGGGCCGCTCGGCGGTCAAGGGCACCTGGCATGACATTCTCCAGGCTGCACCGCTGTTCAATGCTTTCTACGTTTTCCGTAACTTGTAATTGGCAGAAAGAGACGCTCCGTGGTTAACGCAGGTCATCACGACGAATCGGCTCTTCTTGCCGACCAGCACTTCCAGCCGCATATCGAGGACGATTTGCTGCCGGGCGAAGGGCAGGGGGGGCTGAACGCCCGCTATGTCTTTGCCGCCATCCGCGCCAACTTGCGCCTGATTATCCTGATTTTTCTCGGGGTTTTCGCGATTACGGTCATTGTGACGCTGCTGACCACGCCGCGTTATCAGGCCAGCGCGGATATTCAGGTCAACAATTCCGGCGGCCGGTTCCTCAAGGATCAGGACGAGGACACCGACAATCAGGCGTCGGGCAGCTCGCTCGATACCGAACGTTTCCTGCAGACGCAGGTCGACGTTTTCAAGAGCCGGGGGATGGCCGAGCGCGTTTCGCGCACGCTGAACCTTACGCGCAGCGAGGCCTTCTTTGCTTCGCAGAGCCGTAAAGGCGCGCTGGCCAAGATGACGCCGCAGGCGGCCCAGATCGCTGTGGTCAACATGCTGATGCGCAACCTGACGGTTGATCTGCCCCACAGTTCGCGCCTGATGAAAGTGTCCTTCGAGAGCAACAGCCCGGATATGTCGGCGCTCATCGTGAACACTTATGTCAAGGAATTCATCCAGTTCAATCTGCAGCGCAAGTTCCAGAGCTCGAGCTATGCGCGTGAGTTCCTCGCCAATCAGCTGGTGGAGGTCAAGCAGAAGCTGGAGGAATCCGAAAGAGCGCTCAACGCCTACACCCGCGATGCCGGCCTCATTCGCATGAACGCCTCGCAGCTTGGCTCGACCAGCTCGCAGGATGCCGTGCAGCAGGGCGGGTCGATCACCGCATCGAGCCTCAACCAGTTGAACGCGGCCTACAGCGAGGCCCAGTCCAAGCGCATCGCCGCCGAGGCCCGCTGGAACGCGATCAGCAAGGGCCAGCTGATGAGCGCGACCGAGGTTGTGTCGAACCAGGGTATCCAGCAATTGCTGACCCAGCGCGCAGGCATTGCCGCAACGCTGCAGCAGGACCGCGCGCGCCATCTGGAAGATTATCCGACCATCCGCGCCGGTGAGGCTCAGTTGGCCTCGGTGACCAGCCAGATCCAGACCTCGGCCAATGCGATCCGCAATGCGGTGAAGTCCGAATTCACCGCAGCGGTCAGGGCCGAGTCCGAATTGCGTGCCAAGGTCGAGCAGCTCAAAGCCGAGACGCTCAACGAGCAGGACCGCACGGTGCGTTATGGCCTGCTGGCGCGCGAAGTCGATACCAACCGTCAGGTCTATGACGGTCTGCTCCAGCGCTACAAGGAATTGAACGCGTCGGCGGGTATCAGCACCAGCAACATCTCGGTCGTCGATGAGGCACAGGTTCCGCTGCGTCCTTCCTCGCCCGACATGGTCAAGAACATCCTGATCGGGCTGACGCTTTCGATCATCGCTGCGGCGCTGACGCTGGCGATCAAGGATCAGTTCGATGACTCGATCCGCATCCCCGAGGATATCGAGCCGAAGATCAACCTGCCGCTGCTGGGGGTTGTGCCGATCTCGAATTCGGGTCAGCCGATCAGCGATCTGGAGGATCGCAAGTCGCAGGTGGCCGAAGCCTACAACTCGATCCGCGGGGCCCTGCTCTATATCCGCCGTACCGGTATGCCCAAGGTCATGTCCGTGACCAGCGCGCAGCCGGGCGAAGGCAAGAGTACGACTGCACTGTCGCTGGCGATTTCGCTGGCCCGAACCGGCAAGAGGGTCATCCTGATCGACGCCGACTTGCGTCGTCCTTCGCTGCACCGCTGGCTAGACAATGATAATGACAAGGGTCTGTCGAGCGCGCTGGTCGGGCTGGAGAGCCTGTCGCAGGTGATGTTGCCGACCGCCACGCCCAATCTGAATGTCGTCACTTCGGGCCCCATTCCGCCCAGCCCGACGGAATTGTTCTCCGGCACCCGCATTCAGGAACTGCTGGAAGAGGCAAAGAACGCGTTCGATGCGGTGATCATCGACTCTCCGCCTGTGCTGGGTTTGGCCGACGCGCCGCTGATCGCCGCGCAGGTCGAGGGCGTGATCTTCGTGGTCGAGGCGGACCGCAGCCGTCGCGGCTCGCTCAAGGGCGCCCTGCGTCGTCTGCGCGCGGTGCGTCCGGTGATCCTGGGCGCGGTGCTGACCAAGTTCGACCCGCTCAAGTCGAACAACCGCTACTCGTCCTATTACGGGTATGAGTATTATCAGTATCAATATGGTTACACGCCCAACGCATGAGAAGGTCGGCCCGATCCTCCTCGCGTCTGAGCGTCCGGATACGCTATCTGGGAGTTGCGGCTGCGGCGATCTTTTCGATTGTCGCAGCCGCCAGCGCGCTGGATCGCGCGGGCGGTGAGGATGATCCCGTCATCGCGGCCATGGTTCCTGATGCGTTGGCCATTCGTTCGCTCGATACACGGCTGACCCCGCAACTCGCGCAGACCCAGCCCCGCGATGCTGAGCGCATGGCCCGGATGCTGATTGAGCGGGCGCCGATCGACAGCACCGGCCCGGCCATGCTGGGCGCCGCCCGTATGGCGATGGGCGAACGGCCCAAGGTGCTGGAGGCCTTCACGGTATCGGCCAAGATGGGCTGGCGTGAACTCTCCACACAATTGTTCTGGATCGATCGGGCGCTGCAATTGGGCGACGTTCCCAATGCCGCGATGCGTTTCGATGTGATCCTGCGCCAGCACGCCGATCTGTTGACCTATACGCCGCTGATCGAGCCGTGGGAAACCACGCCGGAACTGCGCGCCGCCTTGTTTGAAAAGATGCGTCAGCATCCGCTCTGGCTGGGCGCCTATGCCCGCGAAGGCTGGCGGACCAAAGGGGACGTCCTGCAGGCGCGCGGCCAGATGCTGGTCGATCTTGGTCGGGTGGGCATCACGCTTGGTTGTGCGGATGTCAAATCCATGACGGCTGCGCTGGCCAATAGTGGAAATGCGTTGCTGGGTCGCGATGTCTGGGCCTTGCATTGCCCGTTGGCCGGCGACAAGCTGGTAGGCGATCCCGGTTTCGCCACGCTGGCCGATACCGCCAATGCAGACTCGCCCTTTGCCTGGACTTGGCGGGGCAATGGCGATGTTACCTATGAAATGCGCAAGGGCGACAAGAACGTGGCGGGCGGATTGCTGATCCACAATGCCGCGCCGGTGGCGATGCCGATTCTGCGCCAATTGCTGGTGCTCAAGCCCGGAACCTATCGCGCCAGTTACCGCCTGACGGGCGGTGCAGGCCATCAGGACACGTCGCCGCTGCAACTGGCAATCGGCTGCGATCAGGACAGCCGCCAGCCGCTCGATGGCCAGCGTCCGCTGGGCAATGGACGCTGGGAGGTCGATTTCCGGATTGACGGCCAATGTCCGGCGCAATGGCTGAACGTGATCCTGCACCCCACGCTGGAAGCCACGCAATTTGGTGATCTCGCCATTGTCGAGGCCGGTTCAGCCGCGAAATAGGGCGCGTTCCGCCACGCTGTTTCACAGGCAGGATTATTCTGCCGCGGCGATCGGAGCCGATTGTTCCTTCGGTCGATGAATGAGCTTTGCCATCAGATATTTTGTCAATGGCACTTCAACAAATGAATATATTGCGCAAGAAATTGCAATGGTCGTTGCTGAGATTGTCGCAATGGCAAGCGTTACGGGCATTCCATGCGCATGTTTGGAAAATATTCCCAGAAATGCCGAGATAAATTGAAGGTGGAAGAGGTAAATCGCATAGGATGCGTTGCCCAAGTAATAGAAAATTCTGTTTATTTTCTTGTACTCTATTGCGCCGATTACGAGCATGATGGTGAAAATGGGCAAAGAGAGCAGTACGTTTGACGGACTGATTATGTCGCCCTTCAAGATGGTCATAGCTATCAAAAACATGATGACCAAAGCGGGCCATGTCTGAAGTGCCGAAATGACACGATTCATATTGTCATGAAAAAGATCTTCCCGTTTCCTGTATAGGAGACCGATTGCCGCCCCGCCTCCAAATAGGACATTAACGGGCGATAGGAAGTTCAGCAAAATCTGATGTCCAATAGGCCGAGAGGCTGGTACGCCCTGAGCAAGGGCTGTGATTTGTGGTAAGAAGGGAATCAGGATCCAAAAAAGAAAAACCGGCCACAATTTGCGACCGGATAAAAATGTCAAACCAAAGATGATGTAAAAAATGGCTTCCTGACGTAGTGTCCAGATATTGTTCGGATCATAATCTCCGAAAGGTATCAGGAAAAAAGCGTTCAAATAGGAGTGCCATTCTGCTGATCCTCTGCCTAAAATCCGTAATGTGGCATAAGAAATAATGGTCAGCCACATCATGGGCAGGATACGAATGGCACGCGCCTTAAAAAAATCCCCCAAAGTTTTGCTTGGAGTGAGGGACTTAAATTTTGTTGACGAAACAACAATTATGAAGCCGCTTATAAGAAAGAAAAGATTTACACCGAATGAGCCGGATACAAGAAAGTCGAACAGTATGGATTTTCGTCCATAATATTTGTCAAATGCGGCCATGCCACAGCAGTGATCGAGAACTACAGCGATCGCAGCAATTGCTCTAAGGTATTGAACACCTGCGATTTTCATATCGATCCCTATCCTTGGTTAATGCCTCGCCGAATTCAACTCCACCTTATTCAAATGCGATTCGATCAGCGCCATGAGGCGCGTCGCGACTTCCTCGATGCGGAAGCGGTTGATGAAACATTCGCGCGCCTTTTCCCGCATGGCCAGCCGCTCATCCTGCGACAGGTCGAGGTAGCCGGAGAGCACCTTGTAGGCACCCTCTGCCGTGTCGGGCCCGACCAGCCCAGCGCCGTCACTTTCCACCTCGCGCCAGATATTGACCTTGTCGCTGATGAGAACCGGCGTGTTGCAGGCCAGGGCCTCGGCCACCACGATGCCGAAATTTTCCTGATGCGAGGTCAGCACAAAGGCTTCTGCGGCGCGGAAGGCGCCATATTTGATGTCGCCTTTGAGCATGCCGGGGAAATGGACGCGGTGACCGATTCCCAGCTTTTCCGCCTGCGCCTTCAGCGTCGCCACCAGCCCGGTCTGATCGGGCCCTGCAATGACCAGATCGAGATCCGGTTCACGCCCGGCCACCCGGGCAAACCCGTCGAGCAGCAGGTCGCAGCCTTTCTTCTCGTGAATGCGGCTCAGGAACAGCAAAAAGCGCTTGTCGGCAAGCTCGGGCACGGCGGCACGGAAAGCCGCCTTCTGCGCCGCGGGATCACCCGCGACATCGCGGGTGCCATAACCGACGCAGGCCGCATTCACCGAATAGGGCCAGAAGGCGTCCTGCGCCAGAATGCCCTCTTCCTCGCAGGTGAACATGACATTGGCGGCGTTGCGCAGCAGGCGACCCTCGGCCAGCAGCCAGGAGACCTGCTTGACCGCGTGCTTGAGCGGATAACGCTTGCGAAACCACGGGTCGAGCATCCCATGGGTGAACACGAAATAGGGAATGCCCAGATCGATGAGCGCATTGGCGGCCCCCATCGTCTGATAACGCCACAGGCCCGAAACGATCACCGCATCATAATTATGCGCATTGGCCTTCAGCCACGGCACCATCGCGGGCGAATAGCGATAACGGGCCGCCAGCGATTTCCCCACGGGAACGCCCACCTTGAAAATCCGTCCCGGATAGCCGGGCAATTCCAGATCCGCGTCTTCAGGGTCAAGCGTGAGCAGATCATGGCTGTGGCCCTGTCCGGCCCAGATCGTGCCCATATTGCGCGCAGCCTCGATCGGGCCGCCGCCACGCAGATCGCAAGTGGTGATAATGTGCAAAATGCGGGTCATCGTGTCGGTCCAAGCGATAATTTTGTCAAAGCGGTAAGCCGTTGCACGCGTTCATCATTGGTCTGACAATCGCGGATGGCTTCATCGAGTTCTATGGTCTTGGCCTCGACCAGGAAGCGATACCAGCAACCCTGAAGGAAATGGTAGATCAACCCCTGATAGCCGTCGAGAAAGCCAAGTTGAACGAAATAACGATAGAGGAAATAACCGAAGGGTCCAGCCCAGAATGGTAACCGATTGTAAACCTGCTCCTTGACAAAGCGCTTGATGACGGCCTGGCGGGGGCCGGAATCATCGGAAAATGCCTCGTCCTTTTCGAACAGCCGATATTTCTGGCTCAGCTTGTCGATCGCTTCGCGCGTGGCGTACTTGTTGTGCTTCTCGGTGAAGAAGGTCAGGTCATTGAGATTGCAGTCGGCAAACCCGCCCTTGAGGTCGATGGTGCGCCCGCCCCAGATGACGATATGCTCGTCCATCCAGCGGTCTTCGATGCGCCCGTTGTTGCGCCGCCAGACGCGCAGCAGACGCAGCGGATAGCGCCCGCCATGGCGCACCCAGCGGCCCATGAAGATATGCTTGCGGTCCATGTTCATGCCCACCACATCGGCAGGTGCATCCTTGACCGCCCGTATCAGTTCATCGCCCAGATCCGGCTCGATGATCTCATCGGCATCCAACCGCATGACCCATTCCGATGTGATCCCGCCATTGTCGAGGCCCCACTGGAACTGCTTGGAATAATTGATGAACGGGTTGAACAGTACGCGCGCGCCGGCCTTTTCGGCCAGCTCGACCGTGTTGTCGGTGGAATGGCTGTCGACCACCACAATCTCGCGGGCGAAATGCTTCACGCTGGCGATCGAGCGCTCGATGTGGCGCGCTTCGTTATAGGTCAGGATCAGAACCGTCAGGTCCAGCGTGGAGGAAGCGGAAGGCATCGTTTCAGGCCTCTTGCCGTGGAGGGGACGGAGCAAAGCGCAATTTGCGTTCGCGCAGTTTGGTGGCCGGATTGCCGGTATAGACGCCCCATGCGTCGAGATTGCGCATGGCCACGCCGCGCGCGCCGAGCACGGCGCCCTCGCCAATGGTAACGCCCGGGCCGACAAAGGCTTCGGCCGCAACCCAAGCGCGCGGCTCGATCGTGATGGGGCGCGAAAAGAGTTGGAAATGGGGGGACTCAATATCATGCGTCCCGGCGCAGAGATGCGCGCCCTGGGAAACGATCGCATAAGCCCCGATATGGATCGGCGCCATCGTATAGGCGGTGACCCCCGGCGCCAAAGTGCCAAAGTCGTCCACCCGCAGATTGGGGGGATACCAGATCCGGACGCTGCCATAGATAAAGGCCGTGGGCGCCACCTGCGCGCCAAAACATCGCAAGAGCCAGCACCGCCAGGGATGCATGAAAGGCGGCGTCCATGAAGCCAGCAAGGCCCAGCACAATTGAAAGACCAGTCGATAGATCCGATTGCGCAGCGTAAAGGTCCCGCCGCCTTCCCACGAGCCGGCCGAGCCGGCGTCCAGAGGTGAGTCTGACATGGAATAAACCTCAGGCGCCGAATTTGATAATTTTGAGATAGCGCCCGACAAAGTTCACCGGCCACATCCACCCGCCATGCAGACGGCAGAAATGCAGCCATTCCTTCCAGGGAATCCCCTTGGGGTGGGTAAAGACAAAACGCCAGTTCGCCAGCGTCAGGCGGTTCTGCTTGGCCGCATAGGCGAAATTATAAGGGGTGCTGCCCACGATATGCGGGCTCTGGAAAATCGCATAGCCCGCGCGACTGGCGCGCAGGCCGTAATCGACATCGCCGCTGGCATGGGAATAATGCTCGGAATGAATGCCCACGTCCTGCACCGCCCGCGCCGGGATCAGCACGCAATTGCCGTTCATCGTAACGCAGACGCTGCCATCGTCGGCAACCCGCCGAAACCGCAGACGCGACGCACCCGGAACGCGTACGTAACCACCGTAAGTAACCAATCCGGTTTCCGGATCGACAACCTTGCCCAGCGTGATGACGCGAGGCCCGTGGCTTGCCTCCATCTCGCGTTGAAATGTTAACAGTCGACTAATACTGCCCGGTTCAAGCAGCAGATCGTCATTCCACCACATGTAATAATCGGGCGCATCAACAATGGCTTCCTGCCATGCCTTGCGCATGCCGCCATTCCAGTACAGCGAACCATCCCCGGTAAAGACGCGGGCCTCCGGGAACTGCGCAGCTACGGCGGCGCCCGTGCCATCGGTCGAGCCATCGTCAACCAGATAGACCGTATAATCAATGCCTTGTGCGGCCAGGCGCAAGGCCTGCAAACCGGCCAGCGTGGTGTCCCGTCGATTGAAACAGGTAGCCAGGACCGCAATACGCGGTGAGTTATCCGACATGGTTCGCCTTTGAATTCCCCGATTAGGGATTTTTACCGCATATGGGCTCATGTTGCAATGCGGCACCGCCCGTCAAAGCTTTATTGGCGGTTAATATATTCGGCAGACAATGTTTCTTGATTTGCGAATATTGTGATGCAACGAAAAAGGGCGGCAAAATGAAATGCCGCCCCTGATCTGCTACATTTCTTTGGACAGGCTGTCTTCCAGCATTTTCGCCACTATCCGATTGCCTTCGACTGAAGGATGGATTTGGTCGCGGAAATATTTATCAGCTGTGGGACTCGTATTGAGTTGAGGGCGAATGACCGTTACCCCTTGAGCGGAGGCCCAAGCGAGTAATTCGTTGCGCGCCTTCTGTTGCGGAGCGGAAACGGGCAGTCGAGCGTCCCAGTAAAGCAAAGCAAGGCGGGCGCCATGATTTTGTGCGAAATTTTTGATTTCGCCAATTGCATCAAGTGTCACCCGTGCGTGATTTTCCTGAAAATCGCCGCCGGTTGATCCCGGATCCGCAGCGGAGGGAACCAGACCGGTACGGGGCAGGGCATAGCGGAACAGGATTTCACCCAAGCCCGACAAAGGGCGGTGGCTGGGGAAGGATGGATGTTGATCGAGAATCTCGGGGCCAACAAAGCTCTGGTCCAGATCCCGGTCATTGACCTCCAGAACGACCAGTCGCGCGCCCAACGTGCCATGCAATTTCAGCCAGGCTGCCTCATTCAACACTGACCATCCGCCAGCCGAGGCATTGACCACTTCGGCTTTGGGTTTCGTCCTAGCTAGCAATGTGCCAAACAAGGCGGGATAGGTTTCGTCATCATTAACCTGGGTGCCGCCGTTCGCCACGGAATCACCGAGCGAAAGAACCCGCAAACCTGCGGGTTGCGCCGCCAATTCGGGGCCACGCGTGCCCGAACTGTTGATGTTGGTGATTTTGCCGAGGCGGGCGACGTGCTGGTTGGGCCGTGGCTCATAGCCGGCGGCAGAGGATTGATAGAGCAGGGGTTTGCCAAAACCTGCGCTTCTGGCCGCGATTTCGCCGGCGGCGCCAAGGCCGAGCACAGCCAGGGCGCCAAGCGCAAGGTATCGTTTCAATGTAGGCATAAAGATCTCCGCATCAGGTCGATGTGCGCTTGATTGCCATCTGATTAGGCGCCTTGAGATCGCCCAAGGCTTTGAAAATGATAAAACTGACCGACATGACGGAGAATTTATCGGGGTTGAGCATGCCGCCGTTGAAGAACATACACGAGAATATATAGGAGGCTGGCACCAGGCCCCGACCTTTCAGCAGGAAATAAAGGATGAATATCCCGCCAAGTCCATAAAGGAAGATGGCGTTGAAGAGAAAGTTATGCGTCCATTCCTCGCCGCTCATGCCATAGGGGCTTGTGAAATATTCAAGCATATCCGTCATGGTGGTCGAGAGCGTGCCAAATGGATGGATAGCGAAAAATTCAGGCAGAGAAATGAGCGGGCCAACGATACGGGCAAATGTTGATGTGTCTGATGTTGAACCAAATTTTGCCAATCTGGTGTCGCTCAGAAAAGCCGCGGCGCCGGTGATCAGGACAAGCAGCACTACAGAGCCAATCAGCGTTGCAGGAGCGCGATAGCGTGCAAACCTTGGCTGAGTATAAAGCGCAAGCCCAGTCAGACCGGCCAGAAACATGACAAAAGACATCGATTGGCTGAGAAAGCCTGTGATGATGAAAATGGCCGAGGTCAGCGGGGCAATACCGCCCGGAAATTCAAAAAATTTCGTGAAAAACAAGATCGAAATCAAAATGAACGCCAGATAGCTCGGCTCTGCGAGTGTGGCCGACGGTCGCAGATGGCTGTAAGCCAGATCGAGATCGCCGGCGATCGTGCCCTGCCCCTGAGAAAAATATTCTTTGGGAATACCGAAATAGACGCCGACAGAATATTGCCTGAATTGATAGACGCAAAGCAAAAGAACAAAAACCGCCATTAGGAACAGTATTTTTCCCAGCTTTTTCTGATCAATCTCGATCGTGAATTTCTTGAGGCCCTCAAGCATTGCACAAAGCAGCAGCCAGAACATCGCCTCGCGGCAGATATGCAGGACGTCCTGCGTCAAATCCGTCGTGGGTTCGATCAGCAGTGCCATGAAGAACAGCGGCGGTACAAAGACGAACAGCGGCAAGCTCGACAGACCGGCCCAAATGACGTCGCGCCAGCGCCATGCGAGGAAAACTGCGAAAAGAGTTGCGAAAGAAACCCAATAGCTAAGGCCGACTTCAATCAGCAGGAAGCCGGGAATGACCGCATAATCAAGCGTATTGAAACGCAGAACGGGCCGGGTGGCGGCACTGGCCTTGGCCCTGGCGGGCGGACGCTTCATTGTTGCTACCGAGCCCTGCACCTGGACCTCCACTGACTTGTCATTTTATACATGGATATACCTGCGTCCTTCGCATGCGCCCTCGGGCAGGTCAACATGAGCTATCGCGCCGGCGAAACGCTGGTCGGCGGGACCTGTCTCAGGGGCAAAAGCGACGCAATGTGCGTGTTCTGCCCGGAGCTTAGCGGCGGTTTCGGGGCCGCCGCCATGGCCAATGTCGCATTGCCCGATTGTGCCAGACCCGGACTCGCCTGCAACCGGGCGTCGGCCACCAGAACGGCGGCGCCAAAGCTGCGGTTGTCACGCAGGACATTGCCCTGTGCCTTGCCGTAATCGGCCGATTGCAGGCCGGCGAGTGTGGGATAATGCTTTGCCCAGACATCGCCCTGATAGGGTATCTTGCCCAGACGCTGCACAAAGGCGGGAATGGCTTTGGCCTGAAAACTCGTGCCGCGCTCATCATAATGGACCCCGCCGCGGCGCGGGCCATAAAATGTATTGGCGCGCACCACATTGTCGCGCCCGCCGCCGATCACCACGCCATAGTCGCCGCCCACAACGATGTTATTGGTCACGGTCTGGCCGCTCGACTGGTCATCCAGATAGACGGCCGACAGGAATTGTGTGACGGCCTGGCCGCCAAGATGGTGAAAATAATTTCCGTCGATCACCATCCCGCGCTGGGTCCAGTCATTGCCCATATAGACTGCGCCGGCATCCTCGGTATGGCGCAGCACATAGGCGATTTCATTGCCTGTCACGCGATGATCGTTGCCAGCCAGCATGACCGCATTGTGATCGCCGCCCTGCAGCAGCGATCCAGTGAGCACCTGACCCACCCCGGTCAGATGGGCGGCGGGGCGATAGGTGGGCTCTTCCAGCCCGAAATCGGTGATCACGCCATTTTCAAACCGATGCCCCCCGGGGGTCAGGCTGTTCCGGTCTCCACCGGTCAGTTCCACGCCGGTTTCCGCCGTAGACGCGATCACCGAATGCGAGAGCACTACCCGCGAGCCTCCGCGCACGATCACACCATCCCCGCCGGTTTGGCGGAACGCGCAATGCTCAAAGAGAATGTCGGAGCTTTTGAGGACATTGGCCGCTTCGCCCAGACTGCGGTCAAATGCAATGTCGCGGATCTCGATCTGGGCGGCCCCGGAGATACCGATCAATCGCGGCAGCACCGCCGCCTCCAGCGCCCCGCCGCCCGGCATGGGCAGGACAAGCGCCTGTTGCTTTTGCGGCAGGAGAACATATTGCCCCGGCGCCTTCAACTCGCCGATCAGATTCTCCACGAAATATCGTGCGGGCCCGTTGGGTTCCTGTTGCGATTGCAGGGGAGCCAATTGTCCCTGCGCACCTTGCGGATCGATCCGGACGACCGGCGCCAGTTCAAAGGACCAGGGTGCGCCCCAGAAACCGCCCGCCCAAGGTGCGGGTTCGCTCGCCCATGCCTTGGCGCGATCAGGTGGCAGCGCGAAGGAAGGGCCTGCGCTGTTGGCGCCCTGCGGCGTGGTTGTGGCATAATCGTTAACCGGCCAGCGGCTGGGCGCCAGTCTGGCAGAGCCTTGATAAAGTTCGAAGCCCGCCATGGTCGTCGCCACATAATTGCCCCGCGCGACCAGATGGGCCGGGGAGGGCAATCCGCGCAGGTCAGCGACGAGCACGCCCGAGGGCAGCGCAAAGCCGGGCGCATCGGCGGCCGTGGCCGGACGGGTCGGCACCGTGGCCGTGCCCACAAAGCGTGTTGTGCCCCCGGCATCGCCCCTGATTATCAGGCGATGCGCGGGCGATCCGCCGTGGGGCCCGTCAATCTCTATCGGAGCCTTCAGCCGGGTGGCCCCGGGCGGCAAACGGATCTCGATCGCCTCGCCATCGGCAAGGCTGGCCTTGAGCCGGGGCACATCGGCAATCGCGGCGGCAAGATCGGGATAGGCCGGCGAACCGACCGTGATCGTATGCGCGGCCAGGTTCGGTGCGCCCGACAGGACAAGAAGGGCGCAAGAGCTTTGCAGCCAAAGCTTCATCGACATACCAGAGGCGCCCTTTGTTGACCGGTTTGCGTTTTTCATGGCATAGCGGTTTATACTGCATTGCAAAAATTTTGCCAAGCAGCTTGCCCCCTTTTCCGGACCCGGCATTATCAAGGTGACCGTCCATGCCCATGCAAAAAGTCCGATTGGCAGGAACCGATCTGGACGTCTCTCGCTTCATCTTCGGCACAGCCAGCCTGTTCAATGCGGGAAATGCAGACAAACGGGAAACCTTGATTGAGGCCGCCATCGAAAGCGGCTTTTCCCATTTCGATACCGCGCCTTATTACGGCTTTGGCCATGCCGAGCGTGATCTGGCCGGCCCCCTGCGACGCCACCGCGATGTAACGGTCACCACCAAGGTAGGCATTTATTCGCCCGGTGGCGAGGAGCAGAGCCAGATCGCGGTCTTTGCCCGCAAAGCGGCGGGGCGCTTTATTAAGCCGATTTCTCGCCCGACCGTGGATTTCACGCTTTCACGCGCCCAGGCCGCGCTGGAGGGCAGCCTGCGGCGACTGGGGCGCGAGACGATCGACCTCTATACGCTCCATGAGCCGCCCTATGCGTTGGTCCATACCGACGAATGGCTGCGTTGGCTGGAGGATATGCGCCATATGGGCAAGGTCCGCCATTTCGGCTTGGCGCTGACGGCGGAATTGCTGGCACCCTATCTGGAAAGCAACAGCCCGCTTGCTCAGGTGGTGCAGATGGCCGACAGTCTGGAACAGCGCGAGGCGGACCTGCTGACCGCCCATGGCAAGCTTTTGCAGATTACCTATGCCTACGTCTCGGCGGCCAAGGCGCTCGACCCGGCGGCCAGTGTGACGGATGTGTTGAAAAAGGCGCTGCGCCGCAATGCCGATGGAGCGATCATCGTGAGCACGACCCGCCCGGAACGCACCGGGCAATATGCCGGCCTGCTGGCATGATCCGTCATCTGACCCCCGATACGCAGGAGCGGATCGAGGCCGATGTTCTGGTGATCGGGGCGGGCACGGCGGGGCTGGCCGTGGCCGTGCGCCTGGCGCGCAAGGGGCTGCGGGTGGTCGCGCTGGAATCGGGCCTGGAAAAGCAGGAGGGCGAAGAGCATCCCCTCAATGAGGTGGAATTCGCCCGCCGCTATTACGACGGCGCGGCGCATGGACGTTTCCGCTGTCTTGGGGGCACGTCGACGCGGTGGGGCGGGGCCCTGATCCCCTTTTTGAAGGGGGATCTGGACCCGGCGCAGTGGCCCATCGCGCATGAGGATATCGTGGCCTATGCCCCGGCGGTCGAGGAATTCTTCGGGCTAAGCAAGGGCGACTATTCGGCGCCCGGGCTGGGGGGCTTTGTTTCGGATGATTTCGTGCCCCGGCTGGCCAAATGGCCGCCTTTCGCCAGTCGCAATGTCGCCAATCTGGTCGATGGAGCGTTGAAAGGGCCATCGGTGCCTGTGATCTGGCTGGGGGCAACGGCGACGGAATTTCGCCTTGCAGGCGACCGTATTACCCAGGTGGTGGCGCGCGGGAATCGGGGCGGGGAATTGACCATCGCCGCGCGCGAAGTGGTGTTCAGCGCTGGCGCCATCGAAACCACCCGCCTGCTGCTGCTGCTCGACGATCAGAACGGACAGCGCATTTTTGCTCCCCACGATCAGTTGGGCCGCTATTTTTCCGATCATCTTTCCGTGGTCATTGGTCGGCTGGAGCCGCAGGACCGGCGCAAGCTGAACCGATTGGCCGGGTTTCAGTTTTCGGCGGGCGGCGCCATGCGCAACCTGCGCTTTGAACTGACCGATCATACGGCGCTGCGCGAAACGATACCACCGTGTTTTGCCCATATCGCTTTTGTCAGCGAGGAAAGCGGGGGCTTCAATGCCTTGCGCGACCTGTTCCGCTATCTGCAGCAGCGCCGAATGCCGCCCATGTCGGTGTTGGCGGCGCTGGCGCGGTCCTTGCCATGGCTGGCGCGCGCGGTGTGGTGGCGCTTTGTTGAAAAACGCCTGCTCTATCCCGACGACGCCGAGGTGCAGCTGCATATGGTGATCGAACAGGCACCTTTGCCGGAAAACCGCATCCGTCTTTCGCCTGATCGCAAGGACATGTTCGGCCTGCCTTTGGCGGTGGTGGATTGGGATGTGGCGGCGCGCGATCTCGACAGTCTGGAAAAGGCGGCCAACGCCTATGAAGCGGCGTGGAAGGGGTCGGCGCTGGGCGATCTGGCGCGGGTCGTGCGGCGGCCGGGCGAGGATGTGCTGCGCGAATTGCAGGATTCGGGCGGCGTGTTCCATCCGGTCGGTTCGACGAGGATGGGGCCGAGCCCGGGAAGTGGCGTGGTGGATGGCGATCTGCGTCCTTACGGGCTGGCCAATGCGACGGTTCTGGCCACGTCGGTGCTGCCTAACAGCGGTGGTGCCAATCCGACGATGATGCTGATGATGCTGGCTTTTCGGGCATCGGATCGTCTGGCGAAAGATCTGCGCGCTGCATAAAAGCGCCCCGGCCATCGCAGGCCGGGACGCTTTCCTTTAGGCTGACCGCAAGCCATTGACCCACAGGGATACCGTGCCGACCGTGCGTGCGGTGCTGCCCGGGTTGGTGATCTGCACGGTGACATTGTCGTCGCTGCTGCCCCAGCATTGCACAATCAGCCCGGCCAGCGCCCCCGGCGTGCCCGGCTGAACATCATACCCGCGATCGGTGGTGCAGGCGCCAAAGGCGGCCAGACTGGTGGTCCAACTGCCGCCTGCGGCGATCGAGCCAATTGCAGCACTGCTGGTATAGCCGCTGAGCAGGGGATCGCCCGAGACGATGGCGCGGACATAATTGCCGCTGGGCGCGGGCACCTTTTGCAAGCCCCAGACATTGCCCTGCATCACCACCTTTGAGCCTGTTTGCGGGACGGTGCTGCCCAGTGAACACCATTGACTGCGGCTCATATCCGCGGGGGGATTGGTGAAATTGCAATCCTTGAGTGTAATGCTGGCAGGCGCATTGGTGGGCCAGTCGATCCGGATATACTGCGAGGTGACATAGCCGGTGGGCCGAATGTCGGGCATAGTCAGGCTGACATTGCTGCAATTGCTGATCTGGGTGATGCTGGCCGCGCCCGGCACCAGATGATCGATCCTCAGCGACAGGGGATTGGCGCTGCTGGACGGTTTGAAGTCGATGACCGCCCCACTGGTGCCGCTTCCGTAGGGATAGCACAGGATATAGGGGCGCAGGGCGGCAAAGCGCGCGCTGATCGCGCTGTCGCGACCCAGCAGCGCCGTGGCGCCAAATTCGCCCACGGTTCCATCGATCACCAATTCGCCCGATATGTTCGTGCCCGCGTTCTGGATCACGACCGGCGCGCGGATAAAGCCGCCCTGAACGGCAACCTTGCCGACGCAGGTGGCCGAAATGCCAAAGCCCAGATAGCCGGAAAAATCGCGCCACTGGATGACGTTGCCGGAGGCCGTGGCGCTGACGGCATTCACGCTGTCGACCCCGGGCAATTCGATGCCGTACAGGCCCTGAGAGCACAGGCTGATGCGGTTGTTGGCCACCACCCAGTCGCCGGTGGTCAGCGACATGCCCGCAAATTCGGCATCGATCACATTGTGGCTGGCCGTGTTGCGATAGGCCGGGTTGTTGGGCAGGAATTCGATTCCCCAACTGGCGCCCTGAATGCGGTTGCGCGAATAGTCGCCCCCGTTCGACCCCACGCCCCCCAGACCGCGCAGGCGCAGCAGCTTGTTGCCGATCAGATCACCGCCGCTGGTGGCCAAGCGCAGGTCGATGTCATTGTCGGTGATGCGGTTGCCCTTGCCTCCATCATCAGTAAAGCCCTGATAGGAATAGCGAACGCGGGAACGGGTGATGCTGCAAGACGTGCACGAGATCAGTTTTACGCAGCTGCGGTTGACCAGCCGAAAGTCGCAGTCGTCGATGACCATGTCCGTGCAGGAGGACACCTGGATCTGCGCAGCATCCCCTGGCGATGCGGTCAGCCCCTGCGTGGCCAGATCATTGGAGGCCGAATAGATGATGATCTTCGAGAGATCGAATGTCGCTGCCAGTCCGGTCGCGGTCGTATAGTCGCGATAGGAACCCACCGCGATTTTCATGTAGGCCGCATTCATGATGGCCGCGCTGATCGTGCCGTTCTGGCTTTCATTGCTGCCGATGAACAGGTTTGTGGGCGAATTGCTCTGTCCGGAGGCCAGGGGGGTCTTGGCGCTGTTATAAAGGGTGATCATGGGCGCGGCCGCGCCTGCACCGCCCAGAAATCCGGGCTGGAACTCAACCACATAGCGCAGTGCCGAATTGAGCGGGATAAAGTCGGACACCGCATAGCGCGCTTGCTGCGTCACCCCCGGCGTCCCGCTCGACATCGTGGTGGTCATCACGCTGCCCGCCATCGTATGGCCGAAATCGCTGCCGCTGATGCTGCCTGCGGCGTCCTGATAGGTCTGGCCCGTGCCGCCGAAATAGGAGGCGACCGCAATGCCCGTTTCGGCAAATTGTACCGTGCTGGACAGTCTGCCCACCACCTTTACCCGGCGCAGCGCAGCCCGGCTGGTATTGGCGAACAGCACGGTGCCGCGCAATTCGATGTCCTCAATTGCAACATCATTGGCGCCCATGATGTTAACCATATGATCGGCCGGTGTGCTGCTGGGTGCCCAGACTGTCGAACCGCGCTGGCCCCGGATCACCACCGAGGAGGGAATGGCCAGACCGTCGTTGCCCAGCGAGGCGGCATCCAGTGTGAACAGGCCCGGCCCGCACAGCACTACGCCCCCGTTGCAGACCTGCGAGACATAGGAAAGCGCGGCGCGCAAGGCCGCGACATTGGCCGTGCCCATGGTCGTGTCATTGGCCACCGCGCCGCATTGCTCGGCCGCGATCGCGCCATTGACCGGAGCCAACCGCCAGTAGCGGCCATCGGCCGACATCTTGCACAGCGCTGGATTGCTGGTTGCCAGCGCCGATGTGGCCAACCCGTCACACACATAGCTGGCGCCGCCCATTCCGGCAGCGGCATTGCCGCCCGTGACGACTGTGGTGATCGAACTGTCGAAGGAGGTGTTGGGCAGACCGCTGAACAGGGGGATCGAGGCAATCCGCTGGTTGGCAGTGGTGGCCATGGTCAGGGCGGCGGCGGCATTCGTGCTGGCCAGTGTCGCCAGTTTTCGCGATAGCGAGTCAATGGTCATTGCGAGAGCCTGTAGGTAAGAGTGCCCGAGGTCAGCGTGATTTCGAGATAGAGGCGCGCGGCCGCGTCGCTTTCATCCCAAACACTTTCGCAGCAATTGGTCGAAAACAGCGCCCAGGGCGCGCCGCCCAGCGTGATCGGCTGGCGCGTGCCCCCCCCGTCGGTGGATCGCGACAATTGGACCATTCCGCTCCAGTCGCCCGACAGGGTGAGAATGGCGCTGCGTCCGATGATGGGCGTATACGGGCCGGCGATCAGATTGGCCGAAGTCGTGCCGCTCAGCGGGATAGCCGGACAGGCATTGCTGGTTACCGGCAGCGGCGAGTTCTGGCTGACATAGATGGCTTTGCCGGAGGCACCGGCAAAGGCCATCGCCTGTGGCGTTATATAGGCGGCTGGCGTGGAAATTGCTAAGTCGGTCATCTCAGTCCCTCACGAATCGAGCGGAGGGATCAGATAGCCATATTGGTTATAGGTAGGAAAATGAAATGTCTAATTGGTAAACGGGGCGGGTGCCCCATTGAATAGGATACCCGCCCCGTTTCGGTTTGAGATCAGGCCTCTTTGCCCAGGCTTTCCAGAATGATCTGCTGATACACCTCGCCAAACTCGACAAATTTGGCCTGGTTGTCGATCTTGGCCTGTGCAACCAGAGCCTCTTCCTGCGCTGGATCATAAGCGGCCAGAACTGCGCGCATGGCCTGCGCCAGTTCTTCTGGCTGATCGGGATCGAAATAGACCCCGCGAGCTGGATTCTGCTCGATATGGACCGGGATATTGGACAGGATGATGGCCTTGCCCATCGCCTTGGCCTCTTCGACGGTGGTGCTCCACCCCTCGAAATAGGACGGATTGATGAGCGCCACACTGTGCCCCATCAATGGCCCCATGTCGGCATAGTCGATCAGCCCCAGCACCTTGTAGCAATCTGCAACGTCCAGTTCCTGGATCAGTTTCTCGATCGACTCAAAGAACTTGGGATGACGATAGTCGGTCGGCGCCCCGGTTGACAGGACCGTTACCTTCAACCCCTGCTGTTTGAGCAAGGCCACCGCGCGGATGGCGGCGGCATGGTTTTTATGCGCCCAATACTGGTTCGGCAGGTGGAAATAGGGGCCGGAAAAACCATACTTGGCCTCCAGTTCCGCCAGCCCCAGTTCTCCGCGAGATGTGGACTGGATGCCCGATACAAACCGCAGGACGGAGCTCTTGTCAGTCCCTGCGGGCACATAAGTTTTCAGATCGTTCAGCGCGTCATGGCTGCTCAGTACCACCCAATGGGCTTCGGCTACGCAACGTTCGTTGTCGGCATCCCGGCGGGCGATTTCGGCCGGTTCGAAAAAGTCCGGGCGGCGCTTCTGCTGAAAATCGGGGATCCACAGCAAGTTGGGGAATTTCGATTTTGAGCCGATCCGGGCGTGATGCGACAGGATTGCGATCCCGTTTTGACGCAAAACAGCCTCAAGCGCGAGATTGCGCTTGAAGAGATATTTCTCGCTCAATTTGCCCAATAACCAAGCCGGACTTTTGCGATCGAGTGCCGTTGTCCTTATGATTTCCAATCCATTGAAATCGGAAAGATTTTTGTCTGGCATCTGCGAGGGTACAATCAGCACCGGTTCGATTTTCCGGTTCGGGATCGCCTGAATGGCCGCAATCAGATTGCGCATATAGGTGATGCCGCCCATCCATCCAGTGTCGGTGCGGGCAAAGACAAAACCGACGCGGATCATTGGACGGCCTCACTCGTCCAACCCGACTGCTTGACGATATCGACCAACGCTTCACGCAGATTGCGTTGCGGCTCAAAGCCCAGCGTAGCGCGAATCTTGCCGGTCGCGCCCAACTGGGTCGGGCGGTCGATGCGCCGAATGCGGGCCGGGTCGGACACCACGTCGATCTTGACCTGCATGATTTCGCCCAGCAAATTGACCAGATCGACCACCGTTGCGTCCTTGCCGGTGGAAACGTTGAAAATGTTGAACGGACCTTCCAGCGCGGTCATGGCGATCGTGGCAATCGCGCGGGCCGTATCTTCAACATGGATGTAGTCGCGGCGCGGCGTCAGATTGCCCAGCCCGATCTCAACCTGGCTGGCGCCCTGGGGGATCTGGGTGATGATGTCGGGGATCAGGTGGGCGTTGGGGTCATCGGCGCCGATGGTGTTGAAGATGCGGGCGATGGCCACCTGGCCGCCGGTCCGGTCGCCCCACAAGCGAACCTGCGTTTCGTTGGTCAGCTTGGCGATGGAATAGTTGTCGGCAGCGCGCAACGGAGCGGTGTCCTCGATCAGCGCGCCTTCCTTCCAGTCATAGACCGCGCCCGAGGAGGCCAGCACGATCTTCTGCACCCCGGCCGCTGCGGCAGCTTCCAGCACAACTTCGGTACCCACGACATTGACATCGAGCGAATAGGCCCGCTTGGTCTCGCAGGTGGGAATGTGATGCACCGCAGCAAGGTGGACAACAACATCGGGTTTGAATTCGGCAAGAATGGCCGCAATTGACTCCGCATCCCGGATATCGGCCTTGTGCAGCGTCAGACGATCGGCGGGGGCGGGCATCGGCATCCCGACCGAGAGATCGTCGATCACCCCCACTTGGGCGTCTTCGATGGCGAGCAGATTGCGCACGACGCGATGACCGATAAAGCCAGCGCCGCCCGTCACGATGTACCGCTTGAATTGCGTGGTCATGAAAGGTCCTTTATCAATTGGGTGCAAGATTTGGGTTTGATGCGAAGTCATGGACGCTTCCTGTTCACGGCAAATCGCCCCGGCATTTTCCGGCGGCATCATAAGACATGAACAGGTGCGGTTTGTTCTTTTGCAGGGTGGCCAGATAGCTGTCCTCATCGGGCAGCATGGCCTCCATTTCGGGCGTGAACTCGGCAATCGGGCGCCATGATTGCGAGAGCATGTCATAGCGCTTGATCACCCGCGCCGGACTGCCCACCAACAGACTGAAAGGCGGCGCCGATTTGGTGACGAGCGAGCCTGCGCCCACCACGCAGCCATGGCCGATGGTCACGTTGCCAAGAATGGTGACATCAGTGCCCAGCCACGTATTGACGCCAAGAATGATATTGTTCGTATTGGTAACACCAGTGCCGATATAAGGCATGAACGGATCATTGAAAACATGATCTGCACTATTAAGGTGACAATCCAAGCCTGTCATACAGTAATCTTTAAGGATAATTTGATTGGCATTGCTAAAAAAATTTCTTCTTCCAATAAAGCAATTGTTGCCAATCACAACTTTTGGTTCGCGGCTTCCGCGATTGTTGATATTAATGCAGGTGTTCTCACAGATAACACTGTTTGAACCAATGCGCGTATTGCGCCAGCCCAAGACGTTTACGGACTTGTCGATATAGGACCCGGCGCCAACATGCTGCCGCCGCAAACGCCAGATACGGAACGGATGCGAAAGCCGAGAGAGACTCGTGTAAAGGCGAAGAACCCGGATACGCATTGACGGTGAAAGATTGCGCTTCAGGTGGCCTGTTATTGCCGAAAACATGGTCGTTCCCTTCCTGTGCAGCTCTTTCAGTGCCCGCTATGCTCAAGCAGATACTTGCGCGTGTGCATGATACTAGGAACCAGCATGAAGACCGAAAACGCGATCGTGGTGGCCCAAACGGTTCCTGAAATGCCGAACTTACGCGCCAGCAACACCTTGAGTGTTACCGCCACCACCGCCGTCACCACGGAAAGCATGACCAGAAAGCGGATCTGGTTGGTGCCGTTGAGGAACATGGCCATGGCATTGCCTTGCCCTTCTACGATCTTCCAGATGGCCAGACCCAGCATCAGCATCAGCGGAGGCTGAACCGCGCCATTGACCCAGTAATGCAGGATGGTCGGCCCGCCGATCACCAGCACGGCCGAACATGCCGTGGCAAAGCCTGCGGCAAATATCTGGGATTTGCGCAAGGTGCGCCGCGCCCATTCATACTCGCCGCGCGCCACCGCCTCGCTGTAGGCCGGCCAGAGCGGAGCCTGCACCATGGCCAGCACAGTGGCGATCAGTGAAAACAGCTTTTCGGGCACCGAATAGACCGGCACCTGCGAAGCGCCGAGCACCTGCGCCAGAATGATGGAATCGACATAAAATGTGGCCGCCGCCACGATCTGGAGCACGAAGAACATCGCGCCGGTCTGCGAAATCGCCCGTATCACGCTCAGGCTGATCAAGGGCAGGCGCGGCGACAGACCCTTTTCGATGAAGCCGAAGAAGATCACGCCATTCAACAGCGCCGCCACCAGCGGCTGGCCCATCAGCGCAAAGATCAGCCAGAACAGGCTGAGCTTCATCTCGATACAGACCAGAACGCCGATCAGCCCGATCACGCTGCCCGCGCATTGCCACAAACTGGCCATAAAGCCGCGCTGCAGGCCGATCTGAACCTTTTGCACGATGCCCAGCGGCATGGCCACCGCAAAGCACAGGATGAAGGCGCCCAGCGCAGGTCCCGCCTCGGCCTGCGCGGCGGCGGTCTTGACGTTGAAGATCCCATACCATGGAACGAGGTGGTACAGGGCCGCAAACAGCCCCATGATTGCCAGGGCCACCATGGTCAAAATCGCATAGCCGCAGGAAATCACCCGCCGTATGCCCTCGAAATCATCGCGGCCATAGAGCGTCGCCACCTGATTGAGCACGCCATTGCCGACGCCTAGATCGGCAAAGGTGAAAGACGCTTGCAATGAACTGAGGATGATCCACATGCCATATTGCTCGGCGCCCAGATAATGCAGCGTCAGCGGCACGGAAATCAGGGCGGTGGATACCGAAATCACCTTCGCCACCATCGAGGCCATGGCGCTCAGCGCCACACGGCGCTGTCTTTCATGCGCGCGTCCTTCGGCCGTGTCGGTGTCAAAGGGCGTCAGGCGGACATAGTGCAGCTTGCGCGCGACGGCGCCAAAGCCATTGCGCAGCTTGAGGGCGACAGCCATCGTCAGGCCGCCACGCGGGGGCGGAGCAGCCGGGCCAGACGCGCCTCGATCCGGTCGATCATCGCGGCCTGAGACCAGCGTTCCTGTGCCCGTTTGCGTGCTTCGGCCCCGAAGCGTGCTGCCATTTCTGGCTCGTCGATCAGCCGTTCAATCGCTTGGGCCAAGCCCGCCGCATCGCCGGGCGCCACCGCCAGACCGCAACCGTCCACCTCGTCATACAGGCCGGTGCCGGGCTCGGCCGTGGCCACGACGGGGCGGCCAGAGGCCAGCATATTGGTGAGTTTCGAGGGCAGCACCAGATCAGCCGCTCCGGGAATTTGCGGCAACAGGTGAACCTGCGCCAGACCCAGCAATTCGCCCATCCGGGCCATCGGCTGAAGGTCATGGAGCATCACATTGTCCAGTCCACGCGCCAGTTCTTCCAGCCGGACGCGGTTGGGCCCCTGACCGCAAATGACAAATTGGATGTCCGCGCGATGGCGCAGCAACCGGGCTGCCTCAATCAGGATCTCGATGCCCTGCTTGTTGGCGATATTGCCGGAATAAAGGCAGACTTTGCGTTCGCCAATACCCCACTCGGCCCGATAGGGACTGTGCCGGGGGCTGCAAAATTCGGTGTCCACATCGGCCCAGTTGCGCACTTCGACCACGCGGTCCGGGGCGATCCCCTTGGCCGCAAGGCGCTCACACATTTGCGGGCTGATCGAGGAGGCGATGTCGGCCAGCCCCAGCATACGGTTTTCCACCCAGCGCGCCAGACGCGCCACGGCCCCGCCGCTGCCCACCAGGCCGGTGGCGAAAGCGGCCTCGACCTCGAAATCCTGAACATGCACCCACAGACTGGCCCCGGACAACCGGGCCAGCACCCATGCCACCGGCACGCTGAGCAGCGAGGGGGCGATGCAAAAGACCGCCTGAGGCCGTTTGTCGCGGCGCTTCATCCCCAGTGTAAGGGCCGGGCCAAGCGCGCTCAGGGTAAAGCTGGCCAGATGCAGGATACGCTTGAGACCGCCCGGTTTGCGCGGGACGTAGAAGGGGCAACGGGTGATCGAAACGCCGGCTTCGACGTTGCGGCGCCAGCCCCCGCGCCATTCCGGCTCGACAAACCATGCCGGATAGTAGGGTTTCCCCGAAATAACCTCGACCTGGGCTCCTCTGGCGGCAAGCGCCTTTGCCATGTCGGTCGTATAACGCGCGATCCCGATTTCCTCGGGGGCGTAATTCAGACCGACAATGGCGAGCCGCAGGCCATCACCCATTAACCTACCTCTGTCAGGAAGTGACGGTAGGCGTCAGCAATGCCTTCTTTGAGCGCGATCCGCGGGGTCCAGCCAAGCGCATGAAGGCGT
Organism: Novosphingobium sp. 63-713; assembly: GCF_001898925.1. Taxonomy (NCBI): domain Bacteria; kingdom Pseudomonadati; phylum Pseudomonadota; class Alphaproteobacteria; order Sphingomonadales; family Sphingomonadaceae; genus Novosphingobium; species Novosphingobium sp. 63-713. The sequence goes on from NZ_MKVS01000047.1 coordinate 304,131, forward strand.
GCGGAGTCCATCAGCTTGCGCGGGGTGCCATCGGGCTTGGACAGATCATGGACGATCTCGCCTTCATAGCCGACGACTTCCATCACGAGCTGGGTCAGTTCGAGGATCGAGACATCCGAGCCGAAGCCGATGTTAACATGTTCGCGGCCGGAATAGTTCTTGAGCAGATGCACACAGGCATCGGCGCAATCATCGGCATGCATGAATTCGCGGCGCGGGGTGCCCGTGCCCCACACCTCCACCGTGCCGCCAATCTTCTTGGCATTGTGCACCTTGCGGATCAGCGCGGGCATCACATGGCTGGTTTCGAGGTTGTAATTGTCGCCCGGGCCGTAAAGATTGGTGGGCATGCCGCTGATGTAGTCAACGCCATGCTGCACGCGATAGGCCTCGCACAGCTTGATCCCGGCGATCTTGGCAATCGCGTACCATTCGTTGGTTTCTTCCAACGGGCCGGTGAGCAACGCGTCCTCGGTGATCGGCTGAGGGGCGAATTTGGGATAGATGCAGGACGAACCCAGAAACAGCAGCTTGCCCACGTCCACGGCGTGGGAGGCCTGAATGAGGTTCGCCTCGATCATCAGATTGTTATAGAGGAAGTCGGCCGGATAGGTGTTGTTGGCCAGAATGCCCCCCACCTTGGCTGCGGCAACCACTACCACATCGGGCTTTTCCCGAGCCATCCAGCCGCGCACGGCAGCTTGATCCATCAGATCAAGCTCGGCGCGGCCGGCGGTCAGCACATCGCAATTTTCCGAAGCAAGGCGGCGCACAATGGCGCTGCCCACCATACCACGATGGCCTGCGACAAAGACACGCTTACCGGAAAGATCGAACATGCCGGAAACCCTTACTGGAACTTGGCGATCGGGGCGTCGCGCATGACCTGAAGGTCGGCCTGGACCATTTCACGGGCCAGCTCGCGGATCGGGGTCTTGTGGCTCCAGCCCAGCTTTTCCTTGGCCTTGGTCGGATCGCCGATCAGCAGGTCCACCTCGGTCGGGCGGAAGTAGCGCGGGTCGATCTCGACAATGACCTTGCCGGTCTTCTTGCAGATACCCTTTTCGTCGATGCCTTCGCCGGTGAATTCCAGCTCGATGCCCACGTCTTCAAAGGCCCAGCGCACGAAATTGCGCACTTCGACGGTTTCGCCGGTCGCCAGCACGTAATCGTCGCCCTGCTCCTGCTGAAGCATCAGCCACATGCCTTCGACATATTCACGCGCATGGCCCCAGTCGCGCTTGGCGTCCAGATTGCCCAGATACAGCTTTCAGATTGCCCAGATACAGCTTTTCCTGACGGCCCAGCGAAATGGCGGCGGCCGCGCGGGTGATCTTGCGCGTTACGAAGGTTTCGCCGCGCAGCGGGCTTTCATGGTTGAACAGGATGCCGTTGCTGGCATGAATGCCATAGGCTTCGCGATAGTTCACCACGATCCAGTAGCCGTAGAGCTTGGCCACGCCATAGGGCGAGCGCGGATAGAACGGGGTGGTTTCACGCTGGGGCACTTCCTGCACCAGGCCGTAAAGTTCCGAGGTCGAAGCCTGATAGAAGCGGGTCTTCTTTTCCAGACCCAGAATGCGGATCGCCTCAAGCAGACGCAGCGTGCCGATAGCGTCGGCATTCGCGGTGTACTCGGGGGTTTCAAAGCTGACCTGCACATGGCTTTGGGCGGCCAGATTGTAGATTTCGTCCGGCTGGGTCTGCTGAACGATGCGGATCAGGTTGGTCGAATCCGTCAGATCGCCGTAATGCAGGTGAAAGCGGGCGCCTTCAACATGGGGATCTTCGTAAATATCTTCGATACGGCCGGTGTTGAAAGACGAAGAGCGGCGCTTAATGCCATGAACTTCATAGCCCTTTTCCAGCAATAGCCGGGCAAGATATGCCCCGTCCTGTCCAGTTACGCCGGTAATAAGCGCTACTTTGCCATTGGAAGGGACGGTGGTCATGGCTTTTCAAACCTCATTGATTTCGCAGGTGCGGCATATCTACCCAATGAGGGGAATTCCGCAAGTCAATTTATAAGTAAAAAGGCTTAGATATCGACTTGGCGAGCCAAAATGTTGCGAAATCAGATAATTGTGTTCCAAATTGGTACGAAATGAGGTTTGCACTGGTAAAATTAGGCGTTTGATTCGGAAGGATTAGGTTAATTTCGATCCTGCGTTGAATTAACCGCATTCTTTTTTGCGACCGAGAAGCTCCCTGTCACGCGGCCGCCCGAAGCCGATCCCTTGCCCGCACCGGTGCCCTGGAAATTGGACATGTGATTGTCCAGATCGATCACCAGTCTTTCGCCGGTGCCATTGCCCCGCGCATTCTGCAGACGCACATGGCCGACGACCGTAATAACCCGGCGGCCAAAGTCATAAGTGGCAAGATCACCCCAGACGTGCTCCTCGCCGCGAATGACTTCAACATTGCCGGTCGCGTCGATGCGCTGGATCTTGACGTCATTGCCGCTGCCGCCGCCGCTTGCGCCATCATCGGTATAGGCCACCAGCGTACGCGCCGCGCGCAGCTTCAAGCCCTTTTGCGTGATCTCGACATTGCCTGTCAGCAGGACTCGCTTGGCCTTGTCCTGAACGTCGATGCGATCGGCGGCATAGTCCACCGGCGCATTGCTGTCATGACTCTCCAGCCCCTGCGCCAAAAGGGCGCCGGCCCAGCCGCTCAACACCAGAGCGGTTAATCCCGTGACACCGGCGCGACGGGAAAACGAAAAGCGCATGCTAACAGACATGATTGGTCCTTAACCCAAGCCCCACCTCGCGTGAAGCGGTTTCATCTGGGCATTTTCATCCGTGAAGGGGTCATGCGCAACCGCGCGCGCCCCTCCAGCACAACGTTGCGAGACGAGAGATCGACCGCCATGTGATCGGCCGAGAACGTGCCTGCGGGCACGGTTCCGGTCACACCGCTGTTGGCGGTGGCGCGCCGGGTCTTCAGGTCGATTTCGACACTGCTGGTGCGCATGCTGTAGCCGCCGCTCTCAGAGAACTGCACGGGCCCTGCCACCTGCATGCGTTCGCGGTTCAGGTCATAGCGCGCCGAGGGCGCCTCCACCCGCGCAGGGCCGCTTTCCATGGCCAGACTGGCCTGCAGGCCGCGCATTTCCACAATCGGCACCTGCGCGGAATGCTGCACCGCCTGCCCGGCGTTCAACTCGAACGGGCGCCCCTTGTCATCAGTGCCGCGATAGGTCGCGCTGGTCACCGACAGGCGCTCCTTGGCCACGGCCACCTTGTTGCGGTCGAGCAGAAAGGAGACCTCGCCATGGGGAAAGATCGGGCTGACCACCATGACGGCGGTGGTCATGCCCACGCCGATGGGCAGGGCGGAAAAAAGAAAGCGAATCATGCGATCCTGCGCTCCGCCGGGCGCGGCTTTCGCGCGGCGGCGGTTGCGCAGCAGATCGGCACCGATGGTCAAGGCTGCCTCAGGCCGACATATGGCTGAAGATGTCGTGATCGGGCCATCCGGCCAGATCGAGTTCCGCCCGCGCGGGAAGGAAGTCGAAACATGCCTGCGCCAATGCGGTGCGCCCTTCGCGCTCAAGCCGCGTGACCAGAATGGCATGGGCGGCATGCAGATAGCGCACATCGCTGGCCGCATATTCTCGCTGGGCGTCGGACAGCTCGGCCCCGCCCCAGTCGCTCGACTGCTGCTGCTTGCTCAATTCCTTGCCCAGCAATTCGCGCACCAGATCCTTGAGGCCATGCCGGTCGGTATAGGTGCGCACCAATTTGCTGGCGATCTTGGTGCAGAACACCGGCGCCGCCGTCACGCCCAGATAATGCTGGATCGCGGCAATGTCGAAACGGGCAAAGTGATAGATCTTCACCCGCTCTGGATCGGCCAGCACGGCTTTCAGGTTGGGCGCAGCGTAAGTGCTGCCGGGCTTGAAGCGGACGAGATGCTCGTCGCCCCGCCCGTCGGCAATTTGCACGACGCACAGCCGGTCGCGGGCCGTGATAAGGCCCATGGTTTCGGTGTCCACCGCAATCGGGCCGGGAGCCAGCACGCCTTCGGGGAGATCTTCTTCGTGGAGATAGACAGCCATTGTGCCAAAATGCTTAGGACGAAGCGGGCGACCTGAAAAGCCCTGAAAGCGGCGGGAAGGCAGATTATGACGGCAAGTGACGCAGTTCCCACAAGTTGGCGCGAGGCGCTTGATGGCGTACTCTCCACGCCCGAGGCGCGGCGGCTGGGCGGTTTTCTTAAAAGCGAGGAAGCGGCGGGCAAGGTGATCTTCCCTGCGCGCGGGCAAAGGCTGGCCGCGCTGGCGCTGACGCCGCTCGATGAGGTCAAGGTGGTGATTCTGGGCCAGGACCCCTATCACGGGCCGGGACAGGCCCATGGCCTGAGCTTTTCCGTGCAACAGGGCGTGCGCGTGCCCCCCAGTCTGGTCAATATCTACAAGGAGCTGAAAACAGACGTCGGCTTTGTCCCGCCCGCCCATGGCGATCTGTCCTCCTGGGCGCGTCAGGGCGTGCTGCTGCTCAACAATGCGCTGACCGTCGAGCAGGGGCAGGCCGGGTCGCACCAGAATCGCGGATGGGAGGCGATTACCGATGCCTGCGTGGCGGCGGTGGCGAAAGGGCCTTTGCCATGTGTCTTCATGCTCTGGGGCAGCCATGCGCAGAAGAAGGCGGCGCGCGTGCCGGGGTTGAACGACGGGCGACATCTGGTGCTCAAGGCTCCACACCCCAGCCCGCTCTCGGCCTATAACGGCTGGTTCGGCAGCCGCCATTTTTCAAAGGCGAACGAATTTCTTGAATCTGTAGGACGATCCCCGATCGACTGGTCGCTCTAAAAAGAAGTTTCCAACTGCAGCCATGGAATCATTGCCTACATAGGAGCGATTATTCACACTGTGGCCATCTTCTCTTGAAAGGGATGGCCATGAACATCATCGATTTGCAGAAAGCTATTGGCGCAAAACCCGATGGCGTCTGGGGTGACTTGTCTCGTAAAGCCTTGCTAAGCACTTTTACCAGCGCGAACACGGCCCCGCTCGGTGCCGACCAGATCAAGACTTTCGCCACGCGGCTGGGCGTGTCGGTCAAGCAATTGGCCGCCGTCGCCAAGGTCGAGGCCGCAGGCAGCGGGTACGACAAGGACGGCCGCCCCAAGGTCCTGTTTGAACGCCATAAATTCCACAAATACACCGGCGGCAAATATTCGGTGTGCAGTTTCGGCAACCCGCAGTCGGGCGGTTATAACGAAAACAGTTGGGACAAATTGCTGGGCGCGATCGTCACCGGAGAGATCGATGCCGCCTTCATGGCCTGCTCATGGGGCAAGTTTCAGGTGCTGGGCGAATATTGGGACGATTTCGACTATGCCTCGCCCTATGCTCTGGCCCTGTCCACCGTTGCGTCCGAGGCTGGCCATTATCTCCTGCTGGTCCACTATATCGAGACCAACAGGCTGCAGGACGAAATGGCCGCGCTCTCGACCAATCCGGAAACCTGCCGCGCCTTTGCCAAGGCCTATAACGGCCCCGCTTATGTGCAGTTCGACTATCACAACAAGCTGGCCGCCGCGATGAAGTGAGGCAGGGCGGCGGTTTGGGGCCACCCTAAAACCTCTGCCAGAGCGCCAGGGCGATGTCGAAAAAGGTGATCCCGGCAATCGGCGCGATAAACAGCAGCAGCAGATTGATCCCCACCAGCGACAGCATCACCCCCTCGCGCCGTTTGCCCAGTTCGGGCCGGTCTCGGCGGGGCGGCGGGCTCCACGGGTCGGGCGGAGGCCAGGGATCGCGTGTGTCGAGGAACATGGGCATCGACTCCGGTGTGTTGCCGGTATTCTACGCCATGGCCTGCCCAATGCTCCATAGAAAAAGCGCCGGCAGGTTGCCCCGCCGGCGCTTCTCTTTACCCGTTTGCGTGCCCGATCAGCGGGGCAGTTCCGTCACGCCCATCAGCGCCTCGTCCACCGCGCGCGCGGCCTGACGGCCCTCGCGGATGGCCCAGACGACAAGGCTCTGACCGCGGCGCATGTCGCCGCAGGCAAAGATCTTGTCATCGCTGGTGCGATAATTGTTGGTGTCGGCCTTCACATTGCCGCGCGCGTCCAGTTCAACGCCAGCCTGATCGAGCAGACCTTGCTTGCGCGGACCGACAAAGCCCATGGCGAGGAAGATCAGGTCGGCCTTGAGCGTGAATTCGCTGCCCGGCACTTCGACCATCTTGCCGCCTTCCCATTCGACGCGGACGCATTCGAGGCCGGTGACGACCCCGTTTTCGCCCACGACGCGCTTGGTCAGTACGGCGAATTCGCGCGACACGCCTTCTTCGTGGCTCGACGAGGTGCGCAGTTTGAGCGGCCAGTTCGGCCAGCTCAGAGCCTTGTTTTCCTTCACCGGCGGCTGGGGCATGATTTCCAGCTGCGTGACGGACAGGGCACCCTGACGGTTCGACGTACCGACGCAGTCGCTGCCTGTGTCGCCGCCGCCGATCACCACGACATGCTTGCCCGTGGCGGTCAGCGAGCCGCGCGGTGCGGCGCGGATTTCATCATCGCCCGCCACGCGCTTGTTCTGCTGGGTCAGGAATTCCATGGCAAAGCGCACGCCCTGCATTTCATAGCCCGGAATGTTCAGGGGACGCGGATCTTCCGCACCGCCTGCCAGCACGATGGCGTCGAAGTTTTCCTTCAGCGACTCGACCGAAACATGCACGCCCACCTCGACCGAGGTGCGGAAGGCCACGCCTTCGGCTTCCATCTGCACCATGCGGCGGTTGATAAGGTGCTTTTCCATTTTGAAGTCGGGGATGCCGTAACGCATCAGCCCGCCCACGCGGTCGTTCTTTTCAAACACCGTGACCGAATGGCCCGCGCGCGCCAGTTGCTGCGCAGCGGCCAGACCCGCCGGGCCCGAACCCACCACGGCCACTGACTTGCCGGTCTTCCTGGCGGCCACCTGCGCGGTGATCCAGCCGTTCTCCCAGCCCTTGTCGACGATCGCGCATTCGATCGACTTGATCGTCACCGGCTGGTCCACGATGTTCAGCGTGCAGGCTGCCTCGCAAGGCGCGGGGCAGATGCGCCCCGTAAACTCGGGGAAATTGTTGGTCGAATGCAGCACTTCAAGCGCATTCTGCCAATCGCCTTCATAGACCAGATGGTTCCAGTCCGGGATGATATTGTTCACCGGACAGCCATTGTGACAATAGGGAATGCCGCAATTCATGCAGCGCGAGGCCTGCGCTTTGAGCGCAGGCTCGGCATGCGGGATCACGAATTCCTTGTAATGCTTCACGCGCTCCGCCGGGTCCGCATAGGTGCGGTCCTGACGGTCAAGCTCGAGAAAGCCGGTTTCCTTGCCCATGTGTAATTCCTTCCTTCTCGAACTTATTCTGCGGCCACAGTTTCTGCGGCCAGACGCTCAGCTTCAAAGCTGCGCAGCGCCTTGGCATAATCACGCGGCATGACCTTGACGAACTTGGCCAGCGCGTTGTCCCAGTCCTCCAGCAGTTCGGCGGCGCGCTTGCTGCCGCTGTGGAGCTTGTGACGTTCGAGCAAAATACGCAGACGTTCGGCATCGTGGCGCAGCATGTCGCCCATGCCCAGGTCATAGACCGACACGGTGCGCTGTTGCGGACGGCCCCAATCACTCTTGGCGCCATCCTCTTCATCGCGCGCCGCGCTGATCGGCAGGACGTCGACCTGAGCCGGATTGACCAGATCGGCAAAGTTGCCGGCCTCGTCATAGACATAGGCTACGCCGCCCGACATACCGGCCGCAAAGTTGCGCCCGGTCTTGCCCAGCACGACGACCACGCCGCCGGTCATATATTCGCAGCCATGATCGCCCGTGCCTTCGACAACGGCGATCGCGCCCGAATTGCGCACCGCGAAACGCTCGCCCGCCACGCCCGAGAAGAAGGCCTCGCCGCTGATCGCGCCATAGAGCACCGTGTTGCCCACGATGATGTTCTGGGTCGGCTCGCGGTTGACGTAGTCCGGCTGCTTGACGATCACGCGACCGCCCGACAGGCCCTTGCCCACATAGTCATTGCCGTCGCCCGTCAGCTCCAGCGTCACGCCATGCGCGAGGAAGGCGCCGAAGGACTGACCCGCCGTGCCGGTCAGAGCGATATGGATCGTGTTGTCGGGCAGGCCCGCATGACCGTAACGCTTGGCCACTTCGCCCGAGAGCATCGCGCCGACCGTGCGGTTGACGTTGATGACCTTGCGCTCGATGCGCACGGCCTTGCCCTCGATCAGCGCATCGCTGGCCGCGACGATCAGGTCATTGTCCAGCGCGCCGGCCAGACCGTGATCCTGCGTTTCGCTCCAGTTCAGGCTGGGCGAGATGCCATCGGGAACCTTGTGCAGCAGGCGCGAGAGGTCGATGCCCTCGGCCTTCCAGTGCTGGATCGCCCGCTTGGGCTCCAGACGGTCCACGCGGCCCACCATTTCGGCGAGGGTCTTGAAGCCCATCTCCGCCATGATGGCGCGCAGCTCTTCGGCGACGAAGAAGAAGTAGTTGATGACATGCTCAGGCTGACCCGTGAAGCGCGCGCGCAGCACGGGGTCCTGCGTTGCCACGCCCACCGGGCAGGTGTTGAGATGGCACTTGCGCATCATGATGCAGCCAGCGGCAATCAACGGAGCGGTTGCGAAACCGAACTCGTCGGCGCCCAGCAGCGCGGCGACCGCCACGTCGCGGCCAGTGCGCAGGCCGCCATCGGCCTGAACACAGATGCGCGAACGCAGGTTGTTGAGCATCAGCGTCTGCTGCGTTTCGGCCAGACCGATTTCCCACGGCGAACCGGCATGCGTCAGCGAGGTCAGCGGCGAAGCGCCGGTCCCGCCTTCATAGCCCGAGATCGTGACATGATCGGCGCGCGCCTTGGAAACGCCCGCAGCCACGGTGCCCACGCCCACTTCCGACACCAGCTTGACCGAGATGCGCGCGCCGGTGTTCACGTTCTTGAGATCGTGAATGAGCTGCGCCAAGTCTTCGATCGAATAGATGTCATGGTGCGGCGGCGGCGAGATCAGGCCCACACCCGGGGTCGAGTGACGGGTTTTGCCGATCGTCTTGTCGACCTTGTCGCCGGGCAACTGACCGCCTTCGCCGGGCTTGGCGCCCTGAGCCATCTTGATCTGGATGTCATCGGCATTGACCAGATATTCGCTGGTCACGCCAAAGCGACCCGAGGCCACCTGCTTGATCGAGGAACGCAGTGAATCGCCGTTTTCCAGCGGCTTGAAGCGGATCGGATCCTCGCCGCCTTCGCCCGTGTTCGACTTGCCGCCGATACGGTTCATGGCGATCGCCAGCGTGGTATGCGCTTCCCAGCTGATCGAGCCATAGCTCATCGCGCCGGTGGCGAAACGCTTGACGATTTCGCTGGCCGGTTCAACCTCGCTGATATCCAGCGGCTTGTCCGCCTTGCGGAAGTCCAGCAGACCACGGATGGTCAGGTTGCGCTGGGCCTGATCGTTGATCGTCTCGGCAAATTCCTTGTACTTTTCAGGAACATTGCCGCGAACCGCATGCTGCAGGCTGGCGATGTTGGAAGGCGTCCACGCATGCTCTTCGCCGCGGATACGATAGCCGTAGATGCCGCCCACATCGAGCATGTTCTTATAGATCGGGTTGTCGCCATAGGCCGCCGCGTGGCGACGCACGGTTTCCTCCGCGATCTCCTTCAGACCCGCACCCTCGATGGTCGTGGCCGTGCCGGTGAAATAGGCGTTGATGAAGCTGCTCGACAGACCGATGGCGTCGAAGATCTGCGCGCCGCAATAGGACTGATAGGTGCTGATGCCCATCTTGGACATGACCTTCAGGATGCCCTTGCCCACCGCCTTGATGTAGTTCTTCTTCACCGTCTTGGCGTCGAGCGGGATCCCCTTTTTCACGCGGATATCTTCCAGCGTTTCAAAGGCCACATAGGGGTTGATCGCTTCGGCGCCGAAACCGGCCAGAACGCAGAAGTGATGCACTTCGCGCGCTTCGCCCGTTTCCACGACAAGGCCCGCCTGCATACGCAGACCCTGACGCACCAGATGGTGGTGGATCGCGGCGGTGGCCAGCAGGGCGGGCATCGGGATGCGATCCGGGCCCTGCGCACGGTCGGACAGGATCAGGATGTTGTGATCGGCCAGAACCGCTTCGGTTGCCGCCCAGCACATTTCCTTGATCGCCTGCTCCAGACCTTCGGCGCCCGACTTGGCGTCCCACGTCGTATCGACCGTAGCGGTGCGGAACGCGCCGTCAAGCGCAGCTTCCACGCTGCGGATCTTGGCCACGTCTTCGTTGGTCAGGATGGGCTGGTCGATTTCCAGACGCTTGTGGCTACCCGCTTCCTTGCCCAGCAGGTTGGGACGCGGACCGATCATGCTGACCAGCGACATCACCAGTTCCTCGCGGATCGGGTCGATCGGCGGGTTGGTCACCTGCGCAAAGTTCTGCTTGAAATAATCATAGAGCAGACGCGACTTGCGCGACAGCACGGCAATCGGCGTGTCGGTGCCCATCGAGCCGATCGGATCATCGCCATTGCGGCCCATCGGTTCGAGGAACTTGGACACGTCCTCCTGCGTATAGCCAAAGGCCTGCTGACGGTCGAGCAACGTGGTGGTTTCGACCGGAAGCTGGGCCAGTTCGGGCTCGACAACATCAAGGTCCTTGATGTTGTACTGGGCCGATTCCAGCCACTCCTCATAAGGCTCGGCATTGGCCAGGCTGGCCTTGATTTCCTCATCCTCGATGATGCGGCCCTGTTCAAAGTCGATCAGCAGCATACGGCCCGGCTGCAGGCGCCACTTGCGCACGATCTTCTCTTCCGGAATCGGCAGAACGCCGCTTTCCGAAGCCATCACCACCATATCGTCATCGGTAACGAGGAAGCGGGCGGGGCGCAGACCGTTGCGGTCCAGCGTCGCGCCGATCTGGCGGCCATCGGTGAAGGCCACGGCGGCCGGACCGTCCCAAGGCTCCATCAGCGCGGCGTGATATTCATAGAACGCGCGGCGCTTGGCATCCATCAGCGGGTTGCCCGCCCATGCTTCGGGGATGAGCATCATCATCGCATGGACCAGCGGATAGCCGCCCGCCACCAGCAGTTCGAGCGCATTGTCGAGGCTTGCCGTGTCGGACTGACCATGCGGGATGATCGGCCACATCTTGTCGAGGTCGGGACCCAGCAGTTCCGACTGCATCGAGCGGCGGCGCGCGTTTATCCAGTTCACATTGCCGCGAACCGTGTTGATTTCGCCGTTATGCGCGATGAAGCGGAACGGATGCGCCAGCTTCCAGCTGGGGAAGGTGTTGGTCGAGAAACGCTGGTGAACCAGACCCAGTGCCGAAACGCAGAGCGGGTTCGACAGGTCGGGGTAAAAGCTGCCGACCTGCGTTGCCAGCAGCAGACCCTTGTACACGATGGTACGGGTCGAGATGCTGGGCATATACAGTTCGGTCAGGCCCGGCAGACCATGCTTTTCGGCCAGGGCGGCCAGCGGGTTCTGCGTCTGCTTGCGGATGGCCAGCAGCTTGCGCTCGAACGCATCCTGATCGGCGCAATGCTCGCCCCGGCCGATGATGCACTGGCGAATCACCGGCATCGATTCGAGCACAGCCTTGCCCAGACCATCGATGTTCACCGGCACATCGCGCCAGCCGATCAGGGTCTGGCCCTCCTTGGCGATAAACTTTTCGAAATATTCGACCACGAAATTGCGGCTGCCCTCGTCACGGGGCAGGAAGCACATGGCCACTGCATAATCGCCGGGCTGGGGCAGGGTCAGGCCCGCACCCTTGGCCCAGTCGCGCAGCAGCGCATCGGGGATCTGAATCAGGATGCCCGCACCGTCGCCCAGCAACGGGTCGGCGCCCACCGCGCCGCGGTGGTCAATGTTTTTCAGAATTTCCAGTGCCTGCGTAATAATGGCGTGGCTTTTCTCGCCTTTGATATGGGCAACAAAACCTACGCCGCACGCATCGTGCTCGTTACGCGAATCATAGAGGCCCTGGGGCTCTGGAAATCCCATCGATTATCTATCCCAATCTCGCGCCCTCTGCCGTCTCTCTGGCAGGGCGCAACCTGAACCCGTGTATCTGGAGCGCGAATCCCCTGCCCGCGCAGGCGCGGGGGAGATGACGCATCATGCCCCATGGCGTCAGAACGCAGCTTTTGCAACCGCGAAAGGACACAAACGGCGTATTTGGCGCGTTTCTGACGAAAGGATTTGCCGTTTAAGCGCCATTTGTCGGTGTAATCATGCGCCGGGGCAGGGTGTGGGGAAACTATTTAACGTCGCGCAGCGAGGCCAGCGCGGCGCGCAGCGCATCGCCGGTGCCATCCGGGGCAGGGGCCAGCGCAGGCTCGCAAGTGGTTGTTTTGGTTTCCTGCGGGGCGTTCTGGTGACGCTGCAGGGCCAGAGACAGCCGCGCAAGCAGCTCGACATGGCTGAGCGAATCGAGCGAGGCCGAGGCGATATGGTCGGCTGCGCTTGGGCCGTCGAGCTTGAGCGAGGGAAAGCCCCCGCAGCTTTTGGCCGCAGCCACAGGTGCGGCAGGCAGCTCTGGCTCGGCTGCAATCTCGGGCGTCTTTTCGGCCGTCGCCAGCGGCGAAGGAGCCATCGGCGCGGCTTCGACCACAGGGATCGCTTCAGCGGCCGACTCAGTCTCCACCACAGCTTCCACCGGGCTGGGGTCGATCTTGAAGAAACGAAACGGCTGGATGGCCGGAGTTTCAACCACCGGCTCGGGTTTCACGGGCTCGGCCTTGGGGGGGGCGGTTTTCACTCTGGTTTCGACTGGCCGCTCCATGACGGCCACGATGTCCTGCGGCTTCCAGTCCCACGAAGGTTCTTCGGCGGGCGGCGGCGGCGGCGGCACATCGTGCAGCACCTGCCATGTTTCGGCCACCGGCGGGGGCGGGGCATAGCTGGGGCCCGATGCGGCCTCGGTCATCTGCGGCCCGGGGGCGGCCGGTTCGGGGGCGGGCGCATGGGCAGGGTCATTGTCGAAACCATGCGCGCCCAATTCGGCATGGGCCTGAATCGGCTGGCGCGCGGGAAAGTCGGGGTGTGCATCGGCGCTGCGGCGGCGCAGAGGAGCCGATTCGCCGGTCTTTTCGCGGCGGGCCTGCTGCCACGCGGTCTGCGAAAAAGCCTGGTGCGGGGCCAGCACCCGCACCGCAGCCCAGCCCAGCAAAGCACCGACCAGCCCAAAAGCCACCGCCAGCAACAGCCGGGCCGTCGTCCCCAGCGGGGGCGTCGCCATCGGCAGGATCAGGTCAAGCCGGGCCGAAAGCACGATCCGCTCGATCAGCTCTCCGCGGACGGCCAGCGTCGAAAGTGCGAAAGTGGCAGCCAGCCACACCGGCACAACCGTGGCGAACAACGGGTGATGGGTGATGCCTTGCCAGCCCTGTCCCGCAGAAGTGTGCTTCGTTGCCAAAGTCGCGCCCTTACGTCCTGCCCGTTGCGTGTTCGATATGTACTTTTCCGGTGTATTCCGGGGCGAATCGGGGTGTTATGCCGCCTCGCTTTCCGAATTTACACCATTAACCGGTGCCAGCATTTGGTAAACATTGAGATAACGCTTGGCATTGGTGGCCCAGTCATGCGCATTTTCCACATGAGAGCGCCCCGCCGCAAGTCTTTGCGGCCAATTTGAGCGATCGGAGAGCAGTCCGGCCAAAGCCTTGGCGCAGGCGGCCGGATCGTCGGGCGTGAAAAGGGTTCCGGTCACGCCATCGCTCATCAATTCGCGGTGCCCGCCCACGTCGCTGGCCGCCACCAGCTTGCCCTGCGCCATTGCCTCCAGCGGCTTCAAGGGCGTGACCAGATCGGTCAACCTGCTCTTTTTGCGCGGATAAGCCATGATGTCGCACAGCGCATAGTAACGCTCGACCTGGGAATGGGGCACCCGGCCCATGAAGCGGATCGCATGGGCCGCGCTCGACGCCGCTGCGCGCTCACGCAAAGCCGCCTCCATCGGCCCGCCGCCCACCAGCAGCAGGCGCGCATCGGGATGTACCGCGATCAGGCCCGGCATCGCGTCGATCAGATCGTCAATGCCTTCGTAATCATAAAAGCTGCCGATAAAGCCGATCACCGGGCCGTCTCCCAGCCCCAGTTCGTCGGCCAGTGCCGATTCGCGCGCCACCGGCTGGCCAAACATGTCTAGATCGACGCCATTGGGCATAATGGTGATTCGCGCCGGATCATTGCCCCGCGCGATCAGATCGCCCTTCAGCCCCTGACAGATTGTAACCACCGCATCCGCGCCGCTCACTACGTGATTTTCCAGGGTGCGGGTCAGCATATATTTGATGTCGCCTTCGCGCCCGGTGCCATTGCCCACGGCCGCATCCTCCCAAAAGGCGCGGATTTCATAGACCAGTGGAATACCCAGCTTCCTTGCCACCCGCAGCCCCGCCATCCCGCACAAAGCGGGCGAATGAGCATGCAGCACATCGGGCCGCCAGTCGCGGCAAACCTGCTCCACCGCGCGGGAAAAGGCGCCGATTTCGCGCCATTCGCGCAGCCCCGCCGGTCCCTTGGCCTGCCCCCGCGTGCGGTAAAAGGTCAGCCCTTCGGCTTCTTCGCAATCGGGCCCGTCGGCATAATGACGCAGGCCCGTCACTCCGCGCACCTCCAGCCCAAGCCCCTCCTGCGCCTTGAGAATGGCGCGGGTGCGGAACGTATAGCCGCTGTGCAGCGGCAGCGAATGGTCGAGCAGGTGCAGGATGCGTGTCATGGCGCAATTCCTAGGTGATAAAGGCTTAACGTCCCGTCAACCGCTGCTTGCTATGCCCTAATCAAAGGCTGGCGCATTGCCGATTCCAGGCCGCCGATTCTTGGCTGCCGCGCGAAGGGCGAAGTAAAGGCAAAGAGGGCATCTCTTCGATGATTGACTATTTCTCGATCGCCTTGACCCATGGTCTGCTGGTTCTGGTCTGCCTGCGCCTTTTGACGCGCGCGGATCTCGACCGCGATCCTGCGCCCGAAGAAGAGGTGCCGCTGGAAGCCGAGCCCGAGAAGAAGGCCAAGTGGAGGGTGCGCCGTGCTTGATCTTTTCCTCACCGGCTTTGTCGCCCTGATCCTGCTGATGGGGCTGCGCAAGCCCTTTATCTGGGTGCTGGCCTTCCTCTATGTCGATATCGTCGCCCCGCAAAAGATCTCTTACGCGCTGCTGACCAACGTCCAGCTCTCACTGGTGGTGTTCTTTCTGGCGGTGGTCGGCTGGCTGTTTTTTGACAACAAGCAGGGCGCGCGGGTCAGCGGTCGTCAGGTGCTGATGCTGCTCCTGCTTATTTACTGCTATTTCACCACGCAATCGGCCGATTTCCCGGTCGAGGCGGCGGATAAATGGTCGTGGGTGTGGAAGTCGCTGGTGTGGGCGATGTTCCTGCCGCTGGCGCTGCGCACGCAATTGCGCATCGAGGCCGCGGCTCTGGTGATGGTGCTTTCGGCGGCGGCGCTGATTCTGGACGGCGCGCTGAAAACCATGGCGGGCGGCGGCGGCTACGGCACGCTCAAGCTGTTCATCAATGATAATAACGGCCTTTATGAAGGCTCGACTATTTCCTGCGTGGCCATCGCGATCATCCCGCTGGCGCTCTGGCTGGCGCGCGACGGCACGATCTTTCCCGCCAACAGCCGCACGCGCCTGTTCGCCTATGGGCTGGCCTTTGCCGGCCTGTTGATCCCCATCGGCACCGAGGCGCGCACGGGTCTGCTTTGCGCGGGTCTGCTGGCGGTGCTGATGATGCGGGCGGTGAAATATCGCTGGCTCTACGTCGGCGGTCTGGCGCTGGCGGCGGTGCTGGTACAGCCCTTGCTGCCCAACAGTTTCTCCAACCGCATGGGCACGATCCAGAACAACCAGTCCGACCAGTCGGCCGCGACGCGCCTTGCGGTGTGGAAATGGACGATCAATTATGCGACCGAACATCCCTTTGGCGGCGGCTTTGACGCCTTCCGCGGCAACAAGCTGGAGATCATCACCAGCGAGGACGATGGTTTCGGCAGCAATTCGACCAAGATCATCGATCAGGGCCGCGCCTTCCACTCGGCCTATTTCGAAATGCTGGGCGAACAGGGCTGGCCGGGTCTGGCGCTGTGGCTGACGCTGCAGATCAGCGGGCTGATCCAGCTTGAGGGCGTGCGCCGCCGGTTGCGCAAGAGCGATGCGCCGTCGGACCGGCGCTATGCCGATCTGGCGCTGGCGCTTCAGCAGGGGCACTTCGTCTATCTGCTCGGCGCGGCCTTTGTGGGCATCGCGTTCCAGCCCTTCGTCTATATGCTGATCGCGCTGCAGATCGCGCTGGTGCAGCAGGTGCGGCGCAAGACCGCGCCCGTGGCCGTGGCCCAGCGCCGGATGCAGGTGCCGGGAGAAAAGCCTTTGGCGGCACACGCCCCGGCCGCTGCCAACTGAGCGGCCGACCATGGGAGCGGCGTTGATGGACAGGACGCAGCAGACCGCCGCCCTGCCGGGCGCCCGCGCTCTTGCGCCCCAGCTTGATGCGCTGACGGGCTTGCGCGGGCTGGCGGCGTGGTATGTCGTGCTGTTCCACACGCGCGTCACGCTGAAGGCTACGGTGGGGCCGATGGCCTATGCCTTTCTCAGCCATGGCTATCTGGCGGTCGATCTGTTCTTTATCCTCTCGGGCTTTGTGCTGTGGCATTCGGGCGCGGATAATCCGGCCTATCGCGGGGCGCGGGGCATGGCGCGCTTCTGGCTGCGGCGGATCGCGCGGATCTGGCCTTTGCATATGGTGTTGCTGGGCGGTTTTGTCGCGCTGGTGGGGCTTTTGGCGGCCACGGGGCGCGATACCAGCTTCTATCGCTGGGGCGAATTGCCGCTCCATGTGTTGCTGATGCAGAACTGGGGCATGACCATCGGGCTGATGTGGAATGAACCGGCATGGTCGATTTCCTGCGAATGGGCGGCCTATCTGCTGTTTCCCTTTACGGTGATGGCCGCGCCGTGGCGCGATTGGTCAACGGGCGCGCTGGTGGCGCTGGGCTGCGGCCTGCTGGCGGGGCTGTGGGCTTATTTCGCGCTGCATGGCTCGGCTGATTATCTGGGGTATGAAATCCAGCGCACGGGGCTGATGCGCTGTCTGCTGGAATTCTGGATGGGCAACGTGCTGCGGATGCTGTGGGCCCGCTGGCGCGATGTGCCCGATATCTGCACCGGGGCCTGGGCGGCGATGATCGCCCTGCTCGAAGGAGGTGTGGTGCTGCAACTGCCCGAGGCGTCCTATGTGCCGGGCGCCTTTGCCGCGCTCATCCTTGCGCTTTCGCTGGAGGACCGCACGCCTGCGCGTCTGCTGCGTTCCGGTCCGCTGCACTGGCTGGGCGAGATCAGCTATTCAACCTATCTGTCCCATTTTTTGCTGTTTATCGTCTTCAAGATGCTCTTCGTCGGACCCGATCTGACGGTGGGGCTGGGCAAGCTGGCCCTGTTCCTGATGATCGTGCTGGCGGCCTCGGCGGCGCTCTACCGGCTGGTGGAAAAACCGGCGCAGCATTGGATGCTGCGCCGGGGAGAAGCGCGTTTAGCGGCCTGAGCGGCTCATCACCAGATCCATGGCCGTGGCAAAGGCCCGCGCATTGTCGGGGTGAACCATCAACAGATCGCTTTGTTCGCGCGGCAGGCTGTGGACGATCTCCAGCGGCTTGTCTTCGTAATGCAACGCGTCGAGCCAGTCATAGCTGTTGAACATGCGGATCGGCACATAGCCTGCGGCCACGAAGCGGTCGAACAGCGCGGGCCACGCGCCATCCTCGGCCGGCGTGGCCTCCACCGCCAGCGTCGGGCGGCGGGGGAAGCGGTCGATCTGGTCAAGGAACTGATTGAGCACCGGCACCTCGGCCCCCTCGATGTCGATCTTGATGAAGGAGCAATCGGCGCATTCCTGCGCGCTCAGCACCTGATCGAGCGGCAGGGCCTTCACCTTGGCCCCGCCCGTGCGATGCGCGCCGGGCAGCAGGCTGGTCATGCCGATGTTGCTTTGCGGGCCTTCGTAAATGGTAAGCTCGCCCGCCTGCGCCGCCACCGCGCAGCCGCGCACATCGACATTGGTGGCCCCGTTGCGCGCGCTGTTGGCCCGCCCATATTCGGCCAGTCGTGGCAGGGCCTCAACCGCGACCACCCGTCCGCCAGGCCCGGCCAACTGGCTGAACATCAACGTATAATAGCCGATGTTCGCACCAATATCGACAATCACCGTCCCCGGCTCGATCAGATGTTTCATCAGCGCCGTCATATGCGGTTCCCACAGGCCGAAATGCAGGATGCTGGCCTGAATGAGGTCGCCCGCCTCGCAATCGAAACTGGCGCCAAACACGGTGGTGGCGCGGCTGCGGGGAAAGAGGCGGTTGTACACGCGGCGGTAAAAACGCAGCAAGGTGCGCTCACCCCAAGGCACACTGGCAATGGCTTTGAGCACACGGCCCGGATTGGGTTTTAATTCTTTCGCGGCGATGCCGATGCCGCCCATTGCCAAGGAAACAGCCACGTCACTCTCCTGTTATTGGATGACGGTGTGGCTAACATGGGGGTAATTGATGATGTAGACTGGTTAACCATGTTGTTCTTTGCCTGTGCCGAATCGTAACATATCCGGCTTAGCCCAAGGTAAACGGGCATAATTTCTTCTCGCAGCCTGCATGTTCGGCTCTTTCGCGCTGCAACATCGCGTGATACGGGACGGATATGCGTATTTCCCCTTGTTTTTTGGCAGCCGCAGCATGGCTTAGCGCAAGCGTGCCGATCCGGGCAGAAACCCGGAGCCCGGTCATCGTTGTGCTGGGCGACAGTCTGGCCCGCGGCAATTTTGGGGCTGAACTGGGGGAAAGGTTTCACGCCCAAGCTATTAATCTGGGAATCGGCGGCCAGAAAGCCGACGCCATTGCCGCGCGCTTTGGCGCCTTGCCTGTCCATTTGCGCCTGACCGAACCGGAATTGCATGACGGTGCGAATCCGATCGCGGCGATCTGGCCCGAGATATTCCGCACCAGCGATACCGCGATTCGCAGCACCCATGCCACACTGGCCGGGATCAGCGGGATCTATCAGAGGCATGGCGAGGGCGATCCGCCCTATCACGATGTCAACATATTCACGCCCGATCCGGGCCAGACCCTGCCGGTCAGCATCGCGGGCAATGTCGAACTTGAACTCGATGCTCCGGCGCCGCCGGCCGATGTGCTGATCATCTGTGCCGGGCGCAACAACCATTTGCCCGCCGATCAGGACAAGGTGCTTTCCGCCATTGCCGCCATCGTCGAGAAACAGCGCCGCTCGGGCGGTCATTTTCTGGTGCTGGGCGTCCCCAATCAGGCCGGGCCCGAGGAAGCTCGCGGCACGCCTGCCTATCAGGCCATCGTTGATTTCAATGCGCTGCTCTCGCGGCTCTATGGCGATGACTATGTCGATATTCGCGCGGCCTACAATGCGGGCGGCAATCCGGCCCTGCCGCAGGATCTGGCGGACAGGAACGCCGATGTTCCGCCCGCCTCGCTGCGGGCCGATCATATCCATTACAACCCCGCCGGGCGCCATGTCTGGGCCAAGGCGGTGGGCGATGCAATTGCGGCCCATCATTGGTTGAAATCTTACGCAAACTTGCCGGGCAAAGGAAAATCTTGATGAACTTTCGGCAGGATATCAACGGGCTGCGGGCAATCGCCGTATTGGCGGTTCTGGCTTTCCATTTCGGATTTCCCGGGCTTGGCGGTGGATTTGCCGGGGTTGATGTCTTCTTCGTCATCTCGGGCTATCTGATGACGGGGATCATCGTCGCGCGTCTGGACCGCGGTGTGTTTCGCACCACCGATTTCTATCTTGATCGTGCGCGCCGGATCTTTCCCCCGCTGGCGGCCATGGTCATCTGTGTCCTCGTCCCTGCTGCCTTCTGGCTCTTGCCGCAGGACCTGCTTGCCACCGGCAAGCACGGGGCCGCGGCGATCACCTTTTTCTCCAATATGATGTTCTGGAGCGAAACGGGCTATTTCGATCAGAAATCCACGCTGAAATTCTTTCTCCATACCTGGTCGCTCTCGGTCGAGTGGCAATTCTATCTGGTCTATCCGCTGGTCTTGCTTGGGCTTTGCCGGGTCGGCCTCAGGCGCCATCTGCTGCCGATTCTGGCGCTGCTGGCGCTGGCCTCGTTTGGCCTGTGTGTCTGGCTAAGCATCCATAAGCCCTCCGCCGCCTTTTTCCTGTTGCCGCCGCGCGCTTGGGAAATGCTGGTCGGGGCGCTGGCCTATCTGGCCCCGGCGGTTCCGACCAGGGCGCAAAGGCCGGTCCAGATCGCGGGGCTGGTGCTGATTGCGGTTTCGATCGCCTTTGCGCAGGCCGGAAGCTGGCCGGGCCCGGCCACGCTGCTGCCCACGCTGGGCGCGGGGCTGGTGATCGCGGCAGGGCTGGACCGCTCGCGCATTACGGGCAATGCCTTGGCCACTTGGCTGGGGCGCAATTCCTATTCGATCTATCTGTGGCACTGGCCGCTGGCCGTGCTTCTCACGCGCTATGGCAAAATCGGCGATTATCGCTGGACGGCGGCGGCCTTCGTGCTTTCGCTGCTGCTGGGCCATGCCTCGTGGCGCTGGATCGAGCAGGCCGGAGCCAAGACGAAGGGCGCCAAAACCTATCCATGGACCGCCCATCTGGCCTATGTCGCCGCAATGCTGGTGATCGCGGCGGGCGGCGCGGCCTTCTGGAAATCGCGCGGCCTTCCCCAGCGCTTCTCGCCCGAAGTGCGCGCGCTCGAGGCCGAGGCCGCGCCCGGCGGCCCCTACTCCAAGGGCGCGAACCGTTGTTTCGTGACCGGCGGGCCGGTGCCCAAACCCTGTTTGCTGGGGCCGGGCGATCACAAGCGGGTGGCGGTCACCTTTCTGGGCGACAGCATGAGCGAAAATGAGGTGAGCGCCCTGATCGCCGCCTTGCCGCCGGGAACCGACGGGGCGGTGGCCTATAATGGCTATGCCGCCTGCGCGCCGGTGCTGGGGGCCCGATCGGTGGATCGCGAAAGCCGCTGCCAGCAGTTTCTCGAAACCTATCTGGTGCCCCAGACAAAGCCGCGCCGGACGCCGCTGGTGCTCACCGGTTATTGGCAGGGCGTGATCTCGGGGCAGACGCTGACCTTCGACGGATCGGGCAAGCCGGCCGCCTGGCCCGAATTGCGCGAAAAGCTGATCGCATCGAGCTGCGCGCTGGCCAAGGGTGGGCCGACCTATCTGCTGCTGCCCAATCCGGAATTTCCCGAGCCTGTGGTTTCAAGCCTGCAACTTGCCTTGATCGCCGATCCCAAGGCGCCCGACATTTCCATGCCGCTGGCCACCTACAAGGCACAGGTGGCGATGATCGTCGAGGCCATGGAGCAGGCCCACCGTCAATGCGGGGTGCAATTGCTGGATCCCACGCCCATGCTGTGCCCCGATGGACAGAATTGCATGGCCACGCGCGGGCATCGGGCGTTGTTCCGCGATACGCACCACATGACCGAATGGGGCAATCGCGCGCTGATTCCCCTGTTTGCGTCGGTCTTTCATTCCGGCGCAAACTGAGGAACCATCAAGGATGGCTCAGCGCGATGCGTGCTGGGCCATCCATTCCTCGACCACCGGGGCGATCCTTCCGCGCCATTTGCTGCCGTTGAAAATGCCGTAATGGCCCACGCTCTCGGCCAACAGATAGCGCTTGTTGGCCTCGGGCAGGTTATGCGCCAGCGTCAGCGCGGCGCGGGTCTGGCCGATGCCCGAAATATCATCGCGCTCGCCCTCGACCGCCAGCAGCGCGGTGTCGGTGATCGCGCCCAGATCGATCGGCTTGCCGCGATGGACAAATTCGCCCTTGGGCAGCGAATGCTTTTGGAACACATGCTCGATGGTCTGAAGATAGAAATCCGAGGTCATGTCGCAGACGCTGCGATATTCCTCATAGAAACCCTTGGTGGCATCCGCGCTGTCGCCGTCGCCTTCGACCAGATGCTTGAACATCTGCCAATGGCTCATCATGTGCGAATGCAGGTTCATGCTGATGAAGCCGGCAAGCTGCAGAAAGCCGGGGTAAACCTTGCGCCCGGCGCCGGGGTAATGCAGCGGAACCTGCGCGATCACATGATGTTCGAACCAGCTGAGCGGACGCGTGACGGCCACGTCATTAACGCTGGTGGGCGCCTCGCGCGTGTCCACCGGGCCGCCCATCATGGTCAGCGTCAGCGGGCGGCATGGGTGCTTGTTCGCGCCCATGATCGCCGTTGCCGCATAGGCCGGGACCGAAGGCTGGCACACGGCCAGCATATGCGTGTTGGGCCCGATAAATTCGAGATAGCCGATCAGATAGTCGATATAATCGTCCAGATCGAAGCGCCCGGCCTCCATCGGCACCATCTTCGCATCGGCCCAATCAGTGATGTAAACCACCGCGCGTTCCATCATCCGCGCCACCGTCCCGCGCAGCAGCGTGGCATAGTGCCCGCTCATCGGCGCGACGACCAGCAGTTTGGGCGCATCGGCAGGCAGGCCGTCATGGCTGAAGCGCAGCAGATTGCCGAAGGGGCGGTGCTGGACAATGGCCTCCGTCACGCCATGCGAGACGCCATCGACGGTCACGGTCTCAATGTCGAAATTGGGTTTGCCCCGCGGCATCGCGGCATGGGAAAAAACATCCAAAGCCGAGGCCATCACCTGTCCCAGACCCAGCGCGGCCATCGGATTGGCCGGATTCGTCAGTGTTTCGGCCATCACCGAGGCCCAGGCGCTGGCGCCCGAAAGAAGGCTGCGTTGCATTTCATAAGCGTTGTATAACATCAACTTATCCCTTGCGCGGCGTCATGGTGGGGGAATACGCCATCGGCTTGTTGTCATACATATCGCCATATTCCTTCAATGTTGCAATCCGACCTGGGCCTACTATTCAGTAGTCGGAGCAATCTGACCCCCTCATCTTGCTAACCATTCTTTGCTTGCCCGGTTCCAAACCGCCTAAAAATCCTATAGGGCGCTGGCCCATGTCTGCGAGCCAAGCCGAAGCAACCGTTGCCCCCGCCCCGATGCCATCCGGCGCGCAAGATAGCGCCGATGGCGAGGCCGCCGTTTCCCCCAAACCGTCCAAGGATCTGGGCCCGCTGCGCATGGTGTGGCGCGCGGCGGTGGCCTATCCGGGGCGGCTGGCGATGGCGGGGGCGGCGCTGATCGTCACCTCGGCCACCACGGCCAGCGTGCCATGGGGGTTCCGCCAAGTGGTGGACAAAGGCTTTTCGCGCGGGAGCGATCCGGCGACCATCGACCGCTGGTTCGAAACCCTGCTGGCGATGGTGGTGGTGCTGGCCATCGGCACGGCGGTGCGCTTCTTCAACGTCTCCTGGCTGGGCGAGCGCGTGGTGGCCGATGTCCGGCTGGCCGTTCAGCGCAACCTGCTGCGCCAACCGCCCAGCTTCTTTGAGGAAAACAGCCCCAAGGAAATCTCCAGCCGCATGACCGCCGACACCGCGCTCATCGAACAGGTGGTGGGCACGACGGTGTCGGTGGCGCTGCGCAATGCGATCACGGCGATTGTCGGTATTGCCATCCTCTTTTTCCTTGCGCCCAAGCTGACGGGGATGCTGGTGATCGCCATTCCGGTGGTGGTGGGGCCGATCGTGTGGTTCGGGCGGCGTCTGCGCCGCGAATCGCGATCCAGCCAGGACCGCATCGCCGACATCGGCGCGATGGTGACCGAGGTGTTGGGCGCGGCGCGTATTGTGCAAGCCTTCAATCAGGAAGCGCGCGAGAGCGACCGTTTCGCCGCCGCCGTCGAGCGCAGCTTTGGCACCGCGCTGCGCCGGATCAAGATCCGCTCGACCATGACCAGTGTGGTGACGCTTCTGGTGCTGGGTTCGCTGGTGCTGCTGATGTGGCGCGGGGCGGCGGGCGTGGCCAGCGGCGAGATTTCGGGCGGGATCATCGCCCAATTCGTGCTGACGGGCGCATTGGTGGCGGGGGCCTTTGGCTCGTTGACCGAGGTGTATGGCGATCTGGTGCGTGCGGCGGGGGCGGCAAGCCGTCTGTCCGAATTGCTTAACGAGCGGCCCGCGATTGCGCCGCCTGCCAAGCCGATTGCTCTGCCGAGCCCCGCGCGCGGCCAGATCAGCTTTGAGAACGTGACCTTCCGCTATCCCACTCGCCCCGAAGTGGCGGCGCTGGCCAATTTCGACCTCAAGGTCGAGCCGGGCGAGACGGTGGCGATTGTCGGCCCTTCGGGGGCGGGCAAATCGACGATCTTCCAACTGGCCGAACGTTTCTATGATCCGCAGGGCGGGGCGATCAAGCTGGACGGCGTGCCTTTGACAGGCGCCGATCCGGCCGAGATCCGCCAGCGTATGGCGCTGGTGCCGCAGGAAGGCGTGCTGTTTGCCGCCAGCGCGCGCGACAATCTGCGCTATGGCAATTGGAGCGCGTCGGACGAGGCGATCTGGGAAGCGGCCCGCGCGGCCAATGCGGAGGGCTTCCTGCGCGATCTGCCCGAGGGGCTGGACACATTCCTTGGCGAAAACGGCGCGCGCCTCTCGGGCGGTCAGCGTCAGCGCATGGCGATTGCCCGCGCGATCCTGCGCGATGCGCCGATCCTGCTGCTCGACGAGGCCACCAGCGCGCTGGATGCCGAAAGCGAGCGTCTGGTGCAGGATGCGCTCGACCGTCTGATGCAGGGGCGCACCACGCTGGTCATCGCCCATCGGCTGGCCACCGTGCGTCAGGCCGACCGCATTGTCGTGATGGAGGGCGGGCGCATCGTCGAGCTGGGCCGACACGAGGAATTGACGCAGGCGGGCGGACTTTATGCCCGCCTTGCAAGTTTGCAATTTGACGAACGCGCCTTTGCAGGCGAAGCGTAATTTCCTCCTCTCCCGCGAATTTTAAGGACATCTCATGCCCTTGCTAGTCACCGCCATCCTGCTCGGCATCGTCGAAGGTCTGACGGAATTTCTGCCTGTTTCCTCCACCGGCCACCTGATTCTTGCCGCCAAGCTGTTCGGCTATGACGATGCGCAATGGTCGGTGTTCAACATCGTGATCCAGCTGGGCGCGATTCTGGCCGTGGTGGTGCTGTATTGGCGCACGTTCTGGGCGGTGGGTCTGGGGCTGATTCGCGGCGAAAAGACCGCGATCCAGTTCATCATCAACCTGCTGGTGGCCTTTATCCCGGCCGTGGTGCTGGGGCTGATCTTCAAGAAAAAGATCGACATCCTGCTCGAAAGCCCGATGGTGGTGGCATGGGCGCTGGTGGTGGGCGGCGTGGCGATCATCGCCATCGAGCGCTTTGCCAAGGGCGGCGATTATGTCGGCATCGGGCAACTGCCGGTGTCCAAGTGCTTCGGTGTGGGGCTGATGCAATGTCTGGCCATGGTGCCGGGCGTGTCGCGTTCGGGGGCGACGATCATGGGCGCGCTGTGCATGGGCATCAACCGTTCGACGGCGGCCGAATTCAGCTTCTTCCTTGCCATTCCCACCATGCTGGGCGCGACCGTGCTGCAATTGGCCAGCCACCGTCATGAACTGGCGGCGGGCACCTCGGCCGTGGGCATGAGCGAGATCGCGGTGGGCTTTGTAGTGTCCTTCGTGGTGGCGCTGGCCGTCATCAAGGGCTTTGTCACTTATATCAGCCGCCGTGGCTTCACGCCCTTTGCCATCTATCGCATCATCGCGGGCGCGGTGGCGATCTATGCGCTGGGCCATATGGGATAAATGCGCCGGTCCGGCCTGAAAATCCCGCGAGCCGATTTTCGGGCCGCCAAAAAGACCCATAAGTGTTTGCGCAGGTTTGTAGTATCCTTGAACCGGAAAGGATTCGCGCCATGACCCTGCTTGCCCTTTTGCTGATCGGTGCTGTTGTCGGCCTGTTGACCGGAGCCTTGTTCCGCCGCTTGGGGATTATCACGCGGCTGGCCGATATGGGCTTTGGGATGATCGGGGCCTTTGTGGTGGGGGCGATGGGCTCCGGCGCGCTGTTGCAGGGGCTGGACCGCACCTATGCCGCCTTTGCCGCCGTGGGGGCTGCGGGGCTGGTGGTGCTGGTTCATGTCGCCTCGGCGCTGCTGCGGCCGGTTCACACCAAATATTACAAGCGCCGATAGGCAAGTCGCGCTTGACTCTGCGCCCCGGCTAAAGCATGGGGCCACCCTCTTGCCACGCGGCGCATAAGGTGCAGCTTGGCTCATGTGAATTTTGCCCTGGTTGGCGCGCCGCTGTCTCAGCGATGCAAGGACCGGGTCTGGAACAATTAGGAAAGTGTCATGGCAAAGCCCGCAACCGTCAAGATCCGTCTGGTTTCCAGCGCCAACACCGGCTTCTTCTATGTGACCAAGAAGAACCCGCGCAACACCACGGAAAAGTTCAGCTTCCGCAAGTATGATCCCGTTGCCCGCAAGCACGTGGAATTCAAGGAAGCCAAGATCAAGTAAGATTCAGGAGCGGTTCAAGCCGGCGCTGTTATAAGCGCGGGCATGAAAAACGCTCAGACCTTACCGAATCGCCGGGTGGCGCGTCGCATGACGTTGCGCCTGGCCATGGGGCTGCTGGTTGCGGGACCGGCGGCCCTTTCGCTTGCTGCTCCAGCCCCCGCGATGGCCAATGCAGTGGGGGCCAATGGCTCGGCCCAGATCGATCAGGCTGTTGCCGCCCTGCGCGGGATCGACACGCTGCGCGCCAACTTCGTGCAGCGCTCCGAGGCCACCGGCCAGCAGGTGACCGGCGTGCTGAGCCTGAAGCGGCCCGGCAAGATCCGTTTCCAGTATCAGCGCGGCTATCCGGTGCTGATCATTTCGGACGGCAAGGCGCTGACCATTATCGATTCGGAGGTCAAGCAGACCCAGCGCTGGCCGATCGGCAAGAGCCCGATGGGCGCGCTGCTGAACCCGGCCAAGGACATGGCGCAATATGGCACGCTGCTGCCCAGCCTCGACCCCCATGTCACCAACATCCGCGTGACCGACCGCATGCACCCCGAATATGGCGTCATGACGCTCAGCTTTGCCCATAAGGCCGGTGTGCCGGGCGGGATGGAGCTGGTGGGATGGCAGACCGTGGACGCGCAGAATCGGCGCACCACGATTATCCTTTCGGGCCACCAATATGGCGTGGATCTGGGGGATGATCTGTTCAAATATCTCGACATCAGGCCCAATGTCCGGCGCTGATACGCTTAAATGTCATTGCTGTGACAATCTGCGACAATGCTGCCGATCCTGTTCATAAGGCAGCAAGGCAAGCGGGCCTATACAGGTCTTCGACAAGGCGGACGAGTTGGTGGGTTTTCCCCCCTGTTGCCCACCTCTCTAACGAGATCCGCATGTCAGCGTGACGAACGCACACACGAACCCTCGCTCCCCATGCCCCCGGGGAGCGGGGGTTTTCTTTTTGCGGCCTGTTGAGAAAAAATGCGGTGCCACTTTCGGGCGCGATGCTTTATGGGCTGCGCGCATGATCTCTATCGCTACATGGAACATCAACTCGGTGCGGCTGCGTATGCCGCTGGTCGAACGCTATCTGAAGGAGCATGGGCCCGATGTCCTGTGCCTTCAGGAAATCAAGACAGTGGCCGAGTTGTTCCCCGCGCAGGCCTTTGCCGATCTGGGCTACACCTATCAGGCGGTGCATGGCCAGAAGGGCTATCACGGCGTGGCCACGGTCGCGCGGATTCCCTTTACCGAAGTCTCGCGCCACGACTGGCAGGCCAATGGCGAGGCGCGCCATGTGGGCGTCCGGCTGAGCGACAGCGGCGTGGTGGTCGAGAATGTCTATATCCCGGCGGGCGGCGACGAGCCTGACCGCGAAATCAACCCCAAGTTCGGCCAGAAGCTCGATTTCCTGGCCCGCATGACCGAGTGGGCCGGGACGGTGAAGGACCCCACGATCATCCTTGGCGATTTCAACATTGCCCCGCTGGAAAGCGATGTGTGGAGCCATAAGGCGCTGCTCAAGGTGGTCAGCCATACACCGATCGAGGTCGAGACGCTGGCACGTTTCAAGGCCGCGCATGATTTCGTCGATATCGGTCGCCAGCTGATCGCCGCGCCTGAGCGTTACTATTCCTGGTGGTCCTATCGCGCCAAGGACTGGCGCGTGAACGACAAGGGCCGCCGCCTCGACCATATCTGGGGCTCGCCCAGCGTGGCAGCGCAGGCCCGCGCGCATCGCGTGCTGGAAGATGCGCGCAATTGGGAAAAATGCTCGGACCACGTGCCGCTGATCACCGAGTTCGATCTGTAATGAGCGCGACGCGGCGGGTTGCGCGGGCGCTCGATGCGCTGCGCCATGGCTGGGCGGTGCGGGTGGGGCCTTGGGTGCTGCTGCCGGCCGAAACCGGCTTTGGCGCCGAGGTTTCCGCGCGCCGGATGCTGATTTCCGCCGCGCGGGCCACCACGCTTAAGCTGGCCAACCAGCGCGATGCGGCAGAGCCGGAAAGCCCGGTGCTGATTCGCGGGGCCGAGCCTTTCGATCTCGCGCTGGCCCGCGCGATGGGTGATCCCGCGCTCGATCTGGCCAATCCGCTCAAGGGGCCGTTTCTGGCCGAACCGATTGCCGATCATGACAGCGCGGTGGCCGCGATGGAACTGGCGCGTCTGGCGGGCGTCCTGCCCGCCTTCCTCGTTGACCCCAGCGGGGTTGAGGAAGCGCAGGAGGTTTCCGCCGCCGATCTGGAGGATTGGAAGGACCCGCGCCACCTGAGCATCGCCTCGCGCGCGCGCTTGCCCGTCTCGGTGTGCGAGAGCGCCGAGATCGTCGCCTTCCGCGCGCTCGATGATCTGCGCGAACATGTCGCCCTCGTGCTGGGGCGGCAGAGCGCGGACCGAGTGCCTTTGGTGCGGCTCCATTCCGAATGCCTGACGGGCGATGTGCTGGGCAGTTTGAAATGCGATTGCGGGCCGCAGCTTGATGCGGCCCTTGCCGCTATGGCGGATGAGGCCAATGACGGCGGCTGGGGCGTGCTGCTCTATCTGCGTCAGGAAGGGCGGGGCATTGGCCTTGTCAACAAGCTGCGCGCCTATCAGCTTCAGGATCAGGGCTTTGACACGGTGGATGCGAACCAGCGCCTCGGCCTGCCTAATGAGGCGCGCGATTTTCCCGTGGCGGCGCGGATGCTCGAACTGCTGGGCGTGCATGGCATCCGGTTGATGACCAACAATCCGGCCAAGGTGGAAACCTTGAAATCCGTGGGCGTCAATGTGATCGAGCGCGTGGCCCATGCCTTGCCCGCCAATCCGCACAATGCGCGCTATCTGGCCACCAAGCGGGACCGTTCGGGCCATTTTCTTTAACGGGCGCGCCGTCAATCCCGATACCGAAGGGCCTCGACCAGCAAGGCAAACGCCGGTGAGGCCTGACGGCGGCTGGGGTAATAGAGGTGGTATCCGGCAAAGGGCGGGCACCAGTCCTCCAGCACCCGCACCAGACGGCCTGATGCCACGCTGTCATGCACGATGTCATCCACCGTCATGGCCAGCCCCATGCCCGCCTCGGCGGCCTGCAGCACCATGCTTGACCCGCCGAAGGTCAATTGTCCCTCGACGCGGACATTCATCACCCGGCCCTCTTTTTCAAATTCCCAGGCATACAGGCCCCCGCTGCTGGCCATGCGCAGGTTGATGCAATTGTGCTGGGCCAGTTCCTGCGGGGTTTGGGGGATGGGATGGCGGGCGAAATAGTCGGGCGAACCGACACAGGCCATGCGCAGCGAAGGCCCGATGCGCACCGCGATCATGTCGCGCGCAATCGCCTCGCCCAAGCGGATGCCCGCATCGAAACGTTCCTCGACGATATCGACAAAGCCGTTGTTGATGCTGACCTCGACATGGATGTCGGGATAGCGCGGCAGGATCCGCGTCAGCGCGGGCCAGAGCAGGCTCCTTGCGGCATGTTCGGAGGCGGTGATGCGGATATTGCCTGCGGGCCGCTCGCGCATCTGGGTGATCTCGCCGATCCCGGCGCCGATCTGATCGAGCGCGGGGCCGATCACCGCCACCAGTCGTTCGCCCGCCTCAGTGGGGGAAACCGAGCGCGTGGTGCGCGTCAGCAGGCGCACCCCCATCTTGGCCTCCAGCCGCCGCATCGTGTGGCTCAATGCCGATTGCGACACGCCCAGCTTGGCCGCCGCGCGGGTAAAGCTGCGCTCTTCGGACACCACCAGAAAGGCGGCCAGATCGGCCAGATCGTTGCGATCAACCGCCATGTCGGGCTTTCCTCCCCTTGCCGTTTAAACCCGGAGAGGCATAGGCCGCCGCGCCGCCAAAGGCCATGGTCAAGACCATCTCGCGATGATCTTGACCTTATGGCTCACAGCCCGGTCATCGCTTCGGCCGCCGGAGTATAGCGCGCGCCATGGACCTCGATTCCGGCAAGCAGCAGGCCGATCTGGGCCAGATCGGTGTCCGACAGGGCGATATCCGCCGCGCCAAGGTTCTCCTCCAGCCGGTGCAGCTTGGTCGTGCCGGGGATGGGGACGATGTAGGGACGGCGGGCCAGCAGCCATGCCAGCGCGATCTGGGCCGGTGTGGTGCCATGCTGGGCGGCGATGGCCTTGAGGCCCTCGACCAGCGCCAGATTGGCGGCCAGAGCGTCAGCCTGAAAACGCGGCAGGGTGGCGCGGAAATCGCCCTGCGAGACATCGTCCGTGCTGGTGATCGCCCCGGTCAGGAAACCCTTGCCCAGCGGCGAATAGGGGACAAGCCCGATGCCCAGTTCATCGCAGGCGTCGAGAATGCCGTTGGTTTCAACCTGACGCGTCCAGAGCGAATATTCGTTTTGCAGCATGGCGACGGGCTGGACCGCATGGGCGCGGCGCAGGGTGGCCGCACTGGGCTCGCTCATGCCGAAATGCCTGACCTTGCCCTGCGCGATCAGATCGCGCACGGTTCCGGCCACATCCTCGATCGGCACATTGGGATCGACGCGGTGCTGGTAAAACACGTCCAGCGCATCGACGCGCAGGCGCTTGAGCGAGGCTTCGGCCACGGCGCGGATGCGGTCGGGGTGGCTGGAAACACCGCGCATGGCGCCGGTTGCCGGGTCGATGTCAAAGCCGAACTTGGTGGCTATGGTCACCTGTCCCTTGAAGGGTTCGAGCGCCTCGCCCACGGTTTCCTCATTGGTCCACGGGCCATAGACCTCGGCGGTGTCGAAAAAGGTCACGCCGCGCTCGACCGCGGCGCGGATCATGGCGACGCCGTCCGCGCGCGAGAGCGTGTTGGCATAGCCGAAATCCAGCCCCATGCAGCCATAGCCAAGGGCGGAAACTTGCGGGCCGTTCTGGCCAAGCTGGCGGATTTTCATAAGCCGGTCACTCCGAAAGGGTGGGGTATGACGGGGCTTTTAGCCCAAACGGCTTATGAGGATTAGCAGGGGATAGCGGCATGCGGTTATGAAGATGCTTCATGAAAGGCGAGGGAACCTTTCCCGCATGCCGCCTTGGGTAATTTACAGCCCCATCAGGCGCCGATTGAGATCGCGATCCTCGCCGCCTGCGGCAAAATCGTCGAAGGCGTGTTCGGTGACCGGGATGATGTGCTTGGCGATGAAGGGAGCGCCTTCGGCCGCGCCCACTTCGGGGTGCTTCAACGCGCATTCCCATTCCAGCACGGCCCAGCCGGCATAGTCATACTGCGCCATCTTGCTGAAGATCTGGCTGAAATCGACCTGACCATCGCCAAGGCTGCGGAAACGGCCGGGACGGTTGACCCAGCTCTGATAGCCGCCATAGACGCCGCTGCGGCCCGAGGGGCGGAACTCGGCATCCTTGACGTGGAAGCACTTGATGCGCTCGTGATAGATGTCGATGAACTGGAGATAGTCCAGACATTGCAGCACGAAATGCGACGGATCATACAGGATGTTGGCGCGCGGATGGTTGTTCACGCGCTCAAGGAACATCTCGAAGGTCACGCCATCGTGCAGGTCCTCGCCCGGATGCAGTTCAAAGCCGATATCGACGCCGTTTTCATCGAACACGTCAAGGATCGGCTTCCAGCGGCGGGCCAGTTCGTCAAACGCATCCTCGACCAGACCGGCGGGGCGCTGGGGCCAGGGATAGACATAGGGCCATGCCAGCGCGCCGGGGAACGAGGCATGGGTGGTCAGGCCCAGACGCGCGCTCGCCTTGGCGGCAAAGTGCATCTGCTCGACCGCCCAAGCCTGGCGCGCGGCGGGATTGCCGCGCACATGCTCGGCGGCGAAACCGTCGAATTGCGCGTCATAGGCGGGGTGAACCGCGACGAGCTGACCCTGCAAATGCGTCGAAAGTTCGGTGATCTCCAGCCCCTTGTCGGCGAGCATCCCCTTGATGTCGTCGCAATAGGTCTGGCTTTCCGCCGCCTTGGCCAGATCGAACAGACGCCCGTCCCAGCTCGGGATCTGGATGCCCTTGTAGCCCAGCCCTGCCATGTAATCGGCAATGGCGGGCAGCGAATTGAACGGCGCAGCATCGCCCGCGAATTGCGCGAGGAAAATGCCGGGGCCTTTGATGGTCTTCATATGTCGGTCCTTTTAAACCGTGAACTTGGTCCAGCCCGCGCCCGCTTTGGAAAGCGCAACGGACTGTTCGATCAGCGCCATGCCGCGCAGGCCATCGGCGATGCCGGGGACCAGCGAGCCTTCCTCGCCCCGGATTTGCCGGGCGAAGTCGCGGTAGAGATTGGCGAAGGCTTCGAGATAGCCTTCGGGGTGGCCGCCCGGCGTACGGCTGGCGCGGACGGCATCGGCGCCAAGGCCGGGATCGCCCGCCTGCACCAACTCGCTGCGGCCGTCATCGTGATAGATCCAGAGCATATTCGGATCTTCCTGACGCCAGCGCAGGCCCGCCTTTTCGCCATAGATGCGAATGGTCAGGCCGTTGCGCTCGCCCACCGAAATCTGGCTGGCCAGCAGCGCGCCGCGCGCGCCGTTCGCAAAACGCAGCAGGATCTGGCAATCGTCATCGACGCGGCGGCCCGGAACCACCGTGCCCAGATCGGCAAGGATCTCGGAGACCTGAAGGCCGGTGATGAATTCGGCCAGATGGAAGGCATGGACGCCAATATCGGCCACGCAGCCGCCAACGCCGCTGCGCGCCGGATCGCCGCGCCATTCGGCCTGCTTGCCGGTCTCGGGCTTGGACAGCCAGCCCTGCGGATATTCCACCACCACCTTGCGGATCGCGCCCAGAGCGCCCGCCGCAATGCGCGCACGCGCCTCGCGCACCAGCGGATAACCCGAATAGGTGTAGGTCAGCGCAAAGGGCTTGCCCGCCTTTTCCACGATCGCGGCCAGTTCATGGGCTTGGCGCAACGTGGTGGTCGCAGGCTTGTCGCAGATCACCGCAAACCCTGCCTCCAGCGCGGCCTTGGCGGCGGGCAGGTGCATATGGTTGGGCGTGGTGATCGCCACGAAATCAATCGGATCGGCGCGCTTGGCTTCTTCGGCCAACATGGCGGCGATGTCGGCATAGGCCCGCGAGGGATCGATCCGGTACGCTTCCCCCGCCGCGCGCGACTTTTCCGCGCTGGAGCTGAAGGCGCCCGCCACCAGCTCGATCTCGCGGTCCAGTTCCGCCGCTATCCGATGCACCGGGCCGATAAACGCCCCCGGCCCACCACCGATCATTCCCATCCGCAAGCGGCGCATTTCACTCTCCTTGGAGACAGGCATTACGCCCATCAATAATCAGAATTGTTATTCTGATTTATCCCTTGCCTCGTCAAATCTGTCAAGTCCGGCGGCCACGGGCAGGCATGAAGCGCCCATGGCCGCCGTCAACCCGTTAAGCCACGAATTTGGCCAGATAATCGTAGCTGATCTTCATCGAATCGAACCGGTCGCGCGTGAAGGGCGCTTCCTGTTCGACATAGAAATTCTCGACCCCCGATTCCACGCAGGCCGGCAGGATCTTGTGCCAGTTGAGCATGCCCAGACCGACTTCGGCCGGGTCCTGACCCAAGGCATAGTTGATCTTGGTCGAGGCCTTGATGTCCTTGAGGTGGACCATCTTGATCCGGCCCTTCAACCGGCGGATTTCGGCCGCCGGGTCCAGCCCGCCTGCCGCCGCCCAGCCGAGGTCAAGCTCAAGGAACACCAGCTTGGGATCCAGTTCGCCCAGCAGCACCTGATAGCCCGTGGTGCCGCCCTGCGGACGGAATTCCATGTTGTGGTTGTGATAGCCCAGATCAATGCCATAGGGCTTGAGCGCGTGGGCGCGTTCGTTGAGCAGACCGCCCAGACGCTTCCACATGTCCAGACCGCCCGCATCGACCGCCGCGACCAGCGCGGCGCGCATGTCGCCCCCGGCGGGCATTTTGAAATCGTCGGGCAGCAACGGCATCGGCAGCACCGCCTTGCGGATGCCCAGCGTGCCCAGCGCATCGGCGATTTCCTGCGGGCTGCTCATCAGCGTGAGCGAGCCGGGGGGCAGGCGCTGGGGCATACCCATGTGGATCGAGCCATAGCGCACGCCCGCCGCATCGGCATCGGCGCGCAGGTCTTTGGGCGAACGGCCATAGAGGCCGGGCAGTTCGAAATCGGTGTAGCCGATCGCGGCAAGGCGCTTGAGCGTCCCGGCCAGATCCTTTTGCGCGGCCTCGCCCAGCGCATAGAGCTGGACGCCCAGCGGCTTGTTGATGCGCTTGAACAAAGGTTTGCGGCCCATTGTGGTTCGGGGCGCGGCAAGGGCCGGGGCGGCGGCGGCAAGGCCGGTCGCGCCCATGGCGGCCAACAGGCCACGGCGGTTGAGATGGATGGTCATCAGGCGTCCTCCAAAGCCCCGGCCGGTGCGGCCGTCGGCGGGTGAAAAGCAAAGGCCAGAACCAGCGCGCCCAGCGTGGCAAGGCCGGCAGGCACCAGGAACAGCGTGCGATAATCGACCACGCCATCAACCCCGGTCAGTTTGGCGACAAGGTTGGGGAAGAAGGAACTGGCCACCATATTGCCGACGCCAAGGATCAGCAGGTTGAACAGGCCCTGCGCGCTCGAACGCACGTCCTTGGGAAAGGCTTCGTCCACGAAGATGTAAACCGTGGCGAAGAAGAAGGCGTAGCAGATGCCGTGCAGCAATTGCACCGCGACGATCGAGGCCACGCTGTCCGACAGGAAGGAGAAGGCGAGAAAACGCGCGGCGTGGCCCAGAATGCCCACGATCATCGTCTTGCGCCAGCCCAGCTTGCCCAGCACCGTGCCCAGCACCAGCATGGTGAGCACTTCGGCGATCTGGCCCAGCGAGAGGACCACCATCGAGAGATTGCCCGCGATCCCCACGCGGTTGGTCAGGAAAGCGTCGGCCATCACGAAATAGCCGTTATGCACGACCGAATCGATGAAGGTGACAAAGAACAGCACCGCCACGAAGGGCTTCTTGAGCAGGCCCAGCGCCCGGCGCCACGCCAGCGCATCGACATCATCGCCGGCCTTTTTCGGCGGAGTATGGGGCAGGGTGAGCGAATAGGCCGCCAGCACCAGCGAGATCACGCCCGAGACGATGAAGATCGAGCGGACTTCTTCGGGGCCCGAATGCGCGCCCAGGATGAATACGAAGGGCCAAGAGGCCATCACCCAGCCCACGGTGCCGCCTGCGCGGACGGTGCCGAAATCCTTGCCTTCCTTGAGGTTGGCAAAGGCGATCGTGTTGGTCACCGACAGGGTGGGAACGTAAACGAGGCTATAGGCCAGATAAAAGGCGAAAAACGGCATGAAGGCGGTCGAATAGGCCGCACCCAGCATGCACAGGCCGCCGATCAGATGGCTGGCCGCCAGAAAGCGTTCGGCGGCAAAGTGGCGGTCGGCGAAGTGATTCGAAAAGAAGATGCCCACGACCGAGGCAATGCCCCAGCATGAGCCGACAAGTGCCTGTTGTCCTGCGGAAAAGCCGAGCATCCCCATGTAAGGAAACAATTTCGGCGCCCAAGCCCCCCAGATGGCCAATTGCAATGCCATCATAATGAAAAGGCTTATTTTTCGGGTCTGCGATGAAGTGGTTGTTGACAAGGCCTCGTCCTCTGTCCCATATTTTTGTAAACGTTGCCAGAACCCAGCGGCATCGGTCAAGAATCAAATTTCGGGAAGAGGAGAAGTTGGGGATGATCGAACTCGATCGCCGTCACATGCTGGAAGGTCTTGCGGCTCTTATCGGATTGTCCGCGCTGCCGGCTGACGCGCTGGCCGCAGCGGCCAGGAAACCATCGCTCCTTGACGCGCCCACCACCGCGCTGTTGGCCGCGGTCAGCGACACATTCATCCCGCGCACCGACACGCCCGGCGCGGTTCAGGCCAAGGTGCCCGCCACGGTGGATGGGCTGCTGCGCGACTGGGCCAATCCGGCGCATCGCGCGGCCCATATTGCCGCGCTCAAGGCCATCGACACGGCCGCCCGCGCCAAGACCGGCAAGCCCTTTGCCCTGCTGACCCCGGCGGCGCGCAAGACGTTCCTGACCGGCTATGATCTGGAGAACTTCTCCAATCCCGATTACTACAAACTCAAGGATCTGCTGGTCACCGCCTATTACATGAGCGAACCGGGAGCCACGGTCGAATTGCGCTACGAGCATGTGCCCGGCGCGTGGGAGCCTTCGATCCCCCTGACCAAGGATACGCGCGCCTGGGCTGGCCATAACGTCGGCTGATAAGAATTCTGGGAGAGTAAAATGTTCGACGCCATTGTTATCGGCTCTGGGATGAGCGGCGGGATGGCCGCCAAGGAATTGTGCGAACTGGGCCTGAAAACGCTCGTGCTGGAGCGTGGCCGCAAGATTGAGCATGGCGCGTCCTATAATGACTGGATGCAGCCGTGGGATCTGCCCACCGGCGGCGGCGTGCCCGAGGAAGTGCTGGAAAAGGACTATCCGATCCAGCGCCAGTGCTATGCGGTCAACACCGCCACCCAGCAATATTGGGTGAAGGACAGCCAGCACCCCTATGAAACCCCCGAAAACAAGCCTTTCAGCTGGATTCGCGGCTATCATCTGGGCGGGCGCTCGATCATGTGGGGGCGCCAGACCTATCGCTATTCGGAAATGGATTTCAGCGCCAATGCCCGCGACGGCCACGGCGTCGACTGGCCGATCCGTTATGCCGACATGGCGCCCTGGTATGACAAGGTGGAAACCTTCATCGGCGTCTCGGGCGAAAACGATGGTCTGGCCCAATTGCCCGACGGCAAGTTCCTGCCCGTGATGCCGATGACCGACGGCGAAAAGCTGTTCAAGACGGCGGTGGAGAAGAATTTTGCCGGTCGCAAGGTCATCATGGGCCGCTGCGCCCATCTGACCCAGCCCCAGCCGCACCATATCGAACTGGGCCGCAATCCGTGCCAGTACCGCTCGCTGTGCGAACGCGGCTGCTCGTTCGGCGCCTATCATTCCAGCCTGTCCTCCTCGCTGCCCGCCGCCACGCGGACCGGCAATCTGACGCTGGTGACGGACGCCATCGTGCATTCGATCATCACCGATCCGAAAACCGGCAAGGCGACCGGCGTGCGCGTGATCGACCAGAACACCAAGAAGGGCACGACCTATGAGGCCAAGGTGGTGTTCCTGTGCGCCTCGACCATCGGCAGCGCGCAGGTGCTGCTGCAATCGGCCAATGAAGCCAATCCGCGCGGCCTTGCCAACAGTTCTGATCAGGTGGGCCGCAATCTGATGGACCACGTTTATGGCCCCAGCGTGATGGCGGTGATGGATGGTCCTGAAACCTTCCACCGCGGCCGCCGCCCCAACGGCATCTACATTCCGCGCTATCGCAATCTTGATGGTCAGACCGAACCCTATCTGCGCGGCTATGGCTATCAAGGCCGGGTGATGCGTCAGGGGTGGCACGGCGTGGCCATGGGCGCGCCGGGCGTGGGCACCGAGCTGAAGGATCGCATCCGCCATCCGGGCGCATGGATGGTCGGCCTGTCGGGCTTTGGCGAAATGCTGCCCAATCCGGAAAACCGCGTGACGCTGAGCGCGACCAGGAAGGATGAATGGGGCCTGCCGCTGCTCAACATCCATTGCGAGCATGGCGAGAATGACAAGGAGCTGGGCCGCCGCATTCTGGAGGACGCCAAGGCGATGGTGACCGCTGCGGGCGGACGCATCATCAAGGAAAGCAGCAAGCTGCACCCGCCGGGCCTCGGCATTCACGAAATGGGCACCGCGCGCATGGGCCATGATCCCAAGACCAGCGTGCTCAATAAGCACAACCAGGCCCATGACGTGCCCAATCTGTTCGTCACGGACGGCGCGGCCATGACGTCGAGCGGTTGCCAGAACCCGTCGTTGACCTATATGGCGATGTCGGCTCGGGCCGCCAATTACGCTTCGGAACTCCTGAAAGCGGGCACGATCTGATAGAGGGGTTACAGCAAAGCGTGGTCACCATTCGCGATATTGCCAAGCGTGCAGGCGTTTCGGTGGCCACGGTTTCGCGAACGTTGCGAGAGCCGGAGGCGGTGCGTCCGGCCAAGCGCGACGCGGTCAATCAGGCGATTGAGGAAATGAAATATGTGCCCAACGCGATTGCCCAGCAATTGCGGCGGCCACGTCATGAAGCGATCATTGTGATCGTGCCCGAAATCGCCAACCCGTTCTTTTCCGAGATTGTGCAGAGCATCGAGAATGTTGCGCATGAGCTGGGCTATCGCGTCCTGATCGGGGAAACCCAGGGTAAGCAGGAACGCCTTGATTATTATGCCGAAATGGTCACCTCACGGGTGGCGGACGGGCTGATTCTGCTCGGCTCGCTGCTGCCCTCGGTGGTGCGCGCCACGGTCAAGGCGGGCAAGCCTTTGCCCATGCCGCTGGTGCTGGCCTGCGAGAGCTATGCCGGATTGAATTGTCCGCATGTGGTGATCGACAATGTGGCTGCGGCCAAGCTGGCGGTGCAGCATCTGATCGAGGTGGGTCGCAAGAGGATCGCCACGATCACCGGGCCGATGGTCAACTCGCTGTGCGCCGACCGTCTGCGCGGCTATCATTCGGCGATGGTCGAG
Source organism: Novosphingobium sp. 63-713 (assembly GCF_001898925.1). Taxonomy (NCBI): domain Bacteria; kingdom Pseudomonadati; phylum Pseudomonadota; class Alphaproteobacteria; order Sphingomonadales; family Sphingomonadaceae; genus Novosphingobium; species Novosphingobium sp. 63-713. The sequence goes on from NZ_MKVS01000047.1 coordinate 343,087, forward strand.
GCCGGGCTGACCCCGGAGGCGGGGTGGATTGTCGATGGCGATTTCACGATCGAATCGGGCCATGCCGCGATGCTGCGCCTGCTCGAACTGGAATCGCGGCCTGATGCGGTGTTTTGCGCCAATGACGAAATGGCGATCGGCGCACAGCAGGCGATTCATGAAAAAGGCCTGACTATTCCAGGTGATATTGCCATTGTCGGCTTTGATGACCTGCGCTTTGGCGCCTATGCTTCGCCGCCGCTGACAACCATCCGCCAGCCGACCAATGAACTGGGCGAAACGGCCATGCGGATGATCGACGCCATGCTGCATGACAAGCCCCTTGCAGAGCAAAGTGTTGTATTGGCGCATCAGTTGATCGTCCGCCGTTCTTCGGGGGTACAGGACTGACTTGCATCGAATTGGCGAAATGGTTAGAGGACGAGGAGCAGGAAGCGCGGAGCCAATCGATTGGCCCGGCACCAATGGAGAGGATGGAATGGGGTTTGCGGCTTTGCGCCGCATTTATTTCCCGCAGTTTTGAAAACGATACCAAGCCTTACTCATGTCGCGACGGACGAGAGCTAGGGGATAGGCCGCAGTAAATTGTTGCCAATTTGATAACGTTTTCAACCGATGGCCGCCTGTCTCGACGCTGCATCCGCCGCGCCGAGGCGGCAATTTGAATTGCTTAAACAGGAGAGGGATAGGCAATATGAAGTTCACTCGTATTCTCGGAGCATCCATGCTCGCGCTGGCGATTGCCGGCCCCGCCATGGCGCAGGAAACCAAGGTCAGCCCCGACGGCGACATCATCGTGACCGCCACGCGTTTTGAAACGCTGGCCTCCAAGACCCCGATCGCGCTGACCGCCGTTTCGGGCGATGCGCTGCGCACCGCGGGCATCACCAACCCGACCAACCTGGGCGATCAGGTCCCCAGCGTGATGATCAACCGCAACAACGGTCTGCAGATCACCATTCGCGGCGTGACCAGCTCGGACGGCACCGAAAAGGGCGATCCCTCGGCCGCCTTCATGATGGACGGCGTCTATATCGCCCGTCAGCAGGCCCAGGAAACCAGCTTCTACGACATCAGCCGCGTCGAAGTTCTGCGCGGTCCCCAGGGCACGCTCTATGGCCGCAACACCACGGCCGGTGCGGTCAACCTGATCACCAACCGCCCCACCTTCGACAAGGTGAAGGGCGACGTGAACATTGCCTATGGCAATTACAACAACACCCAGGCCGGCGGCGCGATCAACGTGCCCGTGACCGACAATCTGGCGATCCGCGCTGCGGTCAACTATGACCACCGCGACAGCTTCCTCAAGGCGGGCAACAACCTGTCGGGCCTGAACCTCTCGCCGTTCAAGGACGTGTTCTCGGGCCGTCTGCAGGCGCTGCTCAAGTTCGACCACGGTGAACTGCTGGTTCGCGGCGACTATAACCAGATGAAGGGCATCAGCTCGAACGCGCTGCCCACCAGCAACTTCTATTCGGGCTACACCACCAACACGGTGATGCCGGTCTACACCGCCAACGGCAAGTCGAACGCCCAGCTCCTGACGCTGAACGCGCCGACCGCCGATGGTCTGCCGCAGGCGTCGCTTTGGGCCGACAACCTGCGCCGCAACAACGCCACCTATGGCCTTGATGTGGACTTCAAGTATGACTTCGGCGCGGTGACGCTGAACTATCTGGGTTCGTATCGCGAATTCAAGCGCCACGAAGGCAACTACAGCTATTACGGCCCGGCCAGCGCGGTCAACGTGGGCGGTCTGGCTCCCAACAAGTTCGACGGCTGGTACTGGCAGAACAGCCAGGAACTGCGCCTGTCGACCAATGGCACGGGTCCGTTCCGCGCTCAGGCCGGTGTGTACTACTTCAAGGAACGCGCCGACATCCAGCTGGCTATCTATGACCGCACCAACGGGGCTACCGGCCTGCGTTATGCGCCTTCGGATGTCGGCTATGTCTTCGCCTTCCCGCAGCACTATGTGATGTCCTCGTCGGTGGCCGGTTTCGGCCAGGTGACCTATTCGCCCAGCGAAAAGCTGCACTTCACGGCCGGCGGTCGCTACACCAAGGATGAAAAGGCCCGTACCGGCGCCACCGTCCAGTGCGCCTATACCGTCGCCTGCAACAACCCGGGCGACATCGTCACCCCGAACATTGCCAAGCGTTCGTATGAAAAGGCCACCTGGAAGGTCGGCGTCGATTACAACCTGAACGCGGCCACGATGCTGTTCGGCACGATCTCGACCGGCTACAAGGCCGGCGGTTTCAACGACGGTTGCGAAGCCGGCACCGCTGTGGGCTGCACGCTGCCCGCCAGCACGCTGTACTATCAGCCCGAAACGCTGACCGCCTATGAAATCGGCGCCAAGGCCCGTCTGCTCGACAACAAGCTGCGTCTGAACTTCTCGGCCTTCCACTATAACTACAACAACCTGCAGCTGACCCAGGTCGGTCCGTTCTGCGCCGGCGGCACCCAGTGCACCCAGACCACCAACGCCGCTTCGGCCAAGGTGGATGGTATCGAAGCTGAAGCTGCTTATAACATCGTCAAGAACGGCAAGCTCGACGTTCAGCTCTCGCTGCTCGACGCGCGTTACGGCACTTTCTATCCCAATGCCGCGACCTATCCGACGCTGAACCTGGCCAACACCCGTCTGGACCGTTCGCCCACCACCACGCTGACGGTGGGCTATACCCACACGGTGCCGTTGGCCAATGGCGGCGAAATCATTGCCGGTGTGCGTTCGAAGTATTCGTCGAGCTACAACATGCTGGCGCTCTCGATCTACAGCCGCTTCGTTCAGCCCTCCTATACGCAGACCGAAGTCAACGTGACCTATAACTCGCCGAACAAGGTCTATTACGTGCAGGCCTACGGCAAGAATCTGGAAAACAACCTGCTCGTCACCGCCGTTGGCGCGGGCGTGAACGGTACGCTCCAGGTTTCGGATCCTCTGATGTACGGCGTTCGCGCCGGCTTCAAGTTCTGATAGTAAACCAACCCTGACCTGTGGCCGGGCTGCCCTTTGGGCGGTTCGGCCACCTTTATGTCTGACGCCCCTTTGATGGCTCAATCCGGGAGAGAATGTCTTATGCTGCGCAAAACCGTTGTGATGTCATCTCTCCTTGCGCTTGCTGCCCCTCTTGCGGTTCATGCCGCCGCGCCCAAGCGCGCCGCCCCTCAGCAGCCCGTGGTGGAAAGCCGCGGCAAGGCGATCATCACCATCAAGGGCCTGCGTTTCCGCGACCTCGACGGCGATGGCAAGCTGACCCCTTATGAGGACTGGCGCCTGTCGCCTGCCGTGCGCGCCGCCGATCTGCTGGCCCGCATGAGCATCGAGGAAAAGGCGGGCCAGATGCTGCATGGCACGCTGCCGGGCCTTGGCGGCGCGATCGGCCAGTCGAACAAGGGCTATGACCTTGAAGCGGCCGCGCCCATGCTGCGCGACAAGCATATTTCCAGTTTCATCACCCGCCTGCCGCTGGCTCCTGCCGCGATGGCGGAGCAATCGAACGCGGTGCAGGCGCTGGCCGAGAGCACCCGCCTTGGCATTCCCGTCACCATCAGCGCCGATCCGCGCAACCATTTCCACCATGTGCTGGGCGCGGGCGAGAGCGCGACCGGCGTGACGCAATGGCCCGAACTGCTGGGTCTGGGCGCGCTGGGCGATGCGGCGCGTGTGAAGCGCTTTGCCGAAATCGCCCGCATGGAATATCGCGCCGTCGGCATTCAGGAGGCGCTGAGCCCGCAGGTCGATCTGGCCAGCGAGCCGCGCTGGGCGCGCATCACCGGCACGTTCGGCGCCGATCCGCAACTCGCCAGCGTGCTGGGCGGGGCCTATGTGCAGGGCTTTCAGGGCGCCCCGGGCGGGCTGGCGCGCAATGGCGTGATGACCGTGGTCAAGCACTGGGTCGGCTATGGCGCATTGCCCGAAGGGTTTGACAGCCACAATTACTATGGCCGCATCGCCAAGCTGACCACTGCCCAGCTCGACATGCATATTGCCGCCTTCAAGGGCGCGCTGGCGGCGGGTTCGGCGGGCATTATGCCGACCTATCCGATCATTTCCGGCCCCAAGCCGCTGGGCAAGGATCTGGAGCCCTATGGTGCCGGTTACAGCAAGGTCCTCCTCACCGATCTGCTGCGCGGCAAGCTGGGCTACAAAGGCATCATCCTGTCCGACTGGGCGATCACGGTGGATTGCAACGAGCGTTGCAGCAACCCCACCAAGGACGCCCCCCAGCGCCCGCAGGACATCTCCACCGACTGGGGCGTCAATGACCTGACCGTCGAGCAGCGCTATGCCTTAGGCATCAAGGCAGGCATCGACCAGTTCGGCGGCACGCAGGATGTTGCCCCGCTGCTTTCGGCGATCAAGGATGGGCTGATCACGCCCGCGCGCGTCGATGAATCGGTGCGCCGCATTCTGCTGGCCAAGTTTGAACAGGGGCTTTTCGACAATCCCTATGTCGATCCGGCGGCGGCTGCGCGCATGATTGCCAATCCGGCCAACCATGCCCTTGCCGCCCAGACCCAGCGCGAGGCGCAGGTTTTGCTGACCAACAAGGGCCTGCTGCCGGTGGCGGCGAAAGGCAAGAAGGTCTGGCTGTTCGGCGTTGAGCCCAAGGCCGCGCAGGCGGCTGGCCTAACCGTGGTGAGCGATCCGGCGCAGGCCGATTTCGCCGTGGTGCGCGCCGAAAGCCCGTCCGAAATGCTCCACCCCAACCATTTCTTCGGCAGCCGCCAGAAGGAAGGCCGTCTGGACTTCCGCGACGGCGATGCCGCCTATGACGCGCTGAAATCCGCCAAGGCCGCGGGCAAGCCCACGGTCTTTGCGATCTTCCTCGACCGTCCGGCGATCCTCGCCAATGTGGTGGACAAGGCCGATGCGGTGCTGGCCAATTTCGGCGCCAGCGATGAGGCCGTGCTCGACATCGTGCTGGGTAAGGCCAAGGCCAAGGGGCATCTGCCCTTCGAACTGCCCTCCAGCATGGCGGCGGTGGAAAAGCAGGACCCGGCCGTGCCCAATGACAGCGAAAAGCCGCTGTTCAAGCACGGCTTTGGCCTTTGATGTTGGCGGGCCTGTGATCCATGCTGGCGGCTGACATCTGGCTGCTGGGCATCAGCATCGGCGGGATCGCTCTGGCGATCCTGCTGATCGCCCGGCTGGGGCTGCATCCGTTTTTGGGCCTGCTGACCGGGGCTTTGGTCACTGGCCTTGCCGCGCAATTGCCGCCCGACAAATTGGCCCAGACCATCGAGAAGGGCTTTGGCGACATCCTGCGCGGCACCGGCATGGTGGTGGCGCTGGGGCTGGGCCTTGGCGCGATGCTGCAGATTTCGGGCGGGGCGCGGGCGCTGGCCAAGGCGGTGCTCGACCGCACCGGGGACCGCTACGCCACGCTGGGCGGGCTGGCGGCGGCGCTGCTGATCGGCATGCCGCTGTTTTTTGAAACCGGCACGGTGCTGCTCCTGCCCATCATCGCGGCGGGCATGGCCGACCGCGCCCAATCGGGCAGCCTGCGCCTGCGGGTGATGCTCTCCACGCTGGCGGGCCTGTCGGTGCTGCATGCGCTGATGCCGCCGCATCCGGGGCCATTGATCGCGGTGCGAGAATTGGGCGCGGACCCGGCGCGCACGATGCTGCTGGGCCTGATTGCGGCCATTCCCACGGCGCTGATCGCCGGGCCATTGCTGGCGCGGATCACCACACGAGGGGTGGTCACGGAAAATCTGCCGCTGATCGAGCCGGATGAGGGGTTGGCAACACCGGCATGGCGGGCGCTGATCGTGCTGCTGCTGCCGGTGGGGCTGATCGCGGCGGGGGCCTTGATGCGAATGGGCGGGGGCGAATTGCCGCCCGCCATCGCGCTGGTGTCCGATCCGGTGGTGGCGCTGTTGATCGCCAATGGGGCGGGGCTGGCGCTGCTGCTGGGGCCGCGTATGGCGGATCGCACCCTTCAGGACATGATCTGGCGCGAGGCGATGTTGCCTGCGGGCGGGATCCTGCTGGGTATTGGTGCGGGCGGGGCGCTGAAACAGGTGCTGGTCGATATCGGCCTGCCCGCGCTGTTCGCCCGTTTGGCGCAGGCCAATTTCGTCGGACCGGTGGTGATGGCATGGCTGGTGGCCGCCGCGATCCGCGTGGCGACGGGTTCGGCCACAGTGGCCACGATCACCGCCTCGGCCATTATGGCGGGCGTGGTGGGCGGGCATCAGATCGACCCCAGCCTCATCGTCATGGCCATTGGCGCGGGATCGGTGTTCTTCTCCCACGTCAATGATCCGGGCTTCTGGCTGGTCAAAGCCTATCTGGGCACGAGCACGCGCGACACGTTCCGCACATGGTCGATGCTGGAAAGCGCGATTTCCGTGGTGGGGCTGGGCTGTGTACTGCTGCTGGCGCAGGTGGTTTAAGGTTTCGCGAAACGCACAACGCCCGGATCGATCTGATTCGCCCCGATCACGATCCGCCCGCCCGACCAGTCGCGCACAAAGGCAGGCCCTCGCGGCGCGCCCGGCGCCATTTTCACCGTGTTGCCTTCGATCACCAGCCCATCGGTGGGGTGATCGCGGCTCTCGGCGGAGAGGGCGATGATCGTGCCGGGGTTCTCCTTATGCGGCCCCTGCACCATCCAGTTGCCGGAAATCCGCCCGGTACTGCCTGCGGGCAGGTCGATCAGATAGTTCGAATTGCGCCCGCCGGTATCGTCGATAACATTGTCGCGGATGTCGACCACGCGGGCGCGCGCCTTGATGTAATGGCCGCCATCGCCCATTTCGAAGCGCGAATTGGTGATGGTCACGCGGTCGTAGAAATTCAGATAGACCGAATGCGCACAGGACAGCCCCCGATCACAGCGGCCCAGATGGGTGAAGGTCGAATGGTCGATGGCAATCGTCCCGCGCGGGTCATTGTTGGCCAGAATGCCCTCGTCGCTGTCTTTGAACCAGCTTTGCGTGACCGAGAGATTGCCATGTTCGAGGCGGATGCCCGAGCCATTGCCGTCCTGATGGCGCATATTGGCAAAGATCAGCCCTTCCACGCGGGAGGAGCGCCCGCGCAGCACCAGCGCCGCCTTGTCCTCGCACAGGCGCCCGTCGAAGATCGTCTTGCCCGGCACGGCGGCGACGAATTTGACATCGCCCGCGATCTGCGCCGCGCAATCGCGCCAGCGGCCAGCGTCGATGCGGATCGTGCCGGTCTTGTCGCCAATGGCAAAAAGCGCGTCCTGCAGCCGGTTGAACTTCTGCCCCGTCTCGACCACCGTATAGGGGCTGGTCTGCTGATAGGCAGCCTGAGCGTGGGCGAGGGCGGGCGCGGCCAGCGCGGCGAGCAGGAGGAGGGGGCGCTTCATGGCCTCCGGCTTTAACGGGCGCGCGTTAAAATCCGCCCAACGGCCTGCGCCATCCTCACCGGCCACCGCGCGCAGCGGTCGCAATTCCCGCAGGTGCGCGGCGGATCACCCCCGAAATGGCGCAGCAAAACCGCGCGGCGGCAGCCCCAAGTGCGGATCAGATGCTCCATGGCCCGCCATCGCGCCTCCTGTCCGCGTTCATTCCCGCCGGCGATGGCGCGGTGGAGCCCGCCTTTCAGATCCTTGGCGCTCCACAGCAGCAGCGCTAGCGCAGGCGCCCCATCGCGCCCCGCCCGGCCCGTTTCCTGATAATAGGCCTCGACCGAGAGCGGCGGCGAGAGGTGGACGATGAAGCGCACATCCGGCTTGTCCACCCCCATGCCGAAGGCGATGGTCGCCACCATCACGGCGCTGGTACTGTCGAAAAAGCGCTGCTGATGGGCACGGCGTTGTTCGGCGCGCATCCCGGCGTGATAGGGCAACACGCGGCGGCCGGTGCCGGAAAGGGCGTCGGCGGTCTTTTCCACCTCGGCGCGGGTGCGGGCATAGATGATGCCGGGGCCGGGATTCTCGGCCAGCACCTTGCGGAGTTGGACCAGCGTGTCGCCCCGGCGCAGGACGGCATAATGAATGTTGGGCCGGTCATAGCCTCCGATGATCCGGCCCTCAGGGGGAATCGCGAAATGTTCGGCGATGTCGGCGGTGGTGTGGGCGTCGGCCGTCGCGGTCAGGCACAGGCGCGGGGCGGGATGGGCGTCGAGCAGGGGGAGCAGGGTGCGGTAATCAGGCCGGAAATCATGGCCCCATTCCGACACGCAATGCGCCTCGTCCACGGCAAACAGGGCGATGGGGATGCCCGCCAGCAGCGCGGCGAAATCCTCACGCGCGGCGCGTTCGGGGGCGACATAGAGCAGGTCGAGCGCGCCGCGTTTCAGCAGGTCGATGGTGCGGCCCTGATCGTCATCGGCGCTGGTCAGGGTGGCGGCGCGCAATCCGTGGGCCTTGGCCGCGCGCATCTGGTCCTGCATGAGGGCGATCAGCGGGCTGATGATGACGCCCGTGCCGGGCAGCAGCAGCGCGGGCAATTGATAGGTCAGCGATTTGCCGCCGCCCGTGGGCATGACGGCCAGCGTATGCCCGCCGGCCATGATGCGGGTGATAATGGCGCGCTGGGTGGGGCGGAAATCGTCGTGGCCGAAATGCTCGCGCAGCGCGGCGGTTAATTCATCCACGCCAGTTCATCCATGGCCGCGGATGACGCGCAGAAAAGCCTCGCCATAGGCATCGAGCTTGCGCGCGCCCACGCCCGAAATCTGCGCCATTTCATGCATCGAGCCGGGACGGTCGGCGGCCATCTGGCGCAGAGTAGCGTCGTTGAAGATGACATAGGGCGGCACCTTGCCCTCGGCCGCCAGATCGCGGCGGAGGGCGCGCAAGGCCTCGAACAGGGGATCGCCGCTGGGATTGGGGGTGCGGTCCTTGCGGCCGGTGCTGCGCGTGCGCGCCGGGGGTTGGGCCATGGCGAATGCCATCTCGCCCTTCAGGATGGCACGGGCCTCGCCCGCCAGTTGCAATCCGCCATGCTCGGTCGCCTCCAGGCATCCGCGCGCCTGCAAAGCGCGGGCCAGCGGGTGCAGCAGCGCGGCTTCCTCGCCCGCGACGATGCCATGGACCGAGAGCGTGTCATGGCCGCGCTTGGCAATCAGCTCGTCCGCCGCCCCGGTCAGGACATTGGAGACATAGCCCAGCCCAAACCTCTGTCCGGTGCGATAGATGCCCGAGAGCAGCTTTTGCGCCAGCTCCGTCACCTCGATCACCTTGGGCGGGTTGAGGCAATTGTCGCAATTGCCGCAATGCTGGGGCGCATCCTCGCCGAAATGGCGGCGCAGCAGCGCGCGGCGACAGCCCGCCGTTTCCACCAGCGCGGCCATGCTGTCCAGCCGCGTCCGCTCGCCCGACTGGCGCTCGGGTTCGACCTCGGAAATGCGCTGGCGGGCGCGGACGAAATCCTCGGCCCCCCACAGCATCAGCGCCACCGAAGGATCGCCGTCGCGCCCCGCGCGGCCGGTTTCCTGATAATAGGCCTCGATGCTTTTGGGCAGACCGGCATGGGCGACAAAGCGCACATCGGGCTTGTCGATGCCCATGCCAAAGGCGATGGTGGCCACCATCACCATGTCTTCGCTGGCGACAAAGGCGGCCTGATTGGCGGCGCGCACTTCGGGCGGCAGGCCCGCGTGATAGGGCAGCACCCGCCGCCCGGTCGCGCCCAGTTGCTCGGCCAGTTTTTCCACGCCCGCGCGCGTTCCGGCATAGACGATGCCGGGGCCGGGAACCTCCGCCATCAGCACCTTGATCTGCGAGAGGGGATTGTCGCGCGGGGCGATGCGGTATTGGATGTTGGGCCGGTCAAAACCGGAGACGATCAAACCGTCCTCGGGAATGCCCAATTGTTCGAGAATATCGCCGCGCGTATGCGCATCCGCCGTGGCCGTCAGCGCCAGTCGCGGCACATCGGGAAAGGCATCCATCAGCGGGCGCAGCAGCCGGTAATCGGGCCGGAAATCATGGCCCCATTGCGACACGCAATGCGCCTCGTCGATGGCGAACAGGCCGATATGGGATTGTTCGAGCAGTTCCCGGAAATGCGGCTGGCTGGCGCGTTCGGGCGCGACATAGAGCAGGTCGAGCGACCCGTCGCGCAGCGCGGCCATCGTGGCGCCTCGATCCATGTCGGCGCTGGTCAGGCTGGCCGCGCGGATGCCATTGGCGCTTGCCGACCGCAACTGGTCGTGCATCAGCGCGATCAGCGGCGAAATCACCACGCAAACGCCCGGCATCATCACCGCAGGCAATTGATAGGTCAGTGATTTGCCTGCGCCCGTGGGCATCACCGCCAAGGTTGAATGCCCCGCCAAGATGCGGCCCACCACATCCTCCTGCACCCCGCGAAAGGCGGAGAAGCCGAAGATGCGGTGCAGCGTGTCGAGCGGATTGAGCGTTGCGGTGTTCACGCGCCCGCTATGGCAGAGCGGAACGGGAAGCGGAAGCGCGCGCGACCACTTCTTCCTCGCGCGCGGTAAATGCGCTGCGGCCCTTGGGCGCGTCATCGGCCACGGCGGTGGTGAAAAAGGCCAGCCCCTGCCCGCGCACCGGGTCAACCCAGAGGCCCGATTTCAACCCATAGGCGTCGCCCGCATGGCCGATCCGCATGGTTGCGTCGCCAAACAGGTCGTCGTGGCATCTGGTGCCGCCCGGTGTCCCTCCGCCCCCCGCCTTCATGTGCAGCGCCAGCGTCTGCACCGCCAGCCCATAGGCGCAGAAGAACCCGTCGCCCTCGCCGTTCTCGCCCAGGCCGTTGGTGCCGTCAAAGCGCCAGTGCGGACGGGTCATTTCGGCAAAAGCCTCGGCGCTGATAAACCCGCGCCCGCCGCGCGCCAGCATCTGCCCGATCCGCGCCAGATCCATCATGCTGATCCGCAACCCGCCCTGCGGCGAGAACAGCGCGCCATTTTCACCGGGGCGATAGGCGGCCAGATCGCATGCGCGCCCCGGCATCACTTCGACCGGGCATGCGGGCAACGCGCCATGCAGGTCATCCTTGGCCACTTCGCCATTGGCGCGGTAAAGCACCGCCGCGCGGGCGGCTTCCTGCGTCGAACATGGCGACCAGTTATAGCAGGCGGAAAGCCCAAGCGGGCGCAGCACAAGGTGATGCATCAACTGGTCAAAGCGCTCGCCCGTCACCTTTTCCATGACGCTGGCCACGACCGGAAAGTTGAGATTGGTGTAATGGAACCAATCGCTGCCGGGCGCATGGTTGCTATCCCAAGCACGCGGGTCGGCCACACGCTGGCGCAGGCTCTCGCCAAGCGGGATGACATAACCGGTGTCATCACTCAGGCTGGAGCGGTGGGAGAGCAGCAGGCGCAACGTGATCGGCGTATCGGGAAAGGCCGGGTTGCGCAGGGGCCAGCCCAGATAATCCGACACATCGCGGTCAAGATCGAGCGTCCCGTAATCCACCAGCCGCATCACCCCCAGCGCGGCCACCAGTTTGGAAATCGAGGCGATGCGCACCGGCGATGCGGCCGTGGCGCGGCGCCCGGTTGCGCGGTCTGCGGCGCCTTCCTCAAGCACCGCGACGGCATGGCGCCGGTCAAAGCGGACGGCCACCGTTGCCGGAAGAGAGGCGGGCAGGGCGGCGGCGAGCAGAAGGGCGGAGAGCGGCATGGGACAAGGTTTGCCCCTGCGCTCTCCCCCGTCAATACGCCGGATGCCTTAAAGCGTTGCCTCGTCGGGTGGAAATCACCTCACGCTCAGGAAAACGCCTTAATCGAGATTGGGCCGCAGCCAGCGGCGGGTTTCCTCGATGGTCTGGCCGCGCCGCTCGGCATAATCGGCCAACTGGTCCTCGCCGATGGTGGCGACGCCGAAATACTGGCTTTCGGGATGGGCGAAGTAGAAGCCGCTGACCGCTGCGGTGGGCAGCATGGCCTGCGATTCGGTCAGCACCAGCCCGGCATTGTCGCCCGCCTTGAGCAGATCGAACAGGATCGGCTTCAACGTATGGTCCGGGCAGGCCGGATAGCCGGGCGCCGGGCGGATGCCGCGATATTGCTCGCGGATCAGCGCCTCATTGGTCAATTGCTCGCCCTGCGCATAAGCCCAGAGGTCGCGGCGGACATGGGCATGCATGCGTTCGGCAAATGCCTCGGCAAAGCGGTCGGCCAGCGCCTTCAAAAGGATATCGCTGTAATCATCATGGTCCGCCTTGAAGCGTTCCAGATGCGGCTCGATCCCATGGATGCCCACGGCAAAGCCGCCCAGCCAGTCGTCGGACGTATCGATGAAGTCGGACAGGCAGAAATTGGCGCGGCCCCGGCTCTTGATGAACTGCTGGCGTAGCATGGGCAGGCGCGTGCCATCGTCGAGCAGAATGTCGTCGCCCTCGCGGTGCGCAGGCCAGAAGGCGCAGACGCCGCGTGCGGTCAGCCACTTTTCCTCGATGATCCGCTTCAGCATCTTCTGCGCATCGGCATAAAGGCTGCGCGCCGATTCCCCGACGATCTCGTCCTCCAGAATCGCCGGATAGGTGCCCGCCAGTTCCCATGCGCGGAAGAAAGGCGTCCAGTCGATATAATCGGCCAGATCCGTCAGGCTCCAGTCGTCATAGCGATGCAGGCCCGGTTGCAACGGGGCCGGGGCCTTTTGCGCGGGGTCGATCACGAAAGCATTGGCGCGCGCGTCCGCAATGGACAGCAGTTTGGAACCGCCCTTGCCCGCGCGCGCGATGCGCACCGCTTCATATTCATCGGCCGTTGCCGCGATAAACCCTTCGGCCTGCGTATCCGAGAGCAATTGGCTGGCCACGCCCACCGCACGGCTGGCGTCCAGCACATGCACCACCGGCCCGTCATAGGCCGGATCGATGCGCAGCGCGGTGTGAACCTTCGAGGTCGTCGCCCCGCCGATGAGCAGCGGGATCGTCATCCCCGCGCGCTGCATTTCCTCGGCCACGGTCACCATTTCGTCGAGCGAGGGCGTGATCAGGCCCGACAGCCCGATGATGTCGACCTCTTCCTTCTGGGCCGTCTCGATGATCCTGCTCCACGGCACCATCACGCCAAGGTCGATCACCTCATAGCCGTTGCATTGCAGGACTACGCCGACGATGTTCTTGCCGATGTCGTGGACGTCGCCCTTGACCGTGGCCATGATGATCCGGCCCTTGGCCTTGGCGCCTTCTTCTTTGGCGGCCTCGATAAAGGGGATGAGGTGTGCGACCGCCTTTTTCATCACGCGCGCCGATTTCACCACCTGTGGCAGGAACATCTGGCCCGAGCCGAACAGATCGCCCACGCGGTTCATGCCCGCCATCAGCGGCCCCTCGATCACCTCGATCGGGCGGGCGTGCAGCAGACGGGCCTCTTCGGTATCCTCGACGATATAGGCGTCGATGCCCTTGACCAGCGCATGTTCGAGACGCTTGACGACATCATAGGAGCGCCATTCCTCGGCCTCCTTTTCCGCCGCCTTGTCCTTGCCCTTGAAACTTTCAGCCAGTGCGATCAGCCGCTCGGTCGCGGTCAGCTCGCCCTCAACAGGACGCATCAGGATCACATCCTCGACCGCCTCGCGCAGCGCCGGGTCGATCTGGTCATAGATATCGATCTGGCCCGCATTGACGATGGCCATGTCCATGCCCGCCGGAATGGCGTGATACAGGAACACCGAGTGCATCGCCCGGCGCACCGGCTCATTGCCGCGGAAAGAGAAGGACAGGTTCGACAGGCCGCCGCTGATATGGACATGCGGACAGGCCGCCTTGATGTCGCGACACGCCTCGATGAAGTCGAGCGCATAGCGGTCGTGCTCCTCGATGCCGGTGGCGACGGCAAAGACATTGGGGTCGAAGATGATGTCCTCAGGCGGGAAACCATTCTCGGTCAGCAGCTTGTAGGCGCGGCAGCAGATTTCCACCTTGCGCTCGCGCGTGTCGGCCTGGCCCTTTTCGTCAAAGGCCATGACCACCACGGCGGCGCCATAATCCATGCATTTGCGCGCCTGCGCGAGGAAAGCTTCCTCGCCTTCCTTCATGCTGATCGAATTGACGATCGGCTTGCCCGACACGCATTTCAGCCCCGCCTCGATCACGTCCCACTTGGAACTGTCGATCATGATCGGCACGCGGGCGATGTCGGGTTCGGACGCGATCAGCTTCAGATAGGTCGTCATCGCCGCATGGGCGTCGAGCAGGCCCTCGTCCATGTTGACGTCGATGATCTGCGCGCCATTATCGACCTGCTGGCGCGCAACCTCGATGGCCTTGGCGTAATCGCCCGCAAGAATCAGCTTTTTGAACGCCGCCGAGCCGGTGACATTGGTGCGCTCGCCCACATTGACGAAACGGGCGGAGGATTGAGTTGTCATCGAAAATTCCAGCGATCAGGCAAAGATAAAGGGTTCAAGACCGGCAAGGCGCGTCACCGGCGTCAAGGCAGGCAATTGCCGCGAGGGCAGCCCGTCCACCGCGCGCGCCATGGCCGCAATATGCGCAGGCGTCGAACCGCAGCATCCGCCAAGGATGTTGACCTGTCCGGCATCCGCCCATTCCTTGACCAGGCCCGCCGTGGTTTCGGGCAATTCGTCATAGGCGCCCAGCTCATTGGGCAGGCCCGCATTGGGATAGACCATGATCAGCGTATCGGCGATTTCCGACAAAGCCTTGACATGCGGGCGCAATTGCGTGGCGCCGAACGAACAGTTCAGCCCGATGGTGACAGGCCGCGCATGGCGCACCGCCCACCAGAAAGCCTCGACCGTATGGCCCGACAGATTGCGGCCCGACAGATCGGTCAGCGTCATGGACAGCATGATCGGGATTTCCCGACCCAGCTTCTGTTCGACATGGCGCACGGCCATGATGCCCGCCTTGGCGTTCAATGTATCGAACACCGTCTCGATCAGGATGAAATCCGCGCCCCCTTCAACCAGCGCCTCAACCTGCTCGGCATAGACATCGACCAGATGGTCCCAGTCGATCTCGCGGAAGCCGGGATCGTTGACGTCGGGGCTGAGCGAGAGCGTCTTGTTCGTCGGCCCGATGGCGCCCGCGACGAAACGAGGGCGCCCGTCCTTTGCAGTGAATTCATCGGCCACGCGGCGGGCCAGCTTGGCGCTCTCCACGTTGATTTCGCGCACCAGATGTTCCGCGCCATAATCGGCCTGCGAAATGCGGTTGGCGGAAAAGGTGTTGGTTTCGGCAATATCGGCCCCGGCGGCGAAATAGGCGCGGTGGATCGCCTCGGGCACTTCCGGCTTGGTCAGCGCGAGGATGTCATTATTGCCCTTCTGATCGTGGCTCAGGCCCAGGTTGCCCGCATAATCGGCCTCGGACAGGCCGTAATTCTGGATTTCGGTGCCAAAGGCGCCATCGGTGATGAGGATGCGGCCAGCGGCCTGTTCGAGCAGGGCCTTGCGGGCAGCAGAGGGAATCAGGGACATATCAGGCAGCCTTTTCTTGGACCGTGCGGACGGGGTTGGGGCGAACCCCCAGCAGATGGCAGATGGCATAGGACAGTTCGGCGCGGTTGAGCGTGTAGAAGTGGAAATCACGCACCCCGCCCGCATAGAGCTTGCGGCAGAATTCGGCGGCAATCGTGGCCGCCACCAGCGCGCGCGCCGGGGGGTGGGTATCGAGCCCGGCAAACAGGCCCTCCATCCACGCCGGGATCGCCGCCCCGCAGGCATCGGCGAATTTGCGCGTCTGGGCGAAGTTCGACACCGGCAGGATGCCGGGCAGCACCGGCGCATCAATCCCGGCGGCGGCCAGACGGTCGCGGAAGCGGAAGAAGGTTTCCGGCTCGAAGAAGAACTGGCTGATCGCGCGGGTCGCGCCTGCGTCAAGCTTGCGCTTCAGATTGTCGATATCGGCGTCGACATCGGCCGAATCGGGGTGCTTTTCCGGATAGGCGGCCACCGAAATCTCGAACGGCGCGACGCGCTTCAAGCCCGCCACCAGATCGGCGGCATTCTGATACCCCTGCGGATGCGGAACGAAAGGCGCGCCCGGCTGGCCCATATCCCCGCGCAGCGCGACGATATGGCGAACCCCCGCCTCCCAGTATGCCTCGGCCACGGCATTCACCTCGGCCTTGCTGGCGTCCACACAGGTCAGATGCGCGGCGGCGGGCAGGCGGGCCTCGGAAATGATGCGCGCCACCGTGCCATGGGTGCGATCCCGCGTGGTGCCGCCCGCGCCATAGGTGACCGAGACAAAGGCCGGATCGAGCGGGGCCAGCGTTTCCACCACTTCCCACAATTGCGCCATCATCGCATCGCTCTTGGGCGGAAAGAATTCGAACGATACGCGAATATCGCCCGGCAGCCCGGCAAACAGCGGCGCGTCCAGCGCCTTGCGGGCCTCGTTCAGCGCTTCATAGCTGGCGTTCATGCGGAAACCTTTGCATTGCTTGGGGCGGTGCCTGCGTTTTCGGGCAGGCGGCGCCCGGTCCAGATCTTGACGGTCAATTGCCCGCCGTTCAGCGCGAGGGGCGCATCGGCGGAAAATCCTGCGGCGGCGAACCATTGCGCCATCTGCTCGTCGGAAAAGCCGAGGCGGGCATGGGCATGGCGTTCACGCAATTCCTCATGGGCATGGGCGGCCAGATCGACGATGGCCAGACATGCGCCGGGCCGGGCCACGCGCGCGGCCTGGGCCAGCACGGCCTCGGGCGCCTGCGCATAATGCAGCACCTGATGCATCAGCAGCGTGTCAAACGCGGCATCCGCAAAGGGCAGAGCGGCAAAATCGCCCTGCACCAGATCGACCTTGCCCGCGGGCAGATCCTGCAGCCGGGTGCGTGCGATGCGCAGCATGTCGGGGCTCTTGTCCAGCGCGGTGACATGGGCGGCGCGGGGCGCGAAACATTGCGCCATCCGCCCGGTGCCGGTGCCGATATCCAGCAATTGACCCAGCGAGGCAGGCAGCAGGCGGCCCAACGCTTCCTCCACCGGCTCGTCGGGGCTGAGCAGCGAACGGATCTGATCCCATTCCTCGGCATGGCGGGCGAAATATTGGGCCGAAGCCGCTTCGCGCCCGGCGCGGATCGCGGCCAGTCGGCGGCGGTCCTCGGCGCATTGGGTGGCGAAATCTGCGTCCTCATCCTCGGCGGCGGCCAGCAGGCGGGCGCTGGCGGCGCGCAAAGACAGGCGACTCGATGGGCCATCGGCGGCAAATGGGGCGATCTTGAGGAACACCCAGCTGCCCTCCTTGCGCCTTTCGGCAAGGCCCGCATCGCACAGGATCTTTACATGGCGCGACACGCGCGGCTGGCTCTGCCCCAAGACCTGCGCCAGCTCGCCCACGGCCAGCTCCATCGCGGCCAGCAGGCGCATGATGCGCAGCCGCGTGGGATCGGCCAGCGCGCGCAAAAGAGGGTCGATGAGCAGGTTCTGTGTCATGGCTGGCACGGCATATAAAGATATCTTTATATGATTACAACTACTACCACGATAGGAATGTTTGCTGGGGCGCAAAGGGCGCTCTGCCCGCCATTCGCGCTTGCCTTTTGGGCGCGCGGGCCTACCTAATAGGTCCAGTTTTTAGCCCCATGACGTGAGGATTTCCATGATTTCGCAACGCCAACGCGCTCTTGCCTTTGCTGTTGTCGCCTCGCTGGCGGTGGCCGCCTGCGGCAGTTCGGACAAGGCCGCCGACGCGGTGACGCCGGAAAACGTGGAAATGCCCGCCGAATCGGCGCTGGCCCCGGTTGATGCCGCGCCTGCGGCGGATTCGGCCGCCGCCGCCACATCCACCGCCCCCACCACCACCGAGGGTGTTGCCGCCGCCGCAGGCCAGGCCGCCGCCGATGTGGCCGCCGCCGCCGCCGCCGCAGGCGCCGACATCAGCCCGACCCCGACGCCCGCCAAGAAGCCCTGATTTTTGATAAAAAATGACCCGGACAAGGGGGATGCCTTGTCCGGGTCAGTTCGATGGCGTGGTATCGCAAAACCACCAGCCCATCGGGTCGCTGAACAAGTGTTAATGTTGGCCCTGACCCACCGCATCCCATGATCATGGTATAAAAGAAATTTTATACGTGTCGGCCCGCGGATGCCCGGTGCTGGACGGGGCCCCCGCCCTTGCCTATTACGTCTCCATGCCGCGCATCCCCGTCACCCGCTCGATCAGCCTCGATGAAAGCGAACTCGTCGAAAGCACGACCCGCTCCTCCGGGCCGGGCGGACAGCATGTGAACACCACAGACAGCGCGGTGATCCTCAAATTTGATGTCGCGGCCTCGCCCTCGCTGCCCGATGCGGTCAAATACCGCCTCGCGCGCATCGCCGGTTCGCGCATGACGGCCGAGGGCGTGATCGTGCTGCGCTCTGAAGGCTCCCGCTCGCAACTGGCGAACCGGCAGGATGTGCGCGCCCGCCTGATCGCGATGATCGTCGAGGCGACCTTTGTCCCCAAGGCCCGTAAGGCCACCAAGCCCACCAAAGCCTCGCAAACCCGGCGCATGGATGGGAAATCGCGCCGTTCCTCGGTGAAGGCGGGGCGGGGGAAGTGGAAGGAATGAAGGCTTTAGGGAGTTATGCCTCCGGCGGGCAAAGGGACTTGTCCCTTTGCAATCCCGTTCATTGGGTTGTGTGCCGGTTCAGATGTGGGTGATTGGTTTTTTAAAGCCTGCGGCGCGGCGAAGTGGCGCTGGTTGGCGCCGCAGGCTTTCAAATTTTGACGCTGCGTCCAAAGCTTAACGCTGAACCCTTGGCGCAACGAAAACATTAATGGGATTGCAAAGGGCCCCCGCCCTTTGCCCGCCGGAGGCATAATGCCTCACTCCCCCTGATCTTCCTCGCCCTGCTGTTCCCAAACCTTCGCCAAATCCATCCCTTCCTCAAATCCCAATTCGATGAAATCCTCAGGGAGAGGCGCCACGGCATGGATCGGCGGCTTGCCCTCGCGCAGGACGGTCAGCTCGACCGCGTGAAGCATCGTGCGCGCCGCGCCCGTGCCGTCGCCATAGATCGGATCGCCCACCAGCGCCGCGCCGAGGCCCTTTTGCGCATGGACGCGGATCTGGTGGGTGCGGCCCGTTTCGGGGCGGAATTCGACCAGCGTCATCCCGTCCACTTCGGCGATCTTGCGCCAGTGGGTGACGGCGGGCTTGCCTTCGTGCGAGGCGACGATCCGCCAACCGCCATATTTGCTCGAGGTTTTGAGCAGGTTGAGCGAAATCGTGCCCGATTCCTTGCGCACCGGGCCATTGACCACGCCAAGGTAGCGCTTGGACACCACGCGCGCCTCAAAGGCAGCGCAGAATCGCTTATGCGCCTTGGGATTGCGCGCCAGCAGGAGGCAGCCCGACGTGTCCTGATCGAGGCGGTGGACCGGCAGCGGTTCACGCGCAAAGCCAAGGCGCAGATCGGGAAGGAAATCTTCCAGAGCCACGCCGCCCTTGCGCGGACGGTCGAGGGGCAAGCCGGCGGGCTTGTTGACGATCAGCGCTTCGCCGTCTTCAAACAGGATGGGAATGTTCATGCCCACCCCATAGATCATTTGAGGGCCGAAGCAATCCGGGCGAAGGCCTGCGTCAGTTTCGCCTCATCGGCGGCGAAGGAGATGCGGAAACCGGCAAAGCCGCAATGCGCGCCGCCAAAGGCGCTGGCCGCGACAATCGCCACGCCGTTTTCCAGCAGATGCATGGCCAGCGCCTCATCATCGCCAAAGCGGGGCATCAGGGGCGCGGCATCAATCATGCAATAGAACGCGCCATCGGGGATGGGGGTGGACAGGCCGGGAATCGCATTGATTGCCTCGACGCACAGATCGCGCCGCGCCCGGAATTTCTCGCGCCAGTCGAGCAGGAATTCCTGCGGCCCTTCAAACGCGGCCACGGCGCCCGCCTGTGAGATCGAGCAGGCATTGCCCGAAACATGGCTTTGCAAACGCCCCATCGCGCCGATCAGCCATTCCGGCCCCGCCGCCACGCCAATGCGCAGCCCGGTCATCGCATGGCTCTTCGACACGCCCGAAACGGTCAGCACGCGGTTCGCCAGATCGGGGCATTCGACCGCCAGCGTGGCATGGACCCCGTCCTTATACCGCAGCGGCGCGTAAATATCGTCGCTCAGTACCAGCACCTGGGGATGGCGGCGCAGCACCTCGCCCAGCGCCTGCAAATCCGCCGCGCTGTAGGTCGCGCCCGTCGGATTGCCGGGGCTGTTGAGCAGCAGCCAGCGGGTCTTCGGCGTAATCGCGGCGGCCAGAGCATCGGCCGAGAGCCGGAAACCATCCGCCGCATAAGTCGCCACCGGCACCACGCTGGCCCCTGAAAAGCGCACGATTTCGGGATAGGACACCCACCATGGCGCGGGGATCAGCACGTCATCGCCCGGATTGAGCGTGGCCATCAGTGCGAGAAAGATCGACTGCTTCCCGCCCGAGGACACCAGCACCTGCGAAGGCACGACCTTCAGCCCCAGATCGCGCTCATAATGCAGCGCCGAGGCGCGCCGCAGCGCCGCCGTTCCGGCCACCGCCGTATAGCGCGTGTCACCCGCATCCAGCGCATCCTTCATCGCGGCCACCACATGGGGCGGGGTCGGGAAATCCGGCTCGCCCACGGACAGCGAGATGATGTCGCGGCCTTCCTCGCGCAGCGCGATGGCGCGGTCGGTCATGGCGTTGGTGCGCGAGGGCTGGATGCGCGAGAGGGCCTGAGAGATGTTCATGGAAAGCGCGTTAAGCGCAAAGCTGCGCCCGCATCAAGCCGCGCAGGCCGTTGCCGATAAAGAATCCCTCCTCCAGATCCTCCAGCGTCAATTCCGCCTCACGCGCGCGCCCTTCCTCGATCAGCGTCCGGCGCAAAACCCCAGGCAGCAGGCCCAGCGCCAAAGGCGGCGTCAACAGCACCCCGTCGCGTTCGACAAAGACGCTGGTGAAACAGCCTTCGGTCACCAGCCCATCGTCGCGGACAAAGATCGCCTCCTTCGCGCCCTCGGCCCGCGCCGCGCGCAGGCCCGCGTCATAGAACCAGCGGTCGGATGTCTTGTGCCGCAGCCGCCAGTCGCCCGTATCCAGCGGGATCGGCAGCGCGATCACCGGCACCGGCCCGGCCGTGTCCAAAGGTGCGGGCAAAGGCCCGACCTCGACACTGACCGCCCCGCTGCGCCCCAGCACGAGGCGCAGGCGCGAGGGCTTTTCCACCTCGAAACACAGCGCATGGATGGCATTGCGCGCGCCGTGGCGGTCAAAGGAAAAGCCCAGTTCGCCAGCGCTTTCCTTCATCCGCTCCAGATGCGCCTCCAGCAGAGGCACGCCTGCTTCTGGATCAAAGGCCATGGTCTCGATCAGATCGAAGGCCGCAATCCTCTTGTCCGGCGCTGGCTGATGCACGAAACCCCCTTTGACCAGACATTCCCGCCATTCGTCGATGGCATGCGAATCCGCCACCACCGCCGACCCCACGCCCAGCACCGCTTTCCCATCAGGCGCGAGACGCAAAGAGCGGATTGCCACATTGAATGCCGCGCATCCAGTGGAATTACCGGGCGTTGGCGGGTCGATATGGCCCAGAGATCCGCAATAGATCCCGCGCGGATCGCGTTCATGGGCATGGATCAATTCCATCGCGCGGATTTTTGGCGCGCCCGTCACCGATCCGCAGGGAAACAGCGCCCGGATCACATCAACCAAAGAGCGTCCCTCCTCCAGCCGCGCCGTTACGGTGGAGACCATCTGATGCACGGTGGGATAGGATTCGATGGCAAAGGGCGCGTCCACCCGCACGCTGCCCGCATCGCTGACGCGGGCGATGTCATTGCGCATAAGATCAAGGATCATCAGATTTTCCGAACGATCCTTGATGCTTTCGACCAGTTCGCGCGCCAATGCCGCATCGGCATCGGGCGTCGCGCCGCGCGGGCGGGTGCCCTTCATTGGCTTGGCGCGCAAATCCCGCCCCTGCGCCGCAAAGAACAATTCGGGCGAGAGGCTGAGCAGCCAGTATTGCCCGTCGAACAGGATGCCGCCATGGCCGCCCCCGCCGCTGCTGCGCAATTGGGCATAGAGCGCCAGCGGATCGCCGGCCCATGGCCCGGCCAGCGGAAAGGTGAAATTGGCCTGATAGATGTCGCCCGCCCGAATCGCTTCGGCAATATGGCCAAAGGCGGCGGCATAGGCCCCCGGCCCGATGGCGGGCACCATGGGGCCGATCCGGGGCGCTGGATCATGCGCGGCATGCCCGGCCAGCCATTGCTCCACCTGCGCGCCCGACATATCCTGCCAGCCATCAAAGGCCCCCATCCACACCAGCGGCCCATCGGCCCCGCTGCGCGCCGCGGCCAGAGGGGCGAGGCGCGGCTCCAGCGCCAACCCTGCCTCATAGCCGAAATGGCCCGCGCAGGCATAACCCTGCGCGATCAGTGCCTCGATCCGGGCCAGCGCCGGGGCGACCTCTTCGGGCCGCCGCGCGACGATGATCTCGCGGGGATTGGTATAGAGCCGAGCACAGCCTTGTTCTCCGGCCCGCGCGTCGTCGAGCAGAACAAAGGGCGCGTCACGACGCCGGTCGTTTCTTATGGAATCTCCCATGATGCGCGGCTTCTAGCGATGTCGGGCCAAGGTTGCAAAAACCCTTTGTTCGACGGGCATCCGTGATGCGCTTTGCCCGAAGAAAGCGATAGAAATGGCCTAACATCGCATTATATTGGACGAATTGGAGGGGCTGGCCCGTTCGGCCCTGTCGACTGGCGGGCCATCATGAACGGGGCGGGGAGCGCCCGGGGGGAGAGCGATCATGCGTCATCATCGGCTTTTTGGCACTGTGCTTTGCGCCGCCATGATGCTGCCCCATGGGGTATGGGCCGCGCCCCATCCTGCGCCGCGCGCCGTTGCTCGCCATCCCGCACCCGCCGCGCCCTCGCCCGTTGTGGCCGAGCCTGTGGCGGCCCCCGCTGCCCCGGCCCAGCCCTTGCCGCCTCCGCCCCCCGCCCCGCGCGGGCGACTGGATGGCGCGGCGACACCCGCTTTCTACCGCCTCGACCTCTCCGTCGATCCGGCCAAGGAGCGCTTTTCCGGCCATGTCGAGATTGACGCGCTGCTGCATGGCACGTCGCATTATGTCTATCTGCATGGGCGCGATCTCAATGTCACGCGGGTCAGCGCCAACGTCAACGGGCGCAAATTTGCCGGCCATTGGAAACAGGTGGACGACACCGGCGTCGCCCTGCTGACGTTTGACGAGGAATTGCCCGCGGGGCAGGCCACCTTCGCCTTTGACTATGACGCCGCGTTTCAGGACGGGCCGCAGGGCATGTTCCGCGTCAAGGTGGGCGATGCTTGGTATAGCTGGACCCAGTTTGAATCGATCGACGCGCGCGCCGCTTTCCCCTCCTTTGACCAGCCGGGCTATAAGCAGCCTTTCACCGTCACGCTGCGCACGCCCAAGGGCATGACGGCGGTGTCCAATGCGCCCGAAACCGATACGGTCGATGATGGCGCGCAGACCATCCACCGCTTTGCCCAGACCGCGCCGTTGCCCTCCTATCTGGTGGCGATGATGGTGGGGCCTTTTGCTGTGGCCAAGGGCGAGGTGGCGCCCACGCCCCAGCGCGATAAGCCGCTGCCCCTGCGCATTATTTCGACCCAGCAGAACAAGGACAAGCTCGCCTTCGCGCTGGAGAACAGCAAGAGCATCGTCACCCATCTGGAAAACTATTTCGGCACCGCTTTCCCCTATCCCAAGCTGGACCAGATCACCGCGCCCGTCATGCCCGGCGCGATGGAGAATGCCGGGGCCGACCTCTATCAGGACAATCTGCTGATCCTGGACGACGCCGCCACCACGGCGCAAAAGCGCGCCTTCGGTATGGTGGTCGCGCATGAATTGGCGCATCAATGGTTCGGCGATCTGGTGACGCCCGCGTGGTGGGATGACATCTGGCTCAACGAGAGCTTTGCCAACTGGATGGGCTATCGCATCGGCAATCAGTGGCGGGCGGACCTGAACATCGGCGCGGGCGCGCTGGAGGAAGGCTTTGCCGCGATGGGCACCGATGCCCTGCTGGCGGGGCGGCCGATCCATCAGAAAATCGACACCAATGCCCAGATCGACGCGGCCTTCGATTCGATCACCTATGGCAAGGGCGGCCATGTGGTGGCGATGATCGCGGGTTTTATGGGCGATGATGCGTTCAAGGCGGGCGTGCGCGACTATATGGCCGCCCATCGCTACGGCAATGCCACCAGCGCCGACTTCTTCGCCTCGCTGGCCAAGGCTTCGGGCGATCCGCGCATCCTGCCCGCGATGCAGAGCTTTACCGACCAGCAGGGCATTCCGCTGCTGACCTTCAGCGGCGGCAAGGGCGAATATTACGCGGTGCAGAGCCGCTATGCCCGGTTGGGCACGCAGGCCCCGCCCCAGAAATGGTCGATCCCCTTTTGCGTGCGCGTGCAAAAGATCCGCCAGTGTCAGTTGCTGGACGGCGAGGCGGCGATCATCAGCATCATCGTCAATGGCGCGATGATTCCCAATGCGGGCGGCACCGGCTATTACCGTTTCGACATGCCCCAGGCCGATTGGGAACGCCTGCTGGCGATTTCGGCGGGCCTTCCGGGCGGCGAGGCGCTGGCCGTGGCCGACAGCCTGTGGGCCAGTTTCCAGGCCGGGCGCGCGCGGCCCGCATTGCTGCTGCAAATGGCGCGGACCATGGTGAACAACCCCGATTCCTATGCCGGCGCGGCGGCCACCGGATGGATGCAGACGCTCGAGCGCGCCGGTTTCTATGACGCCCCGGCCGAGGCGGCCTATCGCGCCTTTTTCACGCGGCTCTATGCGCCGATGCTGGCCAAGGCGGGGTTCAATCCAGCGCTGGGCGCCTATGCGGGCGAGGACGCCGAAGCTTCCCAGCGCCGCGCCCAACTGGTGCGCAAGATGGCGGGGGTGGCGCGCGATCCGGCGCTGCTCTCCACGCTGGCAGGCGCGGCGGGCGCATGGCTGGGGGGCAACAAGGCGGCGCTCGATCCGGCATGGTATGGCGTTGGCCTTGGCGCATGGCTGGAGGCGCAGTCGGACCGGATGGCGGCGGCCAAATCCCTGTTCGAACAGGCGCTGGCTTCGCAGGATCCGCTGTTCCGCCCCTCCGCGCTTTCGGCTCTGGCCGGGTCAGGCAAGGCGGATGTCGCGCAATGGCTGCTCGATGACGCCAAGGACAAGCGCCTGCGCCTGTCCGAAAGAGTGCAACTGGTGATGGGCGTGGCGGTGAACACCAAGACGCGCGACATGGGCTATGACTGGTTGCGGGCCCATGCCGACGAATTGCTCTCGGGCAGTTCGGGCATCTTTCTTGCATCGCGCCTGCCGCAGGTGTTCGGCACGTTCTGTTCGGTGGAGAAATCCGAGGCGATCCAAAAGGACTTCGGCGCGCGGCTGGCGGGCAAGACCGGCGAGCTGGAACTGGCCCGCGTCATTGAACAGGTCCATAGCTGCGGCGTGTTGAAGGACGCGCGTGCCGCCGAGGTTTCCGCCGCGATGGTGCGCGCCAAATAATCAGCCCGCCATAATCAGGCAGGAAGCGGCAGCCAGAGCGTGGCCATCAGGCCGGTGACCGCTCCGCGCGCGTCGGTCTGGTTGTGCAGCGTCAGCCGCCCGCCATGCTGGTCCGCGATCGCGCGGGCCAGCGTCAGGCCAAGACCCGCGCCCCCGGTGGCAGTGTTGCGCGAAGGTTCGCCGCGGGTGAAAGGCTCGAACATCTTCTCGATGTCGCCGCCGATCCCCTTGCCATGATCGACCACGCGGATCACCGCCCAGCCGCGCCCCTCGGCCTCCTCGCGCACCATCGTTACCTGCGCGCTGCCGGCATAGCGCAGCGCATTGCCGATCAGATTGCGCAAGGCCCGGCGCAGCCATGTCGCGCGCACGGGCATGACCAGACGCGGCGCGTGGTCGAATTCCACATCCTCGCCCATGTCCTCATATTCCTCGACAATCGAGGCGACGAGGGCGGCGAGTTCGGTTGATTCGACCGGATCGCTGGGGCGGCCCACGCGGGCCAGCGAGAGAATGTCGTCCAATGAGCGGGTGATGTCCTCGATGGTCTTGGCCATCTTGTCCCGCTCGGCATCGTCCTCCACGCTCTCGATCCGCACGCGCAGCGCGGCCAGCGGCGTTTTCAGATCGTGGCCGATCGCGCCCAGCATCACGTCCTTTTCATTGATCAGCGAGGTGATGCGCATTTCCATCGCATTATGCGCCTCGATCAGATGGCGCACATCAGCGGGGCCTTGCGGTTCAAGCTGATCGGTGGATTCGCGGGTGCGGGCGAATTGATCGACCCGGCTGGTCAGCGCCGCCAGAGGCCGCGCGATCCGCCGCAGGATCAGCGCAATCGCGCCCACCAGCACCGCATAGATGAACAGTGTCTGGGCAATCAGCGTGGCCAGCAGCCATGGATCGCGCGCGGGCACGGAGGAGCGCACCACCATCCAGTCGCCGCCGGTCTGCGCCTGCGCGGCGGCCACCAGCACATGTTTGGGCTTGGGCGGGGCATGGTCGCCCATCATCGCATAGCGGCGATCGACGCGCTTTTTCCAGAAGGGATCGTCGGCAATATCGCGCTCGACCACCATCAGATGCTGGGGTTTGAGATCCTGCGAGCCGAGCAGCTCATTGAGGCGCTGGGTGATTTCGGGCTTGGCCTCGTCGCGCGGATTGGGGCGGAAATCGGCCATGCGCACCGGGCGCGGCCCGCGCGGCATGTCGTCCGGCCCTCGCCCGACCATCATCGGCGGGCCATCATGGTGATGCGGGCCGCGCTCGGGCGGGCCGGGCGGAGGAGGGGGCGGGCCTCCTTCCGGAGCGTCCACCTCGTCGCGGTGGCGCAGCGCGATGGCCGCGCGCATCGCCAGTTCCTGCGTCACCTGCTGTTCGCGATATTCGGCCTGCGCCTTGTAGAGCAGGATCGCGCTGATCGTCTGGGCCAGCAACAATGCGCCCGCCAGCGCCAGCATGACCTGTCCGGTCAGGCTGCCCGGTAAAAGTCGGGGCGGCAGAAACCGGCTGGGATCCCAGCGTTTCATGCGTCCACCGTGGGCACCCGGCGCACATCGGCGGCCAGCATATAGCCGCCGCCCCAAACGGTCTGGATCAATTGCGGATTGCGGCTGTCCACCTCGATCTTGCGGCGCAGGCGGCTGACCTGATTGTCGACCGCGCGGTCGAACAGATGGGCCTCGCGCCCCTGCACCATGTCGAGCAGCCGGTCACGGTCCAGCACTTGCCGGGGATGTTCGAGGAACGCCATCAGCAGGCGGAATTCCACCGAGGAAATCGCCACGATCGCGCCATCGGGCGCAATCAGTCGCCGCTTGAGCGGATCGAGCCGCCAGCCATCGAACTGAAAATCCTCATTGGCCTGCAGCTCGGGCAGCGCCCCGCGATGGGTGCGGCGCATCACGCTGCGGATGCGGGCGACCAGCTCGCGCGGCTCGAAAGGCTTGACGACATAATCGTCGGCGCCGATCTCCAGCCCCACGATCCGGTCGGTCGCCTCGCCGCGCGCGGTCAGGAAGATCGTCGGAATCGAACGCGCCTCGGTCAGATGGCGGCACAGCGACAGCCCGTCCTCGCCCGGCATCATGATGTCGAGCAAGACCAAATCGGGCACATCAAGGGCAATGATGCTGCGCGCCTCGGCCGCGCTGGCCGCCTGCCGGACGGCAAACCCCTGACGCTCCAGATAGGAGGCCAGAGGTTCGCGCAGATCCGGCTCGTCATCGACCAGCAGGAGGCGCAGCGGAGTAATGTCGCTGTCGCTGTTCACTTCAACCTTACCTTACTGCCCCGCAGGAGGCGGGGGCGGCATGTCATGGCCGCCATGTTCAGGGCGATGGCCACCCGGACCGCGCCCGCCCATGTTCTGGCCCATATGGGCCTTCATTGCGGCGCGACGTTCCTCGGGCGTGACCTTGCCATCGTGATTGGCATCCGCGCTGTCAAACATCTTGAGCGCGGCGCCGACAAAGGCGTCCTTGGCCACGGTGCCGGTGTGATTGGGATCGGCCTGGCGCATCAGGCCCATCATCATCATGCCGCGGCCCATGCGATGATGTCCGCGCGGACCTTTCATGCCGGGGCCGCCCGGCCCCATGTTGCCGTGATCCATTTTGCCGTCCGGTCCGCCCGGAGGCGGCGGGGGCATGTCATGATCGGCACCCATGGCGCCCATGCCATGCTTCATCCGTTCGCGCATCCTGTCATGGGCGGCTTCAAATTCCTGGCGGCTCAACTGGCCGTCATGGTTGGTGTCCATGGCGTCGAAATGCTTGGCCTCGCGCGCCTCGCGGTCGGCCTTGTCCAGCTTGCCGTCATGATTGATGTCCATCATGTCGAACATCTTTTCGGCATGGGCCTTGGCTTCGGCGCGGGTCATGTCCTTCATCGGGGGCATGGCGCGGGGGGGCATGCCATGGCCCATGGCGTGGGGGCCGGCAGGCGGCGCCGGGGGCGTGGCGGGCGCCTGCGCATGGGCAGCCGAAACCGCCATGAGGGCAATGGCGGAAAGCCCGATAGAAAGTTTCCTCATCCTAGCGATCCTTACAGTGAACTCTTCTTGGGGGGCAAAAGAGAGTTGAATGAAAGCTGCAACCGTTACCCATGCCTTGAAGGGGGAGGGGAGAGGCCGGGGCGGCTGCAGCTTTCATGGTTGTTCTATGCCCCGACTGTCGCGCCATTATGCCGGAACCGCCGATTTTTGTCGCCAATTGTCGCGCCGGTCCTGCCCAGTATGTATTATCCGCCGGATCGCGCGCGGCCCTGCGTGTTCCACCCTGCGGTGATGAACAGCACGCGCGCCGATGCGGCGACATTGGCCGTATGCCATACCCCGCGCGGATTGATCGCACATTCCCCGGCGCTCAGCGCCACCTCCTGCCGCACCCCTTGTGCATCCTCCTGAATCAGCGTGATTTCGCCATCAAGGCAGATCACCACCTCCTCGCCTTCGGGATGCATTTCCCATGAATCCCAGTCCTGCGTGAACGTGTACATACTGACCAGCCGCCCATCTGCCCCATCGGCGGCATGGCGCGCGACATAGGCGCCGTACCAGTCCATGCCGGTAAATTCCGGTTCCGCGCAGGCCGTTCCGCCAAGGCCGAGGTGGACCGGATGGGTGGCCAGATTATGCGTCATGGCCTTCTCCAAATCCGGGGGCAAAGACGAAGGCATTGAGTTTGTTGCCATCCCGGTCTCGGAAATAGGCAACGTAGAAGCCGGGGAAACGCTCACCCGGCGCGCCTTCGCATGATCCGCCCAATTCCAGCGCCAGCGCGTGAAGGCGGTCGACCTGATCGCGGTCCTTCGCCTCCAGCGCGACCATCACGCCATTGCCCACGCTGGCGGGTTGTCCGTCAAAGGGCAGGGTGATGCCGATCCCTGCCGGACCGCCCGGCACGCCCCACGAGATATAGCGCTCATCGCCGCCCATGCGGCCCACGCCCATTTCGGCGGCGATGGCGTCATAAAACTCCGCCGCGCGGCGCAAATCCTGCGTGCCCAGTGTGACATAGCCGATCATCATTGCTCTCCTGATGGCGCTCTGAGGTAGCCCGAGTCGCCTTCTGTGGAACAATATGGGAACGAGCCCGCCCCCGCAAGCATCACCCCAACGGCGCGCATTGCTCCTTCAGCCAATCCAGCGCCTCGCCGGACAATTGCGGGGCGATGATGCTTTCCACCCGCGCGTGATAGGCGTTCCACCATGCCACCTCGTCGCGGGTCAGCAGGCGGTCATCGACCAGCGCGCGCTCGATCGGCACATGGGTCAGCGTTTCAAAGCCGAAATAGGCGCCTTCCGCGCCCTCGATGGTGCGCTCCTCGACCAGCACGAGATTTTCGATGCGGATGCCATAGGCTCCGGTCTTGTAATAGCCCGGCTCGTTCGACAGGAACATGCCCGCCAGCAATTCCTGCCCGGTGCCCGCCTGTCCGCCGCTGGATTTGGCGATGCGCTGCGGCCCTTCGTGGACGGAAAGGAAGCTGCCCACGCCATGCCCGGTGCCATGGGCATAATCGAGTCCGGCCGCCCAGAGATATTGTCGCGCCAGCGTGTCGAGCTGCGATCCATTCGTTCCCGCCGGAAAGACCGCGCGGGCAATCGCGATATGACCTTTCAGGACGCGGGTGAAACGGTCGCGCACCTCGTCCGGGGCCGTGCCGGGGCCGATCCAGACGGTGCGGGTGATGTCGGTGGTGCCATCGGGATATTGCCCGCCCGAATCGACCAGATAGACGCTGGAAGGATCAAGCGCGCGGTTGGTTTCCTCCGAAACGCGATAGTGGACGATGGCGCCGTTCGGCCCCGCGCCGCTGATCGTGTCAAACGACAGGTCGCGCAGGTCGCCGCCTTCCCGGCGGAACTGGTGCAGGGCTTCGGCGGCGCTGATTTCCGTCACGCCGCCCTTGGGGCCTTCGACCGAGAGCCAGTGGAGGAAGCGCGTCACCGCCGCGCCATCGCGGGCCTGCGCGGCGCGGTGTCCGGCCTGTTCGACGGGGTTCTTGATCGCCTTGGGCAGGACACAGGGGTCGCGTTCCTCGATGATCCGCGCGCCCGAAAGGGCCTCGAAGATCGCCGCCACGCTGCGTTCGGGATCGACCACCACCTTCTTGCCCGCCAGAGCGCCCAATGCGGGTACAAAATCCTCACGCGGCAGGATACGCACCGCATTGCCCAGATGGGCGCGCAATTCGGGCGTCACCTTTTCGGGCGCGATGAAGAGATCGGCCGTGCCATCGGCATGGGCCACCACAAAGGACAGCGCCACAGGCGTGCGCGACACATCCGTGCCCCGCATATTCAGCAGCCACGCCACCGAATCGAGCGCGGCAATCACAGCCGCATCGGCCCCGCGCGCGCCCAGCCATTCGGCCACTTCGGCGCGCTTGGCCTCCGAAGGCACGCCCGCCAGAGCCGTCGGATGGGGCAGGGCGGGGGCAAGGCTGCGCGTCGGCTGATCGGTCCAAACCGCATCCACCGGATTGCGATCCACCGCCACCAGCGCCGCGCCGCGCGGCTCCAGCGCCTTTTCCACGGCCCGCGCCCATGGGCGGCCATGCAGCCAGGCGTCATAACCGATCCGTGCCCCCAGCGGCGCATGCGCGCCCAGCCATGCGGCGGGGCTGGTGGCCGGGACATTCTGATACTCATACAGCGCGCCATCCACCTGATCGCGCACCTGCAAAGTATAGCGTCCATCGACAAAGATCGCGGCCCGATCGGCCAGCACCACCGCCGTCCCCGCCGACCCGCCAAAGCCGGTCAGCCATTCCAGCCGCTGGGCATAGGCACCGACATATTCGCTCATATGCTCATCGGAAATCGGGATGACAAAACCGTCCAGCCCCTGTGCGGCCAGTTCGGCGCGCAGAGCGGCAAGGCGTTCAGTGTGGATATTGTTCGGCATTGGCACGCGCTTTCCTTCGTTTCCCACACCTCTGGCTTGCGGAGGGGGGCTTGCCAACATAGATGCAAGCTATGAGCAATTCCAGCCAGCCTCGCCCCCCGATTGCCGCCAAACAGGCGCATAGCTTCACCCACCACGGCATCACCGTCACCGACGATTACGCGTGGCTGCGCGATGCCGATTATCCAGAGGTGAAGGATGAGGCGGTGCTGGCGCATCTGAACGCGGAAAATGCGTGGTTTGAAAGCCGGATGGCCGGGCAGAAGGACCGCATCGACGCCCTGTTCACCGAAATGCGCGCCCGCATCAAGGAAGCCGACAAGAGCGTGCCGCAGAAGGATGGCGATTACCTCTATTGGATCGAATATGAGGAAGGCGCCGAATATAAAAAGTGGTGGCGGCGTCCGGTCGCGGGTGGCGATGATGAATTGCTGCTCGATGAAGTGGCATTGGCGGTGGGCAAGGAATATTTCCGCCTCGGCGCGATTTCGCTCTCGGCCGATGGCAAATTGCTGGCCTGGAGCGTGGATGACAATGGATCGGAGCGCTTCACCGCCCGGATCAAGGTGATCGAGACGGGTGAGGTGCTGCCCGATGTGATCGAAGGGACGCTCTCCTCGCTGGTTTGGGTCGCGGGCGACAAGGGGCTGGTTTACAGCCTCGCCAATGAGAACTGGCGCACCGACAATGCCCGCCTGCACTGGCTGGGCCGCCCGGTTTCCGAGGATGTCGAGTTGTATCACGAGGATGACGATGGCTTTCGCGTCGGCTCCTCGCTGTCGGCCAATGAGCAATGGCTGATCATTTCGACCAGCGATCATGAAACCAGCGAAGTCCGTCTGATCCCGGCGAATGATCCGCTGGCCGCGCCGATTCTGGTGCGTCCGCGTGTCGAGGGCGTCGAATATGATGTCGATGAGCGCGATGGGGTGCTCTACATCCACGCGAACGATACGCATGAGAATTTCCGGCTGGCCATCGCTTCCCTCTCGGCGCCGGGGGAATGGACCAGCCTGATCGAAGGTTGCGACGAATTCTATCTGACGGGCTTTGATCTGTTCCGCGATTTCTATGTGATCGAAGGGCGGGTGCGCGGCCTCGATCGCATCGAATTGCGCTATTACGACGACCCCGCGCGGATCGAGCCGATTGAATTCCCCGAGGATTCCTATGAGGCCGGATTGGCCGACAATCCCGAATGGGCGGTGGACCGCCTGCGCGTCAGCTATGAAAGCATGGTCAGCCCGGCCAGCGTCTATGACTACCATCTGGCCGACAAGAGCCTTGAGCTGCTGAAGGTTCAGGAGATCCCCAGCGGTTATGACGCCTCTTTGTATGAGACAAAGCGGCTGGAGATCACCGCGCGCGACGGGACGCTGGTGCCGGTCAGCATCCTTTATCGCAAGGATCGTGTGGGCGTCGACCCGCTGCACCTCTATGGCTATGGGGCCTATGGCATTGCGATCAGCCCGGGCTTTTCCACCACGCGCCTGAGCCTTGTGGATCGCGGCTTTGCCTATGCCATCGCGCATATCCGCGGCGGCGACGACATGGGCCGCGCATGGTACAAGGCGGGCAAGCGCGAGGCCCGCACCAACACGTTCAACGATTTCGTCGATGTGGCGTGCGGGCTTTGCGACCTTGGCTACACCGCGCCGGGGCGGATCAGCATCTCGGGCGGATCGGCGGGCGGCGAGCTGATGGGCGCGGTCATCAATTCCGATCCCGGCCTGTGGGGCGCGGTGGTGGCCCATGTACCCTTCGTCGATGTGCTCTCCACCATGCTGGACGAGAGCCTGCCCCTGACGCCGGGCGAATGGCCCGAATGGGGCAACCCCATCGAGGACAAGGCGGCGTTTGAACTGATCCGCTCCTACTCGCCCTATGATCAGGTGAAGGCGCAGGACTACCCGCCGCTGATGGTGACGGCGGGGCTCAATGATCCGCGCGTGACCTATTGGGAACCGGCCAAGTGGGTCGCGCGGCTGCGGGAATTGAAAACCGACAGCAACGAACTGATCCTGAAAACCAATATGGGCGCGGGGCATGGCGGGAAATCGGGGCGCTTCGAATCGCTGACCGAAACGGCGGAGGAATTTGCGTTTATCCTCTGGCAGTTGGGGGTTGTGGGGTAAGATTTTGCCTCCGGCGGGTTAAGGGCGAGGGCCCTTAACAATCCCGATATTGTCCAGGTCGGGCGTGGGGGCGCCCGAAGCGCAACGTTGCCGCGCCGCAGGCTTTATAAACCGCTTCGCGGAAAGGAGTTTGTTGGCGGATTTTGGCGCCACCCCAGTAATGGGATTGCAAAGGGTCGAGACCCTTTGCCCGCCGGAGGCCCACTTCCTTTCAACGAAAACCCCTTGCCTTCCGGATGCCTGTCCCCAAACTCCTCCCATGCCCAACCGTTATACCCACACCTTCACCGCAGGCCCCGATGACATCGACATCATGGGCCATGTCAACAATGCCGTCTGGGTGCAGTGGATGGAGGCCGTGGCCACCGCGCACTGGATGCAGGACGCCGCGCCCGAACATGTCGAGCGCTATGTCTGGGTCGTGACGCGGCACGAGATCGACTATCGCGGCAATATCGCGCAGGGGCAGAGCGTTACGGCTGAGACCTTTATCCCCGAAGGGCCGATCGGTGCGCGCTTTGACCGGCGGATCGATTTCCGCAACGACGCGGGCAAGGTCATCGTCTCGGCGCGCAGCACATGGGCGATGCTGGACAAGGAGACGCTGCGGCTGACGCGGGTGTCGGGGGAGATTGCGGCGGCTTTTGCGCCGGAGGGTGGCTGGCCGGGGTAGGAGGTTTTGCCTCCGGCGGGCAAAGGGACTTCTCCCTTTGCAATCCCATTATGGGGTGGTGCTCAAGTTCGCAGGTATGTGCGCATCCGCAAAGCGGTTTAATAGCCTGCGGCGCGGCGGCGTTGTGCTTTGGGAGGTTCTACAGTCTGGGGATTGTTAAGGGTCGAGACCCTTAACCCGCCGGAGGCACCCTTAGAACTATATCAGTCCCGCATCGCCAGCTTGGTGCCATCGAGACGATCCGCCTTGTTGGCATAGATGAAGCCATAGGTGGGCGAGGAGCGCATGCCCAGCTTGCCGGTGGGGGCGTAGAACACGCGCACTTCCGACCAGTCGCCGTTGGCCGAGACGTCCTCGGCCATGGCGCTGCGCTCGATCATGCCGGGGCGCGACCAGTTGGCGTGGTTAAGCAGAACGTGGCGTTCGTCGATCACCTTGGAAACCATGGCGACATGGCCTGCGCGCATCGAGTGGGTGGCGCGGAAGGCAAGGACAGCCCCAGCCTTGGGTGCAGTGCCGCGATCATAGCGGCCCTCGGCCTGATCCCACCAGCCGGCGGCGCGGCCCGAAAGGGCGATGCCGGAAACCTCGCGGGCGTAGGGAGCGCATTGCAGCACTTGTGCCGAGGCCGGAACCGAGATGAAAGCGGCGAAAATCAGGGCGATAGCGGCGCGGATCAGCTTTGCGTTGAAAAAGGAAACCCGGACCACTGAAAACCCCTTTGGCGCTTATCGGCACCGCTTGTTGGCGTCGATGGCCAAGGTGTAGCCAGCCGATGGCAATTAGGGAATGTCCGGAGGTCGCGCTCTATCGTGGCTTAACAACGGTTCATCGGCTTTCGCACCCGCAGCATGGGGATAAGCGGTGAGCGGATGCATTCCCGCTCACCCCATGATCCGCCGATCAGAGCGGATTCCCGTCCTTGTCGCGATAGACTTCGCGGCGGCCCACATGGTTGGCCGGGCCGACGAGGCCGTCATTTTCCATCCGCTCGATCCATTTGGCGGCGGTGTTGTATCCCACGCCCATCTGGCGCTGCAGCCAGCTCGTGCTGGCCTTCTGGCTCTCGAACACGATGTGGCAGGCCTGCCGATATTTGCGTTCTTCGGGATTGTCGCTGGCGGTGGCGTCCAGATCATCGAAGCCGAAGCTGCCCTCTTCGGGTTCCTCGGTGACCGAATCGACGTAATTGGGTTTGCCCTGCGCGCGCCAGTGGTCGGCCACATGCTCGACCTCCTCGTCCGAGACGAAAGGTCCGTGGACGCGGACAATCGGGCCGGAGGAGGGCTTGAACAGCATGTCGCCCTTGCCCAGCAATTGCTCGGCCCCCTGTTCGCCAAGGATGGTGCGGCTGTCGATGCGGCTGGTCACGGCAAAGGAAATGCGCGTGGGCAGGTTGGCCTTGATGACGCCGGTGATGACGTCGACCGAGGGGCGCTGCGTCGCCATGATCAGGTGGATGCCCGCCGCGCGCGATTTCTGCGCCAGACGCTGGATCAGCACTTCGATCTCCTTGCCCACCGTCACCATCAGGTCGGCCAGCTCGTCGACGATCACCACGATCAGCGGCAGTACCTCGTAATCGAGCTGCTTGTCCTCATACAGCTCCTCGCCGGTTTCCGGGTCAAAGCCCACCGAAATCCGCCGCCCCAAGGGCTTGCCCTTGGCCGCGTTGCTACGCACCTTTTCGTTGAAATTGACGATGTTGCGCACGTTGATCTCGCTCATCTGGCGATAGCGGCGCTCCATTTCCTCCACCGCCCATTTCAGCGCGCGCACTGCTTTCGCAGGCTCGGTCACAACCGGGGACAGCAGATGCGGAATGTCCTCATAGGACTTCAATTCCAGCACCTTGGGATCGACCAGGATCATCCGGCATTGCGCGGGCGTCAGGCGATAGAGCAAGGACAGCAGGATACAGTTGAGCCCCACCGACTTGCCCGACCCGGTCGTGCCCGCCACCAGCAGGTGGGGCATGGTGGCAAGATCGGCGATGATCGGCTCGCCCGCAATGTCCTTGCCCAGAATCATCGGCAGCAGGCCCTTGGCCCCGACGAATTTCTCAGACGCGATCAGCTCCTTGAAGCTGACCATCTGGCGGTCGGCATTGGGCAGTTCGATGGCCATGACGGTGCGCCCCGGCACCGGCGAAACGCGGGCCGAAATCGCGCTCATGTTGCGGGCGATATCATCGGCCAGACCCACCACGCGCGCCGCCTTGATGCCGGCCGCCGGTTCCAGCTCATACATGGTGACGACCGGCCCGGTGCGCACGCCCGTGATCTCGCCCTTGACGTTGAAATCGTCGAGCACGGTTTCGAGCAGCTTGGCGTTGCGCTCCAGCGCCAGCTTGTCGACCTTGGGCGCAGAATTGGGCGGCGGATCGGCCAGAATGTCGAGGCCGGGCAATTCGCAGGTGCCGAACAGATCGCCCTGCTTGGCCAGACTGCCCATTTCGGCGGGCTTGGCCTTGGTGGCCGGGTCGCTGATCTGCGGCGCCTTGCGCGGGCCTGCCGATGGTTCGTCGGGGGTAAAGGGCAGGTCTTCGGCTTCCGCCTCTGCCTCGGTCGTCGCGGGTCTGGGCTGGCGCTTTTCGCGGCGGGCGGGGGCAGGGGCCTCCTCGCCCTCGGCATGTCTGCGCCGGAAATGCAGCGGCATGGTCAACACCCAGCCCCAGTCGATGGCAAACACCCGCGTGATCGCCGCGATCCCGCCGACAAAGGCCAGCACGCCCAGCAAGCCCGCCGCCCAGCCCTGCGCCGCTTCGGGCAGCAGCCCCGCCAGCGCCCGGATCATCGCCGCGCCCAGCAGCCCCATGATGCCCCCCGGCGAGGCGGGCAGATTGCCCGGATGCTCGCCAAAGCCCAGCGAGAGCGCGCTGGCCAGCAGCCCCATGCCCAGCACCAGCACGGCGGTGGGGCGCAGCCAATATTGCTGGTGCAGCGGCACGGCCTCATCTTCGTCCTCTTCTTCCGCTTCGGCCACCAGCCAGAGCTGGCGCGCGAAGATCAGCAGCAGCGGCACGGCCAGCCCCGCCATCGGCCCGAACATCAACAGCGCGCCATCGGCCACAAAGGCCCCCGGCCGCCCCAACCAGTTGAGCACCGCGCCCCCCGATGCCGTCGAGGCCGAAGGGTCGGTCTGATGATAGGTGAGCAAGGCCACCGCCAGCAGCACCGCGCCCAGCCCCAACAGGCCCGCGCCCAGCAATTCGGCGCTGCGCAGCACGCTGCGCCGCAGGATCAGGCGCCATGATGCGCCGCTGTGCTTGATGGGCCGTGTGGCCATGGGATGTTCATCTCGACAAAAGGGGTGGGAAATCCCTGCCATCATGCGCCTTTGGGGGAGTCCGCGTCAAGAATCGCCGCGTCAATGCGTGGGGGAAAGCCCGTCAATCGCGGCCCAGCGCGGCCATTTCAGCGCGCGCACGCGGGCCCGGTTCATCCCGCCAAGGGCAATGACGGGCACAGGGCTGCGCGCAGCCAGCAGGCGGAAACGCGCCGCCCCCAGCACCGGCGCGCCCGGATGGCTGCGCGTGGGAAACACCGGCGAGAGCAGCACGCCCGCCGCGCCCCGCGCCATCCTTAATTCGCGCAGATTATGCGCCGTGGCCCAAGCCTGTCCCGCGCCATAGGCCCCGTCCGCCCCCCACCGCCGCGCCATGGCCGCATCGCCCGCCAGCACCACCGCCATCCCGCGCGCCCGCGCGATCCGGACCAGCGCCTCGAATCGCGCGCGCCTCTCGGGCTCTGGCAAATGATAGTGGCGATAGATCAGCCCGCTGCCCCTTGGCATCCGGCGAAGCGCGCGCTCAAGCACGGCATCATTGCGTGCGTCCGAAATCAGCCAGAGTTTGGGCAGGGACAAAAGGGAAAGGGGCTGGCGCGGGGGCATCATCGCGCTATAGCACCGCGCCATGATGGAACCAGATTCTTCGCTTGGGCAAGTGCGCGAAAAAATCGCCGCCGCCGCCCGCATCGCCCGCCGCAAGGACAGCGACATCACGCTGATCGCCATTTCCAAGACCAAGCCGGTCGAGGAGATCGAGCCGCTGATCGCGCAGGGCCAGCGCGTGTTTGGCGAAAACCGGGTGCAGGAAGCGCAGGCCAAATGGCCTGAACTCAAGGCGCGCTATCCCGATATCGAATTGCATCTGGTGGGCCAGTTGCAATCGAATAAGGCCGAGGATGCGGTCGCGCTGTTCGACGCGATCCATTCGGTTGACCGCCCCAGTCTGGTGACGGCGCTGGCCAAGGCGATGGACAAGCTTGGCCGCCGCATTCCCTGCTTCGTTCAGGTCAACATCGGCGCCGAGGAGCAGAAGGGCGGCTGCGCGGTGGCCGATCTGCCCGCTCTGCTGGCCCAGATCCGTGAGGGGGGCCTGCCGCTGGCCGGGCTGATGTGCGTGCCGCCCGCCAATATTGAGGCGGCCCCCTTCTTTGCCCTGCTGGCCAAGCTGGCGGCGGATAATGGCCTTTCCGGCCTGTCGATGGGGATGAGCGGCGATTTTGAAACCGCCATCACGCTGGGTGCGACGCATATTCGCGTCGGCTCGGCCTTGTTCGGCGCGCGCGTTTAACCGATGCGCGGGCTGATCGTTACCGGCACCGATACGGGCATCGGCAAGACCGTGCTGGCCGCCGGATTGGTGGGTCGCCTTGGGGCGCGATACTGGAAGCCGGTGCAATCGGGGCTGGAGGAGGAGACCGACAGCGAATGCATCGCCCGGCTCGTCCCCGGCGCGACGATCCATCCCGAAGCCTATCGCCTGATCACCCCCGCCAGCCCGCATTGGGCCGCCGCGATTGATGGGGTGACGATTGACCCGGCCCGCCTGACCCTGCCCGAGGGCGATGGGCCGCTGGTGGTGGAAGGCGCGGGCGGGGCGCTGGTGCCTTTGTCCGGCACGCGCCTTTATGCCGATCAGTTTGCCGAATGGGGGCTTCCTGTCGTGGTGGCCGCGCGCACTGGTTTGGGGACGATCAACCACACCTTGCTGACGGTGGAGGCGCTGCCGGCGCGGGGTTGCGCGATTGCCGGGCTGGCCTTTATCGGTGACGCTGGGCCTGCCGAGGAGGAATCGATGCGTTTCCTCTGTGCTCATACCGGCCTGCGCCGTTTGGGTCATCTGCCGCGCCTTGCCTCGGTGACACCCGAAACGCTGGCGGCCGCCATGGCGGAGTTTGACCTGTGACGCGCTCGCCCATCTGGCATCCGTTCACCCAGCATGGCCTTGGCGAACCCATCCCCCTGATCGCGCGGGCCGAGGGGGCGAGCCTCTATACCGCCGAGGGCGACCGCATCGTCGATGCGATTTCCAGTTGGTGGGTGACGACGCATGGCCATGCCTATCCGCCCATCGGCCGCGCGATTGCCGAGCAGGCGGGCAAGCTGGATCAGTTGATCTTTGCTGGATGGACGCATCAGCCCGCGCAGGATGTCGCGCAGGGCTTGGTGGGCATCACCGGCCTGCCCTACGCCTTCTTCTCCGATTCCGGCTCCACCTGCGTCGAGGTCGCGCTGAAAATGGCGCTGGGCCATTGGCGCCATCTGGGGCAGGGGCAGCGCCAGCGCATCGCCGTGATGCAGCATTCCTATCACGGCGACACGATCGGCGCGATGAGCATCGGCGAGCGCGGTGTTTACAATGCCGCCTATGAGCCTTTGCTCTTTGCCGTCGACACCGTGCCCTTCCCCCATACCGGGGCCGAGCAGGCGACCTATGACGCGCTGGAGCGTTTTTGCGCGAGCGACGATGCGGCAGGTTTTATCGTCGAGCCTCTGGTGCTGGGCGCGGGCGGGATGCTGTTCTATCCGCCCGCCGTTCTGGCCGAGATGGCGCGGATTTGCGCCGTCCATGGCGTACTCTTCATCGCGGACGAGGTGATGACTGGATGGGGCCGCACCGGCATGATGCTGGCCTGTGATCAGGCGGGGGTGAGGCCCGACATCCTGTGCCTTGCCAAGGGGATTACCGGGGGCGCGCTGCCTCTGGCGGTGACCATGGCGAGTGAGGCGATCTACGAATCGCATTACGCGCCCGACCGCTCAAAGACCTTTTTCCACTCCAGTTCCTATACCGCCAATGCGATTGCCTGCGCGGCGGCGGTGGCCAATCTTGGCGTGTGGCGCGACGAGCCGGTGCAGGCGCGCATCGACACGCTGGCTGCGCGGCAGGCGGCGGGGGCGGCGATGCTGGCGAATGTGGCGGGGGTGGAGAATGTCCGCCAATGCGGCACGATCCTCGCGCTCGATTACCGTGTGCCGAAGGGGGGCTATCTCTCAGGCCTGCAACCGCGCCTGCTGGCTTTTTTCCGTGAGCGGGGGCTGCTGATCCGGCCCTTGGGCAACACCGCCTATCTGATGCCGCCCTATTCGATTACGGCGGAGGATCTGACCCGCTGCCATCAGGCGCTGGCCGAGGCGGTTGAGCTCTTAGCGTAGCATTTCGGCGCGGCGCAGATCCTTGGGCCGCCCAAAGGAGAGCAGGATCGCGCGCATTTCCTCGCGAGACGGCGTGTAAATCACCGTATCGCCCAGATGATGCGCGATTCGGCTGGTCGGGGCCACGTCCTGCCATTGCCCATCGTGATTCAGGGCAAAACCCGCCATGAATTCCACCGGCAATTCGGGCGCATCCCACCGGGCATAGATGCCCGAGCGGAACCGGCTGTCCACCCCGCCCGGCGCGGCGTTCAGCCCCAGCGCGGGCAGAACGCGCGCCGCATCGCCTTCTGACAGCAGGATATCAAGATCGGCCACCGTGACCGAACCCGCGCTGAGCAGCGCGACCGCGCCGCTGCCGATGATCCACCAGGGATCGCGCGCATCGGCCATCGCGCCCGCCACGGCGCGCAAGCTACGTTCCAGTGGCGGGGCGAGGGGATGCATCAGGCTTTACTCCGCGTCGCTGCCGTCTTCCTCAACGGCGCGATAGAGTTCCAGTTCATTGCCGCGCAAAGTCACGACATGGAGCAGGTTGGTCGCCCCCGGCGTGCCGAAGGGAACGCCCGCCAGCGCAACCAGCTTGGACCCGGCCACGCCGAACCCATGGCGCAGCGCCATGCGCTTGCCCTTGGCGATCATTTCCTCGAACGAACCGATGTCGCGCGTGTGGACCGCATGGGCGCCCCACAGCAGCGCGGAGCGGCGCGCGGTGTTCTGGCTGGGCGTCAGCACCAGCATCGGCACCGAGGGCCGTTCGCGCGCCACGCGGCGCGAGGTCGAGCCCGAACCGGTGAACACGATGAGGCCCGTCAGCGTGACGGTATCGGCAATCGCGGCGCAGGCCTTGGCCAGAGCGTCGGCGGTGGTCTGATCCGGGTTGATCTCGGCCAGATGGACGCGCTGGCGATAGTAGGAATCGTTTTCGACCTGCGTGGCGATGCGGTGCATGATCGTCACCGCTTCTTCCGGCCACTGACCGGCGGCGGTTTCGGCCGAGAGCATCACCGCATCCGCGCCGTCATAGACCGCATTGGCCACGTCCGAGACTTCGGCGCGGGTGGGCGCGGGGCTCTCGATCATCGATTCGAGCATCTGCGTCGCCACGATCACCGGCTTGCCGCTGCGGCGCGTCAGTTCGACAATCCGCTTCTGGATCGGCGGCACTTCTTCGGGCAGCAGTTCGACGCCAAGGTCGCCGCGCGCCACCATGATGCCGTCAGACAGTTCGATGATGCCTTCGAGCGTTTCAAGCGCGGCGGGCTTTTCGATCTTGGCGATCAATGCGCCATGGCCGCCCATCAAGCGGCGGCATTCGGCCACGTCCTCGGGACGCTGCACAAAGGAGAGGCCGATGAAATCCGCGCCATGCTCGATCGCAAAGGCCAGATCGCGGCGGTCCTTCTCGGTCAGCGCCGGAACCGGCACCACCGCGTCGGGAATGTTCACGCCCTTGCGGTCGGAGATCACCCCGCCCACTTCGGCGCTGCACAGGATTTCGTTTTCATCGGCGCGGATCACGCGAAGGCGCAGCTTGCCGTCGTCGATCAGCAGGCGCTGGCCCTTTTGCAGGATGCCGAACAGTTCCGGGTGCGGCAGGCACACGCGGTTCTCATCGCCCGGCTCGGGATTGCGGTCGAAGGTGAAATGGCCCGAATGGCGGATCACCGCCCGGCCATCCTTGAACGCGCCCACGCGCAGTTTCGGCCCCTGAAGGTCGGCCAGGATGGCGATGGGCTTGCGCAGCTTGGCCTCGACCGCGCGCACATTGGCGATGGTCTTGGTATGCACCGAATGATCGGCATGGCTCATGTTGACGCGGAAAGCATCCGCCCCCGCACGCACCAGCTTCTCGATCATCTCCGGATCACTGCTGGCCGGGCCCAGCGTTGCCAGAATCTTGACCTTGCGGCCGCGCGGATTGAGTTTCGTCACACCGATTTCTCCCTTTGGGACGGGCATCAGCCTATGGCAAAGGCTGGTTGCAAACCCAAGAACAACTCACTCCGGATGGACCCATGAATATGAATGCACAACAAACGATTCCCGATCCGCTCGATGAACTCGACGATGCACATGCCGCCGCCGCCTTTCGCCGGCTGGTCCGCCACCTGCGCCATCGCCATGATGCGCAGAACATCGACCTGATGGGCCTCTCCGGTTTTTGCCGCAATTGTCTTGCGGACTGGATCGTAGCGGCGGGTGCCCCGCTCGACAAGGGCGCGGCGCGCGAGGTGA
Source organism: Novosphingobium sp. 63-713 (assembly GCF_001898925.1). Lineage (NCBI taxonomy): Bacteria > Pseudomonadati > Pseudomonadota > Alphaproteobacteria > Sphingomonadales > Sphingomonadaceae > Novosphingobium > Novosphingobium sp. 63-713. The sequence continues at coordinate 385,906 of NZ_MKVS01000047.1, forward strand.
TCCACGGCATGCCCGCCGATGAATGGAAAAGCCGCTATCAGACCGAGGCGACGTCGGAGCAGATGGCGCGCATGAAGGAAAGTCTGGCCAAGAATGCACCCGGCCATTGACAGGGCGCTGATCGCAACGCTGGGGATTACTCGCCCCCTGTATTCCCCTTGAGGCCGCGTCCCGCTATCTGGCCGGGCAAACCGATTCTCAACTTTGACCAATTTCGGAGATTTTACCCATGGCTGAAATGGCAGCTGACGAACGCCTGCGCCTGCTGATCGAGCGTATCGAGCGTCTGGAAGAAGAAAAGAAGGGCATCAGCGACGACATCAAGGACGTCTATAACGAGGGCAAGGCCACCGGCTATGACCCCAAGGCGATGAAGCAGGTGGTCCGCATCCGCAAGATGAAGCCGGACGACCGCAAGGAGCAGGAAGCGATCCTGGAGGTTTACCTCAACGCTCTGGGCATCGACTGATCGATCCGGGTAAAGGAGGGGGGGCGGATTTCCGCCCTCCCGCCCTTGCCCCTGCCTTGCCCAAAGGCCGCATCTCGGCTATCGGCGCTGCCAACTCCACACATAGCGATATGAAGTGATCCATGGCAGGCCATTCCAAATTCAAGAACATCATGCACCGCAAGGGCGCTCAGGATAAGAAGCGTTCGGCGCAGTTCTCCAAGCTTTCGCGCGAAATCACCGTGGCGGCCAAGATGGGTATGCCCGATCCGGACATGAACCCGCGCCTGCGCGCCGCCGTCAACGCGGCCAAGGCCCAGTCGATGCCCAAGGACAACATCCAGCGCGCCATCGACAAGGCGAGCAAGGGCGATGCTGAAAACTATGAAGAAGTGCGCTATGAGGGCTATGGCCCGGGCGGCGTGGCGATCATCGTCGAGGCGCTGACCGACAACCGCAACCGTACCGCCACCAATGTACGCACCGCTTTTGCGAAAAACGGCGGCAACCTTGGGGCCAGCGGCGCGGTGTCGCATGGCTTTGACCGCCTCGGCCTGATCGAATATCCCGCCAGCGTGGGCGATGAGGACAAGGTGCTGGAAGCCGCCATCGAGGCCGGCGCCGAAGACGTCGAATCGGATATGGGCGATGGGGACGAAAACCCCGGCAGCCACTCGATCTGGGTTGCGGTCGATTCGCTCCACCCCGTCGCGCGCGAACTGGAAAAGGTTCTGGGCGAGGCCGAGGGCGTGAAGCTGGCCTGGCGCCCGCAGATCAAGGCGACGGTTGATGCCGATGCCGCCGCCACGCTCTTGAAGCTGATCGACGTGCTCGAAGACGATGATGACGTCCAGACCGTCTGGGGCAATTACGAAATCCCCGACGAGGTTATGGCCACGCTGGGCTGATCCGGTTTTCCGCGATCCCATAAGGGGCGGGGGGATGATCCTCCCGCCCTTTTGCTTTATAGGGCCTGCATGATAATTTTAGGCATCGACCCGGGCCTCGTTTGCACCGGATGGGGCATTGTCGCCAAATCGGGCAGCCGCATCAGCCATGTCGCCAATGGCCAGATCCGCACCGACAAGGAAGGCTCGATGGCCTCGCGCTTGCTCGAACTGGACACGACCATCGCGCGCGTGATCGAGATCTACAGGCCTGACTTCGGCGTGGTCGAGGAAATCTTCGTCAACGTGAACCCGCAATCGACGCTGAAACTGGGGCAGGCGAGGGGGGTGGCTTTGCTGTCCCTGGCCCGCGCTGGGCTGCCGGTGTCGGAATACCCTTCCAAGGTGGTGAAAAAGGCGCTGGTCGGTACCGGCGGGGCGGCCAAGGGGCAGGTGCAGCATATGCTCAAAGTGCTGCTGCCGGGGGTTAAATTGGCCGGGGCGGATGCGGCGGATGCTCTGGCCGTGGCGATTACCCATGCGCATCATGTGGGGAGTCATATTTGATCTGTTGGGGGTTTTTGCCTCCGGCGGGTTAAGGGCGGGGCCCCTTAACAATCCCGGTATTGTCTATGTTGCGCTATGGGGCGGATTGGCGCGAGAGTTGATTTTAAAGCCTGCGGCGCTTCTGGCGTTGTGCTCGCCGCGCCGCAGGCTTTAAAAGCATCGGCCCCATTTACCCCTTGGCCGTTCTTGCGCCAACCCATTAACGGGATTGCAAAGGGCCCCCGCCCTTTGCCCGCCGGAGGCAAACCTTCCCCTCCCTGTCAAAAAATGTTCCCAAATCGTTCTCCCCCGGCTAGGGTGCGCGCATGATTGCGAAACTGACCGGCATATTGGACGACTTCGGCCCCGACTGGGCTGTGATTGACGTCAATGGCGTTGGCTATCTGGTGTTCTGCTCGGGGCGGACGCTGACGGCGCTGGGCATTCGGGGCGATGCCTGCACGGTCTATACCGAGATGCAGGTGAGCGAGACGGATATGCGCCTGATCGGTTTCACCAGCGCCGGGGAGCGGGCCTGGTTCAAGCTGCTGACGGTGGTGCAGGGGGTTGGCTCCAAGGTGGCCTTGGCGATCCTGTCGGCGCTGACGGTTGAGGAATTGCAGCGCGCCTGCGCGGGCGGAGATGCCGCGATGGTCGCGCGGGCCAATGGTGTGGGGCCGAAACTGGCAGCGCGCATCGTCAATGAGTTGAAGGACAAGGCGGGGGCATTGCCGACGGGCCCGGTCGGCGCGGCGGTGTCGGCGGGTGTCGCGATGCCGGAGGGCAATGTCGCGGGCGATGTCGTCTCGGCTTTGCAGAACCTCGGCTTCAAACCCCACATCGCCGCCAGCGCCACCGACGCCGCCATCGCCGAACTGGGCGAGGAGGCGGGGGTTTCCGCGCTAATCCGCGTGGCGTTGAAGAAGGCAGCGGGATGAAGGCCGCGCTACGCTTTCTGGCCTATGGGATTTATGCGATGGTCGCAGGGGCTATCTTGCTGCGATGGTCGATGGATTTCTTGGCCGTTGGTGAACCAGAGTGCCATTTTACGGAACAAGGTTGCCCTGTGAGAAGCATATGGGAGTTGCTCTACTCTTTCGCGAGTCATTTGAGTGTCCCGTTCATGCTGGTTGTTTTGTTCAAGCATTACCGACGTTTCTTGTACCAAGTCCTTGGCCACGCACTTTCTGAACGGCCCCATCCATGACCGACAACCCCCTCCTCTCCGCCCATCGCCAGATCGAGGATATGGACGCCGCGCTGCGTCCCAAATCCTTGGCCGAATTCGTGGGGCAGGCGGCCGCCAAGGACAACCTTCGCGTTTTCATCGAATCGGCCAAATCGCGCGGCGAGGCGCTGGATCACACGCTGTTTTTCGGCCCGCCGGGGCTGGGCAAGACCACGCTGGCCCAGATCATCGCGCGCGAGTTGGGCGTCAATTTCAAGGCCACCTCCGGCCCGGTGATCGCCAAGGCAGGCGATCTGGCCGCGCTGCTGACCAATCTTGAGCATGGCGATGTGCTGTTCATCGACGAAATCCACCGCCTCAATCCGGTGGTCGAGGAAGTGCTGTACCCCGCGATGGAGGACCGCGCGCTCGATCTGATGATCGGCGAAGGCCCTTCGGCGCGCTCGGTGCGGATCGACCTGCCGCCCTTTACGCTGATCGGCGCGACCACGCGCGCGGGCCTGCTGCAAACGCCTTTGCGCGACCGTTTCGGCATTCCGGTGCGGCTGCAATTTTACAGTGTGGATGAGCTTGAACGCGTGATCTCGCGCGGGGCGGGCCTGCTGGGCATCGGCATTGCCGCCGAGGGCGCGCGAGAGATCGCCCGCCGTTCGCGCGGCACGCCGCGCGTGGCCGGGCGCCTGCTGCGCCGGGTGCGCGATTTCGCCCATGTTGCGGGCAGCGAGGTGATTACCCAGTCTATCGCCGACAATGCCTTGACCCGGCTCGAGGTCGACAATGCGGGGCTGGATGCCCAGGATCGTCGCTATCTGACGATGATCGCCGATATCTACAAGGGCGGGCCGGTGGGGGCCGACACGCTGGCGGCGGGCCTTTCCGAGCCGCGCGATACGATCGAGGAAGTGATCGAGCCTTACCTGATCCAGCTTGGCATGGTGGCGCGCACCGCGCGCGGGCGCTGCCTGAATGACCGTGGCTGGCAGCATTTGGGCCTGACCCCGCCCAGCGGACAGGGGTCGCAGGGCGGGCTGTTTGAAGCCGGCGAGGGGGAGTGAATCCCGATTCTTGTGCCATAGCAGGACACTTGTTGGTTAAGTCTTGATGAATCTTCGCCAGTCCCGATTCAGGACATGGCAAGCGCCCCCATACGGTTGTCCCCTTACCTCCGCTGCATGATCTCTCAGGTGAGGGCAGAATCGCCTTGCGTCCGAAAGGGTGCGGGCCTCTGCCGACCACAGGAAAGAGAGATTGTTATGTCGGTTCGTTTGGGGCTCGCCAAAGTTGCCGGTCTGGTGGCAGGCACCGCGCTGATTGGCGGCGGTGCGGTGCATATCGCCGAAAAGGCCAGCAGCAACAAACCGCAATATGTCAAACACGCCAAGGCCCATAAGGCCCCCGTGGTGCGCAAGGAGGTGGTGACGCGCACTGTGGTGGTTCAGAAGGATTGCTGCACCAAGACGGTGACGCGGACCGCGATGGTGCCGATGCCGCCGCCGGGCCTGCCCGCCGCCGATCTGACGCCCAACACGCCCGCCCCCGCGCCCAGCCCGCTTTCGGCAGAGCGTGCGCGCGGATACTACAGCAACTGGGGCTTTGGCGGCGGCTATATCGGCGGCTTCTTTGGCGGGACCAGCGGCAATGTGATCGTGGTGAACTCCAGCGGCTCCACCTCGGGCTCGACCTCGACCACGGGCGGCACGACCACCACCGGAGGCACAACGACGACGACCACAGGCGGCACCACCACCACCACCACCGGGGGGACTACGACCACTACCACAGGCGGTACAACCACCACGACAGGCGGCACGACGACCACAACGACGACCGGGGGCACCACCAGCACCACCGGCGGCACGCAGGTTCCCGCTCCGCCGATGCTGCTGCTGTTTGGCGGCGCGGCCGGGGCGATGTTCGCCCGCCGCCGCAAGGGCAAGACTCAGGCCGCCTGAGGCCCTCCATCCGCGTATAAAAAGGCGCCGCCGGATGATCCGGGCGGCGCCTTTTTTATGGCCCCAACAAACCTTGCGCCCATAAAAAAGGGGCGGCCCGCAAAGGCCGCCCCCTCTTTTTGGCATCAAGCGATCGCTTACGCGGCCAGCTTGCGCAGCACGTACTGCAGGATGCCGCCATTGTTGAAATACTCGATTTCATTGGCGGTATCGATGCGGCACAGCGCGGTGAAGGTGAACTTGGTGCCATCCTTGCGGGTGACTTCCACGGTCACGTCCTGACGCGGCTTGAGGCTGGCAACGCCGTGGATCGTGAACGAGCAATCACCGTCCAGGCCCAGGGTCTGGCGGTTTTCGCCATCCTTGAACTGCAGCGGCAGCACGCCCATGCCGACCAGGTTCGAGCGGTGGATACGCTCGAAGCTTTCGACGATCACGGTGCGCACGCCCAGCAGGTTGGTGCCCTTGGCGGCCCAGTCACGCGACGAACCGGTGCCATATTCCTTGCCCGCGATCACCACCAGCGGCGTACCGTCGGCCTTGTGCTTCTGGGCAACGTCGAACACGGCGCCGACTTCTTCACCATAGCGGCTCATGCCGCCTTCGATGCCGGGGACCATTTCGTTCTTGATGCGGATGTTGGCAAAGGTGCCGCGCATCATCACTTCGTGGTGGCCACGGCGCGCGCCATAGCTGTTGAAGTCGGCCTTGGCGACCTGACGCTCCATCAGCCATTCACCAGCGGGGCTGTCGGCCTTGATGTTGCCAGCGGGGCTGATGTGGTCGGTGGTGATCGAATCGCCCAGGATCAGCAGCGGCTTGGCTTCGATGATGTCCTGAACCGGGGCCGGTTCCATGGTCATGCCTTCGAAGTAGGGCGGGTTGGCGACATAGGTCGAACCGGCCTGCCACTTGTAGGTTTCCGAGCCGGTGACGTTGATCGCCTGCCAGTGCTTGTCGCCCTTATAGACGTCGGCATAGCGGGCCATGAACATCGGACGGTCCATGCAGCCGGCCATCGTGGTGGCGACTTCTTCGTTGGTCGGCCAGATGTCCTTGAGGAACACGTCCTTGCCTTCGTTCGACACGCCGATCGGGGTGGTGGTGAAATCTTCGATCACCGTGCCCTTGAGCGCATAGGCCACCACCAGCGGCGGCGAAGCGAGGAAGTTGGCGCGCACGTCGGGCGAGACGCGGCCTTCGAAGTTGCGGTTGCCCGAGATCACGGCGGCGGCGACGAGGCCGTTTTCGTTGATCGCCTTGCTGATCGGTTCGGCCAGCGGACCCGAGTTGCCGATGCAGGTGGTGCAGCCATAGCCGACCAGGTTGAAGCCGACATTGTCGAGGTGCTTCTGGAGACCGGCCTTTTCGAGGTAGTCGGTGACGACCTGCGAACCGGGGGCGAGCGACGTCTTGACCCAGGGCTTGGGCTTGAGGCCCAGCTCGTCGGCCTTCTTGGCAACCAGACCGGCAGCCACCAGAACCGAGGGGTTCGAGGTGTTGGTGCAGGAGGTGATCGCCGCGATAGTCACGTCGCCGTCGCCGATGTCAAAGTCCTTGCCTTCGACCGGAACGCGGGTCTGGGCCTTCTTGTAGACATTGGCCATGTCGGCGTTGAACACGTCGTCCACTTCGGGAAGCGAGACGCGGTCCTGCGGACGCTTGGGACCGGCAAGCGAGGGAACGACCGTCGAGAGGTCGAGTTCGAGCGTGCTCGAGAAGATCGGTTCGACGGCGGGGTCGATCCAGAAGCCCTGCTCCTTGGCATAGGCTTCGACCAGTTCGATCTGGCCTTCGTCGCGGCCGGTCAGACGCAGATAGTCCAGCGTCTTGCCGTCAATGCCGAAGAAGCCGCAGGTCGCGCCATATTCGGGGGCCATGTTGGCCAGCGTGGCGCGGTCGGCCAGCGACAGGTCGGCAAGGCCGGGGCCGAAATATTCGACGAAACGGCCCACCACGCCATGCTTGCGCAGCATGTTGGTGGCGGTCAGCACGAGGTCGGTCGCGGTCACGCCTTCCTTGAGCTTGCCGGTGAACTTGAAGCCGACCACTTCGGGGATCAGCATCGAGACGGGCTGACCCAGCATCGCGGCTTCGGCCTCGATGCCGCCCACGCCCCAGCCCAGCACGCCAAGGCCGTTGACCATGGTGGTGTGGCTGTCGGTGCCGACGCAAGTGTCGGGATAGGCAACGGTTTCGCCGTTCTGGTCAACGCTGGTCCACACCGCCTGCGCGATGTTTTCCAGGTTCACCTGGTGGCAGATACCGGTGCCCGGCGGCACGGCATAGAAATTGTTGAGCGACTTGGAACCCCACTTCAGGAAGTCATAGCGCTCCATGTTGCGGTGATATTCGATCTCCACGTTCTGTTCGAACGCCTTGGGATGACCGAATTCGTCCACCATCACCGAGTGGTCGATGACGAGGTTGACGGGAACCAGCGGGTTGATCTTCGACGTGTCGCCGCCCAGCTTGGCGATGGCATCGCGCATCGCGGCAAGGTCGACCACGCAGGGCACGCCCGTGAAGTCCTGAAGCAGCACGCGCGCGGGGCGGTACTGGATTTCGTTCGACGATTCGCTGGGGTTCTTCTGCCAGTCGACGATCGCCTGGATGTCGGCGGTCGAAACGGTGAAACCACCGTCTTCAAAGCGCAGCAGGTTTTCCAGCAGCACTTTCATCGAGAACGGCAGGCGGCTGATGTCGCCAAACTTTTCGGCGGCCTTCTTCAGCGAATAATAAGCGACTTCCTTGCCACCGGCGCTCAGTTTCGAGCGGGTGCCGAGCGAGTCCTGTCCGACCTGGGTCATACGGGCGTCTTCCTCACCTCAATTGGCCCAGAGACGAAAAAGACGAAAAGGCGCGTTCAGGCGCGATCTCGCCCGCCTTTGGGCGGTTGCAGCATGAGGGCCGATGCGCGTGATTCCGCCCCGCGTCAAGGGCGCGAAAGGTGGAAAAAGGAATGAAGAGCGGCAGGTTGCCGCGATATTGTTGCTATTGCGAATTGTTATCTGAAATAAGCGTAAAAGGCCGCCGGATTGTCGGAGAAATGCCCTTTGCCACGGTGCGCGCGATCACAGCGCGACCTGCTCGGTATGCTCGCCTTTCTGTCCCCCCGCGCCCAGCCAGCAGCCCGCCACGACCAGCACTGCGCCGCCCAGCGTGTAGAGATCGAGCCTTTCGCCAAACCAGATCCAGCCCATCAGCGCGGCCCAGAGAAAACCCGAATATTCCACCGGCAGCAGCCGATGCGCCGGCGCCCGCGCCCAGCCCCATGACAGCAGCATCAGCGAGACAAAAGACAGGCCCGCAGACCCGGTCAGATCGCGCCAGACCGTCCCTTGCGGGATGGGCGGCATGCCGATCACCAGACCCGCAAGGGTCAGGAAGCAGGCGGTAAACAAGGATTGGAAAAAGGCGATTTCGGCGGGCGGGGCCATTTGCGCCTGATGGCGCTGCATCACCAGATTGGCGGCATAGAGCACCGCCGAGCCCAGTAGCGCGAGCATCCCGTGCCATGCGTCCTGCGCCAGCGCGCCGCCCACCTGCATCCGCCCCAGCCCGATCACGCCCACCCCCAGCAGCCCCAGCACCGAGGCCCCCAGCGCGCGCCGCGTGATCGCCTCGCCAAGCGTCAAACCGGCCATGAAAAGCGCAATGATCGGCGCGATGAACGACAGCGCCATGCCCACCGCCATCGGCGTGCGCACAATGCCCCAGAAAAAGGCGAAAGCCATCGCGCTGGTGACGCCCGCGCGCATGGCATGCATCGCCATACGCCGTCCCGGCCACGCCCCCGGATGGGCGATTTGCCACACCGCCAGGCCAAAACCCGCCCCGATGATGTTGCGCCAAAGCAAGGCCGCATGCACCCCGGTATCGATCGACGCCCGCTTCATCAGCGCGTCCATCACGCTGAAACTGGCAATTCCGCCCGCGGCGGCAACTAGGGGAAGAAACAAAGGGCGCGCCATGATCGTTAAGACCCTAGCGGGCTTGCGCCAAGCCGTCACTATGAGAAGGTAGGTCGAGCTTGCATGCGGCGCGGTGTTCAGCCAACAGACAGGGGCAATGCTGGAAGGTGTGCGACGAACTGTGCTTGGCTGTCGTTGAATTGAGTGGTTTGGGCCGGGCGAAAAGGGGCGTTGAATGATGATGAACACGCGCAAGCTGATGATGGGCGGAATGATTCTGGCCTTGGGGACGGGGCTGGGCGCCCTTTATCCCGCCATGGCGCAGGATCGTCCGATCGAGGGCAAGCAGGGGCTGGGCAAGCTGCCCAACGTGCGCCCGGCCAGCATGGCGACACCCGCGCCCACACCCACCGGCAGCGCGACGCCCAGCCCCCGACCCGGCGCCTCCCCCAGCGCGTCCCCCAGTCCGCGCCCGAGCGCAACCCCCAGTGCCGGACCGACCCTGCGGCCCACGCCATTGCCGACCCCTTCGGCCACCCCTTCCGGCACGCCGACCCCCTATCCCACGCCCAGCCCGTCGCCGGGCGCTACGCCGGTGCAGGAAGCGGTGGTCAACTGGACCGTGGCCGATGCGGGCGATTTGCTGGCCGCGATCATGGCGATCGGCGAGGAGGGCCTGTTTCCGGCCGATTATCAACCCGATGCGCTGCGCGCCGCGATTAAGGCCGGGGCGGGCGACGCGCTGGACCAGCAGGCCAGCAAGAGTTTCGCATGGCTGGTCGAGGATCTGCGCGATGGGCGCACGCCGATGACCGCGCGGGTGCAATGGTTTGCCGTCGATCCCGATCAGGATGACAACCCCACCACCGCGCTGATGCAGCGCGCCACCACCAACCATGACGTGCCCGGCACGCTGGCGGGCCTCGCGCCGACCTATCCCGATTATGCCGCGCTCAAAGAAGCGCTGGCCGCCACGCCCAAGGCGCAGACCAAGCTGCGCGATGCGATTCGCATCAATATGGATCGCTGGCGCTGGTTGCCGCGCGATCTGGGGCCGGTCTATCTGATCACCAATGTGCCCGAGTTTCAGCTGCGCCTTGCGGTCAATGGCCGCAACATCCGCACCTATCGCACCATCGTGGGCAAGCCGGGCCGCACCGCCACGCCGCAATTGGCCGAAAAGGTCGAGGCGGTGGTGTTCAACCCGACATGGACCGTGCCGCAATCCATCGTCGTGGGCGAGGGGCTGGGCCAGCAATTGCTCGCCCGCCCGCGCGCCGGCTATAAGGTGACGCGGATGGAGGACGGCAGCCTGCAGGTGGTGCAGCAGCCGGGCAACAGCAATTCACTGGGCCGGATGAAGATCGACATGCCCAATCCTCATGCGATCTATCTGCATGATACGCCGTCGAAAAAGCTCTTCGATGCGTCGGTGCGCGCTTTCTCGCATGGCTGCATCCGCACCGATCGCGCGGTGGAACTGGGCATGACGATGGCCATTCTGGGCGCGGGGATGAGCCAGGAAGATGCCGTGGCCACGTTTGAGGCGGGCAAGTACAAGAAGGTGCCGATGACACGGACCTTCCCGGTCTATCTCACCTATTTCACCTATGGCCGCGACATCAACGGTTCGCTGGCGGCCTTCAACGATCTCTATGGCCGCGATGGGCCGGTGATCGACAGTTTCCATGCGCCGCGCGCGCTGCACACGACCCAGCGCAAGAGCAATGAGGAAGTGATCAAGCTGGATAACCCGCTGTAATCGGCGGGGGGCGGCGCTGCTGAACCGATCAGCGGCGCCGCGCCGGGCTCACGCCTCGCTGATGCGGTCGGCGTAAAGCAGGCGGCCCGCCCCCAGATGACCCAGCACAAGGCTGAAATCCTCGGGCGCCATGGCAAAGCAGCCTTCCGAACGGCCCAGCTTGCCGAATTTGGACACCATATCGGGCGCGGCATACCATGCCGGGTGCATCACGATGGCGCGGTCGAACGCATTGGAATTGTCTAGATCCAGCCCGCGCAGCCGCATCGAGGCGCCATATTTGCCCTCATACTGGCCCGCGGTCAGATAGGCCCCGCGCGAGGTGGCATAGGAGCCGACGCTGTTCGAAAACTGTTTGAGCCAGCCGACATGGGCCGGGTCCGACCCGCGACCATGGGCCACCAGATGCGAACGCACCGCGCCGCCGACCATGTCGACAAAGTGCAGCCGCGCGTCATGCGAAGGCTTGCTGAAGTCGGCAATGGCCACGACATCGGGGCGTGCCAGCATCGCGCCGACGCGATCCCGCTCGCGCATGGCGATGCCCACCACGCGGCGTTCATATTCGGAGAGGCCCGAAGCCTGTGCGGCAACACGCAGGGGAGTGGCCATGGCGACCCCGCCAAGGGCCAGTCCACCCAACAATGCACGACGGCTCAACACGTTATTCTGATTCGCGATTCCCATGTCTGTTGCAATAGGGCAACGGGGTAAATTTTTCTATTCACCTGCGATGGAATCACGCGAGTCAGCGGCGAGTTGAGCCAAAGTTGCGCCATCAACGCGCATCACTGTCCATTGTTCCATCGGTTTTGCGCCCATGCGGCGATAGAATTCGATCGAGGGGGTGTTGCAGTCCAGCACGCTCCATTCCAGCCGCGCGCAGCCCCGATCCTGCGCCAGAGCGGCCAGATGGAGCAGCAAAGCCTTGCCCAGCCCCGAGCCGCGCGCGGCGGGGCGGACATAGAGATCCTCCAGATAAATGCCCGGACGGCCCTCGAAGGTGGAGAAATTGTGGAAGAAGAGCGCGAAACCCTGCGGCGTCCCGTCGATCTGGCCGATCACCACCTCGGCCATCGGGTGTGGGCCGAACAGGTGGCGGGTCAGCGCAGCCTCGTCAAAACGGACCTCGTGCGAGAGCTTCTCATATTCGGCCAGGTCGCGGATCAATTGCGCGATCAGGGGAATGTCATCAGGCGTGGCTGGGCGGATCGTGTTGGTCATGATGCGCGGTTTAGCCCGATTTGCGCTTCTGGGAAGCATAAGGGGCGATTTTGCAAAAACTTGTATTGACCAATGCCGTTCGACTGTGGCAATCGGCCCGTCTGTCTGAGGGGATATGCCCTGTTTCAGGCATCGCAAGCGAAAGCCCCAATGCTTTCAACGCGCCTGCGGGTGTAGCTCAATGGTAGAGCAGCAGCTTCCCAAGCTGAATACGAGGGTTCGATTCCCTTCACCCGCTCCAATTTCCCCCCCAATCACACCTTCATTCGCGTCTCGAAAGAGATTGGAAATCTGCCATATTCTTGGCTTCGATTCGCCTGCTGGGGTCCGACCTTGTTCGCTGGCGGCCCGGCCTGCCCTCATGAATGGCCGTTGAGAGAGTTCTCAGTGGGTCGCCGGTTTCATGGCCAAACAACACACCCGGGAGGCGATATGCTTCCCGGGTGTGCATTGTACCGAAGCTTTTGCTCCCCGATTAATCGGAGCCGAAGAGGTCGCGCGTAAAGACCTTGTCTTTGACGTCTTCCAGTGTCTTGGTCATGCGATTGGCGATGATCACGTCGCATTGCGCCTTGAAACTGTCGAGGTCGCGGACCACCGGCGAGCCGAAAAAGTCATCCGAAGCCATGGCCGGTTCAAACACGACCACAGGGATGCCTTTGGCCTTGACCCGCTTCATGATGCCCTGGATCGAGGACTGGCGGAAATTGTCCGAGCCGGCCTTCATCACCAACCGGTAAACGCCCACGGTCTTGGGCTTCTTTTCGATGATCTGCTCGGCCAGGAAATCCTTGCGGGTGCGGTTGGCATCGACGATCGCGCGGATGAGATTTTGCGGAACCTCGGAATAGTTCGCCAGCAATTGCTTGGTGTCCTTGGGCAGGCAATAACCGCCATAGCCAAAGCTGGGATTGTTGTAATGCTGGCCAATGCGCGGGTCCAGACATATGCCGTTGATGATCTGGCGCGTGTCCATCCCGCCCGCGATGGCATAGCTGTCCAACTCGTTGAAGAAGGCAACCCGCATGGCCAGATAGGTGTTGGCAAACAATTTGATCGCTTCGGCTTCATTGCTGTTGGTGCAGAGAACCTCGATGTCCTTCTTCTCTGCCCCCTCGACCAGCAGATCGGCAAAGATGCGGGCGCGTTCGGACTGTTCGCCCACGATGATGCGCGAGGGGTGGAGATTGTCGTAAAGCGCGCGGCCTTCGCGCAGGAATTCGGGGCTGAAGATCACTTGCTCCACCCCCAGCCGTTCACGCACGCTTTGGATGAAGCCGACGGGAATGGTTGATTTGACCACGATCGTGGCCTTGGGGTTGATCCGGGCCGCGATCTTGATGACCTCCTCGACCGAAGAGGTGTCGAACTTGTTGGTTTCGACATCGTAATTGGTGGGCGTGGCCACGATCACATAGTCGGCCCCGGTCAGGGCTTCGGTTGCATCCAGCGTGGCCAGCAGGTTCAACGGACGGTTGGCAAGAAAATCCTCGATCTCGGGATCCGAAATGGGCGACTTGCGCGCATTCAGCATGGCAACGCGTTCGGCCGAAATATCGACAGCGGCCACTTCATGGTTCTGGGCCAGCAGGATCGCATTAGCAAGGCCGACATAACCGAGGCCAAAAACTGTTATCTTCATTTCGAATACTCTCGTTTGTCATGACGCCGGTGGAGGTTATCCATCGAAATATTCGCATTATGGGTTCTTGCGCGAGTTTTCCGCCTGAGCAACGAGGTGCTTTTTGCCCCTCAGGCCGGGATGGTCAATGATTTTATGCTGCACTCGCGCGAAGGCCATGGGGAAGGTGGTGTGCCCATGATCTTAGCGATCTTGCAGCCGATGTCCTGTGCATTTTGGTCCGCGCTGGAACCATAGCTGAGGAATGTGGCGGCAACGGGGGCGATAATGGCCATTAAATTTCTGTAAAAAGGCTTTTTTTCCGCTTGGGTGCCGATGCTCTCCATCCCGGTCGGGCAAAGCAAAACCCCCGACGCATGGCGCCGGGGGTTGTGTCTAAACTCTTGCTGCGGTTGCTCAGGCCTTGGCCAGGCGGGCCTCCAGCGCAGCCTGTTGCTCCAGGATCGCCTCGGGAAGGGCGCCCAGCGCGGCCAGATCACGGCCATTGCCCTCAGCTTCCTCGCGCCAGCCATCGATGCTGACGGTCATCAGCTCGGCGTACTGCTCGGGCGTGATGGACAGGCCCGTCAGGTCGATGCCGCCTTCGACCGGGTGACGGCCGATGACGCTCTCGGTGGCATCCGCCTTGCCCTGCGCCCGCTCGATCACCCACTTCACCACGCGGATGTTGTCGCCATAGCCGGGCCACAGGAACTTGCCGCCGCTCTTGCGGAACCAGTTGACCAGATAGATCTTGGGCAGGTTCGCGCCGCCATGGGCGACCTTGCCGGCCATATCGACCCAGTGCTTGAAGTAGTCGCCCATCGCATAGCCGCAGAAGGGCAGCATGGCGAAGGGATCACGGCGCAGGGCGCCGATCTTGTTTTCCGCCGCCGCCGTGCCTTCCGAGGCAAGGTTGGCCGCGAGGTAAACGCCATGGTTCCAGTCAAACGCTTCGGTGACGAGCGGCACCGAAGTGGCGCGGCGGCCGCCGAACAGGAAGGCCGAGATCGGCACACCGGCGGGATCTTCCCATTCCGGCGCGATCGAGGGGCATTGCGCGGCAGGCACCGCGAAACGGGCATTGGGGTGGGCCGCAGGCTTGCCGCTGGCCGGATCATAGGGATTGCCCTGCCAGTCGATCAGACCCTCGGGCACTTCCCTGGTCAGCCCTTCCCACCACACGTCGCCATCGGCGGTCAGCGCCGTGTTGGTGTAGATGGCATTGGCGTAGAGCGTTTCGACCGCGTTCTTGTTGGTCTCCACCCCCGTGCCGGGGGCCACGCCGAAGAAGCCCGCTTCCGGATTGATCGCATAGAGGCGGCCGTCCTTGCCGGGGCGCATCCATGCAATATCATCGCCGATGGTTTCCACCTTCCAGCCGGGCAGGGTGGATTCGAGCATCGCCATATTGGTCTTGCCGCAGGCCGAGGGGAAAGCGGCCGCCACATAATGCGCCTCGCCCTCGGGCGGGGTGACCTTCAGGATCAGCATATGTTCGGCCAGCCAGCCATCGTCACGCGCCATCACGCTGGCGATGCGCAGCGCGAGGCACTTCTTGCCCAGCAGCGCATTGCCGCCATAGCCCGAACCATAGGACCAGATCTCGCGCGTTTCGGGATAGTGGACGATCCACTTTTCATCGTTGCAGGGCCACACCACATCCTTGACGCCTTCGGTCAGCGGCATGCCGACGGTGTGGACGCAGGGAACGAAGAAGCCGTCGCGGCCCAGCATGTCCAGAGCAGGCTGGCCCATGCGCGCCATGATGCGCATCGAGAGCACGACATAGGCGCTGTCGGTCAGTTCGACGCCCACCACGCTGCTTTCCGAACCCAGCGGGCCCATGCAGAAGGGGACGACATACATCGTGCGCCCTTCCATGCAGCCCGCGAAAAGGCCGTCCAGCGTTTCGCGGGTTTCGGCCGGATCGCGCCAGTTGTTGGTCGGCCCGGCGCCTTCGGGCGTTTCGGAACAAATGAAGGTGCGGCTTTCCACGCGGGCCACGTCGCGCGGGTCCGAACGGGTGTAAAAGCTGTTGGGGCGCTTGTCCTGCGCCAAGCGCACCAGCGTGCCGGCATCCACCAGTTGCGAGGTCAGGCGATCCCATTCCTCCTGCGAGCCGTCGCACCACACGATGTCCTTCGGACGGGTGAGCGCGGCGACCTCTTCAACCCAGTCGATCAGGCGCTGGTTGCGGGTCGGGGCGGTCAGAACCGAATCGGGGGAAAGGGTGTCTTGGGTCATCGCGTTCCTCACCTGTGCCAAATGCAAGCGTGAATTCGAATGCTTTGGCTGCATAACATACCTATGCGCTATCAGCACAAGCGCCCCTCGTCGAGGCCTCTTGCGATGGAATTGCTCATCAATCGGCTAGGCGGCGACAATTTGGGGAATATTTTTGATCCGATTGGAATTATGTGCAGTGCAGCATGAAAAAACCAGTCAATAACCCAGACAATATACGTCAATTCGCGGTGCGGGCGGTCGTTTTATGTATGACATATCGAGGGTTTAGCTGAAGCAATACCGGTTTGGCCGAATCACTTAGCTGGTCATGCCGCTGCATGGAAAAGGCATCGCCAAACAATTTGGGCGATCAAGGCGGAGTTTGGCTCGCTGGTGTTTCCATTCCGGGGATGGCAGTCCCGTCCTCATCTGCCGGTTCAGCAGCAAAGGCCCCCACCGGAATATTCCGGCAGAGGCCCATGGGAAGAACTGTAAAGTCTCAGCTTGGCGTTTGGCCGCATTCCTAAAGCCCTACCGCAAGGCCGTGGCAGCGCCCCCCTTTCCGCTATCGGAGGAGCAGGCTGCGTAAGCCTAATCGCGCGAGGCAGCGGGGGCCCAGGTCTGATAGGTCTTGCCCTGCAGCGAGTCCATGACGCCATAGAAAGTGGCCACGATGGACAGAAAGATCTGATAACCGCTGCGAAACAGCGGGATATCCATCATGCCCAAAACAATGGCGACAATGGTCAGGGCCGCCACGAAGCCCGCCCAGGCATATTGCCCGGCCAGAACAAGCGCGGTCATCAGGAAGGCAAGGCTGAGCCCAAGCACAGGAAGCCCAAGCCAGCGGATGTATTTGTGGGCGACATACTTGTAGATGTCGCGCCCATTGTAATGTTGGCAAATGCTCGACCAAAGGTGGCGGTGCGTGTTGAACGCGCGACATGCGATGCGCCGCTTGCGCCGGAATTCATCGCTCGATGACGTAGCGTTCTTTTCATAAGCGATCACATCGGTGGCATGGATCAGGCGTTTGCCGTGAAACGTAACGCTCATCGATGTGACCATATCATCCAGCAGATGCGCAGGCACGACCGGATAAAGCGACCGCCGCGTTGCAAAGATCGAGCCATCGGCGCCCATGATGGACCCGGAGCGCGATTCCAGCCGCTTGATCATTTCTTCCAGGCGCCAATAGAGGCCGCCTACCTTTGCCGTCGAACTGGCATCTTCGTTGATATATTTTAGCGTGCCCGCCACCCCGCCGATCGAAGGATCCGTGAAATAGCGCAGAAGAGGCGTGATGGACTGGGGGTCAAGAATGACATTGGCATCGGTGAACACGACGACTTCGCCTTTGGCCTTTGCCACCATGTGGCGCATGCCGGTGGCTTTGCCGGCTCTTTCGGTGCCGCTCATTACATGGATGATGTCATCATTGGCCTTGAGGATGTCGAGCGTATTGTCCGCGCTGCAATCCGAATAGGCGATGATCTCGATATCGGGGTGCATCGCCTTGATCGCTCGCAGGTTCTCGATCTTTCCCGGCAGGGCCCGCGCTTCATTATAGGCGGAGAAGACGAAAGTCGCGCTGGGCAGCGGTGCATTGGGATCGATATGGACAGGTTTTTCGCGGAACCAGGACAGGCTCCACGGGTAGACAGTATAGGGGAACAGAAAGAGGAATATCAGAATTATCGCCAGCAGAGCGCAAAACATGAACATGCCAACAGCCTCATAATTGGTGATCGAGCGCGTCTATCAGGCCGGATTTGCACCATTGGCCCCAGAGCAGTCAGATCGCATATCCCAGTCCATTGCTGCGATTGCGGTATCGTATAGTCACGCCGGAGTCTTTGCCACGCGGAAAAGGACGGAAATCCGTTCATTCATTCGGAATATTTGCTTTATCCGATCATTATTAGAACCGATTCAGAGAGTTTTTCTTAGGGATATGTCCCTAACCCTCTCGTTATGACCTTGGCCGCCCGCACAGGCGTCCTCGCTCAGGCCCGTTTGTCTGTCGATGGCCGGGTGCGCTCTGTCATCAACTGTCGCAATCGTTTCATGCAAATGGAAACTTCAAATTCGGCCAGAACATGCGCTCGCCCGCTTTCTGCCAGGCGCGCGCGTTCCTGCTCATCATGGGCCAGCCTGACGATGGCCGCGCCCAGCGTCTCTGCATCGCGTTCGGGCACCAGCACGCCGTGCCCATCTCCGGCCAATTCCACGATGCCGCCATTAGGCGTGGTGATAACCGGCAGACCGGCCCCCATGGCCTCGATCAGGAAGACCGGAATCCCTTCCTTGTCGCCATCGTCGGTGGTGATGCTGGGCAGAACGCCTGCATCGAAACGGCCGCTCATCAAAGCCTCAAGCAGGGTGGCATGGGCGGTTGCTCCATGCCAGACAATGGAATCGACCAGCCCGAGCCTGTCACTTTGGGCCTTTAACTCCGCCATCATCGGCCCGTCGCCGAACACTTCGAGCACGCAATCCACGCCTTGCGCCTTGGCAACGGCCATCGCGTCCAGCAGATAGGGATGCCCCTTTTTGCCCGCCAGACGCGCGGCGATGGCCATGCGAAACGGAATGGCCGGTCCTGCCCGCCGGGGCGCCGGGCTTTCGGCCACATGGACGCCCATATGCAGCACCTCCAGATTCATCGGCGTGCGGCCGACGTTGGTGCGGATTTCATCGGCGCCCGGCCCGTCAATGGCGCGCACAAAGGTTGCGCCTCCGGCCTTCCAGTCGAGCAGATTGTTGAGGGCAATGTCAAAGCGGTGCGCGGTCATGCTGTAGGGCACCCCTGCGACATGGGCCGCCACCACACCCATCGTAGCCGGCGCGGCGGCAAAATGGATATGTACGTGATCGAACCCGTCCCGGCGCAGGCGGCGCCCCAGCCACAGGCCCTTGGGAAAGACATAAAGATTGCGCAGCTTCAGGTTAAGGCTTCTGGCCCTCAACATTTGACCCAACAGGTGCAGCGTGCGCGCAGGATGCGCCAGCGTCTCCGCCAATGCCGCCGTCAGGATGCTGAAAGAGAGGACCGGCGCTCCGATTGTGTAATCCAGCAAGCCCCGGTCATGGAGGACCGGCCCATCCACCAGCGGCGCAAACCAGACATCCCAGCCATGCGCCCGGTGGTCGGCCACTTCGGGCAAAATGAAGGCGTCGGTTGTGCCAAAAGGTATCTGTTTGTTAACGTAGGCAACCTTCATCATTACACCTTACATGATAGCACCCGCGACCATCGGCCGAGAGGTGGGATGCCGGGCGCGGGTCAGGTGAGTTTATGCTCTTTCGCACTTCCGGCCGTTCAGAGGCGTCATGGGCGCGAACCGGGCTTTCGTGCGGACTGATCCGAAGCGACCGTTGCCCGTTCGAAAATCCGATGCCGCAAATCCGATGGTCCAAATCCGATGTCTGCGCCCGCTGAGAAGGCAAGGCGCACCGGCATTACCATTGGGCCATGATGCTGGTGAAAAGCCGCAGATCCTTGAAATTCTGGCCCGCATTGGCGCCCACCGAGCTGCGGTCGAGATAGGTCACCGATGGCATCAGCTTTAAATGGCGGTTGATCGAATAGATCGCGCCGACGGAAAACTGTTTCTGCGTATCGTTGCGCGACAAGGCGACGAAATCGTCGCGCTCATAATCAACGCCGGCATAGACCAAGGCATAGCGCAGGAGTTCGTGGTCGATCCGGAATTTCGCGGCTGTGGCGAAATAGCCGGGTGAACGGGCATTGATCGCGTCCTCGATCTTGCGGGTGGCCTGAATGTTGACCGTGGTCAGTTCGGTCGCCAGCCATTGCGCGCGTGCATCGAATGTGAAGCCGCTGATCGGGCGGTAATAGGACAGGTCGTAATCGCGCTGTTCATATCCGGCACCGATCATGATGCGAACCAGGTTGTCGATCGAGAAATTGCCCCCGCCGATGAGGCGCACAGTATGGTTGCTGCGCAACGGCTGGCTGGGCGTTTCCACGTGATAGGTGGCCTGATTATAGGCCCCTTCGCCAAACAGGGCAAAGCTGGGCATGATGGCAAATTCGGTGCGCAGCGCGGAATTGTACTCTGTGCGGTTGCGGAACCGTTGCGGCAAAAGGCTGCCGGTCAAACTGGTCGCATCCGAATATTCCAGATCGTTGACCTTCTGGCTTGCCGTGAAGCGCAGGCGGTTCAGGACAAAAGTGCCCCGCACGGTGGCGTCGGTCTGGTTATAACCTATCGTTCCGGCCGAATTCTGGGGGAATGAACCTGAATTCTGGGCTTCGAAAGCGCGCCCGCGATGGATCAGCGCCACGATATTGCTCTGATCCGCACCCAGATCGATCCGCCCGGTGGCCTGAAGCGAATAGGCGGCCTCGCTTCGCACCGTTTGCGTCGCGAATTGTTTCAGACCGGCGCTGCCGCTGAATTCCAGCTGGTGGCGATTCCACTGGCTGGTCAGCGTTCCCTGCGGGTTGAACGTGACATAGGCATCGCCCACGGTATTGCGGGTCTGGCCGTACACGTTCGTGCTGTAGCCCGCGCCCACCGAGGCGGCGGGAAAGAACACGAAGGAACCGACATGCAGCCCAAGCGGCTCCAGTTCGGTATGGGGGCGATCACGGACAGCATAGCCTTGGCTGGCCTTCAGGTTGAAGGGGATGTCCGAACCGAGAAAATCGCCGGAATCCTGCGCCATGGCTGGCACAGGCGCCAGCAATGCCAGAACAGTCGCTCCAAAACCCATCCAGTGCGGACGGAATCGTGCCCGATGGGGCTGGCTGTCTTTCATTTCGCTCTCAGTCGCTGCTCTAAGCCAAGGGCCGGATCGCTCTGCGTCGCTCAAAAATAGCGCTCGCCAAAGCGGATGGTGTCACCGGGCAGGACCTTCATGTCGGGCGACAGCTGGACCTTCTTTTCCTCGGTCTCGCCCTCGTGCCGGATATAGACATAGCGCTTGGCCGCGCGATAGGTGAACCCCGCTGCCTCGGCCACCGCCTGGGTCACGGTCAGCCCGACGGTATAGGCATATTCACCCGGCCGCCCCACTTCACCCAGGATATAGAAGTTGCGATATCCGGTGATCATGAGCGAGATCGTCGGATTGTTTACAAAGCCTGCGGCAAGGCGCCGCTGAATTTCGCCGCGCAACTGCTCGACCGTCAGGCCCTTGGCCTCGACCTCGCCGATCAGGGGCACCGAGATCATGCCGGTCGGGCTGATCACATATTCCCGCGAAATTTCGTCTTCGCCATAGACCGAAAGCGAAATCCGGTCATTGGGGCCAAGGTGGTAATCCTGCAGAGAAGCGGATTGTGGCAACGAAGTTTCTGCATGGGCCGGAGCCTGCCAGAGCAGACTTGTACCAATGGCCAGAGCAATCGCGATTTTGGCGCGCGGACGATTACTGTTTCTACGCATGGAATTACCGTCACCTTTTGCAAAAGCACTGTGCAGAGTGCGTTAGGGGATGGGCCGCATTTCGGACATGTGGACATCACCTATCACAAAATGCCGATGCCGGTTTCGATTATAGATCGAACATGGATGATGCGATGTTTGTCCTGGGCTGGGTTTGTGCCGTAAATTGGGCCACCGGTCTGAATGCTGTGCTGAGCCGCTGTTCAGGACCATCCTTTATCGAGGTGAACTCAGGGTGCTGATCACTGCCTTTATCATAGCGGCTGCCTCAATACTCCTTGGGATACATCCGTTCATTACCTACCCCCTGAGTCTCCTGCTCGCCCGCAAGCAGCCCCTGCCCGATGGGGATCAACAGAAGAGGACGGGGGATCGGGTGCCTTCGGTGGCCATTTGCATGTCCGTTTTTAACGAAGAGCGGGTAATTGCGGTCAAAATGGACTCACTTTTGGCGATGGCGGCGGCCTATCCGGGCGCCGTTTCGGTCAATGTCTTTGTGGATGGCGCGAGTGATTCCACGCCCCAGATCCTTGCGGCTTATCAGGACCGTGCCAACATCGTCCTGTCCAAGGAACGGCGCGGCAAGACCTGGGGCATGACCCATCTTGTTTCCCAGACCGACAGCGACCTGCTGATGTTCACCGACGCCAATGTGGTTTCGGGCGATGAGGCTCTTGTCGGATTGTCAGCACCGTTCCGCGATCCCTCCGTCGGGCTGACCAGCGCCCGGTTGCGCTACAACAACTCCGAGGAATCCGTCACCAGCAAGAGCGGCGCGGCCTATTGGGAGATCGAGGAGGCGATCAAGCGCATCGAAAGTCAGACAGTTGGTCTGGTGGGGGTCGACGGCGCGATGTTCATGATCCGCCGTTCGCTGTATCAGGCCCCGCCGCCGCATCTGATCGACGATCTGTATGTCAGTCTGGGCGTCCTGATTGCCGAGAAGCGCATCATTTCGGTGGATTCGGTGGTGGTTTACGAACGTTCGGCGGCCTTGGCGGGCGAAGAGTTCAACCGCAAGCGGCGTATCGCCTGTCAGGCATGGAACGTGCACCGTACCTTGTGGCCGCAGTTGCGCAAAATGTCTTCGCTCCGCCTTTACAGCTATATTTCCCATCGTGTGCTCAAATGGTTCATGCCCCTATTCGTCATGATCACAGGGCTTTCCATTCTTTGGATACTGGCTATTTTGATTGGTTTTGAGAAAGTTGGGTTTCTCACATTGGGCGGAATTTTGGCAATTTACATAGCATACCTGCTGAAATTTAAGCCGGCATCGATGATTTTATCGATCGCATACAGCCTTTTTGGGGTGGCTTCGGGCATTTCAGAGGCAATCTTCACAAGCAAGACTTATACGATTTGGTTGCCGGCGAATTCGGTGAGGGCCGAACCTTCGCCTGACGAGCAAAGCGCCCGTTGATCCGTTCGTATCTCGTCATAAAGGATCTGACACCCTATGGTTGATGGCAGCTCTGACTTCGACGCCAAACTGGAGGCGCGCCGGGCCGCGCTGGGTTTGACCGCGCAACCTTTCGCCAAACAGGCCCCGCGCAGCACGGGCGATGAACAGGCCCGCCTGCGCGACCGGGCCATATTCATCGCCTTTTCGATAATTGCCGTGTCGGTGACGGTGTTCCAATGCATCGGGCTGCCGATCACGGATGACGCCGTTATTCCGCTGGCCATTCCGGTCTCTTTCATCAGCCTCGCGGTCTTGTGCTGGTTCGTTCCGCCCAAGATCAACCCCTGGCGGCTGGTCCTCTATTTTCTTTTTGTGGCGACGGTGGGTCTTTCCACATCGATCTTTGCCGACACTTATTCGATTGCCAGCCTTGCCTTGCTGGTGGCGCTCTATACGCCGTTCATCTTTTCGTTCCAGACAACGGAGGCCAATTTCCGGCGCTGCCTCGACATGTTCAGCGTGTTGATGATCGCGTTGGCGGGATTGGAATTCCTTCAGCATGCCATGCAATTGGTGGCCGGGCCACAGAGCTGGCCCAATCCTTATAAATTGCTGCCGGAGGGGATGCTGGTTCCCAATTTCACCTATCTGCAACCCATTGCCTGGGGAGCGCGCCTGAACAAGCCGCAGGCCTTCGTCTTCCTCGAAGTGTCGTTCCTTTCGCAATATATCGCGCTGGCGCTGCTGATCGAAATCCTGATCTTCCGCCGGGTCAAGCGGATCGTCTATTTCTCCGCCGCCCTGTTTGCCACCTTTGCGGGAACCGGGCTCTTGCTGTTGCTGGTCTCGCTGCCTTTGGTGATGGGGCGTATGCCGCTGCGCAATGCGCTGCTGGTGACCCTGGTGTTGCTGATGGTGGCCGGTTTGGCGGCTCATCTGGGCTGGATCGATATGGTCGGCGGGCGCGTCACGGAATTCCATAAAGCGGGTGGCAGCGCCAATCACCGCTTCATCGAACCGTTTGACCGCATCATGCAATCCCTCGACCGCACCGGCTCATTCTACAGCGGTATTGGTGCGGGCCAGATTGAGAAGGTGAACAACCACCAATTCTGGCCCATTGCCAAGGCAATCGTGGAATATGGCCTTCTGCCCGGCCTGCTGTTCTACGCCTACTTCCTGTATTCCATGTTCGACCGTCCGCCGCACCTGCGGCTCGCCATTGTGCTGGTCATCTGGTATACGTTCGAAGGCGCCCTGCTGACGGCGGTGAATCCCATCACCTGCCTGTTGTCCAGCATGATCCTGATCGAGCGATCCAGACGGGGCGGCGAAAGGGGCGGCAACACGACAGCGCCACCCCACAAATCGACCAGAAACGGAGAAAATGACGGATGATTTTCGAGCCCTCCTCAACCGAATCCGGTCTGCCGGACACGGGCGGTCGGCTGATCTATGCGATTGGCGATGTCCACGGGCGCGATGATCTTCTGGCCCGCGTGCTGGACCGGATCGGCGATGATCTGCAATCCAGAGTTGCGGAATATCCCGATCCGCCGGTTCTGGTCATGCTGGGCGATTATATTGATCGTGGCCGTCAATCGCCGCAGGTTCTGGATCGTCTGGTGCGATTGGGTGTCCAAGGCCCGTTCGAATTACGGCTGCTGCTGGGCAATCACGAAGAAGCCATGCTTGATTTTCTGGCGGGCGAAACCTCGGGGCGGGGCTGGGCGCGCTATGGCGGGCGGACCACCATGGAATCCTATGGCGTGACGGTGCCAACCAATGACCATGATGTTGACGGATGGAACGCGGCGCGTGAAGCTTTCGCCGCAGCTGTGCCGTCGTCCCATCTGGCTCTGCTCAAGAGCATGGAATTGTTTGTCCTTTATGGAAAGACGCTCTTCGTCCACGCCGGTATCCGCCCCGGCGTTCCGCTTGATCAACAGGCGAGGGGCGATCTTTTGGGCATCCGCAAGGAATTCCTGAACGCCGAATATGACTTCGACCATTTCGTCGTGCATGGTCATACGCCTGTTGAGCGGAGCGACCTGCAGGCCGGGCGCCTCAATCTGGACACGGGGGCCTATATGACGGGTATGCTCAGCGCCGCACGTCTTGATGGCGGATCACCGGCCATATTGACTTCGGCCATGGCGGCAGGAGACGTTGTGCGCGTTTGAACAATTAACGCGAAAGCCAGAGATAGACTGGAGCCGACCAGCCCAGCAACGTGCATGCGCCCAGAAATGCAATCCGCATGGGCGTCGGCCAAGGCTTGATATGGGCCATTGGGTCGTCCCTCAAGGGAAACAGAAACAACCGGGGGCGGCCCTCCGGCCTGTCTTGAACCGGCGATGCATCGCAAGGGCGCGCCTGTGGGGCAGGGGCCGTGACTTTCATGTTCGGGCGCATCGCTTAACCTTTGCTTGCTGGGCTTAGGACACTTCTGCGCGAATTGGTTGGAGATAGTCTTAACGAAGGGATTGGGTATTCCTTCGGGCAAAGATCGGAGATGGATGCTTTGATTTTGGCCCGCTTCTCTGCGATCGGACGGTATGGAGTTTGAGTGAAGCGGAGGCGGATTTGCGCCGCATTATGGGGCAATTCCGATCGTAATTTTTTCAGGCTATTGTATTAATTTATAAATTTCTGGTCCGTCGAATATCGTCACGGTGTGAGGGTGGCCAACACGCTCTCATTTCTAATAGGACGGAGCCTCCACGCCATTCGGTATGGGCGCAATATATGCTTAACAGATGCCTTCCAAAATCCGGTTAATGAAATTCCATAAATGGAAAGCGTCACGGGGATTTTACGCTGAAATGGACATGCTTTCTTTGTCGCATCGCCAGCTTGCGCGCTTGTTCAAGCCGTTCACGTCCTATCGAACAGTCTGAACAATGCAGACCTGTCCTATACCGCCTATCTGCAGTGCGCGTGCCGCCACGCTGTGTTCAGGTCGTGGCGGCGCAGCAATAATTCCATCCTTATAGACTGCTGGACATCGGAATGGCGTCTAGCGGTTCGTCATTCCATCTCGCCCACTTGCGGTTGGGCCAGTTTCTGACAGATCTTGACGACAATTGCCCTTGCGCGATTGATCCGCTTCTTGCTGTAGGCTTCAAACCGGTCGGCCGTCCGATTGAAATTATCGGCCTGTGCGGGAAACAGCATCGCCAGAGCCCGCAGCTGGGCCACGTGCAAATCGTGATAAAACGGGCTGGTGATATTCTTGCCTATATCATAGGTCGACCAATATCCCGTGTCGTAAAGGGGAAGGGCTTTGGAAACGCTCCCGGCGAGATCCTTGGCCTTGGCCTGAATGCCTTCGTCGCCGGAAATAATACCCAGATCATAGATGCCGACGAGCGAAAAGATCCACCCATTGAGTACGCTGGGAAAGCTGTCACCTGGATATTCTTCCAAGGCGACAATATCGCCAAATTGCCTTGTCAGCCCTTCGCGGCCGGAGTTCAGCAGGAAATCATACGCGCGCTTTGCGGTGGCCAGCCACGGGCCATCCGGATCGATCAGGGCGGCGCGGGCCAGCACCGACAGGCCTTCGCCCTGGGCCATGGCGGAGTAATAGGAAATGGTCGGGCGTTGCAAATCGCGCCAGCATTCCCACCCTCCCTTCTCGTCCGTATTTTCGTGGGCCCAGCGCGCGGCGGCCATCAGCCGGTCGCGGCCATCGCTGATTTCTCCCAAGAGGGCGCTGTCCCAATTGCCCAAGGCCCATTGAAAAATCACGATCGGCATTTCATAGGCCGGGTTTGTATCGGTCTTGACCGTGGGCACACCGTGGCGCCCCGTGTTGCCGGTCCAGCGCGCTTTGCCGGTCAGGTCATTGTAATAGCCTTCCAGCTTGCCCGGGGCAAAGGCCCGGCCGATCCCCTGCGGCACGTGTTGATAGCTGTTGCCCATCGCATAGCGTGACCACTTTTTCAGGCGCATGGCGTAACGGCGCAGTTTCAAAAGCAAGATGAAGCTCCTGATTTAGAGGTGACTGTGGTTGAGGGGAAACAGGCGCTGCAATTGCTTTTTCCGGCGCTCGCCCAGTTCAGCCAGAGCGAAGGCGGCAACAAGTACAAGCACCATATCGAGAACGGCCAGCACCGGCTGACGCATAATGGCCGGAAACAGGGCCAGGCTGAGCATCATTAGCGGAAAATGGACCAGATAGAGTGTGAAGCTGCCCCCGGCTATCCAGCGGATGGCTCTTGTCAGCCATTCGGGCCAGAACTTGCGTTCTCCGGCGAAGGCGTGGAAACCAATGATGTTCATCGCAATGGCAATGCCGATCAGATGGAAATGCACCCATGATCGCGCAAAAGGCATGAGGCCATTAGCATAGAATATGTTGTCCACCTTGCGCAGCAGAACAAATCGAACGGCGCAATAAAGGATCAGACTGGCCGCAATCAGGGCGCCGCCGAAACGGCGCCGCGCGGCGGCGCCTGTCCGCTCGCGCTGTTTGATATAGGAATAGGTGCCGACACCAAGGAGCCATAGGGGCGCATAGGCAACAACCCGAGGCCCAATGGCCACGCAGGCCAACGCCAAGCCGATCCGCCGAGGCCACCCTTTCAGAAACACGGCCAAGCCAAACAGAAAATAGTAGGGGACCTCGTACCCGAGCGACCAGAAAGCCTGATTGGACCCGATCCAGCGATTGTTCCACCAAACCTGATTGGTGAATGTGAAGTAGGTGAAGTAATCGACAAAGTTTGCCGATGTCTTGAAATCCTCAAGCCGGGTGTAAAGTTCGGGTGCGATGCCGTATCCGATGGAATCGCAGGCGATGCCGACCAGCAAGGCCAGAAGCGTGACCGAATACATGCGCAGAGCACGCGCACGGGCATAGGTTTGCCAATGCACTTCCTTGCCGTCGGTCACAAAAGCAATCACGAAACCTGAAAGAACAAAAAACACTGCCACGCATTGTGAAGCCTGGGCCCCGATCAGAACGGGCATACCCGGCAACATCCAGCCACGCGCATGACCAAGAAAAACTCCCATGGCGGCAATGGTTCGAAGAAAATCGATATAGACCGAGAGATTCTTGTTCATGTAAATTCCCAGTGAAACTTCGGGATGCCGGGTGGAATAGAAAAAGCGCCCTGTGGCCGTCCGACCGGGTGAAGGTTTTCCGATTGTGGCGGCGTGTTCTTCCCACCCCTTTAGCTTGCGTGGCCGGAAAACCGGAACGCTGATGGATCGATATCTGATCTAGAAATGCGTTGGCGCCGGGCGTGAAAGGCCTGTTGTCGAGAGGCTGTGCTGCATCGCAGCATGGGCTGCTTGCATCGAAACCTTGGCAGAAGCGTGTCCCAGCGGCGTGGGCTGCGCGCCCTCGGCCCGGCTCTGCGCTATGCGGCATGATTCCGCCCCCTTGTCGCGATGTTCTTGAATTCATTTCGGCTGCTTATGTCTTGGGATGAATTTTCCGGTCCATATGGCGCGATTGTCCCCCAATTCCCTGCGTCTCGGACAGTCCCCGATGGAACGCCGGATGCACCAATTTAGCCCAAATCGGATAAGATAGGTCGGTGGGGGGTATTCTTAAATTGAATGGGTGGGGGTATTACCTTGCACCAATCAAGGGCCTCTTTTGCATTGCAGCGACATATCGGGTCGACATTCGGAAGCTCACTGCATTCAAGGTTCTTGCAGAATTGCCGAGTGGCCATGGCGGGGCATGCATATCCGAGAACTGCCCTTCGGATATGCAGGGGTGCCGGCGGTTTGTTGGGCTGTTCCAGGCGTCGAAAAGACTCGCTTCGGGATAAAATTAAGGTGGAACCAATGGCTTTGCAGAATTCCCGGCGAACCGCTGATGCCCTACCATTGCCATCGGGTTCGGGGCCCGCCACGCGCGGCCGGATGCGTTCAAAACCTTTTGCGCCCGAATCCCTCTTCGGAATCTTCATCGGCCTGATGCTTGTGGGCAGCCTTGTTGTGCAGACCATGGGAATTCAGGAAACATTGTCCGGGGCCATCTGGCGCCTGGGCATTGTCCTGCTGATGATCGCCTGTTTGGCCATGTCCCCCAATCGGCAGGACATGGTTCGTTTTGCCGTGATCTTTTCACCATGGCTTGCCGTGACCGCGATCAGCCTGCTGGCGCACCGCGACCTCGCCTCTCTTGCGGACCTGTTCAAGCAGGCTTTCATCGTCGGCCTTGGCGCTCTGGTTTTCGGCAGTTCGTACAATCATCCCATCCGCCGCATGTGCTTCTGGACGCTGATAACCTGCGCCATGCTGGCATTGGCGGCCTCGTTGGTTGAAACGCTGCCGGTTCTTTCCCATGGCTGGTCTTTCAAGGCTGCGCGCGAATTGAAGGCGCAGAGCTATCAGGCCGGTTTTGGCTCGAATGCGATTTGCTTCGCAGGTCTTGTTGCGGTGCTGGGATGCTTTCGTGATGAACTGATGAACCGCCGTGTCCTGATCGCAACGGCGGTCCTGCTGGCCATCAGTTCGTTCTTCCTCACGGCCCGCGCGCCCGTGGCGGCCTTGATCCTCGCGGCGGGCGGCGCATGGGCGCTGGCCACCTGGCGGCCCAGGGAATTGTTTGACCGTTCTTTGCTGCGCACATGGATGTTTGCGGCGGGGTCGTGGGCCTTGGTGCTGGCGATATTCCTCTCGCAAATCCAGAACATTGCCCATTCAAAGGCTGCCGAGGCACTGGCCGGGCGCGCAGCCCTCTGGCAGATCGCGATGGCCAGCTTCTGGCAAAACCCCCTGTTTGGCACCGGCGTCCGCACCTATACGGATGTAATTCGTTCGAACCTGTCGCAGGCGCATATGACCATCTATTGGGAGCGCACGGCGTTGTATTCGCTTCAGGGCGGCGGGGTCCATAACACCTGGCTCAATATCCTGACCGAGCGCGGCGCGGTGGGTTTTCTGGGGCTGTTTCTTTCCTATACCCTGCTGTTTGCCGCTGCGATCTATGCCGGTGGCAAGGTGCCGTTTCAGCGCCGCCTGATTGTTCTGATCGCATTGCTCTTCATGCTGCTGCGCGGGATGTTCGAAATCTCGGGCCTATTTTCCTATGCCGAAGGCGCGCTGGACGCGGTGGTGATGATCACGGTGGCGCTGAGCCTTCCGCGCCTTGACGAAGCGATCCCGCTCAAGACCGGCCCAGCCGCCAACCGCCGTTCCCGCAGCGGGCAAGGGGCTGGGGACCGCAGCCGGCCGTCGGGCGCGCGCAAGGTTGGCGCTCCATGAGTTCTGGCCGAAAGCGTGGTCATATTGCGGGGGTTTTCGGTTTTACGATCGTTTCGCGGGGCATCGGTTTCCTGCGTGAACTGATCATTGCCGTGGGCTTCGGCTTTTCCCGCATCACGGACGCCTTTTATCAGTTGGCGGCCACGCCCACCTATCTGATGACTTTCATCACCGGGCCCTTTGCCACGTCCTATATTGCGTGGGTCAACGGCAAGGATGCCCCTGATGAGCGCCTTTGCCGCGCGCTCACTCTGAAGTTCCTGCTTGCCTGCGCCGGTATTCTTGCCGCGTGCATGTTCGCGGTGACGCTGGCGATGGGATACCGCAATGCCTCCAGCGGCATTTCAGCATTCTCGCTCGCGCTGATGTCCATGTCCTGCGTGATGGTTGCCCTGTTTTGTTTCTGCTCCACCGTTTCCAATGCAAAGGGGCGTTTCATCCGGGCGCAATCCATATTGTTCGCCAACAATCTTGGGTTTGTCGCGCTGCTTGGAGTTGCTGCCCTGCTGTTCCGGCACTCGGCGGGGATTGCGCTGACATCGGCTTTTTCGGCCGCCGCGCTGATCGCGGCATTCTATGGCCTGCGCGCCCTTCGTCATGACAGTCAGGGCCATGCCGCGGCACCCATCCCGGATCAAGCGACCAAGGCGGATCTGATGCTTTCGGTGCGCAAGCGTTTCCTGCCCATGCTGGCCTATGCCAGTATCGAGACATTGGGTTTCCTGGCCACGCAGGCGGTGGTTCTGTTTCTTGCCTCGTCATCGGGCGTCGGGGTCGCCTCGGCCGGTTCCCTTGCGCAGAGGATCGCGCTGACCGCCAATGGCTTGGTCGTAAATCCCATGTCCAATGTCGTCATGGTGCGGATGACCAAAATCCCCGAGGGTGAACAGCGCGCCTATCTGGTGAAGGTCGCCTCGCTCACGATGATGGGATTGGGCGGCGTGGCCCTTTCGCTGTCGCTCTTTTCCCGTTTCATCGCGGGGCTGACCCATTCATCAAACGGCCTGCTGCTGGCGGGCCTTATTCCCAGCTACTCGCTTTGGCTGGTGGCGCAGGGCACGAATATGATGCTCAGCCGACTCAGTTTTGCGCGCGGCGCGGTCCGTATCTACACCGTGATTACGGTCACCGGCTATTTCCTCGCCAATGGCGCGCGCTATTACGTCTGGAGCCGTTGGGGTTTCGGACCCGCGATCGCCGTCGGTTCGGCAACGGAATTGGCCGCCTCTTTGATCATACTCGCCACCCTGGCTTTGCGCAGGGCCTGAGCGGCTTTGCCATGACGCTGACGTTCAAAGGTTAAGCGGGATTTTCGCAATCCCATACAGGAGATCAAGCGCAGTGCCTAAGCCATTCCCTTTGCTGGTTGCCACGGAGGTTCCAGGCTCTGGGCTGGGCCGCTTTTCGGTTGAATTGGCCAATGCCCTTGAACAAGCCGGGCTTTGCGTGACCTTTGTGACGCCGCCCCAGCAATATGGCATTGCCGTGTCGGAAACGGTTGGGCTGGCCTTGCCCACTGGCTCCCGGCGCAGCGACAAGATTGCGGCGCTCTGTCGGTCCTCTTTGAGGATCGGGCAGGAGGTGTTGAAACGGGCGGGCAAACGCCAGCCTTTTCTCCTCATCCATTTGACGCCCACATTGCCGGTCAGCCTGGCTCCCCTGATCGCGGCCAAATTGAAAGGCGCCAGGGCGATCCTCAATCTCCATGATTTCTATCCGCACACGATGCGTTTCCCGGCTCGTCTGCACTGGCTCGAACGCTATATCTATCGCTGGGCCTATCGCCGTTTTGATCTGGTCGTCACCAACAATGCCGAACAGACACGCCGCCTGATCGAGGAGGCCGGTGTGCCCGAAAAGCGGATTGTCACGCTTTTCCACGGCCCTTTCGCGGTCGAGCATTTGCGGGCGCCGGATGGGCCGGAGCGCTCGCTGCGTCTTTTGGTATTCGGGTCGATCCGGCCTAACAAGCAGGTGCTGGAATCGATTCGGGCCGTGCGCAAATTGCGCGAACAAGGCTTGGATGTGGAATTGCGCATCGCCGGTGCGCCCCGACGCGAAGATGCGGCCTATGCGCAGGCGTGCCTTGCCGAAATTCCCGACGACCAGCACGGATTCGACGTCCAGGCGCGCTTTATCGCCGATGAGGATTTGCCTATAATCCTTTCGCAGGTGGATGCCATGCTGTGCCCCTATGTCGGCTTTGATTCGCAAAGCGGGGTGGCGGTAACGGCGGTTTCCAACGGCATTCCCCTGATCCGCACGCCCAATGTGGGCGTGCCCAATGTGGATATGGGCGACGCGCCATGGCCCGATGTGGCGCCTGTTGCCGATGCGGAGGCGATCGCCCAGGCCATCAAGGCATTTGCGGCCATCCCCCGCGCCGGGCGTCAGGCACAGGCCGCCGTTTTGAAGGAACGTTTTCTGGATGTGGCCGGATGGGGGCGTCTGGCTCAGCTCTATGTTTCGGCCATGCAGCGTGCCGGTGTTCAAGGAGACAGTTCATGTCAGTGAACAAGCGTCGATATCTGGGCATTTGGGGAAGCGTTTTATTGGCAGGATCGCTTATGGTGCCCGATGCCAAGGCTCTGCCCGATGAATTCCGTTCCGCCTGTGCCGCCTCGCCCCAGTTTGAGGACACGTTCGCGCGCCGCGATCTGGGGGCGAACTGGAAAGTGGTCCAGCGCAAGGCGGGGATCAACGGCAACAGGGAAATACAATCCTATGGCGCCCAAAACCTGAGCCTGGGTGAGGACGGGCTGCGCCTGTCGGCCACCAGCGATGCCTGGGGCCGTATTTCCTCGGCGCGGGTTTATTCGACCCAGACCTTCCTGTACGGCTGTTTCGAGGTGGTGGCCCGAATGCCGGCGGGCAAGGGCCTTTGGCCGGCAATCTGGCTGCGCACCGATTTCATGAAGCCCACGAATGGCGAGATTGATATCATGGAGGGCTTTGGTTCGCACCCTGGCGTGATCCAAAGTACGCTGCACAATTGGGCCAATGGTGCCCATATGGGGGCCACATGTGCGCGGTTGGGCGGGGCGGGGGATTCCCTTTTCGGGGTGAAACGCGGCTGTGCGTGGCATCCATTGGGCTGGAACATGGATTTCACCGCGCCCCACCGCTATGGCCTGATATGGTCCCCCACCGGTGTGAGCTGGTATCTGGATGGCCAACGCTATCTGGAAACCACCAATTACATACCGAACAGTCCGATGGCCATCCACCTGAACCTGGCCGTAGGCGGCGTCATGGATGGCGACCCGGACCAGAGCACGCGCTTTCCGGCCTCTATGCAAATCCAGTCGGTTCGGGCCTGGTCCTTGAAGCAATAGGGGCCTGGGCCCGGCGTTCGGCCGGGCGCGGCACTATCGTTTCCACACGACCAGCTTGACCATGCTGCCCGGCGTCAGGCGCGTTGTCTCAGGGGAAAGACCGTTGAGCACCAGAAACCGTTGCGCCGCATTGTCGGTATAGGCCATGCGGGCGGCCATGGTGGCCACCGTGTCACCCGGGCCGACGCGGGCGACATCCACAATGTGCGGACGGATCGCGGCGGCCTCTGCCGGGGTGATGCGGCGAAAGCCGTTGACCAGCGGGGCCAGATCGCCAAGCCCGCGCCCGGCAGGCTGGATCACCGTGAAGGCATAGGCCCGTTCCGGCGCGACCGCGATGGCCACCACGGTCAGGTCCATGGCCGTTGCCCCGTTGCTGCCCCGTGCGGTGGCGCTCAGGGTGGATAGGCCGTTGATGGTGCCGGGTGTGCCCTTGATCTCGCCTACCTGTCCATCCTTGGCGATGGCGGTGAAAGCGGCCCGCAGCGCGGCGTTCAGATTGCCCTTGTAGGCGCCGGTGAAACGGGCCTGTCCGGCGACCTGACTGCCCTTGGCCGATATGGTGACGGCGTCCGATCCGTTGGACATGCCATAGCCGCCCGGCACGGTGAAGCGCAGGCGGTCCGGCGTATAGGTGAAGGTCTGCCCCTCTATCACGCCCTGCTCGGGGTCATCGTCATAGATCATGCCCTTGAGCGAGAGCAGGAACGTCTCGTTTGCCCGCGATCCGGCGGGTGCGCCCACGCCCATCTCTCTGGCGCGGGCCAGCGCGCGGGTGACGCGGGCCTCAGGGTTGGGGTGCGACATGGCCCAGCCCGGCGTGGTGCGCGCATTGCCCGCCAGATTGGCCTCCAGCCCGGTCTGCGCCGCCAGCGAGGAAAGCATGGTTGAGGCATAGGCGGGGCTGTAACCGGCCTTTTGCATATAGACCGCGCCCAGATCGTCGGCCTCGAATTCCTCGCCGCGCGAATAGGCCATGACATGGCCCACCACCAGCCGGTTGATCCCGGCCTGACCGATCTGGCTGCCGATCTGACCCATGGCGCCGCCGCCCAGCACGCTGCCCAGCACGGCTTGGCCCAGCGCGCCCAGCAATGTGCTGCGCTGGGCCACCTGCTGGCGTTTTGCCGAATGGCGCGCGGCAATATGGCCTGTCTCATGGCCCAGTACAAAGGCCAGTTCATCCTCGTTGTTCATCAGCGCGAGCAGCGCCCGCGTCGTGTAAACATAGCCGCCGGGGATGGCGAAGGCATTTTCGACCGGCGAATTGAGCAGAGTGAAGGTGAAATCACGCTCCACATTGCTGATGCCCGATTGGCCGGCGACTTTCAGCCCCACCCGGCGCACCATGGCGGATTGAGGGCCCGAATAGGCGCCGCCATATTCGGAAAGCATGTCGGGGTGCGCCTTGCCCCCCGTGGCGCGGTCATCGGGCGAGATAGCCTGGGGGCCGGGTAGATTGATGGCAGGCGTTGCCGCCGTCAGAGCCATCAGAGCCACCAAACCCAGCTTCTTCATACACATCCCCCTGCCCCGGTCGGACCAGCAATAAACCGGCGGGCATGGGCATGGCAACCACGAACCGGGGCGCCGCCTTGGCATGGAGTCCTGATGGACGGCGCCCTTGTCGATGTTCAGACGCAGAGATTTTTGTAGGCGGCGCCCAATTGGGGGTGGGTGCCATCGGACAGGCGGCAATCGATCACCTCGAGCCGGTCCCACCAGCATTGGTGATGAAGAGTGGTGCCCAGGCCGGTCAGCCACAAGGCCGCCGAATTGAGATCATTGACAAAAATGTCCGAGTCCATGCCCCATTCGCTCAGGCCGTAAGGCTTGCTGTAGCTCTTGGCGAAGTTGGAAGCCCACGCAAGACCGCGCTTTTCATTCAGGAACCAGGCAAAATCGCCCGGCTTGTTATAGCGGGCCTGCATGTAGAAATCCTGCGAGATGATTTCGACATATTGCGCGCCCGGCCAGCAGCTGATCGGATCGAGCGACATGGTGGTCACATTGGGGCACCATATGCGCTGGAAGCGATAGGACACGCCCTTTGCGATTGTGGCGATACGGCGGAATGCCTGAATGAACAGCGTGTTGTTGAACTGACCATTCTTGTCGATCGCGGCGTTTTCCTGCCACGACAGATTGAATTCCCAGGGCAGGCGGACCAGAATGCCGGTGCCATCGGCCGGGGATGCCGCGAGGATGGCCTTGAACAGGTTGGTATAGAGCGTGTCATAGGTCCCGGCCGCGATGGCTTCCAATTGCCGTGAACCAGGGCAGGGCACCGACCACAAGACTCGCGCGCCATCTGCTATGAACTGGCGCCCTTGCTGGCATATCCAGTTGATCGAATTGGCAAGCTCTGTGGCATTGGTCTGGTTGAAGGCCAGCACGGTCAGCGGAGGCTTGCGCCCCAGCCAGCCGGCAAAGCGCAGGTAGAGCGACGGGTCATTGCCGACAATCGCGCCGCCAAGGCCGGGCATTGTGCCGGCCGCCGCCGGTTGTGACAAAGCCGGAAGAATTGAACTGATTCCGCCGACCGCCATGGGGGCTGCCAATGAATATCTTAAAAATTCTCTTCTGGAGCTATGCATGGAAACATCCACTTATGATAGTAGGCGGCGGCAGTTTTTGTTAAAGTAAATCTGCAGCCTGATTGAGTGGTGAATACTTTATGCATGCCGTTATAGAGCAATTGGTTTTAAACTTATTTACGAAACAAGATTAATGTCTAAGTTGGAAATGAAATTTATTAAGTGGATCATTCTTTTTATAAATAATTATGGAGTAAATAGCCGGGCTGTCGTATAAACCGATCATTGACTATTCCCGGTTTTCGGGAGAATCATGTCTGGTTGATAGGTATTTGTGCTTATGCGTTTCCCGGAGATCACCGAAAGCAATCGCGAGATCCACGCGGACGTTTGCATCGCCGGGGCCGGGCCTGCCGGATTGACACTGGCGGCGCGGCTGGCCGGGCGCGGGCGCAAGGTGCTCCTGCTGGAGGCGGGCGGCGAACACCAGACGAGCGAGTCGCAGGCCTTTTATGCCGGGCGCGTTGCCGATCCTTCGGTGCATTGGCCGCTGGATACCTATCGGGTGCGGGCTTTGGGCGGAACGGGGCGCATCTGGGGCGGCAGGGCGATTCCCTATGATCCCATCGATTTCGTCCGGCGGCCGTGGGTCGCCCATTCGGGATGGCCCATCGGCTATGAGGATCTGGCGCCCTATTATCCAGCCGCCTTGGCCGCGGCGGAAGGGGGCGCCTTCGATTACACGCCTTCCGGCCCGATCGTGCCGGGGCTGGATGGAGAATGGCTGCATACCACGATCGAGCGTTTCAGTCGGCCGACCGATTTCTGGACCCGTTACGGCCCCGCACTGAAGGCCAGCGATGTTCAGGTGTTTTCCGAGGCGGCGGTCACCGGCATCGCACTTAACGAACAGGGCGCGCATGTCGATCACCTGGTTGTGCGTTGCGGCGAAAAACAGGCCAGGGTGCGCGCGGGCTCTTATGTTCTGGCCATGGGCGGGCTGGAAACCACGCGGCTGCTGATGGCGTCCAATGATGTGCTGCGCGATGGCATCGGCAATGGCGGCGGCTGGCTGGGGCGCGGCTATATGTGCCATCTGGCCGCCACTTTCGGCGAGGTGCAGTTGCATGGCGATCCCCGCTCGATCGGTTTCGATTATGAACGCGATGGCGAAGGCATCTATCTGCGCCGCCGAATCGCGTTGACCGAACATGCCCAGCGCGAACTGGAGGTGATGAATTTCACCGCGCGGCTGCATATTTTCGATGCCAATGATCCGGCGCACAGGAATGCCGTGCTGTCCCTGATCTTTCTGGCCGCGTTTGCCGTGAAGTATGAATACAGCAGGGGTATGCGCGAGGCGGACCGGTCCTGGCCGGTCATGATGCGCCATATCGGCAATATCGCCCGCGATCCGATCCGGCTGTTCAATTTTGCCCGGACATGGGGCGTTCAGCGCTATCTGGCCAGCAGGCGCATTCCCTCCATTGCGCTTTATTCACGCCATGGCCGCTATCCGCTGGAATTCCACGCCGAGCAGGCCCCCAATCCGGAAAGCCGGTTGCGCCTGACCGAGGATCACGATGCCTATGGCATGCCGCGGTTGGAGGTGGACTGGCGCGTCACGCCGCTTGATTTCGCCACGGTGCGCAAGTCCTATGAGTTGATGGCGCGCGAGATGGAGCGCACAGGAACCGGCCGTCTCACCTATGACGATGCCGCGTTGGAGGCTGCCGTGCTCAAGGCCGGGGCCTATGGCGGCCATCACAGCGGCACCGCGCGCATGTCCGCCTCGCCCGCCGATGGCGTGGTGGATGCCGATTGCCGGGTGCATGGTCTCGACAATCTCTATGTGGCCAGCAGTGCCGTCCTGCCCACATCCAGCCAGGCCAACCCCACGCTGACCATTCTTGCGCTGGCGCTGCGCCTTGCCGATCATCTGGAATCCTTGCCGACCGAAAAGCCGATACTGCAGCCCGCGGATGTTTCGCATGAGGGCGAAAGCAAGGGCGCGGCGCTGGTAACGGGGGCGAGCGGTTTTGTCGGCCGCGCGGTCGTGCGCCACCTCGCGGCGGCGGGGTGGACGGTCAAGGCCGGCACGCGCAACGGGACCATGGTTGAAGGGGCCGCGCAGGCGCTGCGCTGCGATGTGCTGGATCCGGCCAGTGTTGCGGCGGCCATGCATGGCGTGACGGCGGTGGTCCACTGTGCGGTCGGCGCCCCCGATGATACGCGGGTCATCATCGAAGGCACGGCCCATGTCCTGGATGCGGCGCTGGCGGCGGGGGTGCGGCATGTTGTTCATATGAGCTCTGTTGCGGTCTACAGCGGGCAGGACGGCCTGATCGATGAACTGTCGGACGTGTCCTCTCCGCAGGGGGCCTATGGATTGGCCAAGCGCGAGGCCGAGGAGCTTTGCCGCAAGGCGGTGGGCAAGGGGTTGGGCGTGACCATTCTGCGGCCCACGCTCATTTGGGGCAGGGACAGCGCGCAATGGACCGTTCCCTATGTCCGCCGCATGGGCAGCGGACGCTGGCATGCCTTGGGCGCGC
Source organism: Novosphingobium sp. 63-713 (assembly GCF_001898925.1). Taxonomy (NCBI): domain Bacteria; kingdom Pseudomonadati; phylum Pseudomonadota; class Alphaproteobacteria; order Sphingomonadales; family Sphingomonadaceae; genus Novosphingobium; species Novosphingobium sp. 63-713. The sequence goes on from NZ_MKVS01000047.1 coordinate 424,157, forward strand.
GGGGCAATGGGTTGGCCAATCTGATCCATGTGGAGGATCTGGCCGGTTTTGTGACGCATCTGCTGAACGCTCCGCCGCCGCGCGCCGAGGCCATATACAATGTGAACGGCCCGGAGATTCCGAGCTGGAACCATTATCTGGAATCCCTTCGCGTCGCGTTTGATCTGCCCGAACCGCGCGCGCCGCGTCGTATGGCGGGATGGGCAACGCGGTGTCGCGTGGCGGTGCGGTTGTGCGACAGGCTGATAGTCGGCCGCCTGTGGCCCAGGCGCAGGCCCGCGCTGTGGGCTTGGCTGCGGGAATGGGCGGATGCCATCCCTTCGCGGGATGAAAGCCGCCGCTTTGGCGCCGTGCTGCGCTATGATGCCGGCCGCATGAAATCCACAGGCTTTCACCCGACTTATGATCTCGCGCGCGGTCTTGAGTCATGCCGGCCTCAGCCCTGTCCTCAGGCCGAGGGGGGCGGCGTCCCGCATGTCCATGCGCCATCCCATCGTGAATCAAGCCTTTCAGGAGTATAAAAGACATCATGCCCACACCGGCAAATTTGATGAAAGCGTCGGCCTTGGCCTTGGCGGCGATGGGCTGGGTTCAGGATGCCGCCGCGCAGGACGGAACCAATGGCAACGCCTTGCAGGCCAACACCACGCAATGCATCAGGCGTGAAACCGATGATCGCCCCAGCATAAGGGGGGACGATAAGGCGATTTCCATCTGGGTCAGCGTCAAACAGCCGACTCGGACCCTCCTGAGCGCCGACATCGCCGCCCGAGGGACGCGATTTGGCAAGGTGCGGCTCAAGCTGTATTTGGATGGTGTCCCGGTTGGCCGATCATCCGAGACGGCAGAGAGCAAGGGGACAGGCGTGCTGACAGCCCATGCTTCGGCGCCGGTGGATTTGACTCCGGGGCAGCAGCATAAATTGACAGCAAAGCCCGAGGCGCAGGGCAAGGAATTGCTTAAGCTGCAATTCCAGGTCGGCCTTGGCGGTGGCTGCTGAGCGCAGCGCCGCCAGCAAGAGTTTCTCATGAAGGACTGATTTCCGATTCCGCGGGGGCCTTTGCGGAAAAGGAGGTCCCGTGTCTGCTTCGGGCGTTGCAGGCTGGATGCGCCGCTCCTCGGACACTGGTCCAGTGGTTTGATGGTGCAGGGAAGGCGCGCCTTTGGCGGCGGTATGCCGAGAGGTGCGTGCGCATTCTTCCTTGGCAATATCCGACCTGCGGGAATCGCTATTGGGCCGATTCTGTTCAGGGTGCCTTGGGGCAATCATCCTGTGGGCGCTGACGGTGCGCTTGGGTGGATCGCGCATTTTATAAGCGTAATTACCTATTACGTATAAGTATATAGTCCGAAGTCATAATCGCAAAGCTGGTAAAACGGCGATTTTGTCCGAATTGCCTCCGTTCAAACCCGCTGACATCCTTTGCCGTGATAACGATTGGGGCTGGCAAGGGACGTAGGACGGTGGTCGGGATAAAAATGGCGATCGGCGCAAAAGAGTGCTTTTATATCCAGTAAACATTTGTATTATATGAGATATATTCCATTGATCTCCGGCCGCCCTGCCTGGGGAAGGGGTGTTTTTGTGCATCGGTTTCGGGGTGCGTCCAAGTGAAGAGCATTAACCCTATTTGATGCAATAAACTTCAATCACCATTATCTAATTTTGTGAAATCGTCAAATTTCTAAGAATAGATTGGACATTTCATGATGATGAATAGGCGCAAGTACTTAAAGGTCATGTCGGCAGTCCCGACATCTGCCTTGGCTTATGCTGCGGTGGGCGACGAGGCCTTTGCCGCGACCGGTTCGAATTTTATCGGGACCAATTCCGGATATGCTTTGAGCGATTACAAGCTCTTCACGGGCTGGTTCGGACGGGTGCCCAATTTCACGATGCTTTGCTTCAATCTGGCGCTCACGGGCGCGGATCTGACCAAATCGATTGCCTATATTTCCTCGCTTGGCGCATCGATGTATCAGCTCGGGTCCTCGGTGATCTGGTCGGTGCCTTTCCCCGGTCCAAGGCAGATCGAAAACGTCAATTCCGGGCAGTTTGACGATCTGTACACCTCGGTGTTCAAATCGATCCTGGCCAATGCGCCTGCGGGCGGGGCGCCGATCTATGCCCGTCTGCCTTGGGAATTCAACGTCACGACCGACAACTGGCATTGCGCAGCGGTGGATTCCAACGGCCTGCCCAGCCCAACCAAATTTGTCGCCGCCTGGATCCGCATCGCCAATATCGCGCGCAGCGTATCTCCGCGCTTCCAGCGGATTTGGTGCCCCAATGTCTGCACCCGCCAGATCGACCCGCTGTCCTGCTGGCCCGGCGCGCAATATGTCGAGATCGTCTCGCAGGATATCTATATGCGTTCGAGCAGTCTGGCCCCTTCGGCATTGTCGACATGGCTGATGCCGGAACCGCGCGGGCTGACATGGGGCGCGAATTTTGCTGCATCGCAAAATAAACCCTACGCTCTGACCGAACTTGGCTTTGATTCCGATGTGTTCGCACCCAGCCTTGAGCTGATCGGTCTGTGGTTGAAGGGACTGGGCAGCCGACTGCACCATGTATGTTGGTGGGATCGCACAACAGATATCAATTGCAAGCTTTCGGACGGCCAGCACGCGACGCTTGGCGCCACATTCAAGGGGCAATTTGCCTGATCCGGGAGTCGTCTTGCAAACCGATGAAGGGCAGCGGGCGACTCCGGATTTTTGAATAAAGGCACGGCCTGATTGGTGAAAATATATCAGATAATATGCCAATATGGCCTATGAAAAAATGTCAGCTATAAAAACATCTTGCCGATTTGGCGAAAACTTTGCGCCCGCATTGGTAAAAAGTGCGGCATTGTGCTATTTTTCGTTCGTGCCAGCGCCCTGATCTAACCTAAAATTACGGCGGTGATGCGCTCTCGCCAGCGCAACCGATGAATTGCCCCCAAACCGGACCAGACAATGCAGAGCCGAAACAGGGGTGGGAATTTCAAGGCGCCAGAGCGACGGCTCAGATTGCGTGCGCTTCTTGGTTGGCATCTGTACGAAATTTTGCCGGATGTTTGGTGATAATTTTCTACTTTTAATGATTTTTCAGAAAATATGTATGTAATAATACTTAAAATTCCATAGTTGAGTCTGAGAAATTATCCAGATTGACTGAAGCCATTTTGGATTATTCGCGGGTTACCTGAGTGGGTGGTGTGATTTATATTGCGCTGCACACAAAAGGGGACCTTTCATGGTTGCAATGCCTGCGAAATCTATCGTTTCGACGCAAGAAGCCGCCGTCATCATCGATGATCGGTTTGCCAACCGTCGCAGCCCGGCCCAGTTCCGCGGGGGCAGCGGCGCCAACGATGTGCGTCAGGATGATGGCGCTCCTCGATCCGGCGTGGACTGGTTGCGTGCCATTGACATTGTGCTGGCGCTGGCCGCCCTGATCGTGCTGGCGCCCGTCATGTTGGCCGTGGCTCTTCTGGTCAAGCTGACCAGCAAGGGACCGGCGATCTTCCGCCACCGCCGTATCGGGCGCAATGGCAAGGATTTCTATTGCTGCAAGTTCCGCACCATGGTCTGCGATGCCGACGTGCGGCTTGCCAAGCTGCTGCGCGAGGATCCCGCCGCACGCGCCGAGTGGGAACAGGACCACAAGCTGCGCAATGATCCGCGCATCACGCCGATCGGCAGCTTTCTGCGCAAGACCAGCCTTGATGAGCTTCCCCAGATCTTCAACGTCCTGATGGGCTCGATGAGCTGGGTCGGACCGCGCCCGATCGTTGCCGGCGAAGTGATCCGCTATGGCCGCCGCTTCAATGCCTATTGCGAAGTGCGGCCGGGTATCACGGGTCTGTGGCAGGTTTCGGGCCGTAATGACACGTCCTATCGCCGCCGCGTTGCCATGGATGTGCTCTATGTGCGCAGCCGCAGCCTCCGCCTCTACAGCATGATCATCGTGCGGACCGTTCCGGCAGTCCTGCGCCAGCAGGGTTCCTATTAAGGTTCTGCAGATCGCCACTTTGGTCGCAGCATGAAATGCCCAACGGAGCTTGCCTGCTCCGTTGGGCATTGTCGCACTCATGCCCGGCGGTTTGTGGTGCGGCATGTTCTCTCTTGCGGGATGCCGATTGCCGTTTCGATCCGTTTTGAAAATCCGGTGGTGCGCAGGGACATTGATCTTCATTTATCCGCATCAATAAATCGCGAAAATTGAATTTATCTGCCCAGCCTGGCTCTGCCGATCGCTGATTTTTCAAAATCCGCCGCGGATTGGCATCGTTGCTCCGTTTCCGATTTTAAGGCTATTTTCGGTCATGCCCGGAACGAATATTTTCAATCATTATCAACTCCCCCGCATATACAGGAGATGCAAGGATCATGATCGTCGATGCCCGCAAGGCCAACCTGGCGGCAAACGTTGAATTCGACCTGATCATTGTCGGGTCCGGGGCCGCCGGGATCACCTTGGCGCTTTCGCTGCGGCAATCGGGTTTGAAAATCGCCATGATCGAGGCCGGGGGCGAACGCTTTTCCGCCGAGGCGCAGCAATTGCTGGCCAGCGATGCCATCTCGCCCAAAACCCATTCCCCCACGCACATGTATCGCCAGCGCCTGCTCGGCGGCTCAACGGCCATCTGGGGCGGGCGATGCATCCCTTTTGATCCCATCGATTTCGAGGATCGCCCTTGGATGGAAGCGGCCCATTGGCCGATCACGCATGGGGATGTCGCCAAACATTGGCCTCAGGCTTTGCGGATCGCCGAAGCGGGCCTGCCCGAATTCAACGCGGCGCAGGCTTGGCCCGGCGATCAGGAACCGATGGTCAAGGGCGTGGACAGCGCAGATGTGATTCTTGATCGCATCGAAAGGTTCAGCAAGCCATCCCATTTCGGCAAGATCTGGCGCGAGAATATGGAACAGGCCGCCAATCTGACGGTTTACACCCACGCTCCGGTCACTCAGATCCTCCTGCACGACAATAACCGCGTGCGGGGCGTGCGCTGTTCAATGGATGGGCGCGCGGTGGAAATGACCGCCCCTCGCGTTGTGTTGGCCGCCGGAGGCATCGAAACCGCCCGCCTGCTGTTGGCCAGTCGCGAGAGCCAGTCCGTTGGCGTCGGGAATGGGCGCGATCTGGTGGGGCGCTATTATCAATGCCATCTCGAAGGTGAGGTGGGGCATCTGCATTTCCTCTCGCCCTCGTCGGATTTGCGGCTCAATTACGGCAAATCGCATGATGACATCTATTGCCGCCGCTACATCTGGCTGTCGCCCGAGGCGCAAAGGCGCGAACATTTGGGCGGCATGGTGCTGCGCCCCGGACACCCCAGCATTGTCGACCCGCGCCACCGCCATCCGGTGCTTTCGGCCATGTATCTGGTGAAGAACTTCATCGTGCCCGAATATGCCCGCAAGATGACGGCGCTTGAACACAAGATCCGCGCCAACCATTCCTCGGGCCTTTCCTATTACGGCGCGCATATCGCCAATATTCTGCGCGGTGCGCCCAAACTTGCCGTATTCGGCACCGATTGGCTGCGACGGCGGACACTTGCCAAACGCAAGCTGCCCTCGGTTGTGTTGCCCGATCCGCGCAACTTTTATCCGGCGGACATCAATGCCGAACAGGAGCCGAATTACCTCAGCCGCATTTCGATCGGCGATACGCGCGATGCCTTGGGCATGCCGCGTGTGCAGGTCGACTGGCGGACGACCGATGCCGACTACGAAAGGCTGGTGCGCTCGATTCACACCATTTCGGCCGCCTTTGCCACCAGCAGGACGGTTCGCTACGATGTGGAGGGCATCGATGTTGCCACGCTGCGCGATTTGATCGTGCCCATCGGAGGGCATCACATCGGCACCGCGCGCATGGCTGACAGCGCTGCGGAAGGCGTTTGCGACAGCAATTGCGAGGTGTTCGATGCGCCGGGCCTGTTCATTGCCGGTGCGGCCAGCTTCCCCACTTCCAGCTTTGCCAATCCGACGCTCACCATTGTGGCTCTGTCGCTCCGGTTGGCCGAGTATCTGGCGCCGGGCAGGACTCTGTCGATCTGAATTGTCGCCGCCGCAGCAAGCGGGGCGGGCCTTGTCGGCCTGCCCCGTTTTTCGTTTCTGCATCTGTTACTTGCGTAGGGGGAAGTAGGTTTCCACCGTCCATTGGCTGCCGGCGGCCGAAAAGTGGCCGTAATCGGCATAAAGCCAGATTTTACCGCGACGATAGGGGCATTGCCTGCCTGAACACAGCGCAGCAAGGGGGTCGATAAAGCCGGCTTGAGCCGATTGCGCCTTGAGTACGGCATTGATGGCCGGATCAAAGGCAATCGGCCATTGCCCGTCGGGCGCATTATGTCGGCCGCCCACATAATCGACCCTTTGCACATCGGCCACGAATTCGGGAGTTTGCCCGATGACATAGACCTTCGCCCCCCGCGCGCGAAGGGCGGCAATGGTTTCATGCAAACGGTCCAGAGTGCGCTTGGGCGTATCGGTCCATTTGGCGGCAATCACCACCGTGTCGATGTGCAATTGCGTGACCATATCCGGCACGCGGCCGTTCGACACCTGACACCCCACGCGCGAAAGACTGTTATAGGCCAGAATGGGCGGGCAGCCCGCAAAAGTATATTGCAGGATTTCCGCATCTCGATTGGCCGCATCACGGACGAGGCCGGGCGTATAATGGGCGGCAAACGAATCCCCCCACAACAATACGCGGTGGGCTTTGCCTTGCGTCCGGGTGCAGAGCCTGCGGTCCCAGTCGATAGGATGCGCCAAACTTTCATTGAAACAGTGGGCGCCGCCCCATTGTCCCTGGGCGGAATTGTCGGCCAGGGCAAAATCGGAAAACCGCTGGGGAACGCGATGGGTCGCGATGCCCAGGCCCAGCGCGACCAAACCCGCCGCAGAAGCGACGATGATCGTCAGTCTTTTTCGGGGCAGCAAGGTTTTCCGGCGCCCGGGTTGTTCAAAAAGCTGCCAGATCAAGCTGGCCAGAATCAGGCTTATGGCCACCAAGGCCCAACTCTCGCCCATCGTGGGAGGGCGCATCATGCGATATTCCCAAAAGGCGGCAATCGGCCAATGGACCAGATAAAGCGAATAGGAAATGTTGCCGATAAAGCGGAAGGGCGCCCATGACAGAGCCCGGTTCGCCACGGGCGCGCGGTCCGTGCCGGTTCCGGCCCATATGACCAGCCCGGCCCCAAGACAGGGCGCGATCGCGTTCCACGCTGGAAACACGTCGGTTTCCCGCAAGATCAGCATTGAGCCAAGGATCAGGGCCAAGCCGGAAGCGCCGGCTGTTTCACGCCACAGGCGTGATGCAGGCAAGCCGCCTCTATCCATGACCACCACGGCCAGAAAAGCACCGGCCAGCAGTTCCCATGCGCGGCAAGGCAAGAGATAGAACCCGGCCGCAGGCGCAATGAAGGCGGCGCCTATGCAGACAGCCAGGCTGCCGAGAAGCGCCAGAGTGATCAGCAGCAGCCGGTGGGGTTTGCACCACCGGCTGATCAGGACAAGGGCCGCAGGCATCAGGAAATAGAATTGTTCCTCAATCCCCAGAGACCACAGATGGAGCAGGGGTTGGCTTTGCGATTCCGGCGCGAAATAGCCGCTTTGCTTCCAAAAGTAGAAATTGGTTGCGGCGAAAACCGCACTGATCAGGCTGAAGCCAAAGGCAGCGAAATCGGGAGGCAGCAACAGCCACCATGCACCAATGGCCGTTAGCAGACAGGTCACCATCAATGCAGGCATCAATCGAAAGATACGGCGCTGGTAAAACCTCAGGAAACTGAAGTCATTCTGCTCTATATTGCGCATGATGCCGGAGGATATCAGGTATCCGGATATGACGAAAAATACGTCAACACCCGTAAATCCACCTGTTGTAAAGCCCATCTTGAAGTGGAATTCGAGTACCGCCATAATCGATATGGCGCGAATTACCTGAATGTCTTGTCTGATCATAATTACACTTTAATAAATGGGCTTTCGGATTTTTGCAATTTAAGCGGGCCCCGTATCTGGATCAAATCCAGATGGTTCCATATTGGGGGATCACGGGCGGCCCTTGCGTAATGTTTCCCTTGTGCTTTGACTTTTCCGACAAGAACGTATTCGTTTCGATTTTCTGGATATTGTTGCGGAATTTCGATTGGAGTCTGAGAAATCATAGGTAAAACTTCATATAAATATCTAATGATTTGCAAATATCAAACGATATTATTAACTATATTCCGGGGTGAGGTGTTAAAGGTGCTGTTTGTACCAATAGCGGGATGCAGAACACAGTATCCTCGCTTCCCCTTTGGGCTATCGGCACCACCGCAATCATCGCGATTGGTGGCATTTTGGGTATGTCGATCCGCGATGAAGCAGCCAACAACTCCGCCTGGACCCAATCTGCAGCTATCCACGCCGAAATGGGGGAGCAGCCGAGCGCGAAAAATTCGAATGGCCTAGGATTGCGCGCGAGTCGGGATCGGGATGGGCTGTTTTATATCAGCGCCTCGGTTAACGGCACGCCTGTTCGCTTCGTGGTGGATACGGGCGCCAGCATGATGGTGCTCAGCAAGGCCGATGCCGCCGCCGCGCATGTGGCGACGCCACTTGCCTCAACCACTATCGTCACCGCCGATGGCACGGCGCCCATGTACAAAGGCCGCGTGGATCGTCTGGATGTTGCCGGGCTTTCCCTGAACGGAGTTCCCGTGGCGATTGTGCCGGGCAGTCAGGTTTCCCTGATCGGCGGGGATGTCCTTTCGCGGATGCAATCCGTCACGATCAAGGGCGATCATCTGGAAATCCGCTAAGGCGCGCTGCGGCGGATTCTGCATAAACCGGAAAGGGCGCCGCATGTGGCGGCGCCGGTGTCAGGCTTGGGCGGACAGGCTCCGCGCCTTGCGGTCGCGCAAGGCCATGACCGCCGCCATCACGATGCCAATCCCGATCAACGCCCATGTCGAAGGCTCGGGAACCGCAGGCGCAGATTGTGTGGTCTGTACAGGGGCCCCAAAGCCGCCGCTGGGAGCCGCTGCGCCGCTGCCGAAAGAGATGCCCTGGCCGCGCGGCACATCGAAATGGACCGGGCTGTTGCCGATCGCGCCGGATTGCCCGCCCCTGGCGCCTATTCCCTGCGGGGTCTGCGGAAAGACCAGATTGGTGAGCGGGAAGGATCCCACGCTGCCGCCCGCGCGCTGCCCGGTGGGCAAATAGGCCAGTTGCGGCATGACCACTTCGGCCGGGGCGGCTGCGTCCTTAGGCTGCGCCAGCAGGGCGCTCGGCGTTTCTTCCTGTTCCGGCGGGATCCAGCTCGTTTTGTCGCCAAGACCGGCGCCGCCAAAGACCAGCACCGCCGAGAGGATCAAGTCCATGCGCCTTTGCGCGATCTGTTGAATAAGGGATGCGGCAATAGACATCGTGAATGCCTCCTCACGATTCATGGATTAAATAAAATTCTTCTTTATTAATATATTGCGTGTTGTAGGTCAGCAAGGGGGGTAATTGTAACAGAGGGCGGTACATGATCGAATTCGGACCTTTTCATACAGGCTGATGGACAGGGCAATTCTTGACCAGATCAGGAGGGTGTGAAACTACCGAGAGCAATTTTACGGAAATCGCATTGTTGGCGCTTTCTTCCGGCTCGGTCGTCCATGGCGGTGTCGCCGTCCCCATTGGGCGGCGCGGCTTGATGATGACCGGAACGGGCGCTTGCGGCCAACGGCGGGCGGATCGATTGGACACACATATGGACGGCACCGGTCTGGGGCCGCCTTCCCGACATGAAGGACGCGCCTTGACCGCCACCCCAGCCCTTGCGCCCGACAGGAAAGCGCGAAATCTGTTCCAAATCATCCGCGCGCATGGGGGGCTGATCTGCCTGCTGGGCGGTTTGGCGGTGCTTGTTGCGCCCACCCTGCGAGCCTTGTGGAAAGCGGACCTTGCACCCGACGGCGGGGGGCAATTCCTCCTTGTGGCCATAGCCATCGGCTATCTTCTCTGGCGCGAGCGGGACCATTTCAGGCTGGCGCGCGCCCAGCCGCTCTGGCCGGGCATCGGGCTTTTTGCGCTTCTCCTGCCCGCTTATGTATTGGCCTGGATTTGCCAAAACCCCTTGTGGCAATTGTTGGCCACCTTGGCCATCGTGCTCTTGGTGGGCTGGCTCGAACTGGGTTTTGCGACGTTGCGCCATTTCTGGTTTCCTGCTTCGCTTTCCCTTTTTCTGGGCACGCCCGCCAGCGGCGTGGTGGATGCTGTGGCAAGGGGGCTCAAGCTTTGGCTGCCGCAGATCGCCACGCTCATCGCGCAGACGGCGGGGCTTCGTGTCGGGGCCACGGGCGCGATCATTCAGGTGGATGGCTATCAACTGCAGGTCGCCAATGCCTGTTCCGGGGTCAATTCCCTGATGGGGATCGCCGGGATCAGCCTGTTCTATGTCTATCTGCGCCGGGGCAGCGAGCCGCTGTATGCCATGCTCTTGTGCATCATGCTGGCGCCGGTGGCGATTCTGGCCAATCTGGCGCGCATCATGATTATGATCGGTGTGACCCACTGGTTTGGCGATGCGCCGGTGTCCGGCCCCTTGCATCCCCTTGTCGGAATGAGTGTTTTCGCGTTCGCGGTCGGGGTTCTGTTTGCTCTCGACACGGCCATCTACCCGTTGATGAGGGGGCGGCGATGAGCAGCGCGATCAACCGGCGGCATATGTTGATGGGGGGATTGCTGACTGTCGGGGCCGGCATGGGTTTCTGGCGACAGCCGGTGGCGGCGCGTCCGCTATGGACGCAAAAACCTCTGGCCCAATTGGCGCCGAATCGATTCGCGGGCTGGACGGGATCGACCGAAGAGGCGGAAATGGTCCTGCCCTCCAGCGATGAGCGTGAAGGTTCGCCTTATGATGCGCAACTGGCCCGCGTCTATCGTCGGCCGGGGGCGCATGATGTGCTCATGGTGGTGGCCGTCACGCAACGGCAAAGCGGCAGCCTGCGGGTACATCAACCCGAAGTCTGCTATCCTGCGGCCGGTTACCGGATCACGGCCATGCGCGAGGTGATGCTTGATCTGGAGCGCCGCGTGGCTGCCCGCTTCCTCACGGCTGAATGCGAAGGGCGGATCGAACAGATCCTCTATTGGATTCGTATCGGGGCGGAATTCGCCACTTCCGCATCGCGCGCGCAATGGCTGATCATGCAGGGGGCTCTGGAAGGTACCATTCCCGATGGCATGTTGGCCCGCTTTTCCGTGGTGGGCGCCGATCCCGATATGGCTTTGACACAATTGATGCAATTCACCACAGAACTGGTGGGCGCGGCAGGGCCGGCCGGACGTTCGCTGCTGGTGATGGGGTAAACGGTCCATGCGAAAAATCGGCTGGATGCTGGGACTGGCTTTGCTGGCCTGCGGCGGTTGCCAAAAGGCGCAATTGGGCGGGCAGACGCTCGCTTTGGTCAATGGTGAGCCGATTTCGCGCGATGATGTCGATCTTGAACTGGCGCTCTTGCCGCCCGACCAACGCGCGGGCGCCCGCCCCCGCGTCCTTCAGGACTTGATTGACCGCAAGCTGTTTGCCCAGGACGCCCGCGCGCGCGGCGCCGAGCGGGGTGTGACTTTTGTTCGTCTGGAGCGCCGCTGGCATGAGGTCCTGCTGGCCCAGAGCACCAGCGATATCATCGCCGCCCGCACCCGTCTGGCCGGCGATTCACAGGTGGAGGCATGGCTGGCCGCCCATCCCGAATATGGGGCGAAACATTGCTTTTATGTGATCGAGACCGTGAAGTTCTCTGCGCCCGATCCGATTGTGGATCTGGTAACGCATGTTCGCGACGCGGCCGGTTTGTCGGCCCTGCTGGCCCAGCGCAACATATTGGCCGCCCGCCGCGTGGAAGTGTGGGACAGCGCCAGCCTGACGCCGGAACAGGCCGATCTGGTCACCAAACTGCAGGCAGGCAAGCTAAAGCTTTCCACCCTTGGCAATGTCCGACAGGTTGTCATGCTTTCCGCGGTCCAGCCTGCCCCCCTTGACCGGGAGAGTGCCTTGGCCCTGCTCAAGGCCAATCTGCACCAGAAACAGCAGATGGATGCCTTGGCGCGGCACCGCATGGCGCTGCGCGCCGGGGCCCGGATTGAATGGGCGCCCCAGAAATGAGGAGCATGGCGATGGGAATGGCCGCGCTCCTCATGCCATAGGGATCAGTGCAGCGCCTTGGCGATCTCGGCAAGGTGGGCAATCTTGGTTGTTCCGATCAGGGCCGATGCGACAAGGGGATCGTCGATGCAGGTCCGTACCGCCTGAACCGGGGGGAGATCGGGGCGCATACGGATCACTTCGCGGGCGATCACGATAATTCCGCGGGCCTGCACATCTCCGGCATGTTGGCGCAGCACAGGCATCAGATCCACCGGCAATTCCAGCATGGTGGTTTCCGGGACGGCCAGCGCCGCGACCAATGCTTCGGCATCATCGCAAGAAAAGCCCACATGGCGTGCCTTTCCGGCCTTTTTCATGGAGGACAGCGCCTCGCCCACAGCCGGATCGGCGGCCACGCTGGCCGGCGGGCTGTGCAGGATGAACCCATCCACGCGATCGGTGCGCAAACGCCGCAGCGATCCGTCGAGGCTTTTGACCAGGGCTTGGGGAGACCAGTCGAAACCCAGCACTTCGCCGCGCTTTGCGGTGACAGAGGTGCCCTTGGACCGCATCGCCAGCAGGGGACGCACCACCGGCTTCAGCCATGACAGCGCCCGCGCCTTGGGGGAAAAAACACGGCCACCCTTGGTGATGACAAAGGCCCTGTCGCGCCCGGCCCCGGCCAACACCGCGCCGATGGCTTTTTCGCTGTCTCCCTGACCATAGATGTTCGATGTATCCAGCGTGGTGACGCCCATATCGAGCGCCGCGCGCAGCAGTCTGATGCTTTCGCTCAGCGGCTGGGGATTGTTGAAAGATCCAATGCGGCCGGCGCCAAGGCCGAGAGGTGAGAGTTTTGGTTCATCAATCACGATAGGTCTCATTTCAGCTTGTAGGCGCGAACCCAGGCGATCCGCATCTTGGCGGGAAATTGGGTGGTGGCGTTGACGTAGCCGGGCCATTTGCCCCCCACCGCAAGGTTGAGCAGCATATAGGCGGGCATGTGGAAATCGTGGTTCGGGCGCTGCCGGACCTGTCGATCATCGAAATACCAGGTGATTGTGGCGGGCGAGACAAGCACGCTGTAGGTATGGAATTGGGTCAGATCGGCGTTGGTATAATATTCGCGGCCCACATCATCGGCGATCTTGCGCCCGCCATCATCGGAAAAATGCGTAAAGTAGAGTTTGTCCGGTTCGCCGATCGATTCAAAAATGTCGATCTCCTGCTGGCCAACGGCCTGGGCCCATCCTTTTACCATACGCGGCTGTGGCAAAAGCCAGAATGCGGGCCAGACGGCATGGCTCATGGGCAGGGCAAGCCTTGCCTCAAACAGGCCATAGCGCTGGTTGAAGGACTTTTCCGTGGTGATCAGCCCGGAAAGATAGGGCAGGTGATTGGTGTGGGGATCATCGACCACCGGGCTGGGCCGGGCCACAATGGTCAGCGTGCCCTTGCTCCATTCAAACGGGTTGGCGACGCCTTTGGGTTCGCCATAATATTCCTGCTCTCCGTTGGGCTGCAGGGTGCGTGATTCCCAGCCTCGCGGATCGGAAACATCCTGTATTCCGAAATAGAAATTGGTTTTCCAGCGCCCATCGGGGTTTTTCACAGCATCCCAGAAGGAAGGAGGGGCGGAAAAATCCTCATGGAAGGTTTGGACCAGTCCGGAACGGTTCAACTGTTTGTCGCCCACCATCCGCGCATAAAGATCCTGGCATCCGCCAAGGAAAGCGGCTGCCGTAAGGATGAGAGCGCCGCGGACCAGCGGTTGCTGCCAATTTCTTTTCATCGCCACACTGCTCCCCCACATGCGCGGATATAATTGGCTGTTTCGCGAGAAAACGGCTTGCGCTTTGGCCGATCCTTGCGAGCCAGCCAGTTTCGGAACTGCTGTATTGCCCCGATGACGCTGACGTCGCCTCGGGCAAAGAAAAGGAGGTAAGGCGTGAAGAGAATATAATTGATCACGACCCAAGGAAAAGGGATCCTCAGGTAGCTTATAATATATTTATTAGCGAGGCGATCAGTCTGAACTACTCTTTTTGGCTTTCGGCCCGCCGGATGTTCCAATTCTTCGGCCGAGATGTCGGGTGAGTAGATGATCTTCCACCCGGCATCGACGATGCGATAGGACAGCTCGATCTCCTCCAGCCCATAAAAAAAGTCCGGAAGGAAGCCCCCAACCTGCTTGAGCGTGGCCGCGCGAAAGCCGACACAGCCCCCGACAAAGCGGAAGGTGTCAAAAGGCCGCGTCAGGTCCACGGCCTTGTTCGTATGCGGGATCAGATCGACCCGGCGGCGCGTCTCACCCCGAACATGCTTGCGGATCGTGACCGCGCCCAATCGTGCATCGGCATCGAACAAGGCGGCGAAGCGATCAAGAAAATCCTCTGTTTCAACAAACACATCATCATCCAGCAGAATGATGATGTCTCCTCTTGCGGCCGAAAAGCCATCATTGCGGGCCACGACTCCCCGGTTATGCGGCTCCTGAATCAGGCGCGCCGAGGGGAAAGGCGCCAGCAGGGCTGCACGGTCCTGATCTGGCGGGTTGTTGTCCACCAGAATGACTTCGGTATCCTCACGATGGGCAACGAATGGCCGCAACCGGCCCAGCACTTCAGCCAGCACCGCATCGCGCGCATAGGTCAGGATGACGATGGAAAAGCGTGGTGCCTGGGTCATGCCGATACCATGGGGGTGGATTGCCTTTGTTCGGCCCAATGGGCCGCGCCAAACAGGAAAAGGAGGTTGGCCGCCTGCGCCACGGCGATGCCCACCGCCATGCCGATCACCCCATGACCGCTGCCCGCGACCAGCAGGATGATGGTGACGATGGCCGTTGCGGTGCGCGTGGCAAACATGGTTGCGCTGGCCCGCAGGACAATCAGCATGGTTTCCGAAGGCTGGTTGAGGCAGAACAGGAACGTGGCCAGAGCGAGCAGCCGCACCTCGTGGGTGATGCCCGAATAACGGTGGTGAAACGCCAGATCCAGCAAGGGTTGGGCGCCCAGAGCCACAAGGGCGAGATACCCCCCCGTCACCACGATCAGCAGCAGGCGCGTCTTTTGGACTGAATGGCGAAGACCGGCCATTCCCTGCGTGGCCAGCGCATGAGCCGCGCGGGGCTTGTCAATCGAATCAATCGCCGAAACGATGCTGACTGCTGGATTTGTCAGCGTGCGGGCGGCGGTGAAAACGGCGGCGGCCAAGGCTCCGTCCAACAAGCCGATCAGAATCACCACCGTTGCGCTGGAATAAAAGACATAGGGAATGATTGTCAGCGAAAGCCAGACGGCGAAACGCCGGTGCCGATGGAAACAATCAAGGCTGCGCGCGATGGAAAAGCCCCTCGGCCGCAGCCCGATCAGCGCGGCCAGCGTGGCGGACATGCCCGCCGCCAGCCACACCAGCGCGCCGGTGAAGGCGCTGGGGTGAAAATGGGGCAGGATGATCGCCAGGGCTACCAGAGACAGGGCATAGAGCAGAGCCACAAAGGCGGCCGCATTGGCCTTCCCGATCTTGTAAAGCCAGCGACGGACATGCTCTGCAAACAGCAGCGGCGGCGTAATTATGGCGCCCAGCATAAGAGGCTCGATACCCAAGGCCATTTGCGGATGCAAAGGGGCCAGCAGCCGCAGCACCCCCGCAATCCCGGCCAAACCCGCGGCCAGGCCCAAGGCCACCATCACATTAAACCACCACCAATCGGAGTGATATTGGCGTGCGGCCATGGTGCTGAGTTGGGGCACATGCTCGGTGATATAGGGCAGCACCACCGCCGAGCGATGAAACCCGGCGACGAAATAATAGATCCCGATTGCAAGACCTATGGCCCCGAACTGTTCATTGGGCAGCATCCGGCCCAAGGCGGCCGTGGCAATGATATTGGCGACGCCTTGGGCGCCTTGGTCAATCAGAGAGAAGATCCGCGCCATGTTTTCCGAATGCGATAAGCGCTGTAATCGGGAAAGCATGGCGCTTTGACCTCCAGTATCATCATGGTTTGAAGTAAATTTACGCAGTTGCGTAATACTCCTTCATTTCCGTGTAATATTGCGACGCATCGCCATAGCCGACATGCGCCTGCGCATTGGCGTCCACCAAGGAGAGGGCAATGCCATCCACGCGGCCGCCAACCGTTTCCAGTTGATGGATGGCCGCACGCGTCGCCCGCACAGGGGTCTGGCGCCAGCGGGTCAACAGGCCCAGCGCGTCGATATGCGGCAGCAGGAGGCGAACATCGACCACCGCCAGAACGGGCGCCGTATCGATGACGATCAGATCATATTCCTCCCGCAGCTTCCCCATCAACTCATCAAAGGCCGGTGTGCCGAATGGCTGGGGCCCGATATGGGATTGCGGCGCCAGCTGCAGCAGGTGCAGCCCGGTCGAATCGACGGAAATGGCCTCTTCAAGCGCTGCGGTGCCATTGATCACCTGATTCAGGCCGATCTTGGCATCGGGAGCCAAAAGGGTGGTCACGCTGCGCCGACGAAGGTCGCAATCCATCAGCAGCACACGCTCGCCCGCCATGGCTTGCGTCCGCGCCATATTGATTGCGGTCGTGGTCTTGCCCTCCTTCGGCAGCGCCGAGGTCACGGCAATGACCTTCACATTCTGGTCGCTCATCCGCAGGTTGGTGGCAAGGCTGCGATAGGCTTCGGCATAGAGCGAAAGCGGATGCGCCGTGAGCGCTTCGACCGGATCCTTGGTGGTCGGACGGTCGATCGCACTGGTCAGCGTCGGCAGCGAATTCAGATAGGTTTTGCCCAACAGGCGCTCGATATCGCCATTGTTGTCGATACCGATGGACCAGCGTTCGCGGAAGAAGGCAATGCCGATCCCCGCCGCAAAGCCCAGAATCAGGCCAATCGCGATATTGAGTGGCAGGATCGGAAAGCTGGGCCGCATGGGCGGCGACGCACGCATCGTGATCGTGGTGTCGGGCGGCAGAACGGCGCGCTTGGCCACTTCCTGCGTGCTGTTGCTCAACATGTTGTTATACAATGTGTTGGCGGTTTCGGCCTGGCGCTGAAGCCCTTCCAACTGGGTTGCGGCGGCGATCTGGTTGATCTGTCGATTGCGCGCTTCGGCCAGCGCGGAGGACAGGGCCTTGACCTTCTGCTCTTCAAAACGGACCGACGCATAGGCCTGATCGGATTGGCGCACGGTTTCCGACCGGACCTGATTGTTGATGCTGTCGAGTTCTTTTTGTGCCTCGATCACCTTGGGGTGCATCGAGCCGTAGCGTGATTGCAGCGAGGCCAGATTGCGCGAAACCTGCGCCTGTTGATCGCGCAGCGGCGTCAGGGGTGAATTTGTGGCGAACTGGTCATTCATGCCGCCCTGACGCACAAAGCTGGCGCGCGCGCGCGCTTCGCCCAATTGGGCCTGCGCCATGCCCAGCGAACTGGCCAACATGGCGATGTCCTGACCAATGGCGGGCGATTTCGGGTCGAATTCGACCCTGTGCTCCAGCTTGAACCGTGCCACGGCGGCATCGGCATCGCGCGCCTGCTGGGCCATCTGGACCATCGATGCGTCCATCCGGTTCGAACTGCTTTGCGAGAGCGCTGTGTTGTCCGCGCTCTGTTGATCCTCATAGGCTTTGCCAAAGGCATCGCTGATCTTGGCGGCCTGCAGCGGGTCGGCATGGGTAAAGCTGATGTCGATCAGCGGGGTTTCGCTGACCCGCTTGACCTTCAGACTGTCGAGCAGGGCTGCGGCAACCGCTTCGCGCACATTCCCGCCGGTCAGATATTTCTTGGCCTTGTCCGCCAGTTGCGGGTCCCGCTCCAGCTTGAGGGCTGTGACAACACGCACCGCTACGGGCAGGGATTGAATGCCTTGGACCGCGGCGTCGATCCGCGAATCGCGCTGTTGGTCGCTCAAAGGCGCTGGAACCGCCGAACTGTTCTGCGAAACATCGGGCGGCACCTGCGGCGCATAGGTCATTTCGGTCACGGCGGTGTATCGGTTTGGCAGGAAATAGGTCAGCCCGCCAAACAGGATAGCCCCCACGGCGGTGCAGGCCAGAATCGGCCCCACGTGTCGCCGATAACGAGACGTGACCGCCGCCAGGTCCAACCGCTCTTCGTCGCGAATTCCGCCCATCGAAGCCATTTATTACACCTCAATAATGTGCCGGGATCCAAAAGATCGCGAACATCCATCCATAAGTGCAATACCTAACCTTGTCGCAGATGCGAAGGCAATATCCTCTTTCGAAACTGGCCTATAAGATGTCGCCATTACCGAACTACATTTCCAAAATGTTTTAATGTGTGTGGTGATGTGTGGGGAGGATGGCGTTATTTAATCCATTATGGATATAAAATCTTATATATAAAAACTTATATACTGGCGTTCCGCGCTGTTGTTTCCGCGACGTGCGGACGAAGTGCATAAATTTGTCAGTGTTTTCCGGGGCCGCCGACCGGCGTTCGCCGATGCCTGCTATGTGTTTGATCGACTTGATGCTCGGTCAGGCTGGGCCGGTGCAATGGGGCCATAACGGACAAGATCTGCTATTTATCCTCGTTGATCACCGGATCGCGTTGCAGCAGAAGCCGAGCGTTGCCTTGCGCTATTTCCATTCAATATGGAGGTTTGCCCCGCCTTTCCATGCCCGATCTCTGGGAGGGCTGGCGCAAGGCAGCAGGAACCATCGGGGCGATTCTGCGTTGCACCACGGAATCGCGTTTTTGGAGGGGGTATCGGCCGGATTGCTCATGCGGCCCGTCGCTTTCCGATCCGCTCCCGAAGAAGATCCCTCTGCTCGCCTTTCCAGGCTTCATGGCCAAAGGGTACCGCAGAATGCCCATTTCAAACGCGGACGCGACTTGGATTCTGGAATGTCTTTGAGGGGGGCACAGGCCAAAATACATGTTTGAACCGAATCCACCCTTAATCTCCTTTTGTAAATCGAGAATGAAGTTTACTTTGTGCAGTAACAAAAGCTCGATTCCACAAGGGCATGTTCGGCCCCGTCGGCTATCTGACATCTGATTAAGGGCTTCTAAGTGGAAGCAAGGTCGAGGATCGTTCCTCGCCGGATTGTCCGCAATCTTTCGGTTTTCTCAACAGGCATTGAGATGTGCTATGACGACGACATCAAGACATATAATTTATTGGGGGCTGATTGCAGCTGTATTGGCCTTGCTGGCGTTGGCTGAGTTCAATCTTCCGCATATTCTTCGTATGGCGCAGAATATCGGGATAGATTCGCAGGTGCCGCTGATGGCGCTTTTGCTGTTCCTCGCCTTGCTGGTCCTGCAGCCGCTTGTGCAGAAACTCCTGCCGGCCCCGGAGGGGGCGGCTTTGGATGATTTGGGCCAAGACGTTGGCCGTGGGGCTACGGCGCGGATCTATGTCCTGCTGGCGCTGGGCATCCTGTGCACGGTGGCGGGGGCCATCGTCCTGCTTCAGGCCCGCAATCTGCCGTCTGCCAAAGGGCCCGCGGTCGACATGGATCTTTCACGTCCGGCTGATCCGAAAGAGGGATTCGTTAAGGTGCTTGGCGCCCGTCCCTTGGGGGCCGTCCTGCGTTACAAAGGCGCGGGGCTGGATTTCGCACCGCCCACGCGCTTTCTGCCCGTCCAGAGCGCCCAGCAGGCCGGGGCGGCCTGGCTGGTGGTGCAATTGCCCGACGACGGCCTGACCTTCGATCCCGCAACGGTGAATTCCATGGGGTTGACGGGTCTGCTGGTGGCCGACATCCTGCCCGTTTCGGCCGAATACAGCCTGCGTGAGCAAGGCACTCTGGCCAAAGGCAAATATTGGGTTCTCTTCACCAATCCCGAGGAATTGTATGCCCAATACTGGCGCCACGCGACCTTTCGCTTTTTCGCGGCGCTGCTGTTCCTGCTCTTCGCGGCGGGGCAATGGGTCATGCTCTATCGCCAAACAAGGCATGATCGCCAATTCAGCATGAACTGAGCACCTTACAAGCCGGGTGGGGGCGGGACGCGGCTTTGATCCGCAGGGGGGGCCTCCATTTCGCGCTCTGGCTGCGGCGGGGCTTTCAACAAGCCGGTGCGCACCACATGAGGCGTGACCACAATGAACAGATCGGTCTTGGCCTTGCTCGCCTGCTCATAGCGAAAGGCGGTGCCGACCACCGGCAGATCTCCGAGCAGAGGCACGCGCGAGCGGGACTTGATGCTGCTCTCCTGAGTCAATCCGCCGATGACGAAAGTGTCCCCATCACGCACAATGGCCGTGGTCTGGGCCTCGCGCTGGCTGATCGTGGGATAGCCCTGCGAATAGCCCGAAACGCTTGAAACCACGCAGAAGACGTTGCTGCTGACGAATCCATCGGGCGTGACGCGCGGCGCGATCTGAAGGGTCACGCCCACATTCACATATTGCACCTGCTGCGAGACGCCGTTGACGCCCGAAAGCGTGATAGCCGTCAGGATGGGCAAGGCATCGCCGGTGATGATCCGGGCGGTGGAGCCGGAAAGCGCCGAAATCCGGGGGCGCGACACGATGCGTCCCTCGCCTTTGGCAACCTGGGCATAAATGGCTGCCTGCAGGGCCACGCTGGACAGATGCCCGCCCATCAATGTGCCGCCGTCATGCGAAACGTGGCCTCCGCCATTGGGCGTATAGCCCAGCGGAATGCTGGCCCCGCTTTGAAAGGTGGCCACGCCGATCTGGCCGCTGGCATTGCTGAAATTGATGCCGATCGAGCGGGCGCCGCTGTCGGTCAATTCGACCAGCTGCGTTTCGAGGATGACACTGTCCACCGGCACGTCGATCAGCGCGATCTGGGCCTTCATCCGGGCGATTTTCTCCGGGCTTCCTTTCAGCCAGACCGCGTTCAAGCGGCGGTCCACGGCAATCGAGCCGTCAACCGACTGGCCCAGCGGCTGATCATTGTTCTCGGTGTTCTGGGCCTGCTGGATCACATAGCTGTTGTTTGAATTGTTGGTGGATCCGAATCCGGGCGACTTTGGCGTAAATGAGACGTTCGACTTGACCGTCAGCCCTTCGGTCAAAAGACCCACCACTTCGCTGACATCGGCATAGCGCAGCATGACCAGTTCATAGCCCTGATCGGCGGGGGGCACCGGGCTGGCGGGCGGCGGAGGCGGCGGGGGCGGCAGATTGTCGGCAACGGCCTTGCGCACGGCCTTTTCCACGCCGTCGGACAGCGTCACATCCACATGCGTTGCATCCACCGCGCTGGTGATCATCTGCGAAGGGCCGGTGGTGAGAAAGCGCATCACCAAAACGGTGTCGAGCTGCTCAAAGCTTATCTGGCGCAGAAAGCCGTTCAACTGGCGCGGCGATGCGGCGCTGTTCCCGCGTGAGGTCAGCGCAAAGCCGATCGCGGGCTGGGTCACAGAGGTGCCAATCGAACCAAAGCTGTTCGCCTGCGGGGTAAAGGTCAGGCGCAGGCGGGTCTGGTTCGTTGATTGGGCGACAACCTGAATATCAACCAGCGCAGAGGGAGAAGGCGCTTGAGCCCATGCCGGCGAGGCGATGCAAAGCGACACAAAAAAAACAGCTCCGCTCTTGAGCAACGCGGCTGCCGAGAAGAATCTCATAGTCCCAAATCCTTATGGAAGGCCCCTATTTTCGCGTGGAATGCTTAATTTCGTATCGCGGGACAATTTGGGACTTTCCCAGAAAGTGGAGTAGCTTAGTGGTAAGATCACCGGCGGGACTTCTGCCTGCCAAACCCTTGGTGCTGCTTGCTCTTGCGGCATTGTCGGCCTAGATTTGCATCATGGACGAGGATAAGGATTTCACCCTATTCAGGGGCCGTGTCCTGCGCGAGGGCAGCGGTGTTGCGCGGCCTTTGGTGCGGCGCCATCGCTTTTCGACGCGCCTCTGGCATTGGGTCAATGCGCTGGTCATCCTGGTCATGGCGATGAGCGGGCTGATGATCTTCAATGCCCATCCGCGACTCTATTGGGGGGCCTATGGCGCCAATGATGATCCGGCATGGCTGGAATTCGGCGCGTGGACCGATAATGCCGGGGCCAATCACGGAGGCATCACGCTGCTGGGCCATACGATGGAGACGACGGGCGTCTTCGGCCTGTCGCGCGGGGCCGATGGGGCCGAACTGGCGCTGGCCTTTCCGGGCTGGATGACCTTGCCCTCGACCTATGATCTGGCGCTGGCGCGAAGCTGGCATCTGGCTTTTGCATGGGGGCTGGCGGTGGGGCTGGCGGCCTATCTGCTATGGTCGCTGGTCAACGGGCATATCCGGCGCGATCTGCATATCACGCGGGCCGAGTGGTCGCCGCGTTCGATTGCGCGCGATGTGGTCGACCATCTGCGCTTTCGCTTTCATGATGGCGCCTATGGCGTGCTGCAGAAGCTGGCCTATGCCGGGGTGCTGTTCGGCCTGTTGCCGCTGATGATCGCGTCCGGGCTGGCGCTATCGCCGGGGATGGATGCGGCGGCGCCATGGTTGCTTGATGTTCTGGGCGGGCGGCAATCGGCGCGTTCGCTGCATTTTCTGGGGCTTTGCGGGATCGTGCTGTTCGTGGTGGTGCATCTGGCGATGGTGCTGGCGTCCGGGCCGATTAACCAATTGCGCGGTATGATCACGGGATGGCGGCGCGAGGGAGGCAGGCCATGATTTCCAGACGGGGCCTGATCGCGGGCGGGGGCCTGCTGCTTTCGGGTTGCGACCGGATCGTGCGTCAGCCCACGGTGGCGGGCTGGGTCGAGGGTGCGGCGGGGCTGCACCAGCCCGCGCAAAGGCTGCTGCTGGGCCGCGATGCGCTGGCGCGCGAATTCCGCGAAGCCGATATGTCGCCCACCTTCCGCTCCAACGGCAATACCGAGGGCGATGCGGCATGGGCGGCCCATGCGGCGGAGGGCTTTGCGCGCTGGTCGCTGCGCGTCGATGGGTTGGTCAAACGCCCGCTCGACCTGCCGCTCACCGCGCTCAAAGCCATGACTCAGCGCCGCCAGATCACCCGCCACGATTGTGTCGAGGGATGGTCCGCCATCGGCCAGTGGCAAGGCCCGCAACTGGGGCAGGTGCTGGCCATGGCGGGGCTGATGCCGACCGCACAGTTCGTGGTGTTCCACTGCGCCGACAAGACCGACGAGGCCCCCTATTACGAAAGCATCGATCTGGTGGACGCCTTCCACCCGCAAACGATCCTGGCCTGGGCGATGAACGGGCGCGAATTGCCGCTGGAGCATGGCGCGCCGGTCCGCCTGCGTGTGGAACGGCAGTTGGGATACAAGCAGGCCAAGTATGTGATGCGGGTGGAAGTGCGCGATACGCTCGCGGGCCTCTATGGCGGCAAGGGGGGGTATTGGGAGGATGTGGCCGGGTATCAGTGGTATGGGGGGATTTGAGTTCTTTGGCTCGGGTTTGATGCCTCCGGCGGGTTAAGGGCCCGGAGCATTTCTCTTGAGAAATGCGACCGACAAAGACTCGCCCTTAACAATCCCGATATTGTCGGTGTTGTGTTTGGAGGGCGATTATGTGCGATCTCCGAATGAATAAAGCCTGCGGCGCTTGAAGGTATGCCCTCTCCGCGCCGCAGGCTTTCAAATCATAAGTCGCGCGCCAGTCTGCCGACCACACGCCACCCCATTAATGGGATTGTTAAGGGACGAGTCCCTTAACCCGCCGGAGGCATCTTCATCCCACCAACCGCAATCCTTCGCTGACCTCAGCTCCACCCTTGGGCTGATCCGGCCAGATCCCGCGCGTGTCATAGACGATCTTGCCCGCGCGCTCGGCCAGAGGCACCTGGCGGAAGGCGTCGTGATCGACGAGGACCAAAAGGATGTCGCATTCCTCCAGCGCTTCGTCGAGGTCGATCTGGGTCGCACCGGTGCCTTCGAACTCGCGGGGCAGGACGGTGGCATAGGGTTCGACGATGCTCATCCGCTCGCGATATTTGCGTGCGAGGGTGGCGGCGACAAGGCGCGCCGGGCTCTCGCGGAAATCGTCGATGTTCGCCTTGAACGCCAGCCCCAGCGCCGCGACGCGGGCATTCGGGTGGGCGGCAATCAGTTCGTCCGCCTTGGCGATGACGTGGTGGATCTTGCCATCGTTCACGCCCCGCGCCGTGCGGATCAGCGGCGTTTCCGCCGGCGCGCTCGACACAATGAACCACGGATCGACCGCGATGCAATGGCCGCCTACGCCGGGGCCGGGCGACAGGATGTTCACGCGCGGATGGCGATTGGCCAGCTTGATGACTTCCCACACGTCCAGACCCATGCGGTCGGCGACGATGGAGAGTTCGTTGGCAAAGGCGATGTTCACGTCGCGATAGGCGTTTTCGACCAGCTTGGTCATTTCCGCGCTGCGCGCATCCGTGGCGATGCACTGGCCGCGCACGAAGATCTTGTAGAAGCCCACCGCCTTGCGCGCGCAGCGTGGCGTGATGCCGCCGATCGAGCGGTCATTCTCGGTCAGTTCATGCAGGATGCGGCCGGGCAGCACGCGTTCCGGGCAATAGGCGATCGACACATCGGGCGTGTCGCGGGTCAGGCCGGGGATCTTGAGGTCCGGGCGCATCTCGGCAAACAGATCGCGGATCTGCTCGGTCGTGCCCACGGGCGAAGTCGATTCGAGGATCACCACATCGCCATGCTTGAGCACCGGCGCGATGGAACGCGCGGCGGTCAGCACATAGGATACATCCGGCTCATGATCGGGGCCAAAGGGCGTGGGCACGGCAATGACAAACACATCGGCAGGCGCCACCTCCAGCGAGGCGGTCAGCAGCCCGCGCCCGACCACGGCATGGACGAGCCCGTCCAGATCGACTTCTTCAATATGGATTTCGCCGCGATTGATCGTGTCCACCACCTTCTGGCTGACGTCGATGCCGCGCACGCGGCAGCCCGAACGGGCGACAATAGCGGCCGTGGGCAGGCCGATATACCCCAGCCCCACCACACAAACGTCAGGCTTCTTGTCCGATTTCATGCGCCCCATACCTCCTGCGCCAGCGCGTCCACGATGCGGCGCGAGGACTGCCCATCCCCGAACGGGTTATGGGCGCGCGCCATGGCTTCGTAGGCGGCTTTATCGTCAAGAAGGCTGAAGATTTCGGAAACAATACGCGAAGAATCGGTGCCCACCAGCCGCGCCGTTCCCGCAACAACGCCCTCGGGCCGCTCGGTCGTCTCGCGCATGACCAGAACAGGTTTGCCAAGCGCCGGCGCTTCTTCCTGCACTCCGCCCGAATCGGTCAGCATGATTTCGGCCATGGACAGCAAACGCGCGAAATGCGGATAATCGAGCGGCTCGATCAGCGCGACATTATCAAGCCCGACCAGCCGCTCATTCATCACCGCGCGCACATTGGGATTGAGATGCACCGGGAAGATGATCGCCGTATCGGGGCGTTCGGCGATCTGGCGGATGGCGCTGGCGATGTTTTCCATGCCATGCCCAAAATTCTCGCGGCGGTGGCTGGTCACGCCGATGATCCGCTTGCCCTTGAATCGCTCGGCCAAGTCATCCAGCCCGGCGGCCAGCGAAGGCTGCGCCTCGATTCGCGCCAGCACCCAATGCAGCGCGTCGATCACGGTGTTGCCCGTAACGTGGACCCGATCCGCGCTAACGTTCTCGCGCAGCAGCGCCGCCTCGCTGGTGGTGGTCGGTGCAAAATGCAAAGAAGCGATGCCCCCGATGATCTTGCGGTTCACCTCTTCGGGCCATGGGTGATAGATATTGCCTGACCGCAAACCGGCCTCGACATGATCGACCGGCAATTTGCGGTAATAGGCCGCCAAGGCCCCCGCCATGGCCGTTGCCGTATCGCCCTGAACGATCACGCGGTCGGGCTTCACCTTGTCCATCACCTCGCCCAGTTCGGTCAAAAGCGCGGCGGTCAGGCCATCAAGCGTCTGATTCGGGCGCATCAGGTCAAGGTCGTGGTCGGGCGTGATGCCTGCAATCTCCAGCACCTGATCCAGCATCGCGCGATGCTGGGCCGAAACACAGACGACAGGCTCGAATCGCGGATCCTGCTTCAACGCCTCCACCACCGTGAACAATTTGATCGCTTCGGGGCGGGTGCCGAAAATAACGAGAATCTTGGCCGGTTGATCGGTCATGCGAATACTCTGCCTTATGGTTGCCTACATGGGCCGTTTGCCGGTGATGCTTTAGCTTTGCAGGTGTTAACCGTAATATAAGAGCCTTGGGCCTAAGCCTCCGGGCGGCAAATTCCATGCCGAGCCGCCAGAGGGGGTTCGCTTTGACGTATATGTATTCCAAGGTGGCGGTGGACAGCGCCGCGCCTGTATCGCTTGGTTCGCTTGATGCGCAGCAGCGCGTGACCCGCGTGGTGGTGGTCGGGCTTGGCTATGTCGGGCTGCCGCTGGCCGTGGCGCTGGCGGGCAAGTTCGAGACGGTCGGGCTGGATATCGACCAGCGCCGCATCGACGAATTGAACACAGGCCATGACCGCACCGGCGAAATCGACCGCGACCGGCTGGCCGCCAGCACGCTGGCGCTGGCCGCCGATCCGCAGGTCTGCCCTCCGGCCGACTATTACATCGTCACCGTGCCCACGCCCATCGATGGCGCCAATCGCCCCGATCTGCGCATGGTCGAGGCGGCAAGCCGGACCGTGGGCGCCATGCTGCCCGCCGCGATTGCCGAAGGGCGCGTGCCGGTGGTGGTCTATGAAAGCACCGTCTATCCCGGCGTGACCGAGGACATTTGCGCCCCTATCCTTGAGGCGCATTCGGGCCTTTTGTGCGGCAAGGACTTCTTCCTCGGATACAGCCCCGAACGCATCAATCCGGGCGACCGCGAACACACGATCGACAAGATCACCAAGGTCGTCTCGGGCCAGACCCCCGAAATCCTCGACCGCGTGGCCCATCTCTACGGCAGCGTGACCAGCGGCGGCACGTTCCGCGCGGCCAGCATCAAGGCCGCCGAAGCCGCCAAGGTGATCGAAAACGCCCAGCGCGACATCAACATCGCCTTCATGAACGAGATCGCCCAGATCTTTAACCGGCTCGATATCTCGATCTGGGATGTGCTGGCGGCGGCGCGGACCAAGTGGAACTTCCTGCCTTTCGCGCCCGGCCTTGTCGGCGGGCACTGCATCGGGGTTGATCCCTATTACCTGTCGCACCGGGCCGAACAGCTTGGTCTCGACCCGCGCGTGATCCTGGCCGGGCGCGGGATCAATGACGGCATGGCCGGATGGGTGGCCAAGGAACTGCACAAGGCGCGTGGGAACAAGACCGGCAGCGTCCTCATGCTGGGCCTGACCTTCAAGGAAAATATCCCCGACCTGCGCAATTCCAAAGTGGCGGATCTGGTCTCGGCGCTGGGTCGCTTTGGCCACGGCGTGGCGGTCCACGATCCCCATGCCGATGCCGATGAGGCGATGCATGAATATGGTATCCCGCTGGTCCACGATGCGCTGGAGCGGACCTACGACATGGTCGTCCTCGCCGTGCCCCATCGCGAATATTACGAGCTGGGCGGGGAGGCTCTGCGCGGGCTTTTGAACGCGGGCGGTACGCTGGCTGATCTTAAGGGTGAGCTGGGGGATGCGGCGGATTGGACGCTTTGATTTAGCGGTTTGATGCCTCCGGCGGGCAAAGGGACTCGTCCCTTTGCAATCCCATTTTTGGGGTGGCGGGAGGATGGCAGAGTTATGTTTGTCTGATGGTTTGAAAGCCTGCGGCGCGGAGAGGTTCTGCCTTCAAGCGCCGCAGGCTTTATCATTTTAACCTTTCCCCCATCAGCCTTGGCCGGGGCAGGGCGCAACAAAGCCATTACCGGGATTGTTAAGGGCCCCCGCCCTTAACCCGCCGGAGGCACCTTAAACCCCCAAAAATCAATGACACCAATCCCGCCGATGCCCGGTCCACCGCTCGGCCAACCCTTCGCTGACCAATACCGCGCCAAGGCTTTTTCCGCCCCGCGTAATGTCACGCAGCTTGCGGCCATATTTGTCCACGTCCCGGCTGCCCTCGCTCACCACCGAAAACGCGCCCGCATTGAGCAGGCCCATCAACCGATCGCGGGCCTTGTCGCCCAACTGCTCCTCGTAATCACATTGCGGGTGGCTGATTTCGGGGGCGTTGATGTCGGCGATGCGGATTTTCTCGCCCTTGAACCAGATCGTGTCGCCATCGACGACGCAGGTGACGCGCACCTTGCCCTTGCACAGGGCAAAGCGGGCCGATTCGCGGTCCTGCGCAGTGGGTTTGAGGTCCGATGCTGTCACGCCCACGTTCTGCGGCGCGTTCCATTGCCGCCACCGCGTGCTGACCACGCTGATCGCCATCAGCAACAGCACGACGGCGAAGACCGTGCCGATGCCTGCCTTGCGCTTTGGCCGCGCGCGCTTGGGCATGGCGGCGGCCCATTCTTCATCCCAGCGCTGGCTCATGGCGTTACAGCGACAGGAACAGCCCGGCCAGCGCCGCGCTCATCAGGTTGGACAGCGCGCCTGCGGCCAGAGCCTTCAGCCCCATCTTGGCGATCAGCGGCCGCTGGTTGGGGGCAAGGCTGCCGGTCACGGCCATCTGGATCGCGATGGACGAGAAATTGGCAAAGCCGCACAGGGCAAAGGTGACGATGGCCACGGTCTTGGCCGACAATTCCTTGGCCTGGCCCAGATCGATGAAGGAGACGAATTCGTTGAGCACGATCTTGGTGCCGAACATCCCGCCCGCGCGCATCGCCTCGGCCCATGTCGGCGCGCCCAGAAGGCTGAAGATCGGCGCAAACAGATAGCCCAGCAGTTTCTGGAACGAGAGGTCGGGAATGCCGACCCAATGCCCGATGCCCCCCACAATGCCATTGGCCAGCGCCACCAGCGCCACAAAGGCCAGCACCATCGCGCCCACTGCTACGGCCAGCTTCACGCCGGTCTGCGCGCCTTCGCTGGCGGCCATGATGATATTGGCGGGGCGCTCCTCGTCATGGGCCAGCGGAACCGGCTCATCGACATGCACGCCGGGCTGATGCGTCACATCGGCGCGGTTGAGCGCGGCGGCGGCAAGTCCTGCGGGCGGCACGATATTGTCGGGCAGATCGCCATCGACCGGCGGCGGCGTGCGCGGATCGGGCATCATGATCTTGGCCATGCAGATCCCGCCCGGCGCCGACATGAAGGCGGCCGCCACCAGATAGTCGATGCGGATGCCCATGCTGGCATAGGCGGCCAGAATCGTGCCCGCCACGCCCGCCATGCCCACGGTCATCACACAGAACAACTGCGCCGGCGACAGCGCGGCCAGATAGGGCCGGATCACCAGCGGCGCCTCGGACTGGCCGACGAAAATATTGCTGGCCGCGCAAAGCGATTCGATCCGGCTGATGCCCGTCAGCTTTTCAAGGCCGCCGCCGATCCAGCGGATCACCAGCGGCATGATGCGCAGGTAATAGAGGATCGAAATCAGCGAGGCGAAGAAGATGATCACCGGCAGCGCCGAAATGGCGAAACTGGCCCCGCCGATCTCGGGCTTGGCCAGCGGGCCGAACAGGAAATCCACCCCCGAATGGGCATAGGCCAGCAGCGAGGAAACCCCGCCCGCCACGACCTGAAGCGCCGCATTGCCCGCAGGCACATAGAGCACCAGCGCCGCCAGCCCCGCCTGAAGCCCGAAAGCGGCCAGCACCACCCTTGGCCGCACCGCGCGCCGGTTGGAGGACAGCGCAAAGGCGATCCCCAGAATGAGCAGCATTCCCAGCAGGCTATGGATGATCGGCATGAAAGAGGTCTATCCCGTCTTGGCGCAACCGCCCACCGGTAATGCAGCGCGCGCCGCGCGGCAAGCGCCATCAATGCGCCGTTAATGCGCGTCTATGCGCCCCAGCATCCGGAAAAAGAACGAGGTGGACCAGCCCAGCAGCAGCATCCCCAGAATGCTTTCAAACGCCCCGATCAGCCGCCATTGGCTGGTGATGTGAATGTCGCTGTATCCCACGGTCGAATAGGAGATGGTCGAGAAATAGAGCGAAGGCTCGAGCCCATGCACCGCGCCGACCGAGAAATAGACCAGCGCAAAGGCCCAGATTTCCACCCCGTGCAGCGCGATGATCGCCACCACGATCGAGAGCGTGAAAATCGCCCCGCGCGGCGAAAGCGGGCGGATATGGCGCAATCGTTCCACATTGGCCTCGCTGCGCAGCGCGCGGGTCAGGCCGAACAGGCCAAAGCCATGCACAATCACGCAAAGCACGACCATGGCCGAGGAAACCGCAAATTGCAGGAACAGATTGTTGCCCATCAGACCCCAGACATGGCGGTTTCAGCCCGCTTTGTCCATGTGGCCGGTCAAAATGTCGCGTATCAATGGGCGGGCGGCGCGGCGGCGGGAGGGGCGATTTCGAACATCACCGGCCATTCTTTGCCCGTGACGTAAAGATGCTTGCCGACCGCGTCCCAGGCGATGCCGTTGGCCACCTGATCGGGGCCGGTGGCGCCTGCCTCGCGCGCCAGAGCGGCAAGGTCGATCCAGCCCTTGACCCGCCCCGTGGCGGGATCGATCCGGGCGATGCGGCTGGTCATCCAGACATTGGCGAGGATCTCGCCGTTCACCCATTCCAGCTCGTTGAGCATGTCCACCCCGATCCCGTCGGCGGTGACGCTCAGCATCCGGCGGGTGCGGAAAGTGGCCGGATCGATGAAGCGCAGCGTGTTGCTGCCATCCGACATGATCAGCTCGGCCCCATCGGGCCGCGCCGTCATGCCCCATCCTTCGCCCAGATACGTGAAGCGGCCAATCGGGCGGAACCCGGCGCGGGTAAAGCGAAAGCCCAGCCCGTCGCGCCATGTCAGCATCAGGATCTGATCGCGCCATGGCGCAATCCCTTCGCCAAACAAGGGGCGCGGCAGGTCGGTCTTTTCCAGCACCCGGCCCGAATTCAGATCGACCCGGCGCAGGCTGGAGCGTCCCTCCATGCCGGTGCTTTCAAAAAGCTGTCCATTATGGATGAACAGTCCTTCGGTATAGGCATGGGGATCATGGGGCAGGCGGCGCAAGACCTGTGCCGCCGCCATGGGAACTTTGGGAGCAACCTTGGGCGCGCGTTCGCCCTGCGCCTCTGCCGCCCCATGAGAGGCCAGCCCCGCAGGAATCAGCAGGGCGAGCAGCAGAGCGAAAGCGCGCTTTTTCATGAGGCTTTGCGGTCCCGGATCAGTCGCGCAGCAGATCGTTGATGCCGGTCTTGGCGCGGGTCTGCGCGTCGACGGTCTTGACGATCACGGCGCAATAGAGGCTCGGCCCCGGCGTGCCGTCGGGCAGCGGCTTGCCGGGCATCGAGCCGGGCACGACCACCGCATAGGGCGGCACGCGGCCGATATGGACTTCGCCCGTGGCGCGGTCGATGATCTTGGTGCTGGCGCCGATGAACACGCCCATGGAAAGCACCGCGCCCTCGCCGATGATGACGCCTTCAACCACTTCCGAACGCGCACCGATAAAGGCGCCGTCCTCGATGATGACCGGCCCGGCCTGAAGCGGTTCCAGCACGCCGCCGATGCCCACGCCGCCCGACAGGTGGACGCCCTTGCCGATCTGTGCGCACGAACCGACGGTGGCCCAGGTATCGACCATCGAACCTTCGCCCACATAGGCGCCGATGTTGACGAAAGAAGGCATCAGCACCACATTCTTGCCGATGAACGAGCCCGCACGCGCCACCGCGCCCGGCACCACGCGGAAGCCGCCTTCGCGGAACTTGGCGTCGTCATAGCCGTCAAACTTGCTGGCCACCTTATCAAAGGCGGGCGAACCTGCCGAACCGCCGGGCACCACGGCATTGTCGTTCAGGCGGAACGAGAGCAGCACGGCCTTCTTCAGCCACTGATTGACCACCCATTCGCCGTCGATCTTTTCGGCCACGCGCGCCGCGCCCGATTCCAGCAGGCCAAAGGCCGCCTCTACATGGGCGCGTACATCGGCGCTGGCGGGGGTGACGGTGTCACGGGCTTCCCAGGCGGCCTCGATGGCGGCGGCAAGGACGGTAGTGTCGGTCATGGTCTTGGCCTCTTTGCGAAGGGGGACGGCATACGCCTGTTTGACCACAGCGCCTATCGCCTGACGCGCGATAGAACAAGTGTGAAGGCGGGATCGTTACCCGGTGTTTACCCGAAAGGGCGCAGGAAGGAGGCACAGGGGGATGGGTTTATGAATCGGGATGGGGTGTACAGGTCCTTGGCGATGGTTCGTCGCCTGCCGCTGACGGCGGTGGTGGGCGCGGGTCTGGCGGGGCTGGCGGCCTGCGGCGGGGGATCGGGCGGCGGATCGGTCAATTCCACGCCCAGCGGCACAAGCAGCGCCACCGCCACGCCGACCGCGACGGCCACGCCAACGCCAACGGCCACCGTCTCTCCCGGCGCGATCATCACCCCCACGCCTTCGGCCAGTTTCCAGACCGCCGAATACAATCGTTCGACCGGCCCGTCGCAGCATGGCGCGATCACCGCATGGGCGGCGGGCGCCAGCGGGCAGGGCGTGACCATCGGCATCGTCGATTCGGGGATGGACACCACCAATCCCGAATTTGCCGGGCGCATTTCCTCGGCCTCGACCGATCTGGCGGGCAGCCGGGGTTTGAACAATCCCGACAGCGACCACGGCACGATCGTCGCGCAGGTGGCCGCCGCCGCGCGCAACGGGGTGGGGGTGATGGGCATGGCCTTTAACGCCACCATCGCGGCCATGCGCGTCGACACCGCAGGCAGTTGCGCCAGCAGCGCCGGTTGCAGTTTCAACGACAACGCCATCGCGCAGGGCATCACCGCCGCCATCGCCGCCGGGGCCAAGGTCATCAATCTGTCGCTGGGCGGATCGGTGCCGAATGCCAATGTCGCCAATGCCATCGCCGGGGCGGCCGGTGCGGGCGTGGTGGTGGTGGTTTCGGCGGGCAATGACGCCTCGGCTCAGGTCGATCCTTTCGCCTCGGGCGTGCGCGCGGCGGGCAATGGCAATGTCATCATCGCGGGCTCGGTGGGATCGACCAATGTCATCTCCAGCTTTTCGAACCGGGCCGGGACCGAGGCGGCATGGTATCTGGCGGCGCTGGGTGAACAGATCTGCTGTCAGTATGAAAATGGCGTCATCAAGACCACAGTCTCGGGCGGGACGACCTATACGACCGTCTATAACGGCACGAGTTTTTCCGCGCCCCAGATCGCGGGGGCGGTCGCACTCCTGCGGCAGGCCTTTCCCAACCTGACCGCCGCGCAGGCGGTG
The DNA here is from genome assembly GCF_001898925.1 of Novosphingobium sp. 63-713. Classification (NCBI taxonomy): domain Bacteria; kingdom Pseudomonadati; phylum Pseudomonadota; class Alphaproteobacteria; order Sphingomonadales; family Sphingomonadaceae; genus Novosphingobium; species Novosphingobium sp. 63-713. Next base: position 457,482 of record NZ_MKVS01000047.1, read on the forward strand.
TCGATCCTGCTCAACACCGCCACCAACCTTGGCGCCACCGGGCAGGATGCGGTCTATGGGCGCGGCGGGCTGAACATTGCGGCGGCCTTCAATGCGCAAGGGGCCACCTCGCTTGCGGGCACAGCGACGCAAATGGCGCTGGGCGGCACCAGCGCGGTGACATCGCCCGCGATGGGCGATGCGGCGCAGGGGGCCTCTGTGGCCGCAGTGGTGCTGGATTCCTATGGGCGGGCGTTTGGGGCCAATCTGGCCAATGGGCTGCGCGGCGCGTCGCTGATCCCGAAACTGGCCCCGGCGCTGGTGAACCAGAATCGCGGTTTTTCGCTGGGCGATGGTGCGGTGGCGATGGCCTTCAGCGTGGACGCCACCGGGCGCAACCTGGCGCTGCCCTGGTCGGGCGCGCTGCGGCTCAGCCAGGAGGATGCGGCGGCGGCCCGCGTGCTGGCCGGGCGGGTGATCGCGCGGGTGGCGCCGGGCCTTTCCATGGGCTTTGCCATGGCGCAGGGGGCCGATGGGATCGTGGCCTCGCTTCAGGGGCAGGACCGGCCCGCCTTCATGGTGGCGGGCAATCCGCTGGAGGACACCGGCTTTTTCCGCAGCGGAGAAACCTCGCTGGCGATCAGGCGGGGCCTTGGCCAATGGGGCCTGACCGTGATGGGCCAGCAGGGCTACGGCTGGACCGGATCGCCATGGCAGGCGGTCGGTGCTTCGAGCCAGAATGAGAGCCGCGACCTTGTGCAGCGCTTCGGCTTGGCCCTCGACCGGCGGCGGGGCGATGTCGAGGCCAGCCTTGGCGCAAGCTGGATGAGCGAGCAGCGCGGCATTCTGGGCGCGCGGTTCAACCCGGCGCTGGGCGCGCATGGGGCGGATACAGTGTTTGTCGATGCGGCGCTTGGCTGGCGGCCCTATCCCGATTTCCACTTCGGCGCGGCTTGGCGGCAGGGCTTTACGCAGGTACGCGGCTCGGACTTTATCGGCGCGGGATCAGGGCTGGTGTCCAACGGCTGGGTGGTTGATGGCTCGATCGCCAATTTCTTCAAATTCGGCGATGTGCTGGCGCTGCGCCTCTCGCAACCCCTGCGTGTCGAGCGTGGGGGCATGAATTTCCACCTGCCCGTCGCCTATGACTATGACACGGGCGCGGTCTGGGGGATGCGGCGGCTCTCACTGGCCCCGACCGGGCGCGAGGTGGATGCCGAGCTGGCGTGGCAGTTTCCTGTGAAAGGCGGTTCGGCGGGGCTGAACCTGTTTTGGCGGGGGAATCCGGGGCATTATGCGGCGCTGCCCGATGATCGCGGGGTGAGTTTGGGGTGGAAGAAGGGGTTTTAGGGTTTGGGGTTTTAAGTGCCTCCGGCGGGTTAAGGGCGGGGGCCCTTAACAATCCCGATATGGGGTTGCGCTTGGTTGGCAAGGTTGCGCGCGTGTCATGGTTTTGAAAGCCCGCGGCGCTTTTAGCGATGAGCTTCCCGCGCCGCAGGCTTTCCCATCATCCGCCAAACCTGACTCTGCCAACCTTACACCACCCCATTAACGGGATTGCAAAGGGACAAGTCCCTTTGCCCGCCGGAGGCAAAAAACCTCAAAACACCGTCGGATTCTCAATCGCCGGATCCCCCTTATGCGCCGCCGCATAGGCTTCTGCCGCCTTCAACACGCGCAGGAAATTCCCGCTGGCGATCTTTTTCAGATCCTCCTTGGTGTAGCCCTTGCGGGCCAGTTCGACGAAGAGCGCGGGGTAGGCCGAGGTGTCGGGCAGGCCCTGCAAGCCGACGGATCCGCCATCGAAGTCCGAGCCGAGCGCGATATGGTCGATGCCGATGCGCTGCTTGATATGGTCGATATGGGCGACGACATCGGCCAGCGTGGCGACGGGCTTGGGATTGGCCTTTTCCCAATCGGCCAGAGCGGCCGCCGCGATGTCGGGCCGGTCGGGGTGCAGCGCCTTTTGCCGCGCCATTTCGCCCGCGCGGTTGGCGGCCCAGGCGTACTGGCCGGGGCTGATATAGCCGGGGAAGAAATTGACCGCGACCACGCCGCCATTGGCCTTCACCTTGTCCAGCACCTCATCCGACACATTGCGCGGATGGCCGGAAATCGCCTGCGCGTTGGAGTGCGAGAAGATCACCGGCGCGCCCGAAACCTCCAGCGCGTCCAGCATGGTCTTCTGGCTGACATGCGAGAGGTCGACCAGAATCCCCAGCCGGTTCATCTCGCGCACCACATCCTTGCCAAAGGGCGTCAGGCCATTGTGTTGGGGCGCATCGGTGCCGCTGTCAGCCCATGGGGTCGTTTTGAAATGCGTCAGCGTCATATAGCGCACGCCGATTTCATGCAGGGTCCGCAGCACGGCCAGCGAGCCGCCGATGGAATGCCCACCTTCGGCGCCCAGCAGGCTGGCGACCTTGCCTGCCTTCCATGCCTTTTCGACGCAGGCGGCGTCGGCGCAGAACTGCATCTCGGCCGGGTTGGCCGCGATGATGCGTTTCATCACATCGACCTGTTCAAGGGTCGCCTGCACGGCCTGCTGATCGTTGAGCGCCGCCGAGACATAGACCGACCAGAACACGGCCTGAAGATGGCCCTGCTTCATGCGGGTCAGATCGGTCTGCATCGGCACGATGGCGGGCTTGGCATTGGTGTTCCACTTGTCATCGCCCGGTTCGCGGGTGGTGTCGTGGAAATCAAAGCCTTTAAGCACGTCGTGGCGCCGGTCGCGCAATTGTTCGGGCACGTCGATATGGCCGTCCCACACCGGAGCCTCCTTCAGCGCGGCGGCCGCGATCTGTTCGGGCGTTTGTGCAGGCGCAGCCAGCAAGCTGGAGGTGGAAAGCAGGAAGGCAAGGGCGCCGGTAATCGCGTGTCGCATGAAAGCTCCGCAGCAGGAAGGATTTGGCGCGCACAAGAGGCCATCGCCTGTCCCTGCGCAAGAGGGGCAAAGCGCGTATCAACATCCGTGTCAGGTAAGCTCAGGCGACTTCGGCTTTTTCGGACAGATATTCCTCGGCGCCCTCGGGTCCTTGCCCGCGCCGGGCCTTGGCGTAATCGGCAAACAGAGCCTCGAAATGGCCTTGGGTCGAAACGACCTTCACCTCGGGCGGGGCCTTGGGCAGGTTGCGCAGCAGGCGCAGGGTGGCGCGGGCGGCGGCCATGGCGCTGCCCGCGCTATAGGTGACGCCCGCGCCGCCGCGCGCATGGTCGGCCGCGCCTCCGCGATCCGGCACGATCACCGGCACCCCGCTGGCCCGCGCCTCTGCGGCGGCCATGCAGAAGGTTTCGGCCTCGCACCCATGGATCAGCGCATCGGCGCTGGCCAGAATGGTGGCAAATTTGGCGCGGTCCTTCTCGGGTTTCAGCAGCTTGATATGCGGATTGCCCGCCACCTGCTTCAAAATCCGCGTCTTTTGGTTGCCGGCGCCCAGCAGCACCAGCCCGATTGGCATCGACTGGCTGGCCGCGGCCACCGCGTCCACGATCATCGGCCAGCGCTTTTCCGGGCTGAGCCGCCCCACGCCGATCAGCAATTTGGCGCTTTCAGGCAGACCGCACATTTCCAGCAGCCGCCGCCGCAGCGCCGGGCTGCGCCGTTTCGGGCTGAACAATCCCGCCTCGATCCCCATCGGATGCAGCACCGTATGCGCCACGCCGCCTGCCGCCAGACGGTCGCGCAATTCCGCGCTGGCGCAGACCACGCGCTCAAACTGATGGCCCAGCTCGCGCAGGTGCTTCCAGAAAGGCTCGAAGCTGCGGTCGATGGCCTCGCGGCTCATGATCGGTTCGAACCAGCGATAGGCATAGGCCGAGAGCGGATCGGCATGCATCACCAGCGCGCGCGGCGCATCGCCGGGCCAGCGGGCCACCATGCTGGCGCTGCGCCATGGCGAAGAAACCTCAAGGAAATCGGGCTTGAGCGCGGTGATCTCCGCGTGCAGCGCGTCCTCATCCTTGAAATACCAATATTTGCGATCCAGCGGAAAGCGCGGCGCCGGGATCGTTACGATCCGCGCCATCGGCCCGCGTTCGATCACCTCATGCCGGTCGCCGGGGGCAAGGATGATGATCTCATGGCCCAGTTCCGGGCCAATCCGCATCTTCTGCTCGACATAGGTTTTTACGCCGCCGCCATGGGGCGTGTAAAAGGCGCAAACATCAACGATCCGCAACTGGCCCCTCCTGTCGCCGGACAGGTTTGCATTTCCGATGCCCGATGACATCCGGGGCGCATGTGGCCTCTGGCGGGGCAAAGCGCAAGAGGGAGGGCGCCGGGTGTGACACGGTGTGTCACGCCTGCATCAGTTAACCGGCATCAGTTGATGGGCGACATGCCCAGACCGTTGCGATAATTGAGCGTGATCGAAACGCGCGTGGGGCCGTTGCCCGCCACCGCCTTGGTCGCGGCGGCCTTGGGCTTGTGCCAGCCAAGGCGCGGGTTCGAGGCAAAGCCGATGCCATCGACCCACCAGCCGAACTTGCGGTTGTTGTCCCGGTCGTGCAGCAGCATGATCGAATAGGCCCCCGCCGCCGGAACCCGCACGCAGATCTGGACATTGCCGCTGGCGGGCGTTTCTTCCTCAACCCGGCGAAACGCCTTGCCCTGATAGACGAGCACATTGTCATCCATCAGGAAATCGGCGTCATTGTTGGGATAGACCTCAAGCTTGAGCTTGCCGGTGCGATCCTTGAGCCCCACCACATCGACCAGAAAGGCCGGGCCGCTTTCATTGGCGCGACATTTGCCTTCCGCCTTGCCCAATTCGGGCGTGGAGGCCAGCGGCACCGCCGGCTTGGCCGGCGCTTCGGCGGCAAGGATCAGGGGCAACAACAGAGCCATGCTTTATCCTTCTTTGCGCGAGGTGATAAGATCGACAGTGGCAAACACCGTGCCCACGATAATATGGGCAATCGGGTAAAGGACAGCCATCATCGCCAGCAGGTATGAAATCTGATCATCATGCCCCATCAGGAAGATGGCAAGACCCGAAAAAGCGGCGTCTTTATAAGGCACAAGCGGCAGGCGCGAAATCAGCATGCGCAGCGTGGCCAGCACCAGCCAGATGCCATAGGCCACATCGGGCAGCACCAGATGCCAGAGCAGCGCGGTCAGCCCCACATAGGCGATGATGCGCAGGAAATGGACGCCGGTGATGATCCACAATTCGCGCCGGGGCAGCGAGAACAGCTTTTGCCGGAACAGCAGGATGACAAAGGAGGTCACCAGCACCACGCCCAGCGAGGTGAACACGGTGGTCGTGTCCTTGCCCATCACGCCCGACTGGATGATCTTCCACGCCGCGCCCAGCATCACCAGCGTGGCGATATTGCCCGTCAGCGCCGAAAGGATGGCCATGTCCTTGATCGCGCCGAAGGGGGCCGTCACCATGCCCAGCCGCGCCCGCGCCCAGGCATAGAACTGCACCTCGCCCAGGTACGACATCAGCAATTCGTTCGACACCTGCTTGCGCAGCAGCGCCGGGATGCCCGAGGCCGGGATGCGCCACAACCGGCGATAGATCACCCATTCGGACAGCGGCGGCATCATGTAATTGATGGCAAACACAATCCAGAACGGGGCCGAACGCGGCACCATCTCGATCAGCCCCTTGGGGTTGAGATCGAGCAACCGCACCGCCACCACCACTAGAATCGCCAGCGAGATCAATGAGCTGGCAAAACCGGCGATGCGCGAACGGCGCTGATTGGCCTCTTCCAGGGCGATGTCGCGGACGGGGGCCGGTTCGGCCGCCGGTTCGCCTGCCGGTTTTGAGGCCTCGCCATGGGCGGGGCTTTGGGTCAACATCTGTTGTGCTTCCTGATCCGCCACGGTGGGTGCCGCGCCCGATGGTGTCTTGTCGCTCATAGTGGCGCCGCCTTGGCAGGCTTTGCCCGTGATTGCCAGTAGGCAACTTGCGCCATGCTGATGGGCCTTTTGGGGCTAACGGGGGCTGAACGGGCCATGGGGCTGATGTTCAGTCTGCCAGCAATTCGCCGTAGCGCGCCGGGCGGCGGCGGGCGGCAAAGCTGGTGTAGGTGGCGCGGATCGAGGAAATCAGCGCGGGAACAGTGGTATCGCCCGGATGCACCGCGATGCGCGCCACATCCAGCCCATGCAGCCCCACCCGCGCGAGACCGGCAAAGAATCGCGAGGAAAGCTGGCGCCCCTTGGTCCGGCTGGCCCATGTCACCACCGGGCCGCGCGCCAGCGTTTCGCCGGTTTCGGGCCGCCACACGCGCATATGATCCTCGGCCAGAGGAAAGCCCGATTCGGCCAGCGCCGCCATCGCGCCCCGCCCATAAAGCCAGGCCGGCGCGATAAAGCCCGCCGTCTCGCGCCCGATGATATCCTCGATCAGCTTGCGCCCGTCGGCCATCCGCCGCGCCGCCTCGGCCTGCGAAAGGCCGAGGAACTCGCCCTCGCTGGCGGTCATGTGCTTGGCCTTGAAGGCCGCCACGCCGCTGTGCTGGGCCAGATCCTTGTGAAACCAGCCATGGACAAACATTTCCACGCCCATGTCCGCCCAGCGCCGCAACTTGGCCTGATAGGCCGGATTGCCCGCCAGCGGCGCCTCGCTCCAATGATCGGGCACGACCAGCATGGCGAAATTCATGCCGCCCAGCAGTTCGGCCAGCAGATCGGCCAGCTGATCAACCTGCGCCTCGGCGCGCGGGCCGACATCGTGGATCGAGGCCAAAAGGATCTTTTCCCGGCTCATGGCTTATCCTTCTTATGCACGGGGCCAAGCAGCGCAGGCTCAAAGATCAGCGCACAGATCAGCGTCCAGACCAGCGAGAGCATCAGGATCAGCCCCATGCTGGCCGTGCCGGGATGGGCGCTGAACCACAGCGCGCCAAAGGCTGAACCCGTGGCCAGCGCGCTGCACAAAACCGCGCGGGCCAGCGAGGTCTGCAACAGATCGCCCACGCCCGAACGCCACGCCATGACGAAATAGATGTGAAACGCCACGCCCACCCCGAACAGCAGCGGAAAGGCGATGATATTGGCAAAGTTCAACGGTTGCCCGATCGCCACGCAGGTGCCCAGCGTCAGGAACCCCGACAGCACCACCGGGGCCAGCGTAAAGGCCACCTCTCGCACCGAACGCAGCACCAGCCAGAGCAGGAGCGACACCAGCGCCAGCGCCAGGATGCCCGCCGTGATAAAGGCATGGGCGACGGTCTTGGCCGCCTCCTGCGTCGCTACGGGCAGGCCGGTGGCGCGCGGCGCCTCGGCGCGCACGGCGGCGGTAAAGCGCGCGATGGTGGCATTGTCTGTGCCATTGCCTGCAGGCGTCACCTGAACCAGCGCGCGGCCATCCTTGGCCAGCCAGTCGCGGCGGATCTCCTCGGGCAGGTTCTCGCGGGTCACCTCGCTGGCGGTCAGCGATGCGCGGATCTTGTCCAGCGTCAGATGGAGCGGCGGCACCAGCATGGCGCTCACCGCCTCGCGCCGCGCCGGGCTGGCGGCGGCCAGAGCGGCAAAGCTGGCGGCCAGATGCGCGGCGGGCGCCGCCGTTGCGCCGGGCCGCGCGGCCAGAGCCTTGAGCGATCCGGCGGCCTTGTTCAGCGCGGCCACGGTGGCGGCATCATCGCTGGCGGGCGGAAAGTCGAAAGGATTGATCGTGGCGTCCAGCAGCAGCGAGGCGTCCGAAATCAGCGCCAGCTTCACCCCCTGCGCCTCGGGCACGAAACTGTCGATGGTGACCGCGCGGGCCACTTCCTTGCGCCGGGCCAGACGGGCTTCCAGATCGTCGGCGGCGGCCACATTGGGGGCCAGAATCGTGATCGTGTTGGGCGTGCGGTCGGCATCCTTCATCAGGATCGAGAGTTCGCGCATCGCCGGGCTATGCGGATCGCGCAGGTGCAGCGGGTTGAAGTCGAATTTGACCCACACCAGCGTGACCACGGAAAGCAGCATCGCGCCGACAAAGGCGATCAGCACATCGCGCCGATGCCGATGCAGAAACGCATCGAGCGGCGCGGCCCCGGCCCAGCCCACATCCGCCGCTGGAACAGCAGGACGCAGCACCATCAACAGCGCGGGGAGCAGCGTGATGTTGAGCAAAAAGGCGACGATCATGCCCATGCCCGCAATCACGCCCAATTCGGCGATGCCGACATAATCGGTGGGCAGAAACGCCCCCAGCGCGAGGAAAATCGCCGCCGCCGCCAAGGACAAAGGTTCACCGATAGCGGCCGCCATGCGTTCCAGCGCTTCCATCGGCGCGGCCCCGGCGCGGCGCTCATGGTTGAAACGCACCGCCACCTGAATGCCGAAATCGACGCCCAGCCCGACGAACAGCGGAATAAACGCCACCGAAATCAGATTGAGCCGCCCGACCGCCAGCAGCCCAAGCGCCAGCGTGATGGCCAGCCCTGCGATGATCGTCACCATGATCGCGCCCACGATCTTGGCCGAGCGCGTGGCCAGCCACAGGCAGGCCAGCATCGCGGCCAGCATGCCCAGCCCGATCATCCCCATGCCCTCGCGGATCGAGGCGAATTCCTCGTCGGCCAGCGGCACTTCGCCGGTGATGCCCACGCGCATCCCATGCGCCGCGTCCAGCCCCAGCGCGGCGGCCTGCGCGCGGATAGCCTCGACGGCGGCCGCGCCCGGTTCCAGATCGCCATAATCCATGCGCGGCATCACGATCAGCAAACGGCGCGTGGGCGGGGCGAGCGAGCCCTTGTCGGTCGAAAACATCCGCTGCCATGAGAAATACTGCACCTTGCCCGAAAGCTTGGCGTCAATCGCGGCCGACAGCTTGCTCAGCGGATCGGCAAGGCGCGAGGCATCCTGTGTGCCGCGCGCGGCGCCATCGGCCACGGTGTCGATGGTGGCCGCAATGCCGTGCAGGCTGGGATCGCCCGCAAGGCCGCCCAGCAAGGGCTGCGCATCAATCAGGCGCTGCGTGGTCTGCTGCACCTCGGGCAGATCGGCAAAGAGCAGGCCCGAGCGGTCAAAGAACGCGCCCCCATCGGGCCGCCGCACCGCCACCACCGGCCCTTTCGGCCCCAGCTTGCCCAGCGCCTCGCTGAGCCGGATCGCGCCATCCTCGGCCAGTTCGGGCGTTTGCCCGTCGACCACGACCAGGATCGAATCCTTCAATTGCGGAAAGGCCGCCTCGATCGCCGCGCCATCCTGACGCCATGGCGTTTTCGCGCTGATCAACTGGCCGGTGTCGGTGGTCATCGCGAAATGCCCCGCCACATAGGCCAGCGCGCCCGCCACCAGCGCCAGCGCCAGAATCAGCGTGACCGCAGGGCGATGGGATGCCGCGCGGATGGCGCGCAGGATGGCGGGGGTCAATCGGGCGGTGATCATCGCGGCCTGCTCTGACCGAAAACTGGGGCGCAAACAAGGCACAACCTTGCCCAAAGCGACGTATGCTCCTATCGCGCCGCCCCATGACTGAAACCAGATCCAGCCGCCGGTGGAGCGCCATTCTGCCCTCGGTGCTTTTGCTTGCCGGCCTGCTGGGCATGGTGGCGGCCAACAGCGGGCTGCGGCATATGTTTGCCCAGGCCGTGGCGACCATCGACCCGCTGGCGGTGCTGGCGATCCTGCCGGTGCAATTCGTGGCGATTTTGCTTTGCACCGCGGCGCAGCAGGCGCTCAAGGTGGGCATCCCCTTCCGTTCCAGCCTGATTGCGCGGTTGGTGCGCGATGCGGCGCACAGCCTGCTGCTGTTTCCTCCCGGCCTCGGCGATGTGGTGGGCGCGCGGGCGGTGGTGCTGCTGGGCGGGCGCGGGCGCGCGGCGGTGGCCCTGCGCGCGCTCGACATCATCGCCGAGGTGATTGCCGAACTGCCTTATATGGGGCTGGCCGCCTATGTGCTGTATCATTGGGGGCATTGGGGAGAGCAGGCTGCGCCCACGGCCCCTTCTTCGGGCGCCTCGTTGTGGTGGGGCCTGCTGGCGGTGCCGCCGCTGGCCTATGTCGGATGGCGGATCTGGCGGGGCAGCGCCCACCACCGTCGCTTTATCCAGACCCGCACCGGACGCCGCCTGCGCGCCGAAATCCACCTGATGCGCCGCGAACTGGCCCGCCAGCGTACGGGGTTGCCGCTGGCCATCATCCTGCACTTTTTCGCATGGAGCATGTCCGGGGTGCAGGTCTATATCGCGGCCCATATATTCGGCATGAACCTCTCGCTCTTTGCCGCCTTCGCCATCGAAAGCGCCGCCACCGCCGCCCGCATGATCCTCTTCTTCGTCCCCGGCGGGCTGGTTATGCAGGAAGCGGGCGCGGTGCTGGCAGGCACCGCCATGGGCGTGGCCGCGCCTCAGGCGCTGGCGCTGAGTTTGATTTTGCGGTTGCGCGAGTTGGCCTTCGGGCTCTCGCTGTTGATGTGGCCAGTGCTGGAGTATCGGGCGCGGCGCGAGAGGTCTGAAGGATGAGATTTGCCTCCGGCGGGCAAAGGGCGGGGGCCCTTTGCAATCCCGGTACTGTCGTCGTTGCGCTTATCGGGCCGCCACGGCTGATTGGCGCGGCGTTAGAATGATAAAGCCTGCGGCGCTTTTCGGCGCTTGGCCGCCGCGCCGCAGGCTTTCAAACCATCTTATAGAGCGCGAGGCGGCAAACCTCCCACCCCCCATTAACGGGATTGCAAAGGGACAAGTCCCTTTGCCCGCCGGAGGCACCTTTTAAACACCTTTAAGGCTTCGCCGCCGGTTTCGCCCCCGGATCCTCCAGCGGATCATCGAATTCGGGCACTTCGGGCGCTTGCCCCGGCGGGACTTTGAGCGCGGCGATCTGCCCGGCGCGGTGCTGCAGATAGGTGGAGCGCAGGGCAGCGTAGAAGTCGACCGACTGGGCCTTGAGCGCCTTGAGCTCGGGCTCGGCGCGGGCGCGCGTATCGACGCCGCTGGTGCCCAGCGCGATGGCGCCGGGGGTGGAGACCGAAACCGCCTCGGTCACGAAGGAGCGCGGGCGGCGGTTGGGGGCCACCGAAACCTGCGGGCGCGACACGCGGTCCAGCAGCAGCGGCTGGGTAAAGGCATCGCCGCCCATGCCGATCAGGTCCCGGATCGTTGTCGGCCCAAGGAGGGGCAGATAGAGGTAAACCCCCGGCCCGGCCCCGGCCACGCCCAGCGTATTGGAAAAGCCGTTGCTGTGCGCGGGCGTGTTGAAGGGCTTGCGTTTGGCCACATCGACCAGACCGCCAAAGCCCAGCGTCGAATTGAGCACGAAGCGTTTGGCGGTCTGCCACGCGCGTTCGGGTTTCAACTGGATCATGTCATTGGCCAGCGTCGAGGGCATGAAGATATTGGCCAGCGCATTATGCACCCCGTCGCGCACCGGTTCGGGCAGGACGGTGCGATAGACGATGGCAATGGGGCGCAGGATAAAGCGGTCGATCGGCTGGGTGATGGCAAAGAACACGCGGTTCATGCCTTCGAGCGGGTCGGGATTGGCGAGGTTGGCGATCGTGTCGGGGCCTTCCTCGGGTTCCTCGAAACTCTTGCCGTCGCGCTGGGCGGCCTGCGCCATGCCGATCACGATGATGGGGGCATTGTCGTCGGGATGGGCCGGGTCATCGGGATGTTCTGCGGCGATGGCGGCCACCTGGGCAGCGGCTTCGGCGTCCTCGGGCGAGGTGGCTGGATCGGGCGTGCTGGCGGCTGCGGCGAGAGGCGCCAGCGCCAGCGGCAGGACGAGGGGCAGCGCCATCAGTTCGCCCGCCCCGCGAATCGGGCGAAGGGGCCGGTTTCCACCCCGCTGGCGCGCAGGGCCGCGATCACGCCCGGATCGGTCAGCGCGGCAAGTTCCGCGCGATAAAGATAGCCGGGCGCCGAGCCGGGATAGGCGTCCACCGTGGCCGGATGGGTGTAAAGTTCGGTCAGCCCCTCGGGCAGGTCGGCCAGCGCGGCGGCCATGCGCTCGGCGGTAAAGGCGCCGGTCTGGATCAGGCCGGTCACATTGTCATTGGTCGCCACACCCGCCTTGCGCCATTGCCGCCCCAGTAGGCGCGCCCAATGTTCCATCATCCCGGTCCCGGCCTGCGCGGGCATACGGATCGCGGGCAGACCATGGCGGCGCCCTTCCTCCAGAATCGCCGCCGCGATCATCGGGTGGAGGTGGAAATGCTTGTGCGCGTTGACATGATCGAGCGCGAGGCCCGTTTCGGCAAAAGCGGCAAATTGCGCGGCCACCTCGGCCCGCATCTGTGCGCGGGCCACGGGCGAGAGGGCGATGGCAAAGGCGGTCTTGACCATGGAGGGGTGAAACCAGCCATCGGGCCCCACCAGCGCCGAGACCCGCTCCGGCGGCAGCACGGGGCGGCCATCGGCCAGCACCACATGCAGCCCCACGCCCAGCCCCGGCAGGCGGCGCGCCCTCGCCACCGCATCCTGCGCCGCCTCGCCCGAAACCATCAGGCTGGCGGCGGTCAGGATGCCTTGCGTATGGGCGCGCTCGACCGCTTCGTTCACCGCCAGCGCGGCGCCGAAATCATCGGCCGTCACCACGAGGCGGCGCTTGGTCATCAGTTTACGCGGCTTCCTTGCGCTGACGCAGGAACTGGAAGAATTCCACGCCTTCGCGCAACCGGCGCTTCATCATGTCCCAATCGCGCACCATTTCATTGACGATGGCGCCGATCTTGCGCGGGCGGAAATAGAAGCGCTTGTAGAATTCCTCGACCTTGGCGTGGATGACCGACGCGGGCAGGTGCGGATAGGAAAGCTGGGCGATCTGGTGGCCGCCATCGTCGGTCATCGGCTTGCCGCCCGCGAACCAGCCGTTTTCCACCGCCTGATTGTACAGGAACGTGCCAGGATAGGGCGCGGCCAGCGACACCTGAATGGTGTGCGGGTTGATTTCCTGAGCATAGCGGATGGTTTCCTCGATCGTTTCCAGCGTTTCGCCGGGCAGGCCGAGGATGAAGGTGCCGTGGATGGCGATGCCAAGCTCGTGGCAATTCTTGGTGAACTCGCGCGCCACTTCGACGCGCAGGCCCTTCTTGATGTTGTGCAGGATCTGCTGATTGCCGCTTTCATAGCCGACGAGCAGCAGGCGGCAGCCGTTGGCCTTCATGATTTCCAGCGTCTTGCGGGGCACATTGGCCTTGGCGTTGCAGCTCCACGTCAGCGGGAAGCCCGGCTTGCCAAAGCCCAGTTCGCCCATCGCGATGGCCAGCTTTTCGACGCGGTCGATGTCATCGGTCAGCGTGTCGTCGTCAAAGAAGATCTCCTTGGTTTCGGGGATTTCCTTGAGGATATACTGGATCTCCTCGATCACCTTGGCGACCGAGCGCGAGCGATAGCGGTGGCCCGAAATGGTCTGGGGCCACAGGCAGAAGGTGCAGCGGCTCTTGCACCCGCGCCCGGTGTAGAAGGACACATAGGGCGCCTTCAGATAGCCGATGAAGTAATTGTCGATCTTCAGGTCGCGCTTGTACATGGGCGAAACCATGGGCAGCGCGTCCATATCCTCGATGATGGCGCGGTTCTTGTTGTGGATGATCTTGCCGTCCGGCCCGCGATAGGAAATGCCGTCGATTTCGGCAAAGGGCTTGCCCTCGGCCAAATCGACGCAGGTGTAGTCATATTCCTCGCGCGCGACGAAATCGATGGCGGTGGAGGCCTCGAGGCTCTGCTCGGTCTCGATCATCACCTTGGCGCCGACAAAGCCGACGAGGCAGTTCGGGTTGCGCGCTTTGATCAGCTCGGCCGTCTTGATGTCCTGCATAAAGCTGGGCGTCGAGGTGTGCAGGATGACCAGTTCGGCCGTGTCGAACTCGTGGGCGATGTCTTCCCAGCTTTGATCGTGGGCGGGAGCGTCGATCAGCTTGGAACCCGGCACCATCGCGGCGGGCTGGGCCAGCCATGTCGGATACCAGAAGCTCTTGATCTCACGCTTGGCCTGATAGCGGGCGCCGGCGCCCCCGTCGAAACCGTGGAAGGAGGGGGCTTGGAGAAAAATGGTGCGCTTCATCGGTCTCTCTTGGTGCGGGCGGCATGGTCGGTGGCAGGGAGGCCCCTGATGCGGCCTTTGGAGGTCATTGTAAGGCTTGCGCCGCGCCAATCAATCGCAGTTGCGAACAGGCTGGCGCAAAAAACGCAAAAGCTGATGAGGTCGGCGATGGGTATCAGCCATAGGGGCAGGGCAATAGGCGCATATTTATGAACCTTTGCTGCAAGCGCAAGTCGGGCAAGGATTATTGCCAGCAGCAAGGCCCCGCCTATACCGGGCGCAAGCGCCGCCGCCAAGACCCCCAGCGGCAATCCATGCGTGACAATCGAGCCGTAATGGCCCGCACCCGCCAGATCGCGCACTGTCACGGCCCAGCGCAGATGCTGGCGCCAGAGCATGCGGAACGAGGATTCGGCCCCGGCATGGACCAGAATCATCGGCGGAATATCCACCCGCAGCCCCTGCGCCCGCACGCCTGCGCCGATCGCATGATCGTCGGCCAGCACATCGGCCAGCGCCGCAAACCCGCCCATCGCGTCGAGCGTCTCGCGGCGCAGGGCGATGGTGGATCCCATGCAGGGCTGGGCCATGCCGGTGGCGATGCCGACCACCATATTGGGCAAAGTCTGGGCAGCGATCATCATCGCGCCCACCCGGCTCCACAATCCCGCATCGCCCCGCCCGACATAGAGGCACGAGACCGCCCCGACGCCCGGCTGGCTCAGCGCATCGTTGATCCGCGCCAGATAATCAGGGGCCACCACCATATCGCTGTCCGAGAGGACCAGCACATCATGCGCGGCCAAAGGCATCATCGCGATCAGCGAGCCGACTTTCCCATTGGCCGCAGGCGCGCGCGGGCCGGGGTAATAGGCGATGTTATTATGCGCCGCGACCATGGCGCGGGCCACGGGCGCGGCGGTGTCCTCGGGCGCATTGGTGCCCAGCACGATCTGCACCGCTCCGGGATAATCCTGATGTGTGAATCCGGCCAGATTTTCGGCCAGGCGTGGCTCTGCGCCATGCAGCGGTTTCAGAATTGTAATGGCCTGGGCAGGCGCGTGGGGCGCGGGCGGCGCGGCAAGGAACCGCCCCAGCGCGCCAAGGGCAAAGAGTTGATAGAGCAGGCCAACCCCCGCCAGCGCCAAGGCGCCATATGCCAACAGCACATATACCATGGCGCAAGCCCCTACACCGCTTTGCAGTCGCAGCAAAAGGGTTTAGGGGCATCGCCATGAGCGGACCCATCACGATCGTTACCGGCGTCGCCGGTTTTCTGGGCAGCGCGGTGGCGCGGGTGCTGGCGGCGCAGGGGCGACAGGTGCGCGGTGTGGTGCGTGGGTCGTCCTCGCGGGTCAATCTGGCCGATTTCCCCGGCGAAATCGTCGAGGCCGACCTGCGCGATGAAGGCGCGGTGCGCGAGGCGATGCGCGGGGGCGGGGAATTGTTCCATGTCGCCGCCGACTATCGCCTCTGGGCGCGCGATCCGGGCGAGATCCTGCGCAACAATGAAGCGATGACGCGCGCCGTGATGCGCGCCGCGCTGGCCGAAGGTGTGGGGCGGGTGGTCTACACCTCGTCCGTGGCGACCTTGAAACCGCTGGACCATGGCGCGGCCGATGAAACGCGGCCCGCCACTGTCGAAGAAGCGGTGGGTATTTACAAACAATCCAAAGTCGTGGCCGAAAGGCTGGTCGAGGATATGGTGGCGCGCGAGGGCCTGCCCGCGATCATCGTCCAGCCGTCGACCCCCATCGGCCCGCGCGATGTCAAACCCACGCCCACGGGCCGCATCCTTGTCGAATGCGCGCATGGGCGCATGCCCGCCTATGTCGAGACGGGCCTCAACCTTGTCCATGTCGAGGATGTTGCGCGCGGGCATGTATTGGCGGCGGAACGAGGGCAGATCGGGCGGCGCTATATTCTTGGCGGTCAGGATGTGACGCTGGGCGCGATGCTGGCGGAAATCTGCACGCAGGTGGGCAGGAAGCCGCCGCGCGTGAAATTGCCGGTCGCGCCTTTGTTTCCGCTGGCGGTGGGCGCGGAATTGTGGGGGCGGATGACGGGGGTTGAACCTTTCGTCACCGTGGACGCGCTGAAAATGGCGCGGCACCACATGTATTTCTCCAGCGCGCGGGCGCAGGCCGAACTGGGCTATACCGCGCGGCCCTGGCAGGAGGCGGTGCGTGATGCGCTGGGCTGGTTTGCGCAGGAAGGCATGATCCCATGACCATCCTTGCCGCGCTGGTGCTGGCGATCTGGCTGGGGCTGGTCGCCACGGGCTTCTGGACCTGCCGTGAGGCCGATGACAATGCCCCTTTCGCCGCCCCCGATGTCTGGCCCGAGGTGGTCGCCGTGGTGCCTGCGCGCAATGAGGCCGATGTGATCACCCGCTCCATCGGCAGCCTGTTGGCGCAGGATTATGCCGGGCCGTTCCGGGTCGTGCTGGTGGATGACAATTCCGAAGATGGCACCGGCGATCTGGCCCACACTCTTGGGGCTGATCGCCTGACCGTGCTGCGCGGCTCGCCCTTGGCGGCGGGCTGGACCGGAAAGCTCTGGGCCGTGCATCAGGGGATCATCGAGGCCGGGGCGCCGCGATACCTGTGGCTGACGGACGCGGACATTGAACATGCGCCCGATACGCTGACGCGCCTTGTCGGCATTGCCCATGGCGGAGACCGCAGGCTGGTGTCCTTCATGGCGCTGCTGTCTTGCCGGACATGGGCGGAAAAATGGCTGGTGCCCGCCTTCATCTGGTTCTTCATGATGCTTTATCCGTTCAATTGGATCAACCGGCCCAAGGCCCCGATCGCGGGCGCGGCGGGCGGCTGCGTGCTGGTCGAGCGTCAGGCGCTGGAGGCCGCAGGCGGCATTGGCGCGATGCGCGGGGCGCTGATTGACGATTGCACCTTGGGCGCGCTCATCAAGAAACAGGGGCCGATCTGGCTGGGCCTGACGCGGCGCAGCGTGTCGATCCGTCCCTATAGCAACTGGCGCGAGATCGGCATGATGATCGCCCGCAGCGCCTATGCGCAATTGCGCTATAATCCGCTGATGCTGGTGGGCACGGTGCTGGGGCTGGGCTTGATGTTTGGCGCGCCGGTGTGGTTGGCGTTGACGGGGCATGGCGCGGTGCAGGTCATGGGCCTGATCGCGCTGGGGCTGATGCTGGGGTCTTATCAGCCGATTCTCGGCTTTTACGGCCGCGCCCCGATGCGCGCTCTGGCTCTGCCTTTGGTCGCGCTGTTCTATGTTTCATGCACAATCTATTCAGCTTGGGCCTATTACCGGGGCAAGGGTGGCATGTGGAAAGGCCGCGCACAGGCATTGGATCTTTCCGGGGACATTTCGGGGGCATGACAGACACCATCCTAACCACCGCCGATCTGCAAAGCGGCAAGGATCACACGGGCGAGAACTTTCCCGTGGCCAGTTTTCTGGTGCGCCCCGATGCGCGCGCGCCGGTGATGGCCTATTATCGCTTTGCCCGCGCGGCCGATGATATTGCCGACCACCCCACCGCCAGCGCGGCGGAAAAGCTGCGCCTGCTGGGCCTGATGCGCGCCGGGCTGGAGGGCGCGGATGCGGGTGTCGGCGACCCGCTGGCGCAGGCGCTGGGCACGGTATGCCGCGAGCGGGGCATCAGCCTTGCCCATGCCCATGACCTGTTGACCGCCTTTGAGCGCGACTGCACGGTGGACCGCTATCAGGACTGGGCCGGGCTGATCGACTATTGCCGTTATTCGGCGATGCCGGTGGGTCGCTTCGTCCTTGATTGCCATGGCGAGGATCGCGTCCTCTGGCCGATGAACGATTCGCTCTGCGCCGCTTTGCAGATCATCAACCACCTTCAGGATTGCGCCAAGGATTACCGCGCCATCGACCGGGTCTATATTCCGCTCGATTCGCTGCGCGCGGCGGGAATCGGGGTGGAGGCTCTGGCTGAAAAGCGCGCCAATCCGGCCCTGCGCGGGGTGCTGACCGATCTGACGCTGCGCACGCAGGGCCTGCTGCGGGCCAGCGCGCCCTTTGCCGATGCGATCCGCGACTGGCGGCTGGCCGCCGAGGTGGCCATCATCCAGCGGCTGGCCGAAGATCTGTGCGAGGTGCTGCTGGCCCGCGATCCCTTGAGCGAAAAGGTCCATCATACCAAGGCCCGCGCGCTCACCCTTGCGCTTCGTGCTGCAATGCGGCAGGCGGGCCGCCGTATCTGGCCGGGCAAAAGATCATGACCGCAACCACCCTATCGCCCACTCCCTCCTCGATGCCGGAAGCCCTGCGCGCCAAGGTCGCGGGCAGCAGCTTTTACGCCGGTATGCGCATCCTGCCGCGTGCCGAGCGCGAGGCGATGTTCGCCATCTATGGCTTTTGCCGCATCGTCGATGACATTGCCGACGATCAGCAGGCCCCGCGCGACCAACGCGGCGCGATGCTGGCCGACTGGCGGCGCTGGATCGGCGCGCTCTATCGCGGAGGGGACACCGGACAGGCCGGTTTCCTCGCGCAGGCCGTGCGTGATTTTGCGCTGGAAGAGGCCGATTTCCTCGCCGTGATCGAGGGGATGCAGATGGATGTCGATGCCGATATCCAATGGCCCACATTTGCCCTGCTCGACCATTATTGCGATTGCGTGGCCAGCGCGGTGGGGCGCCTGTCGGTCAATATTTTTGGCATGGACCGGGCCGAGGGCGTCCATCTGGCGCATCACCTTGGCCGGGCGCTGCAATTCACCAATATATTGCGCGATCTGGACGAGGATGCGGAAATCGCGCGCGTCTATCTGCCCATCGAGGCGCTGACCCATGCGGGCATTCATCCCACCACGCCCACGACCTTGATGCAGGACCCCGGCATGGACAGCGCCGCGCGCTGGCTGGCCGCGCGGGCCGAGGCGCATTTCGTGGCCGCCGGGGCCTGCCTTGCCGCGCGTCCCAAGGGTCGCTTGATCGCCCCGCGCCTGATGGCGGAAGCCTATGCGCTGGTCCTGCGCCGGATGCTGGCGCAGGGCTGGCACGCGCCGCGCCGCCGTGTCAGCACGTCCAAGCCGCGCCTGCTCTTCTCGCTGATCCGTCATCTGGTGATGGGATAAATGGCTTTCCTCCGCGCACAGGTGATCGGGGCGGGCATGGCCGGGCTGGCGGCGGCGGTGGAATTGTCCGCAGCCGGTTGCCCCGTGTCGCTGTCCGAGGCCGGGCCGCGGGCGGGCGGGCGCTGCCGCTCTTATTTCGACCCATCGCTGGGGCTGACCATCGACAATGGCAACCATCTGGTGCTGGCGGGCAATCCGGCGGTGGCGCGGTTTCGCGAGGTAGTGGGCGCGGATGCGCCTCTGGCCGGGCCGCTCCATGCCGATTTCGCCTTTGCCGATCTGGCCACGGGCGAGCGCTGGACCTTGCGGATCAATGACGGGCCGGTGCCATGGTGGGTGCTGGTGCCATCGCGCCGGGTGCCGGGATCGCGTCTGGCCGATTATCTGCCTTTGGGGCGCTTGCTCAAGGGGCGGGCGGATCAGACCATCGGCGATCTGGTAAAGCCGCAGGGGCCGGTGTGGGAAAGGATGCTGCATCCGGTCCTGCTGGCGGCCTTGAACACCGATCCGGCGGCCTCCTCTGCCGCGCTTTGCGCCAATGTGCTGGCCGAAACGCTGGCCAAGGGCGGGCGGGCCAGCGCGCCGCGCGTGGCGGTGCCGACGCTGGCGGCGGCGTTTATCGATCCGGCAGTGGACTGGCTGGAGGCGAAGGGCGTCGCTTTGCAGACCGGGCGGCGACTGCGCGGCATCCGGTTTGAGGGCGATTGTGTATCGGCGCTGGAATGGGCCGAGGGGGCGCAGGCGATTGGTGCGGATGAGGCGGTGGTGCTGGCGGTGCCCGCATGGGTCGCGGCTTCGCTGGTGCCGGATCTGACCGTGCCGGACGATCATCGCTCGATCCTCAACGCGCATTTCGCTTGTACGCCCCCGGCGGGCGCGCCCGAGATGCTGGGGCTGACCAATGCCACCAGCGAATGGATCTTTACCCATCCCGACCGGATTTCCGTGACCATTTCGGGCGCGGACCGGTTGATGGACGAGGACCGCGAGGCGCTGGCCGCGATGATCTGGGCCGAGGTGGCGCAGGCTCTGGGGATCACCGCGCCGATGCCGCGCTGGCAGATCGTCAAGGAAAAGCGCGCCACCTTTGCCGCCACGCCCGAGCAGGACGCGCGGCGCCCGCATACGAATACCCGCTGGCGCAACCTGTTTCTGGCCGGAGATTGGGTGCAAAACGGACTGCCCGCGACGATCGAGGGGGCGATCCGCTCCGGCGACAGCGCGGCACGGCTGGTTCTGGGCCAGCCCTTGAAATATGGAAAAGGACAATGAGCCAAACCGCCCCTGATCGCGCCCTTCTGGACGCCACCATCGGCCGCGCCGCCCACGCCCTGCTGGCCGAGCAGCGCGAGGATGGCCATTGGGTTTATGAACTGGAGGCCGATGCCACCATTCCGTCCGAATATGTCCTGCTGCGTCATTTCCTTGGCGAGCCGGTGGATGAGGAGTTGGAAGGCAAGATCGGCCGCTATCTGCGCCGGATTCAGTCGGAGGCCCATGATGGCTGGCCGCTCTATCACGAGGGCGGGTTCGATATTTCGGCCACGGTGAAGGCCTATTACGCGCTGAAGATGATCGGCGATGATGTCGATGCGCCGCATATGGCCCGCGCCCGCGCCGCAATCCTGAAGGCGGGCGGGGCCGAGGCGGTCAATGTCTTTACCCGCATCCAACTGGCGTTGTTCGGCGCCGGGCCGTGGGATGCTGTGCCCACCATCCCGCCCGAGCTGATCCTCGCGCCGCGCTGGTTTCCGGTCCATCTGCTGAAGATGAGCTATTGGGCGCGCACGGTGGTGGTGCCGCTCTTGGTGCTATGTGCGTTGAAGCCCGTGGCGCGCAATCCGAAACAGGTGTTTGTGCCGGAGCTGTACACCGGCGTGCCGCGCAAGCTGACCAGCCAGGCCGACCATGTGCATCCGGTATGGAAGAACGGGTTCGAGGCGCTGGACTGGGGGCTGAAACGGTTTGAGGGACGCTGGCCCAAGGCGATGCGCGCCCGCGCCATCCGCCTGTGCGAGGAATGGGTGGTCGAGCGCCTCAACGGCGTTGATGGTCTTGGCGCGATCTATCCGGCCATGGCCAACAGCGTGATGATGTTCGACGTGCTGGGCTATGCGCCCGACCATCCGCATCGCGCCATTGCCCGCGAATCGGTCGAGCGGCTGTTGGTGGTCAAAGAGGACGAGGCCTATTGCCAGCCCTGCGTCAGCCCGGTCTGGGACACCGCTCTGGCCGCCCATGCCATGCTGGAGGTGGGCAGCGAGGAGGCGTTGGCCGGAGCCGACCGCGCGCTCGACTGGCTGGGGCCGCGCCAGATCCTTGATACGGCGGGCGATTGGGTCGAGCAGCGCTATGTCCGGCCCGGCGGCTGGGCGTTTCAGTATAATAACGATCACTATCCCGATCTGGACGACACCGCCGTGGTGGTGATGGCGATGGACCGCGCCTCGGGCCTGCGCGGCGACAAGGACAAGGAAGCCATCGCGCGCGGGTTTGAATGGACCGTGGGTCTGCAATCGAAGGATGGCGGGTTTGCCGCTTTCGATGCGGACAATGACAAGCTCTATCTGAACAACCTGCCCTTTGCCGATCATGGCGCTCTGCTCGACCCGCCCACAGCCGATGTTTCGGCCCGCGTGGTCTCGATGCTGGCGCAGATGGGCGAGCCCGTCGACAGCCCGCGCATGACAGCCGCGCTGGGCTGGCTGGAGAAAGAGCAGGAGAAGGAAGGCAGTTGGTTTGGCCGCTGGGGGGTCAACCATGTCTATGGAACCTGGTCGGTGCTGTGCGCCTTGGGCCGGGCAGGGATCGGGCGCGACCATCCGATGGTGGCGCGCGCGGTCGAATGGTTGAAATCGGTGCAGAATGCGGATGGCGGCTGGGGCGAAAGCTGCGATTCCTATGCGCTGGACCGCAAGGGCCATGAAACTTTCGATTCGAACGCCAGCCAGACCGCATGGGCCACGCTCGGCCTGATGGCGGTGGGCGAGGCAAAAAGCGAGGCAGTCGCGCGCGGGATCGCGTGGCTGATCGCCAATCAGGCCGGGGACGGTCTCTGGGGGCAGGAGCATTATACGGGCGGGGGTTTCCCGCGAGTCTTTTACCTGCGTTATCATGGCTATCCGCGCTATTTCCCGCTTTGGGCTCTGGCGCGGTATCGCAATATGGCGCAGGCCAATGTGGAGCAAGCCCAGTGGGGAATGTGAACGGCAAGCCGGTGATCGTGGTGACAGGCACGCTGCGCGAGGCGGCGGTGCTTGATCAGCATCAGGTCGAGGTGATCGCGGGTGGCAACGACCCCGACCGCCTGCGCGAAGAGTTGATGGAACGCGCCAAGAACGCCGGCGCCCTGCTCAGCTATGGCATGTGCGGGGCGGTTGATCATACGCTCAAACTGGGCACGATGGTGATCGGCAAAAGGCTGACCGGCGCGTTCCATGCCAAATGCGACGAACGCTGGGTGGCCGCGCTTCAGGCCTTGCTGCCTCAGGCACGGGTGGGCACGGTCCATGCCGATGGCCATCTGCTGACCGATTCGCATGACAAGGCCGAGCGTGCATGGGCCAGTGCGGCCATTGCGGCGGATATGGAAAGCCATATCGTGGCCGAGGTGGCGGCGCATATGAACCTGCCCTTTGGCATTTTGCGCTGCATTTCCGATATTGCCGAGGTGGAATTGCCGCCCGCGGTCAATGTGATGATGGGCCCCAATGGCGAGCTGGCGTTGGGCGCGATCTTCAAGTCGATCCGTCAGCAGCCCGATCAGATCGGATCGCTGACCAAGACGATCATGGGTTTTGCCAAGGCCTATCGTTCACTGATCAAGGGATCGAAACAGGCCGGGCCCTATCTGGGCTTTGATTTGCGGTAAGAAAAAAGGCGGGGTGGATGCCCCGCCTTTTTCGTAACCGGCGCTGAAGGGATCAGGCCGCGCGGGTGGCGCGGGCGTATCCTTCGGGATCGGAAATCTTGATCTTTTCCAATTCCTGCTCAACCTGCGTGGCGTGAACGTCCACGGCCTTGCGGGCGTTGGACAGGTCGATGTCGGGCGCCATCGGGCCTTCGGTGCGGATGCCCTGCATGCCCACCTTGATGAATTCCCACGGGCGCGTCAGTCCTTCCTTGGCCGCCGTGCCTTCAAACCCGCAATGGACCATGCAGTTCGAGCATTTCTCGTACTTGCCCACACCATACTGGTCCCAGTCGGTGCCTTCCATCAGCTCGGCAAAGGTTTCGACATAGCCTTCGCCCACCAGATAGCAGGGCTTTTGCCAGCCAAACACCGTGCGCAGCGGCATCGACCAGGGCGTGCATTCATACGAACGGTTGCCCGCGAGGAAGTCGAGGAACAGCGGCGAATTGGTGAATTTCCACGCCTTGCCGCCGCCTTCGCCCGGCTTGGCATTCTTGGCCGCGCCGCGCTTGAGCAGGTCGCGGAACAGGTTCTTGGTCTTTTCGCGGTTCAGGAAATGCTCCTGATCGGCGGCGCGTTCATAGGCATAACCGGGGCTGATGGTCACCTCGACATCGAGGCTGGTCATCAGGTCGAGGAACTTGGCCATGCTCTCGGGTTTGGCGTCGTTGAACACGGTGCAATTGACCTGAACGCGGAAGCCCTTCGACTTGGCCAGATGGATCGCTTCGAGAGCGACGTCATAGGTGCCTTCCTGATCCACGGCCTTGTCATGCATGGCCTTGTCGCCATCGAGATGGATCGACCAGGTGAAATAGGACGAGGGCTTGTAGTCGTTGATCTTCTTTTTCAGCAGCAGCGCGTTGGTGCAAAGGATCACGAATTTCTTGCGCGCGATATAGCCTTCGACAATCTTGGGCATATCCCGGTGCAGCAGCGGTTCGCCGCCTGCGATCGACACGGCGGGCGCGCCCGATTCCTCGATTGCGGCCATACATTCCTCCACCGACAGGCGGCGGTTGAGGATCGCGTCGGGATAATCGATCTTGCCGCAGCCCGGGCAGGCAAGATTGCAGCGCAGCAGCGGCTCAAGCATCAGCACGAGCGGGTATTTGCCGCCCTTGATCTGGCTGGAAATGGCATGACCGGCAATGCGAAGGGCGGGGCCAAGGGGAAGGGACAAGGGGGCTTACTCCAACTAAGGCGTTATACGCGGGCGCGGGCTGGTTCGCCCGCCCGGCGCAAGGCCGCAGGCAGGCTGAACGACACGTTTTCGCGGATGCCGTCAAGCTCTGAGACGGTTATTTTTCGCGAAAGGGCGATTGCGGCAATCACATCCTCGACCAGTTCCTCGGGCGCGCTGGCCCCGGCGGTGACGCCAAGGCGTTCGACCCCGTCCAGCCATTGCGGATCCAGATCGCCCGCATCGCCCACCAGCCATGCCGGTTTGCCCAGCGAAAGCGCGACATCGCGCAGCCGGTTCGAATTGCTGGAATTGGCCGCGCCCACCACGATCAGCGCATCGCATTCCTCCACCAGCGCGCGCACGGCATTCTGGCGGTTCTGCGTGGCATAGCAGATGTCGGACACATCCGGCCCGGCCACATCGTCAAAGCGATCATGCAGCGCGGCAATGACGCCGCGCGTATCGTCAACCGACAGCGTGGTCTGCGTCACATAGGCAATCGAGCTGTCCGTGCCCAGCGGCAGCGCAGCCACATCCTCGGGCGTGGCCACCAGATGGACGGGCGCCGGGATCTGGCCCAGCGTGCCCACCACCTCGGGGTGGCCTGCATGGCCGATCAGCACGACCTCGCGCCCCTCGCGGGCAAAGCGGCCGCCGTGCA
The DNA here is from genome assembly GCF_001898925.1 of Novosphingobium sp. 63-713. NCBI lineage: Bacteria > Pseudomonadati > Pseudomonadota > Alphaproteobacteria > Sphingomonadales > Sphingomonadaceae > Novosphingobium > Novosphingobium sp. 63-713. The sequence continues at coordinate 482,243 of NZ_MKVS01000047.1, forward strand.
GATGCACCTTGGTCACCAGCGGGCAGGTGGCGTCATAGACGGGCAATCCGCGCTGCTCGGCTTCCTGTTCGACGGTTTGCGGCACGCCATGGGCGGAAAACACCGTGACCGCGCCGGGGGGCACTTCGTCGAGCTCTTCGACAAAAATTGCGCCCATGGCGCGCAACCTGTTCACGACATGCGCGTTATGAACAATCTCATGGCGGACATAAACCGGTGCGCCATGGATCTCGAGCGCGCGTTCGACGATGCGTATCGCGCGCACCACGCCTGCGCAAAATCCGCGCGGCGAGGCGAGTTTGATGGATAAGGGGGCGGCCAGCAGCCGAGCGGGGGAACTCTCTGTCGGTGTCAAACGGTATATCCCTTTTGAACCTGTGCCCTTGGGGGGAAATAGGGCAGGGCGCGCTAAAGCGCGGTAGGCATTGTAACCGCTTCTGTTGGCAGAGAAAAGATTGCGCCAGCCTGAACCGCGGCTTCATTGCGCGCTCATGCCACTTGTTTTACGTATTGCCCTGGCTCAAGGACGCGCGACAGCCCGCTGCGGCATGGCGCGCGCCACAGGGCGAGCCCATATGGTCCGGTGTTCTGGTTTGGAGTGAGCATGACAAGTCAATCGGGATTCGCATCGCTGCGGGGCGCTGTGGCGCTGGCCTTGCTGGCGCCAGTGTCGGTGGTGGCCGTGCCGGGCGCGGCCATGGCGCAGGCGGGCGATCCGGCGGCCCAGACGGTCGAAGCGCTCAACGCAGGCCTGATCGCCACGATGAAGGCGCAGGGCGGACAGGCCGCGCGCGCGCGCGTGATCGGCCCGGTGGTTGATCGCGCCTTTGATATTCCCGCGATGGCCCGCCTGTCGGTCGGCCCGCCATGGACCACCTTTTCCCCGCTGGAGCAGGCCAATGTCATTGCCGCCTTCCGCGCGATGACGGTGGCGCAATATGCCGCCAATTTCGACAGCTATTCGGGTGAGAAGCTGAGCCTTGTGGGCGGGGTGGAAACGCGCGGCACGGACAAGCTGGTGCGCACGCAGCTGACCGGGCCGGGCACCAACGAATCGCTCAACTATCGCCTGCGCGAAAATGGCGGGCAATGGCGGATCATCGACGTGTTCTATCGCAACGCAATCAGCCAGATCGCCACGCGCCGTTCCGATTTTGCAGGCGTGATCGCCAAGGGCGGGCCGGGCGCGCTGGTGGCGCATCTCAACCGGTTGGCCGCCAATCCGAAATAATTGGCGGGCAGACACGAAAAAGCCCCGGTGCGCGCATCGCCGCACCGGGGCTTTTTCGTGTCTGCCCCGCTGGGGTCAGAAATAACGCTTTTAGAAATAGCGCAGGGCCAAATGGATCACCTGCGGTTTTGCCTCATGGCTGAAAACCGCATCGCGCCATTTGGGCGGGCTGAAGACGATCTTGGCATCGCGGGAAAAGCCGACGCCTTCCTTGGGAATACCCAGAAAGTTGCGATCAACCTTCTTGTTGCCGTTCTCGTCCTGAAACACCTGCGCCGCCCATTCGCCGGGGGGCACATTGGCAAAGGTTACGCTGGTCGTGCCCTTTTGCGCGGGGGCGGACGCCTCCAGCGCGCAATCGTCCTTCAAAAAGCTCTTTTGCGGGCAAAGCGCGACATGCACCCGGCCCGCATTCGAGCGGACATTCCCGACCACCACCGTCAGCGGTGCGCCAGAATCACCGCCGCCGCCGGCAGCGGCATCGGCCCCGGCATTGGCAAGCGTCAAAGCGATCAGGGCAAGGCTCAAGCGCGGACCTCGCCCACGATATCGGCGCTCACGATTTCCGCATCGTTCCAGCGCAGCGCCTTGAGCACCGTTTCCACGATATGCGGCGCGTTGAGGCCCGCCGTGTCATATTGCTTGTCGGGCGCATCATGGTCCTGAAACACATCGGGCAGACGCATCGTGCGGATCTTGAGGCCGGTATCGGTCAGCCCTTCGTCGCTGGCCAGCGTCAGCACATGCGAGCCAAGGCCGCCGATCGCGCCTTCCTCGATGGTGACGACCACCTCATGCGTGGTGGCCAGACGGCGGATCAGATCCTCGTCCAGCGGCTTGGCAAAGCGCAGATCGGCCACGGTGGTGGGCAGGCCCTTGGCCTCCAGCACCTCGGCGGCCTTCATCGCCTCGGCCAGACGGGTGCCCAGCGAGAGGATGGCGATCTTGCCGGCCCCGCCGCGCACGACCCGCCCCTTGCCGATCTCCAGCTTCTGCGGAACTGCAGGCATCTCCACGCCCGTGCCATTGCCGCGCGGATAGCGGAAGGCAATCGGCCCGCTGTCATGACAGGCCGCCGTATAGGTCATATGGACCAGCTCGGCCTCGTCAGCCGCCGCCATCACCACGAAATTGGGCAGCGAGGCCAGATAGGTGATGTCAAACGTGCCCGCATGGGTCGCGCCATCGGCGCCCACCAGACCGGCGCGGTCGATGGCAAAGCGCACCGGCAGGTTCTGGATCGCCACGTCATGCACCACCTGATCATAGGCGCGTTGCAGGAAGGTGGAATAGATCGCGCAGAACGGACGCATCCCCTGCGCGGCAAGACCGGCGGCAAAGGTCACGGCATGTTGTTCGGCAATGCCCACGTCAAAGCTGCGATCCGGGTGCGCCTTGGCGAATTTGTCGACGCCGGTGCCCGACGGCATGGCGGCGGTGATCGCCACGATGCGCGGATCACTATCGGCAATCTTGGCCAGCGTTTCGCCAAACACGTTCTGATAGGCGGGCGCCTTGGCCGGGGCCTTGACCTGCTCGCCGGTGATGACATTGAATTTCTGGACGCCGTGATACTTGTCCGCCGCCGCCTCGGCCGGGGCATAGCCCTTGCCCTTTTGCGTGACGACATGGATCAGGCAGGGACCGGCCGCCGCATCGCGCACGTTCTCCAGCACTGGGATCAACTGTTCCAGATTGTGCCCGTCGATCGGGCCGACATAGTAAAAGCCCAGCTCCTCAAACAGGGTTCCGCCCATGACCATGCCGCGTGCAAACTCGTCGGTCTTGCTGGCCGCGCGATGCAGCGGGGCGGGCAGATGGCGCGAGAGCTTCTTGGCCATTTCGCGCAGTTCGAGGAAGGGCCGCGAGGACACCAGCCGCGCGAGGTAAGCCGACAGCCCGCCGACCGGCGGCGCAATCGACATATCATTGTCATTGAGGATGACGACCAGCCGGTTGCCCGCCGCTTGCGCATTGTTCATCGCCTCATAGGCCATGCCCGCGCTCATCGAGCCATCGCCGATGACGGCAATCGCCTTGCCGGGCTGATCGCTCATCTTGTTGGCCATGGCAAAGCCGATAGCGGCCGAAATCGAGGTGCTGGAATGGGCAGCGCCAAAGGGGTCGTATTCTGATTCGCTGCGCTTGGTGAAACCCGACAGGCCGCCCGGCTGGCGCAGGGTGCGGATGCGGTCGCGCCGCCCGGTGACGATCTTGTGCGGATAGGCCTGATGGCCCACGTCCCAGATCACCTTGTCGCGCGGCGTGTCGAACACGTAATGCAGCGCCACGGTCAATTCCACCACGCCAAGGCCGGAACCCAGATGGCCTCCGGTCTGACCAACGGTGTGAATCATTTCCTGACGCACGTCATCGGCCAACTGGCGCAATTCGCCCATCGACAGGCCGCGCATGTCGGCAGGCACCTTCACTCGATCCAGGATCGGCGTCTTCAGTTCAGCTTCCATGGCCCAGCCTTACACGGGTTAATCGGCGCTGTCGATTGATCGCATGGTGTTCATAATGCATTTGCGCTGTGCGGTTGTTGCAAGTGGGACACGCGAACCACAGGGCGGCAGGAAAAATGCGCCTGTTCGCTCCTGGCTCTTGTTTTTCCTGTATGCCTCAAGGACATGCTGCGCCTGATCGGCCCGAGGCGCCTCGTTCTATCGGCCAGCTTGGCAGGAGGGGGGCGGGCCAATAGGGTCGCTGTAAAAGTATATTCATAGGGGACTGAGGATGAAACTGGGCACGCAAGGGCTGCGGGCGATCATGCTGGCCGGGGCGGCGTTGATGCCGATGGCGGCGCAGGCGGCCGATGAAGACGCCGGTTCGCCGATTATCGTGACCGGCGCGGGGCTAAATGCGGCGCCCGCTGTGCCCGCCTATTCCTCGCGCGAAATCGACCGCGAGGCGCTGACCTCTTCGGCCTCGGGCCGGATCGAGGATGTGCTGGCCAATGTTGCAGGTTTTCAACAGTTTCGTCGTTCGGACAGCCGTTACACCAACCCTTCGGCCCAGGGCGCGACCCTGCGTGCGCTGGGCGGCAATGCGGCGGCCCGCACGCAGGTGCTGCTTGATGGCGTGCCGATGGCCGATCCGATGTTCGGCTCGGTGCCGTGGAATGCGATCACGCCCGAACGGCTCGGCTCGGTGCGGGTGACGCGGGGCGGCGGTTCGGGGGCGTTCGGTTCGGGCGCGGTGGCCGGGACGATTGAACTGAACAGCGCCGGGCGCGACACGCTGGGCCTGATTTCCGCCGAGGCGCTGGCCAATGATCGCGGCGAAACCTCGCTCTCGGGCGCGGTGGCGCCGAAACTGGGCGCGGGCTTTGCCGAAGTGTCGGGCCGCTGGGACCGGGGCGACGGCTTCTGGACCACGCCCGAAAGCCAGCGCGTCGGCGCCAGCGTCAAATCGCGCTATGATAGCTGGTCGATCGGCGCGCGCGGCGTGGCCCCGATTGCCAACAATGTCGAATTGCAGGCGCGCGCGATGGTCTTTGACGATCACCGCGTGCTGCGCTTTGCCGGGGCCACCAGCCATTCGAGCGGCGAGGATTTCTCGCTGCGTCTGGTCGGGCGCGGGCCGTGGCAGTTTGACGCGCTGGCCTATATTCAGGACCGCGGCTTCTCCAATGTCACCATTTCGGCCACGACCTTCCGCCCCAGCCTTGACCAGCGCCAGACGCCCGCCACCGGCCTTGGCGGCAAGATCGAGATCCGCCCGCCGGTCGGGCCGGACCATCTGCTGCGCGTGGGCAGCGACTGGCGCCGCGCGCGGGGTGATCTCAACGAAGTGGCTTATAATGCCGCCACCGGGGCGGTCACGGCCTATCGCTGGGCGGGCGGGCGCAATGATGATCTGGGCTTTTATGCCGAGGACGACTGGAAACTGGGCCCGCTGACGCTGACGGGCGGGGTGCGCACGGATCGCTGGAGCGTGAATGCGGGCTATAACCGGGCCGCCAATGCCGCGGGCGTCGTCACCGCCAACACCGCCTATGATCCGCGCAGCGACTGGGCGGTGACGGGGCGCGGCGGGGCTTTGCTGAAACTGGCGCCGGGGCTGGAACTGCGCGGCTCGGCCTACAGCGGGTTGCGCCAGCCCACGATCAATGAATTGTATCGCAGCTTCACGCTGGTGGCCTCGGGCATTTCGACCGTGACCAATGCCAATCCGGCGCTGGGCAATGAAATGATGCAGGGCTATGAGGCGGGCGTCGATTTCACGCCGGTCCCGGCTTTGAAACTCTCGGCCACGGCTTTTTATAACCGCGTGGCCCATGCCATTGCCAATGTCACCACGGCGCAAACCGCCACGGTGATCACCCGCGTGCGCCAGAATGTAGATGCGATCCGCGCGCGCGGCCTTGAATTTGCCGCCGCCCTCGATCTGGGCAAGGTGAGCCTGGATGGCAGTCTCGCCCTGACCGATGCGGTGGTGCGGGCCAGCGGGACGCAAATCGCGCTGAACGGTATGCGTCCGGCCCAGACGCCCAAGATCGCCGCCAGCGCCACCGTCACGTGGAAGCCGCGCGATGGCTGGCAGGGGGCCGTGGTGCTGCGCCATTTCGGATCGCAGTATGAGGACGATCTGCAAGCCTATCTGATGCCTTCGGCCACCACCATCGGCGCCTTTGTTCAGGCCCCGCTGGGCCATGGCGTTAGCTTCATCCTGCGCGGCGAAAATCTGGCCGATGTGACCGTCATTACCCGCAATCAGGCGGGCAGCATGGACATTGGCGCGCCGCGCACGGTCTGGGCGGGATTCCGCTTTGGCTTGAAATAAGCGGTTTGGGTTGAAGTAAGGGCATCATGCGGGCATGGGAGGAGCCATGCCCGCCTTCACCCTTAATGGCCATCCCGTCGATCTGCGCATGGATGCGCAGACGCCCCTGCTGTGGGGCTTGCGCTGCGGCGCGAACCTGACGGGCGCGAAATATGGCTGCGGCACGGGCGAATGCGGCGCATGCATGGTGATGGTCGACGGGCAGGCGCTGCCCTCATGCCAGATGACTTTGGCGCAGGCGCAAGGCCGCGCGATCACCACCATCGAGGGGTTGAGCCGCGACCGTTCACACCCGCTGCAACAGGCGCTGGTGGCCGAGGGCGCGATCCAATGCGGTTTCTGCACGCCGGGCATTGTCATGGCCGGGGCGGCGCTGCTGGCCGCCAATGCGGACCCCAGCACCGAGGATATCGGCAAGGCCGTCACCAATCTTTGTCGCTGCGGCATCTATCCCCGGCTGGTCCGCGCGATCCAGCGCGCCGGGCGGGTGATGCGGGGCCTGGAAACTATTGCCGCGGCCCCCGCGCCCGGCGGCAGCGCCCGACAAGGACCGGGCAGCGCGCCGCAAGCGCGCGGCGATAACGATCAAAGGAGCATCCCATGAAGGCAACCATCTGGCACAATCCGGCCTGCGGCACATCGCGCAAGACCTTGGCAATTCTGGAGGAAACGCCCGGCATTGAGCTGACCGTGGTGGAATATCTCAAGACCCCGCCTTCTGCTGAAAAGCTGGCCCAGCTTTATCGCGATGCGGGCATGACGCCGCAGGCGGGGCTGCGCCTGCGGGGCACCGATGCGGTTGAACGGAGGCTGCCCGATGCCGATGACGCCACCGTGCTGGCCGCCATGGCCGCCGAGCCCAAGCTGATCGAGCGACCTCTGGTGGAAACCGAGAAAGGTGTGGCGCTGTGCCGCCCGCAGGAACTGGTGGCCCAGATCCTTTAGAACCATATCCGTTATCGTGGATTACTGTTCCGATGGCGTGCGGTTTGCGGCAAATGATACGCATGGCCGCTTGCCAACGGGCTTGCAGTTTTGCAAACCTTTGGGCAGAGCACGCAATCCTAGGGTAGGGATTTGACAAGAGCATGACAACCGAACTGGCCGGACAGGCGCCGCTTGCCAAAGTGAAAAGTCGGCTGAAACGGGCGCTGGGGCCGTGGGGGGTCTTTTTTGAAGGCTTCCTGAAAAACCCTGTTATGGTCGGCTCGATCGTGCCCTCCTCGCGCTTTACCATCAACCGCGTGCTGTCCGCTGTCGATTGGGACAATACCAAGCTCTTCGTCGAATATGGGCCGGGCGTGGGCACCTTCTGCCAGCCTGTCCTAGACCGCCTGCGCCGCGACGGCACGCTGCTGGTCATCGACCTCAACCCCGATTTCATCGAATATCTCTCGCACACGATCACCGACAGCCGCTTTGTCGCGGTCCATGGTTCGGCGGCGGATGTTGAAGAGATCATTCGCGCCCACGGCCATGAAAAGGCCGACTACATCATCTCGGGCCTGCCTTTCTCGACCCTGCCGCCCGGCGTCGGCCCGGCCATCGCGGCGGCCACCTACCGCGTGCTGCGCAAGGGCGGAGCTTTCCTCGTGTACCAATTCACCCCCCGCGCGGGCGATTTCATGGCCCAGTTCTTCAAGCGCATCGACAAGGGGCTGGAGTGGATCAATGTCCCGCCCTGCTTCCTGTTCTGGGGGTGGAAGGACGAGGATTGATTTCGGGGGCGGGGGTTTTATGCCTCCGGCGGGCAAAGGGTCTTGGACCCTTTGCAATCCCTTTAATGGGGGAGCGCTTCGTTCATGGCGGGGCGCTTTTTTGTTTCTAAAGCCTGCGGCGCGGCGAACTTGCGCTAAAGGTGCCGCAGGCTTTAATTTTCAAACGCCGCGTCCGACACTCAACGCCGCACCTATCGCGCAATGCAGACAGTAACGGGAGCGCGAGGGTCGAGACCCTCGCATTCATCCCTTCCTAAAACCTAATTCACTCAAACGTCGCCATAATATCATCCACGCTCGGCCCGGCCAGTTGCCGGTGGATCGCGGCCATCAGCCCGGCGATATAGAGTGTGACGATGGCGGCCAGCACAGAGGATACCACCGCCGAGACGATCCGCCCCACGTCCGGCCCCCCGGCCAGCGTGCCGATCGACCCGCCGATGGAAATGACGGCGAGCATCGCCACCATCACCACAATGCCCACCAGCACGGCGAAGCCAAAGAGGCGCCAGCCATTGCCGCGCGTGATCGCCCATGACCGCATCAGCGCGCGCGCGGGATTATAGACCCGCTCCACCGCCACCACCGGCCCAACCAGCGACATGCGGACATAGGCAGCCGCCGCCACGATCATCACCACGATCATCCCGGCCACCGCCAGCGTCGGCTGCTTGGTAAGGGTCAGCACGCCGATCAGTCCACCGCCGACCAGCGCCACCGCCGCCGCCAGCAGGATCTGCGCCAGCACATAGGGAAACACGCCCTTGGCCCCCAGCGTCAACGCCTGCCCCACGGTAGGACGGCTGCGGTCGGTGAACAGCGTCAGGATGGCCAGCACGCCCACGGCCTGAAACAGGATCATCGGAATCACAAAGGGCAGGGCGGTGGCATAGAATTGTTCGATCGCCTGCATCGATTGCGCGGGCGAGGCCCCTTGCGCGGCGGGCGGATCGGGCATCAGCAGCGCAAAGGCCAGACGCGGCAGCAGGAAGAACACCCCGGCCAGAGCCAGCAGGACATCCCGATTGGCCAGAATCGCCGAATGGGCCGTCCGCCAGGCCAGATTGCTGTCAAAACGCATCGGGGTACTCCTTTCGCGCCAAGCCCGGCCCATATGCCTGCGGCGCATCTGCCCCCTTGATAAGCGGAGCGGATTGCCCCACGCAAGAATCATGGTCATGCAAGATGCAATCAAGGCTGAGATTCTGCTCGAAAACGGCGTCGCCGTGCGCCGGGATTATGAGCCTGTGTCGTATCGCGAGGCTCTGGATTTTCAGACCGCGCGCAATAATGCGATTTATGAAGGGCTTGCACCCGATCTGATCTGGCTGCTCGAACATCCCCCGGTCTATACGGCGGGCACCAGCGCCAAGGCGGATGACATGCTCGATCCGCGCTTCGAAGTGGTCGAGGCCGGGCGCGGCGGCAAATATACCTATCACGGGCCGGGGCAGCGGATCGGCTATGTGCTGATCGACCTGAAGCAGCGCGCGCGCGATGTGCGCGGCTTTGTCCATGCTCTGGAAGGCTGGGTGATCGACACTTTGGCCGATTTCGGGGTGGAAAGCTGGCGCAGCGAGGCGGGCGTTGGCATCTGGACCCGCGATATTGATGGCTCCGAGGCCAAGATCGGCGCGATCGGCGTGCGCATCCGCCGCTGGGTGACGATGCATGGGTTTTCGGTCAATCTGAACCCGGACCTGTCGCATTTCACCGGCATCGTGCCTTGCGGAATCGCCGAGAAAGGCGTCACCTCGCTGGCCCGCCTTGGCATCGCCGTTTCGGCGCAGCAATGGGATGAAGCTTTGCTGGCCCGCGCGGATCAGTTTCTGGCCAAGCTGGAGCAGGCATGTCCGCCCGTGGCAACATCGGAAGGGAATCAGGCATGAAGCGCGCCGTCACCATTCTGGCTCTCACGCTCGCTCTGGGCGGATGTTGGGGCAAGAAGGCCAGCAAGGCCGATGACCAGCGCACCGCCTCGGGCCAGATCCTGCCCGGTTCGACCAGCGATGCCATGATTGCCTATGAAGCGCTGACCTCGCGGGCGCCTTTGGCCCCGCGCGCTGTGGCCGCCGCGCCCAGCGCCGCGCCGACCGAAGCGGCCGCGCCCGAAGAAGCCGACAGCGCCGCCGAATAAGTGCGAACCCGGCCCGCCGAAAACCTTGCGGCGGGCCGGGCAGCATTGGGCGAGAGGCTGACCATAGGGGACGGAGTGTGATCCTGCTGGTCAGCATCGCTCGTACTGGCCCGGCCGAGAGGGGGGAGCCGGGGCCAGCGATCAGGCCGAATAGGGCGGAAAGCTGGTATAGCCTTCTGCGCTGTTGCCGTACCATGCCGAAGGATCGCCTCCTTCGGTCCACGGATGCCCGTGGGCGATACGGTCGACCAGATCGGGATTGGTAATAAAGGGCCGTCCATAAGAGATGGCGTCGGCCTCGCCCTTTTCAAGAGCCGCCTCGCCCGATTCCGCCGTGTAATCGGCATTATCGACCACCGGGCCTTTAAAGATGGTTTTGAGATGCGCAGACCGGCGCGGCCCAAGGCCCGAACCGAACGTGCCGCTGGGCAGCGGATCGCGGATTTCGAGGAAGCCGATGTTCAGGTCATCGAGCACCTTTGCCGCATGGTCGAACAGGGCATAGGTGTCGCTGTCCTCGACGCCCTGAATGCCGTCATTGGGCGAGAGGCGGACCGACACGCGCCCGGCGCCCCAGACGCGGATCAACGCCTCGGTGACTTCTTTCAGCAGGCGGGTGCGGTTTTCAATGGAGCCGCCGTAGGCATCGGTGCGGTGGTTGGTGCCGTCGCGCAGGAATTGGTCGATCAGATAGCCATTCGCGCCGTGAAGCTGGACGCCGTCGAAACCGGCTTCCTTGGCAAGGAGGGCGGCATTCTCATAATCGGCGATCAGGCGGGGGATCTCGTGGGTTTCCAGCGCGCGGGCTTCGACATAGGGCTGTTTGCCCTGATAGGTATGCGCTTCGCCCGGCGCGGTGGTGGCACTGGCCGAAACGGGCTGGATGCCGTGAAGTTCGGGGTGCGATACGCGGCCCATATGCCACAATTGCAGGACGATCCGACCGCCCGCATCATGCACGGCCTGCGTCACCTGCTTCCAGCTTTCGGCCTGTTCGCGGTTCCAGATGCTCGGCGCATTGGGCCAACCGCGCCCCTCGGCGCTGATCGCGGTGGCTTCGGAAATGATCAGGCCCGCCCCGGCGCGCTGGGCGTAATATTGCGCCATCAGCGGGTTGGCGAGACCTTCGCGGTTGGATCGCGCGCGGGTCAGCGGTGCCATCAGGATGCGGTTGGGGGCGGCAATATCGCCAAGGGCGATTGGCGTGAGTAGCGGGTTTGTCATGCTCCTGATGTTGTGCTGCGCCGCGACAATGTCCAGTGCAAGCAGATCTTTTGAGGGGACAAGAAACACTAACGGGGCGCAAGGCCTGAACCTTGCGCCCCGCCGACAGATTTCGCCAATCAGGCCTTAGGCGGCCAGTTCAAACGGCGCGATTTCGCCCGAGAGATAGAGCTTCTTGGCCTTGGCGCGCGAAAGCTTGCCCGAAGAGGTGCGCGGCAGGGTGCGCGGCGGCACCAGTTCGACGATGGCCGGATGGCCCAGAATCGCGCGCACCTTTTCGGCCACGGCATTCTTCAGCTTCAACCGTTCGGCCGGGTCGGAAACGCGGCAATGGACCAGCACGGCGGCGGTTTCCTCGCCGGTTTCGGTTTCCAGGCTGAAGGCGGCAATATCGCCCTGATGGAAACCGGGGAGCTGTTCCACCGCCCATTCGATGTCCTGGGGCCAGTGGTTCTTGCCGTTGATGATGATCATGTCCTTGGCGCGGCCGACGATGAACAGATAGCCCTCGGCGTTCTGATAACCCATGTCGCCGGTGTCCAGCCAGCCATCGACCAGACAGGCCGCCGTGGCTTCGGGATCGCGGAAATAGGAGTGCATGACCGAAGGCCCCTTGCACCACACCTTGCCGATCTGGTGATGGGCCAGAGCCTTGCCCGCCCCGTCGCGGACCTCGATTTCCATGTCCAGCACCGGCTTGCCGCAATTGACGATGGCGCGATAGCGGGCCGGGCGCGACAGATCGCGCGGCTGGCCCGACAGGCGCTCTTCCTCGACCAGTTCCACGCGGATGCCTTCGCCCGGCGGCATGATGGTGACCGAGAGCGTGGCTTCGGCAAGGCCGTAGGAGGGCAGGAAGGCGCTGGCCTTGAACCCGGCGGGGGCAAAGGCGTTGACAAAGCTCTGCATCACATCGGGGCGGATCATGTCCGCGCCATTGCCCGCGAGGCGCCAGCGCGACAGGTCAAAGCGTTCGTCCACATGGCTCTGGCTGGAAATGCGGCGCGCGCAGATGTCATAGCCGAAGGTGGGCGAATAGGAGATCGAATTGCCCGGATTGCGGGTGATCATGTCCAGCCAGGCCAGCGGGCGGCGGGCAAAATCCTCGGTCTTGAGGTAATCGGTCGACACCTGATTGGCGATGATCGAGAGGAAGCAGCCGACCAGACCCATGTCGTGATACCACGGCAGCCACGAGATGCAGCGGTCCTCGTTGCGCATTTGCATGGCCAGCCCGTGGCCGCGCAGATTGTTGAGCAGCGAGGTGTGGGTGACGGCCACGCCATGGGGAAAACGGGTCGAGCCCGAGGAATATTGCAGATAGCAGATGTCATCGCCCGATGCCTGCGGCAATTCGACCGGCACCACCGGATCGGCGGCCAGCACATCCCAGCCCAGCCCTTCGCACGCGCCGCCCTTGGCGTTGTGCGCCTGTGCGGCGGCAAGGCCCAGATGGCCGATTTCGGGCGGATAGAAGAACCACGAGGGATCGCTGCTGCCCAATTGCACGGCGAGCTGGTCGATATAATTATCCTTGCCGCCAAAGCTGGTGGGCAAGGGCAGCGGCACCGGCCATGCGCCGGCATAGATCACGCCGCAGAACAGCGCGGCAAAATCAGCGCCCGTTTCGGCAACCATGGCGATTCGGTCGCCCTTATTCACGCCGCGCGCGATCAGGCGATGCGCCATGGCGATTGCATCATGGCGCAATTCGCGGAACGGATAGGGCCGGATCAGATTGCCGCGCGGATCGTGAAAGTTCAGCCCGCGTGTGCCTTTGGCCGCATAATCCAGCGCCTCGCCAAAGGTGGCGAAATCACCAAAGCGGCGCGGCAGGTCGCAGGCGTTGGGCGTGGGGATCAGGGCGGCGTTGGTCGCTTCGATCACGGCGGCGTCGGTCATGGTCTTATCCGTCTTGGGTTATGCCCGCTGCCCTTGCGTGCGAAGGCAAAGGCGGCAGGCATCGAAAACTGGCCCGCAAATCGGGTGACGCGGGGGGTCCCCTTTGGCGCGCGACTGTGGCACGAATATGGCCGATGGATGATGAGACGCGCCCCAATCGCCGCAAAATGGCCCCAAAGCCCCTCGATTCGACCCGGATTGAGGAAATGGCGCTGGCCTATGTCGCGCGTTTCGCCACCAGCGCGGGGCGGCTGGAAGACTATCTGCTGCGCAAATTGCGCGAGCGGGGATGGGACGGGGAAGGGCCGCCGGAGGCCAAAGTGGCCGCGATTGTCGAGCGGCATGTCGAGCTGGGCTATATTGACGATGAGAGCTATGCCCGGATGAAGACGGGCAGCCTGCTGCGCCGGGGCCTTGGGCAGCGGCGGATCGCGCAGGCGCTGGGGCAGGCGGGGATTGACGAGGATATCCGCGCCGAGGTGATGCCGGGCGAAGCGGCCGCGCGCGAGGCGGCGCTGGCTTATGCGCGGCGGCGGGGGCTGGGGCCGTTTGCGCGGCGCGCGATGCCCGATGATCCGATGGAGCGCCGCGCCCGCCGCGAAAAGGAGATCGCCGCCATGCTGCGCGCAGGCCACGCGATGGGCGCGGCGCGCGCCATACTGGAGGCCGCTGACCCGCAGGCCGCGCAGGATTGGGTTGAGGAAGCGCGCGAGGAATAGGGACCCTTTGCCCTTGCCCCTTTGCCCTTGCTTTGCCCCCCCGGCTTGGGCTAGGCGCTGAACGTCACTGGCTTTCGCGGATTCTGTCTGCGGGCAGACCTGAAATTTAGGGAAACTTGCGCAATGCTCTTCACCTGGTGGAACGGCTCCACTTTCGGCACCTGGCTCAACACCAAGTTTGGCGGCGAACAGGTTGGCACCGATTTTCAGGGTAACAAGTATTACCGCTCGAAGAAGGTCGTTCCGGCCGGCACCAACAGCCCCTTTGCGGGCATGGAGCGCCGCTGGGTGATCTATAACGGCGCCAATGATTCGAGCCGCGTTCCGGCCGAATGGCATGGCTGGCTGCACCATTCCTATGACGCTGTGCCGCAGAGCCATCTGCCGCCGCCGCGCATCTGGGAAACCGAATATACCCCCAATGCCACCGGCACCGCCAAGGCTCACCAGCCCCACCCCGAACTGCGCGGCGCGGGCAAGGCCAAGGCCGCCGGCTATGAAGCCTGGACGCCTGAAGGCTGATTGATACCATGCGCCGGACTCTGGTGTTGGCTGGCGCATATCTGGCGCTCTCGGCTTGCGGCGGTTCGTCCGAGCCCGAGACGCAGGCCACCGACGTGCCCAAGGCGGTGGCGGGCAATGCCGCCGCCCAGGCGGTCGAGAATCAGTTCGGCACCCCGGTCAAGGATCGGGTGGCGACGCTCGGCCTGCTCAACAAGCGCAACAATGAGCAGCAGGATATCGTCCTGAAAGTGGGCGAGGCGCGGCGCATCGGCAATGTCGTGGTCAAGCTGTCGAGCTGCGAAAAGACCCAGCCTTGGGAACGCCCGCAGGAAACGGGCGCCTTTGTTCAGGTCTTTGTCGAGCAGCGTTCGCAGATCTCCGATCCCCTGCGCTGGCAGAAGGTGTTTTCGGGCTGGCTGTTCCGCAATTCGCCGGGGCTGAACGTGGTTCAGCACCCGGTCTATGACGTCTGGGTCAAGGATTGCGCGATGAACTTCCCCGGCGAGGAAGAGAACCCGGCCGATTTCGCCGTTTCCAAAAGCGCGCCAAAGGCATCGGGCAGTGCGAGCACCACGCCCAGCGCCGACGCTGCCCCGGCGCCCGCCGCGCCCGCGCCCAGCCCCGAAAATCCGGACTGAACCGGCAGGCCCGGCTCCTTGGGCCGCATCGCTTCGCGCAGCATGGCCAGATAGCGCTTTTGCGGAATCTCCACCGCGCCCAGTGAGGCCAGATGGCTGGTGATGAACTGGCAGTCGAGCAGTTCGGCGCCCCCGATGCGCATGGCCGCCACCAGCCATGCCAGCGCCACCTTGGAGGCGTCGGGCACCCGGCTGAACATGCTTTCTCCGCAAAAGACCCGTTCGAAACCAACGCCATAGAGCCCGCCCACCAAGGCGCCGTCGATCCAGCATTCGATCGAATGGGCATGGCCCAGCCGGTGCAGTTCGCGATAGGAGGCTGCGATTCGCTCGCTGATCCAAGTCTCGCCGCCATCTTCGGCCTCGGCCCGGCGCGGCGCGGCGCAGGCGTCGAGCACCAGATCGAAGGCCGTGTTGCAGGTGACGGTAAACTTGCCGCGCCGCAAACTGCGCGCCAGCGAATGCGAAACGCGAAAGCCGTCGAGCGGCAAAATGCCGCGCCGCTTGGGCTCAACCCAGAAGATTTCGGGGTCGTCGCGCGAATCCGCCATCGGAAACACCCCGCCGCGATAGGCCAGCAGCAAGAGGGCAGGATCAATCAGGTCTGGGTTTTCCATTTTCACCGTGCCTGTCTAGCATCCTGTTCATCCGGGCGTGAAGAGGGAGAAAGGCCGCAAACCCCGCCTTTGAGTCCCCGCGAAAAAATACGCGCCCATCGCATATTGCCCACTTGCCAAAGCCGCGAGCCTACCCTAGAGGCGCGTCTCCCGCAGGAGTGTAGCTCAGTTGGTAGAGCATCGGTCTCCAAAACCGAGGGCCGTGGGTTCGAGTCCCTCCGCTCCTGCCAGGGTTTTCCCAGACATCTTGATTATCCAGCCCTTCGGGGCGCCGATCGGTGCATTCCGTTCCGGCTGGGTCCGAATGCCGACTTGCCAATCGCGCCGCTGCGGCTAGGGATGCGGTTTCGGGCAATGCTGTGGGGCATCTTCTAAACCATGCGTGTGATTGATCCATCGCCGGCCGCGCGCGCGGGCGAGAGGCGGCTTTATTGGTTCGCGGTGCTGCTGGCGCTGGCTTCTTGCCTGCCCGCCGTGGTCGCGCGCTATCCCCAGATGAGCGATTATCCCGCGCATCTGGCGCGTTATGCGGTGATGCTGGATGGCGGGCGCAGCGCGGATCTGGCGCGCTATTATGCGTTTCATTGGGCCTGGACGGGCAATCTTGGGGTGGACATCCTGATTCGTCCCTTTGCCGCGCTCTTCGGGCTGGAGACTGGCGGGCGGATCATTACCGGGATCATCCCGCCGCTGACCGCCTTGGGCCTGATCGCGGTGGACCGGCAATTGCACGGGCGCGTCACCATTGCCTCGCTGCTGGCCATGCCTTTTGCGTGGTCGCCGATGATGCTGATCGGCCTGCTCAATTATGCGCTGGGTCAGGCGCTGGCGCTCTGGGCCTTTGCGCTCTGGGTCTGGCTGGACCGTAAAGGGCCGGTGTGGTGGCTGCGCGGGGCGATTTTCGTACCGATCGGGCTGGTGGTGTGGCTGTCGCATCTGTCGGCATGGGGCGTGCTGGGCGTGCTGCTGCTGGGCTATGAGCTGGGCATGGGACGCGGATGGCGGGCGTTCATCGCGCCTTGGCCGCTGCTGGCGCCGCTGGTGGTGATGGTGCTGGTGCCGGGCACGGCGGGCACGTTCTCCTATGGGCCCTATTGGTGGGTCTATAAGCAGGCGATCTGGCTGAAAGCCATGCGCGATACGGTCTATGCGCTGGATTACCTGTCGCTGGTGGTGGTGGCGTTGGCCTTTCTGGCGGCGGCGGCGATGCGGCGGCTCGATGGACGGCTGGGCTGGGCGGCGGTGATGCTGCTGGCCATGACGATTGCGGTGCCGCGTCACATTTCGGGCGGGGATTATGCCGATTACCGGCTGGTGACGACGGGGTTGATGGTCTGCTGCCTGTCGATTCGCTGGCCGCGCGCGCCGGGCTGGGCGATCACGCCGGTGGTGATGCTCTATGTGGCGCGCCTGCTGATTACGACGCAGGATTGGCACGATGATTCGGCGCGGATGGAAAAGATCATGGTCGCTCTCGACCATGTGCCGCAGGGCGCTCGCGTGGCCAGCGCCGTGCTGGTAACGCGCGAGCAATGGCCGCTCAACCATTTCGAACATATCGGCGCCTATGCGGTGGTGCGCCGCCATGCGCTGGTGAATGCCAATTTCGCGGTGCCCCATGTGCATATGCTGCAATTGAAGCAGGGCGGGCGCGATTTCGATGATCCCTCGCAGCGCTTGCTGCTGCACGCCTCGCAACAGGTCGATCTGGCCAATTTCGCCCCGGCGCGTCAGGCCGACTGGCTGTGGTATGTGGGCGAGCGCGCACCCGATACTCTGCCGCAGGGCGCGGTGGTGGTCTGGCGGGGACAGGGCAGTTTGCTGACGCGGCTCAAACCGGCCTCCCTTGCAAAATAAGGCCCTCTTGCAAAATCAGGGAAGTCGGACTAGATCACCGACATCTCCCGACATCGGAGCCTTGCAAAGCCCCTCCCGGACCTGATCCGGGGCGGCGCGGCGGCAATGGCCAAAACGGTATCGGGCTTATTCGAGGATTGCGTCGATGGAAGATAAGAAGCCCAAGGTCTCTCCCGGAGAGTTCTTCAACCAGGTCAAGGTTGAGGCGCGCAAGGTGGTGTGGCCGAGCCGTCAGGAAACCGTTCAGACCGGCATCTTCGTCGGCATTCTGATGCTGATCCTCGCGATCTTCTTCCTCGGCGTCGATTCGCTCTTCGGCTACATCGTGCGCACGCTGCTGTCGCTCGCCTGAGAAAAGCATAGGAACTGTAAGATATGGCCCGCTGGTATATCATCCACGCCTATTCCGGCTTTGAAAACAAGGTCAAAGAAGCCATTCAGGCCGAAGCCGAGCGCCTTGGCCTCTCGCAGTTGGTCGAGCAGATCGAAGTGCCCTCCGAACAGGTCACCGAGGTCAAGCGCGGCAAGAAGGTTCAGGTCGAACGCAAGACCATGCCCGGCTATGTGCTGGCCAAGCTGACCATGAATGACGATGTGTATCACCTCGTCAAGAACACCGCCAAGGTCACCGGCTTTCTGGGCCATAACGGCAAGCCGCAGGCGATTTCCGAGCGCGACGCGGCCCGCTATTTCGGCCACCGCGAAATCGTCGCAACCACGGTCAAGAAGCACGTTGCCGTCGATTTCGAAATCGGCGATTCGGTCAAGGTGCTCGACGGTCCCTTCAACAGCTTCACCGGCATCGTGGAAGAGCTGGATTTCGACAAGAACCGCGTCAAGGTATCGGTGTCGATCTTTGGCCGCGCAACCCCGGTCGAGCTGGATTTCGAGCATGTCGAGCTGGTGAAGTAAGACTTCATCCGGTTTTCGGGATTGAAAAGGGCGGGGGATTTCCTCCGCCTTTTTTGTTTTGGGTTTGAAGAAGAGAGGCAAATGCGCGGGGCTGGACCCTCGCGCTCCCGTTACTGTCTGCGTTTACGCATCGGGTTAGGCGGATGGGTGTCGGACGCGGCGTCAGAAATGATAAAGCCTGCGGCGCTTCCGGCGTCACCTCGCCGCTCCGCAGGCTTTCAATCCATCACATAAGCCCGGCTTAGCCGACCTGGCGCCATCCCAGTAACGGGATTGCAAAGGGACTGAGTCCCTTTGCCCGCCGGAGGCAAGTTTTAAAACTTCAACCTCTCAAGGCCTTTGGCAAACGGAGATTGTCATGACGGAAGGCATCGCCAACACCATTCGTACATCGGCCGAATAGGATAGTCTTAATCCGACGTATGCGGTAATTCCGCTGAGATGCCATGGCAGGCTTTTCCCGGAAGGCTGACGATACCAGACTTGAATCTGGCGCGTGAGAGAGCGATCCGCCAGTTCATGCAAATGAAGACGGTCTCGCTCTGTGACGCAACTCCATGGAGGCTTAAGCAAAGCTCCGTGCATAATGGCGTAGCGGGTATAGATGACACAGCCTGAGCCGAGCATGCTGATAAGAAGCAAAAGCCCTAGTGCGCATCTTATCAGCCATGGCCGGGGGCGCCCTCTCACCTTGCCCCAAGATCCCCCATACCCACAGTCCCCGAAGCCATCCCCAGCATCCGGTCGAGGCTTTCCTTGGCCTTCAGCCGCAGCCCTTCCTCGATCTCGATCCGGGGCGTCAGGTCGCGCAGGGAGATGTAGAGCTTTTCCAGCGTGTTCAGCGCCATATAGGGGCAGATGTTGCAGTTGCAGTTGCCGTCGGCCCCCGGCGCGCCGATGAAGGTCTTGTTCGGGATGGCCAGCTGCATCTGGTGGATGATATGCGGTTCAGTGGCGACGATCAGCGTGTCGGCGGCCATTTCCTTGGCATAGTTCAGAATGCCGCTGGTCGAGCCTACATAGTCGGCATGGTCGACGATGGTGGGCGGGCATTCGGGGTGGGCCGCGATGGGCGCGCCGGGGTGCTGGGCCATCAGCTTGAGCAATTCGGTTTCGGAAAAGGCTTCATGCACGATGCACACGCCGGGCCACAGCAGCATCTCGCGGTCGAACTTGCGCGAGAGATAGCCGCCAAGGTGGCGATCGGGGCCGAAGATGATCTTCTGGTCGCGCGGGATCTGCGAGAGGATCTTTTCCGCCGAGGACGAGGTGACGATGATGTCGGAGAGCGCCTTCACCTCGGTCGAGCAGTTGATATAGGTGATGGCGATATGGTCAGGATGCGCCTCGCGGAAAGCCTTGAACTTTTCGGGCGGGCAGGCATCCTCCAGGCTGCATCCGGCGTTGAGGTCGGGCAGGACCACCGTCTTTTCGGGCGAAAGGATCTTGGCCACTTCGGCCATGAATTTCACGCCGCAAAAGGCGATGACATCGGCGTCCGTTTCGGCCGCCTTGCGCGACAGCTCCAGCGAATCGCCCACGAAATCAGCCAGATCCTGCAGTTCCGGCTTTTGATAATAATGCGCGAGGATAACCGCGTTCTTTTCCTTGCGGAGGCGGTCGATTTCGGCGCGCAGGTCAAGACCGGCGAGGCTGGCGCTCTGGGCAGTCATAATCACATCCCCTTGGGGTTCATTGGCTTTGCCGCCCAGATAGGGAGCATTGCGCAAGACCCCAAGGAAAATCTGCAATTATTGGCCCAGATCGGCGGCCAGCGCGATGATCGGCGCGTTTTGTGCCAGCAGCGCGGTCAGGATGTGGAGCGCCATATTGCTGCCCGCGCCCAGCACGGTGGCCGGGTGGACCTGTCCCATCTGGCGCTGGTCATGGCGGGCCAGCAGGGCAAAGGGCACCATTTCGACCGCCATGGCCAGCCATTCGCCGTTCAGCCCCAGCAGGGGCATCGGCAAGAGCCTCCCCAGTGCCGGATCGAGCAGCAGGACATTGGCCGCCAGAATCAGCCGTGCATGCCACGCTGTTTCGCGCCGCCGCAGCACCGCCAGCAGGATCAGCGCGGGAAATCCCAGCAGGAAGCAGGCATTGAGCGCCAGAAAATAG
Source organism: Novosphingobium sp. 63-713 (assembly GCF_001898925.1). Classification (NCBI taxonomy): domain Bacteria; kingdom Pseudomonadati; phylum Pseudomonadota; class Alphaproteobacteria; order Sphingomonadales; family Sphingomonadaceae; genus Novosphingobium; species Novosphingobium sp. 63-713. Next base: position 502,608 of record NZ_MKVS01000047.1, read on the forward strand.
GCGGGCGTAAAGAAAGGCGGTATCAGTTGCCCGCCCAGCGCCGAGCGCAGCGTCATGCCGCCCACCAGCGGAACGGCCGCGATATAGGCCACCGCCAGCCACCCCATCCGCCGATGCAGCGCCAGCGCGGGCGAGGAAAGGCGCGCGGCCAGTTGCGTCTGGACCACGGCCAGCGTCAGCCAGCTGAGCATCAGCGCGCCATGGACATGGAACCAGAGCGGGACATGGCGATAGTCCACCCGCCCCAGCGCGGCGAACTGGCCAAAGCCAAGCACGATGATCAGCGCAAGGCCGAGGGTTATGCGGGCAAAGAATTGACGGTCACGATGAAGCAGGACGGCAGGCGAGGTCGATGAATGGGCCATGGATTCTCCCCCTCTCTGTGTATTGCCTAAGTATTACACCAGGCGAAGGGGGCATGCAAGATCGCGGGCTAGGCCGCCAGAACCCAGAGATCCTCGCCCGCCTGCGCCACCTGATCGCGTCTTTGCAGATCGATCAGATGGGCCAGCACAGAACGCCCCGCCGCGCGATGCAGGCGCACGTCGAGCCCGGGATACATCTGCGCCACCATGATCTCGATCGTCACCGGCCCGGTTTCCAGCGCGCGCAGGATTTGCCGCTCGCGCATGCGGCGGTGGCCGATCATGCCGCGCACCATCTGCTGCGGCTTGTCGATCTGCGGCCCATGGGCGGGGTAATAGACCCGGTCGGCGCGCTCATAGAGCTTGTCGAGGCTGATCATATAGTCGCTCATATCACCATCGGGAGGCGAGACGACCGTGGTGGACCAGCCCATCACATGGTCGCCGGTAAACAGCGCCCCGCTCTCGATCAGGGCAAAGCACAGATGGTTGCTGGTATGGCCGGGCGTGGCCACTGCCATCAGCGTGGCCGAGGGCAGGCGCACCAGTTCGCCGTCCTTCAGCACGGTGTCGGGCGCATAGGATGTGTCAAAGGCGGCATCGGCGCGCGGCCCGTCATCCTCCAGCGTCAGGGGCGCGCAGCCGATGATCGGCGCGCCCGTGGCCGCCGCCAGCGGCGCGGCGCCCGGCGAATGGTCGCGGTGCGTATGGGTGCATAGGATCGCCAGCACCGGCGCGTCGCCAATCGCGCCCAGCAGCGCGTCAATATGCTCGGCATCGTCCGGCCCCGGATCGATCACCGCCAGCCCGCGCGCATCGCCCACCAGATAGGTCTGGGTGCCGGTAAAGGTGAACGGGCTGGGATTATTGGCCAGCATGCGCCGGACGAGCGGTTCGAGTCGCTCGGTCTCGCCGGTGGGCCATGGGCGCGGGGGCATGTTCATGGGGTCAGCCTATGCCGCTTTGCCCGCCCCCTGTCGAGAGGGCCTCAGGCCACCGCGCTGCCCAGCCGGGCGCGCAACTGGTCGATGGCGCGCGGCGTGCCGGGGGCCACCTCGCGCCAGCCCCGGTCGATGCGCAGCAGGCGGGCGTAAAACTCCTCGGTCGCGGCAATCAGCTTGCGGATCTGCGGGCTGAGCAGGAGCAGCCTTTCAGGATCGGCGGCCGGGAAATCGGGAGCCAGACGGCCATAGCGGCGCAATTGGAATTCGGACAATTCGCCCATGAAATAGGCGCGATGATTCAGCAACCAGGCCACGGCATGCATCATGCGCGTCGTCGTGCGCAAAGCTTCGCAGGACAGGGCAATGCGGGGGGCGTCTTCCTGCGTTCCGGTTTCCTCGATACGGCCCGACAGGTCGAAAGCGGCGCGCACCTCGTCCGAGAGGACCAGGGCCTCGCAATACAGACCCTCGACGATTCGGGGATTGATGTTGCTTGTGTGCTTCATGGTGAAATTGGTTAATCAAATATTAGCACTTGCTGCAATGCCATTAGGGACTGACCCTTATCCCGATTTGGGACATTCCCGGTTTTGGGCATTAAAGCGGCCCCGTTACGGCACGCACAAGGGCGGCGCGCCCTTTCATGCGCGCGCCGTTCGGCCAAAATTACCCGAAATCGCCTTGCGCGAGCCCGGTTCAGGCAATGATGTCGGGAATCAGGTAGTCCTCGATCAGCGAGATCTGGTCCTTGAGCTTGAGCTTGCGCTTTTTGAGGCGGGCCAGTTGCAGTTGATCGCCCGCGCCCGAAAGAGTCAGCGCATCGATCGCGGCATCCAGATCGCGATGCTCGACGCGGAGCGCTTCCAGCTTTTTGCGCATTTCCTCTTCGGTCACCAAAATATGCTCCCGCCAAGGGTGTGTCGCAAGTTCTCCTCATGCTCTAATCGCGCCGCGACCAACGGGCAAGAGGGGGCGCAACAGGCACGATGAAATGAGTGTCGGGCGCAAGTAAACGAGGCTGAGGGGCGCTTTGTCGCGGCCCTGCACGGCTTACCTAAATTTGTCATATTCGGGGCTTCGCAAGCGGGGCAAAGTGTGTTTCCTTGAGCATCTGATCGACGGGAATGACGCGATTCGGACATGGCCGCAGGAGGCATGTTCTGTCATGCCCCGATCGGACGGGCGTCTGCAGCCGTCCGTTAATAGGGGGGTAGCCTGTGGCCGCCCACCACACGGTTTTCCCGGTCGGACCTTCGCATGGGGCCGGTTGGGGGCCGCGCTGGCGAGGAGGTCACTTTCAATGGCTTTATGGCCTATGGAGGAGAGTCCAAAATGGAAGCATCCCACATCAACGCCCTGCACAACAAGCACGCCGGTCTTGAACGCCGGATTGCCGAAGAACTCAAGAGTCCCCATCCCGACCCAGCCATGCTTCAGGCGCTCAAGCGCCACAAGCTGCGGATCCGCGACCAGATCGCGCATCATTGATGCAGCATTGCGTGCAGCATGGAATGGCAAGGCCCCAGGCGGTAAAGCAGGGCCTGCCGGCTGAACGCTGACAACCCGACCGTTGCGAGATCACCCCGGCCCGATCCGGCCCATGATGCCGGATCGGGCCTTTGCGTTGTATATTTCGGCCTTTTTGCATGGAACAGGGCCCAAAAAGGCAGGGTTAGCGCAAAAATAGGGGTGGGCGCATTTGCAAAGGCGGATGTTTGGTCTAACCCCCTTTCATGACCACTGCACCTCTCGGCCCGACCTCGAATTCCAGCGCGGTGGCGGCCGCGCGCACGATCCTGACGCGCCTGCATGAGGTCATGGCCTCGCGCAGCCATGCGCAGGCCAAACTGAACACCGTGGTCGAGGTCATCGGCGCCAGTCTGGATAGCGAGGTCTGCTCGATCTATCTGCTGCGCGAAGGGATGCTCGAACTTTTCGCCACGCGGGGCCTGGCGCAGGAGGCGGTCCACGTCACCCGCATGGCCATTGGCGAGGGGCTTGTCGGCACCATTGCCTCTCGCGCCGAAACACTCAATCTGGCCGAGGCGACCGCGCACCCCGATTTCTCGTATCGCCCCGAAACGGGCGAGGACAAGTTCCACTCTTTTGCCGGCGTGCCCATCGTGCGGCGCGAACGCTGCGTGGGGGTGGTCTGTGTGCAGCATGTCGATCCGCGCCGCTATGAAGAGGTCGAGATCGAGGCGCTGCAGACCGTGGCCATGGTCCTGTCCGAACTGATCGCCAACGCCGATCTGGTGGATGAGGAAGAAGCCGCAGGTCTGGCCGCCGCCCATACCGGGCCGGAACAATTGCGCGGCCTCACGCTGGTCAAGGGGCTGGCCAGCGGCGTGGCGGTCTATCACCAGCCGCGCATCACCATCGAACATATCGTGGCCGAGGACACCGAGGCCGAGCGCCAGCGCGTGTACCTCGCCTTTGACAAAATGCGCGAACAGATCGACCGCATGGCGTCTCAGGCCGAATTCGGCAGCGGGGGCGAGCATGAGGAGGTTTTGGAAACCTATCGCATGTTCGCCTATGACGAAGGCTGGAGCCGCCGCATCAACGAGGCGATCGACAGCGGCCTGACCGCCGAGGCCGCCATCGAGCGCGTCCAGCAGCGCACCCGTATGCGGATGCGCCAGATCGACGATCCCTTGCTGGCCGACCGGATGCACGATCTGGAGGATCTGGCCAACCGCCTGCTGCGCATCGTCTCTGGCCAATTGGGCACCGCGGCCAGCGCGGGCCTGCGTCAGGACGCGATCCTGATAGCGCGCAATCTTGGCCCGGCCGAACTGCTCGAATATGACAAGCGCAGGCTCAAGGGCGTGATCCTTGAGGAAGGCTCGCTGACCGCGCATGTGGTGATTGTGGCGCGGGCGATGGGCATTCCGGTGCTGGGCCGCGTCAAGAGCTTGCGCGGCAAGGTGCGTGAGGGCGATCCGATCCTGCTCGATGCCGATTCGGCGCTGGCCTTTGCCCGGCCCACGCGCGACATGATGATCGGCTTTGACGAGCGCTATGCCAAGAATCGCGAAAAGCAGGCCAAATATGCCGCGCTGCGCGATGTGGTGCCGATCACGCTGGATGGCGAGCGCATTGCGGTCAACATCAACGCGGGCCTGCGCGAGGATATGCCCAATCTGCAGCTGACGGGCGCGGATGGCGTGGGCCTCTATCGCACAGAGTTCCAGTTCCTCGTCTCAGCCACTTTGCCCAACCGCGAGCGCCAGACGCGGCTTTATCGCGAAGTGCTGGAATCGGCGGGCAACAAGCCGGTGGTGTTCCGCACGGTCGATATCGGCGGCGACAAGAGCCTGCCTTATCTGCGCCATGACGAGGATGGCGAGGAGGAGAACCCGGCGATGGGCTGGCGCGCGCTGCGCCTTGCCCTCGAACGCGATACCCTGCTCAAGGTCCAGGCCCGCGCGCTGCTCGAAGCTTCGGCGGGGCGGGTGCTTCAGGTGATGTTCCCGATGATTTCCGAACCGTGGGAATTTGACGCGGCCAAGGCGGTGTTCGAGGGACAGCTTGCCCATCTGCGCAAGCTGGGCAAGACCCCGCCCGAGGCGGTCAAATATGGCGCGATGCTCGAAGTGCCCGCGCTGGCCGAGGTGCTGGATCTGTTGCTGCCGCGCCTGTCGTTCCTCTCGATCGGCACGAATGACCTGACGCAGTTCCTCTTTGCCGCTGACCGGTCCAATCCAAAACTGGCCGAGCGCTATGACTGGCTTTCTCCTGCGATCCTGCGCTTTGTCCGCCGCATCGCGGCGGCGGGCCATGCGCAGAATGTGCCGATGACGGTCTGCGGCGAAATGGGCGGGCGCCAGTTGGAGGCGCTGGCCTTGCTGGGCATCGGCATCCGGCGGCTGTCGATCACGCCGGCGGGCGTGGCGCCGATCAAGGATATGGTCCGCCGGGTCAATCTGGCCGAAATCAGCGCGGCGATGGAGGGGTGGCTGGCCAACCCGCCCGCCAGTCTGCGCGAGGAAATGACCGCATGGGCGGCCCAGCGGGGCCTGATCGGAGACTGAAGGGCGAATTAACAGGTTGTTACGGACCGGCGCATCGATATCTTTGCGTAATCGAGCGCAATATGCCTGTTAACCGGCGCAAGGACCTGTCAAGCCTGTTGACTTTCCAGAGCTTCCAGCGTTGTGTCCGGCGCGGGCCGCAAAGGATTTCGGTATCGCCATGAGCGCAGATGAGTCAGAATTCGCTTCTCCAACCAGCGGCCAGCCCGCCACCGCGGGCCAGCGGCTGGCCGCCGCGCGTGAGGCGGCGGGGCTGACACTGGCGGAACTGTCGGCCCGGACCAAGATTTCCGAACGTCATCTGGGCGCGCTGGAAACCGGCGATTTTGCCGCTCTGCCTGGCCGCACCTATGTTTTCGGCTTTACCCGCACCTTTGCCAAGAGCGTCGGGCTGGACCCGGCCGCGATGGTCGATGCGATGGGCCGCGATTATTCGCGCGCCGCCCCCGAACCCGAAGCGCCTGCCTCGCCCGCCTTTGCGCCGGGCGATCCGGCGCGCGTGCCTTCCTCGCGCTTTGCCTGGATGGCCGGTTTCGTGCTGCTGGTGGTCGCCATCGGCGGCTTCATCTGGTGGCAGAACAATTCCAGCGCGACCGACAGCCTGCCCTCGCTGATCCCCGATGAAGTGCCCAGCGCCGTGCCCAGCCAGACCGCATCGGCCGCGCCCAGCGAGGCGCCCAGCGAAGAAGCCTCCGCCGCGCCCACCGGCCCTGTCGTGCTGACCGCGCAGATGGATAAGCTGTGGATCAAGGTCTCGGACGCGGGCGGCAAGCAATTGGTGCAAAAGGTGCTGGCGATGGGCGAAACCTATACGGTGCCCGAGGATGCCCAAGGGCCGACCGTATGGACCGGCCGCCCTGACAAGCTGGCGATCACCGTGGGTGGTCAGGACGTGCCGCCGATCAGCAAGGTCCCCGAGATTGTCCGGAATGTGCCGATCTCGGCCAAGGCTTTGCTGGAGCGCGGAAAGCCTGCGCCAGCGGCAACGCCGCCGGCCGAGCCGATCCCCGGCGCGGCCAATGCGCCCGTTGCGGTTCCGTCGCCCGTTGCGGCCCCGCGCCCGTTGCGCCATTTCCCGCGCCCCCGGCCCGCACCAACGGCTGATGCGCCTGCCGCACCCGCCACCCCATCCACCGTTACGCCTTAACCCCCACTCGACAGCAGGGGGTTGCTTGCGGCACTGTGCGTTTGGGGCATGGAACAACCGATGATCTGGGCCGCCCGTGATCGGGCGCGCCGTGGGAGTTGAAGAAAGATGATGTATAAGCAGCGGATCAGGCTGGCTGGCGTGGCGCTGGCAGCGCTGCTCTGGACAGGCAGCGCCATCCCGGCGCAGGCACAGGAAGGCACGGCAGGCGAAATCCGCATGCGCAAGCTGGAGGCCGAGGTCCGCGCCTTGCAACGGCAGGTGTTCCCCGGCGGCGATACCAAGCTGTTCGGCCAGCAGGCGGCCAATCCGGCCCCCGGCGCGGCCCCGGCCGCAGCGGCCGAGGTGCCTGCCGCGCCGCCCGCCAATACGGCGCTGACCGATATCCTTGCGCGGCTGAGCGCTGTGGAGGCGCAGAACGCCCGCCTGACCGCGCAGGTCGAGGAATTGTCGAACCATGTGCGCCAGCTCGACACAGCGCGCGCGGCGGCCAATGCGCCGGTGGAACAGGGTGTGACCGCGCCTGAACCGGCCCCGCCCGCCGTGGGCGATGCGGCCCCCGCGCCGCGCCCGGTGGTCAAGCCCGCGCCCGTCCCGGCGCCGGTTGCAGCGCCGGTGGTCAAGCCCGCACCTGCGCCCGCCAGCCGCGTCACGGCGGTCAAGGCGATTGCCAAGCCCGCCACCGGCGACCCGGCGGAGGATGATTATACCTATGGCTACAAGCTGTGGGAGGCCAAGTTCTTCCCCGAGGCGCAGCAGCAGTTGAAGCTCTATCTGGACCAGTATCCCAAGCACAAGCGCGTGAGCTATGCGCGCAACCTGCTGGGTCGCGCCTATCTGGATGATGGCAAGCCGCGCGATGCGGCCCCGTGGTTCCTCCAGAACTATCAGGCCGATAAGAAGGGCGCCCGCGCGTCCGACAGCCTGCTCTATCTGTCCGAGGCGATGATCGAGCTCAAGGACATCAACCGTGCCTGTATCGCTCTGGGCGAATTTGCCGATGGCTATCCGGCCGATGCCGCCGGGCGATTGAAGTCGGCCTATGACGGCATTCGTGCCAAGGTGAAGTGCAACTGACCGCCGACCGTTTCGCACAAAGTCTGGCGCAGATCTGGCCCGAGGGCGCGCGCGATCCGAGCTTGAAGCTGGGGATCGCGGTGTCCGGCGGGCCGGATTCGCTTGGACTGCTGCTGCTCGCGGCGGCGGCGCGGCCCGGCGCGGTCTGCGCGGCCACGGTCGACCATGGGCTGCGCGCGGAAAGCGCGGCGGAGGCGGCGCAAGTGGCGGCGGTCTGCCGCGATCTGGGCGTGCCGCATGAAACGCTCCGGGTATCGGTCGAACCGGGCAATGTGCAATCCGAGGCCCGCACGGCGCGCTATGCCGCTCTGGCCGACTGGATGGCGCGTGAGGGGGTGGCGGCGCTGGCCACGGCCCATCATGCCGACGATCAGGCCGAGACGCTGGTGATGCGCTTGAACCGCGCCAGCGGGGTGGCGGGCCTTGCCGGGGTGCGCGAGCGGGGCTGGGTGCCCGAGAGCGAGCATTTGCTGATCCGCCCGGTGCTGGGCTGGCGGCGGGCGGATTTGGCCGCTGTGGTGGCCGATGCCGGGCTGGTGGCCGCCGATGATCCGTCCAACCGCAACACTGCCTTTGACCGGGTGCGCGTGCGTCAGGCGCTGGCGGGGGCGGATTGGCTGGATGTGGGGGCATGGGCGCGCTGCGCGGAAAATCTGGCCGATGCCGATGCCGCGCTCGATTGGGCGGCGGATCGGGAATATGGCGCGCGGGTGGTGCGCGAAGGGCTGGGGGTGAATTACCGCCCTGCTGCGCCGCGCGCGATTGCCATGCGCGTTATCGCCCGGATCGTCGAGGAGATCGACGGCCATGCCCCGCGCGGCAATGCGGTGGCCCGCGCCTTTGACAGTCTGCTGGCGCGGCAACCGGTGTCGATCGGCGATGTGGTGGCCCGGCCCGGCCCCGGCGTGTGGAGCTTTATGAAGGCCCCGAAACGCCGCGCTTAATCGACGAGAGAATCTCCAAGCCCCACCTGCTTGCCCCGCGTGATGTAAACCTTGTCGCCGATATGCGCCTCGCCAAATACCTTGCGCGCGAAATCCAGCGGCACGCCGATGCAGCCATGGCTGGCAAAACCGTTGCGCACATTGGTGGCGTGGATCGTAATGCCATCATCGGTCAGCCGCATCATATAGGGCATGGGCGCGTCATAAAGGTTTGAGACGTGATCCTTGTCCTTCTGGCTGATCGGAAAGGTGCCGGTGGGGGTGGGCTTTTCCTGCGTGCCCAGCAGGACGGCGGTGGCCCCGATTTCAAACCCGTTGCGGAAGACCGAGAGCACCCGCGCCTCCAGATCGACGGTGATGACCAGCGGGCCGGGCGGCACGCCATCCTCGTCCCATGCCCATTGGCCATATTTGATCGGTCCGGAAATCGGCAGGATGCGCCGGATGACAAAGCGGCGGTCGGTGGGGGACGGGGTTGAGGTGGGCATCACGCCGCCGCCCTTGCCGGGGCTGCGCATACCGATAGTGGTGGCAGGCGTGTCGAAACTGACGCCCTGCGCCCCGGCATAGGGATCGACCCCAAGCGCGATCTGATGCGCCAGTTGCGGGCGCGCGGCGATCACAACGTCGCGGGGCAGATGGGCGGTGCCGCCCCGCTCATCCGCCTCGATCAGCGCAAGGCCCGCCAGCACCGTCAGCCCCAGCCCGCCCATGATGATCAGCGCGCGCGCCGCCAGAAACGGGTCGCCGGTCGCAGGGGTGGGATGGGTGCCGATAGGCATGGTCTGGCAGACTCGCAGGCAAGGTTAAACGCTATGGTTAAAGATGCGTTACCTTGTGCCTGCGCGCCAGAGGTCTGTGAAGCCTGTATCGAAATGGGACGGATTTACGCCCGCCCCATTCGATCACATTTTACCCGTGCGCGCCAAATTCATTGGCAATCGCCGTGCCGATGCGCAGGGCAAGGCCATAGGCGCGCTCGATCGGTTCGATATAATCGCGGCGGATGACGCCATAGCCATGGGCGGCATCGTCGGGATAATCGGCCGGTTCCTCGACCCGGAAATCGTCCAGGCTGGGGAAGCTGGTGGGGAAGGCGCGGCGAAGCTGGGCCAGCGCATCGTCGATACGCAGGGTGAAGACCATCTCCAGCACATCTTCGCGCGCGATGTCATTGGCGCGGCTGAATTGCGGCACCATGACCGCGCGCAGGAACATATGCTGGAACAGCGCGAGACGCAGCGCCTGAAGCACGCCGATCATGCGGCGCGTATGTTCGCGGTCGGGCAGGGGCGCCTCGTCCGGGATCAGCGCCAGCAGGCGGTGGAGCTTGAGCGCATCGACCCGCAGGCGTGTCGAGAGACGGCGGAACACGCCCGCCCGGTCATCCCCCGTCAGATATTCGGCCAGCGCAAGGCAGCCATCCGCAATATGCTCTTCATGCCCGCGATAGGGGCGGCTGGCCCAATAGGCGCTGTTGAACAGCTCGCCAAAGGCCGTCAGCGTCTTGATGCTGGCCAGCGCATTGGCGGCGCGCACCAGACGCACGATCTGACGCCCGCGCTCCGACGAGCGGAGCAAAGCGGCCAGTTCCTCGTAATTGCCCTCAGCCGCGCTGCCCGCCCCGGCGATGATGTTCACCGGATAGCCAAGCTGTTGCAGCACCGCATTATGCGGGATCGCGCGGATCTGGCGCAGCGACATCGTGCGGTCGGAGGAAACGTCGCTCTGGCGACGGCTCTTGCGGCTGCCGGTGTCGTTCAGCAGGCCAAGGCCAAAGGCGGTCAGCGCGCGGCTGTAGGTGCTGCTCGACAGGTGCTGTTGCTGAACCCGGCGGATCGCGCGATAAAAGTCGAGGGACAGGTCCGTGCGGCGATAGAACGGGTCGGTCGGCGCATAGGGATCGGTTTCGGCAGGCGCCAGTTCGATAAAGCGCGTGAGCGTGGCCAGCGCCAGTTCGTCGCTGCCGAAGAAGAGATAGCCGTCGCCGCCCTGAAACGAGACTTCCGGTTCGAGACGGATGCCCGCCCGCACGAAACGGCGCCGCGCCCAAGGCGAGAGCGGCCATGCCAGACGATCGGCCAGCGAGGCGGGATGTGCGCCGCGCCCCATGCTCTCGCCATGGGTGTTGAAGATCAGCGCGGAGACGTCCGAAAGCTGGTTGGCGGTCATCGCCTCGGCCAGGCGGCCCTGAAGGCGCTCGATGGCCAGCGCGGCGGGGATCTGGCCCACGAAGCGCCCGGCATCGGAAAAGCCGGTCTGGATCGATACGCGCCCGCGACCGCGCGCATAGGCGCGATACGCCGGTTCGGCCAGCAGCGCATCAAGGAAGCGTCCGCCATGCTCCAGCGCCGTCTCCGTCTCGAACAGGGGCGAGACGTCCACCTTGTCCTCGATCCCGAACAGCTTGGCGAAATAGAGCGCGGCCAGCATCGTGGTGGGCTGTTCGCATTCGGCCACCAGCATGCGGATCGGCGTGTCGGCATCCACATGGTGGAGGATCTGCGCCATGGTCAGGAACAGGCGGATTGCGGTGCTGTTCTCAATCGCCAGCGCGGCGAAATTGGTGCGCAGGACCTTGGCCGTGGCTAGCAGTTCGCGCATCTTGACCAGGGCTGCTTGACTGGCCAGATCGAGGCGGCCATCGGGATCGATGCGGCGGCGGATCGCGTTCTGAAGCTGGCTGCTGTTCACGCGGAAATGCACCCAGCCCATGCCCAGACCATCGGCCTGCATCGCGGCAACCGTGGTCAGCAGGACCTCTGCCACATCATCACTTGCCGTGGCGGCCAGCGCCTCCAGCTCGGCAATGATGCCTGACAGGCTGGTCAGCTTGGCCGGATGATCCCCGGTCAGCGTGTTCGCGGCCTCCGACAGGGTGGCGGGGTCCTTCATGTCGCGGGCAAAGAGCGCGGCCATTTCCTCGGCGCGCTCGGCACCGGCCAGCAGGCGCGTGGCGATATCGGGCGCGGCCTCGGCCAGATCGGCGGCATAGGCCGACAGGCGCTGGGCCTTTTCCATCAGGCGATAGCGGATGCAGGTGTTCCAGCCGATGTCCGTCCGCCCGTCCATGTCATAGCCCACCCACGAGGCAAAGCGGATCGGCATCGGGCGCAGCGCGCGCCATTGCTGGGGCCAGCGGGCGCGGGCGGTGTTGAACAGCGTCTGGGTGACCTTGGCGCGAGCCGAATGCCCGCGCGCGATGGCGGCCAGCGCGGCGTCATGCTCGGTGTCCAGCGTGATCGTGTCGCGCGCCGCTGTTGCCGCGCAGGTAGCGGGGCCGAAATCCCCTTCGCTTGCCGCATGGGCCACGGTGGCGGTCTGCGCCTTGTTCAGCAGGAAGGTGGGATGGGCGGTGAACACGATATGCGCGGCGGGGCGGCCCCAGCGCGTGGCAAAACTGGCAAAATCGCCCGTTTCGGCATGGCCTTTCACGCGGGCCAGATTGGCCTCCGGTTCGACCGGCTCCAAAAGGCGATGCAGCCGCCGCGCGCGCGCCTGAAGCCCTTCGCATTCCAGCTCGGCCACCATGGCCTCAACCTTGTCGAGGCCAAGTTCGCCGTTTTCAATCTGGCGCGAGAGTTCGAGGGAGAGCTGAAACACCGGGTTGAACAGCGGGGTTTCTTCGGTCGTCGCGTGCAAATCCTGCAAACGCTGCGAAAGGGCGGCAATCTGGCTCATCTTTATGGACACTCCCGTCGGGCGCTCTGGCCCATGTGCTGGCGGCCTGCTTTGCCTCTCCTGCCCTTATGGTCTTGCCCCTGACTATGGCCATGATCGCCGGACAGGGGAAGGGGGACTGCAAAGCCGCAGACGAATTTGGTAAGGCAAATGGAAGAAGGGAAATGTCTGCCCGCGCCGATGGCTTGCGCGGGCAGGGTATTCAGTTTCAGGCTTTCAGAGCCGCCGCCGCGCCGGCAGCGGCCGTAATGGCCGCCGCATCGGCGCCCTTGCCCACCATCCAGCTTCCGCCGACGCAGAGCACCTGCGGCAGGGCGAGATAGTTGGGGGCCGTGGCCAGCGTGATGCCGCCGGTGGGGCAGAAGCGGGCCGAGCCGAACGGGCCTGCAATGGCCTTCAGAGCGCTGACGCCGCCGCTGGCTTCGGCGGGGAAGAACTTGAAGCGGTTGAGGCCCAGATCCATGCCCAGCATGATGTCAGCCGCATTGGCCGTGCCCGGCAGGAACGGGATGCCCGCCGCAACGGCCGCTTCGCCCAGACGCGGGGTGAGGCCCGGCGAGACGATGAATTCGCTGCCCGCGTCAATCGCGCGCGCCAGATCGTCGGGGTTCAGCACCGTGCCTGCGCCGACAATCGCGCCGGGAACCTGCTTCATCACCTTGATGGCGTCCAATGCACACTCGGTGCGCAGCGTGACTTCAAGCACCTTGAGGCCACCGGCGACCAGCGCCTCGGCCAGCGGCAGCGCATCTTCAAGCCGGTCGATCACCAGCACCGGGATCACCGGCGCGGTGCGCATGATGGCGTCGATCCGGGCGGAGGCGGGGGTAGGTGTTTCGCTCATCATGCATGTTCCTTCTGAAACGCGGCGGCCGCGCCGAGCAGGCCCGGTTGGGGATGGGTAATCAGCTTGACCGGCAGGCTGGCCATCAGGCTTTCAAAGCGGCCCTTGGCGCGGAAACGGTCGGCAAAGCCGGAGGACAGGATCGTGTCCTTGATGCGCAGGCCAAGCCCGCCCGCGATGACCACGGCCGACCCGCCCTGCGCCAGCGCCAGATCTCCCGCCGCCGAACCCAGCGAGAGGCAGAAACGGTCGATGGCCGCCGCCATCAGCGTGTCCTCTCCCGCAGTGCCCCTGGTCCAGATCGTGCGGTCGTCGGTATGCAGCACGGGGCGCTGCTCTAGCGCGGCCAGCGTTTCGTAAATATCGACGATGGCCGGGCCCGACACCACGCGCTCAACCGAAACGCGGCGATGACGCTGGCGCAGGCGGGCCAGAATCGCGTCCTCCACCGCATCGAGCGGGGCGAAATCGAGATGGCCGCCTTCGGTTGCCTGAACATGATAGAAGCCGTTACCATCGCGCCAGACATGCGCCACGCCAAGCCCGGTGCCGGGGCCGACGATGGTGATCGTGCCGCTGGCGGGCAGCGCGACATCCGGCCCGGTCAGATGCTGGAAATATTCATCGCCCGCGCGCGCCACGGCGTGGCCCACCGCGCCAAAGTCATTGACGATGGTGACTTTGTCCACGCCCAAACGCTCGGGCAACTGATCGGGCAGGATCACCCACGGGTTGTTGGTAAAGCGGATCAGTTCGCCACCCACCGGCCCCGCCACCGCCAGCGCAACAGCGCGGGGCAGGGCGCGGCCCGAGATCTGCGCGAAATGCTCCCATGCCGTTTCAAAGCTGGCATGTTCATTGGTTTTCAGCGTGGCCGGTTCGCCCAGCACGATCGCGCCATCATCGCCAAGTGTGGCAATGGTGAAACGCGCGTGGGTGCCGCCGATATCTACCGTAACGAGTTCCATGAATCCCCTCCGTCGTCAGGCCTTTAGCGTCAAAGACCTGCGAGTGCCAGCATGGCCGAGCCGCCCTTTTCGGCGCCATCGGCCCCGGCGCGGAACATGGCGAACAATTCGCGCCCCACGCCCATCGCGGCCACAGGCGCCGCAGCAGGCGTGCGGCCCGACAGATCAGCCTTCACCTCCAGCGTGCCGGATTGCGCGCAGACGCGGATGATGTCGCCGTTCTGCACCAGCGCCAGCGCGCCGCCCGCAAGGGCTTCGGGCGTGACGTGGATGGCGGCGGGAACTTTGCCGGAGGCGCCCGACATGCGCCCGTCGGTGACCAGCGCCACCTTGAAGCCCTTGTCCTGAAGCACGCCCAGCGGCGGGGTCAGCTTGTGCAGTTCGGGCATGCCATTGGCGCGTGGCCCCTGGAAACGCACGACCACCACGCAGTCACGCTCCAGCTCGCCCGCCTTGAAGGCGGCCTGCACGTCTTCCTGGCTGTTGAACACCAGCGCGGGGGCCTCGATGGTCCAGCGCTCCTTTTCCACCGCCGAGGACTTGAAGGTCGCGCGGCCCAGATTGCCCTGCACCAGACGCATGCCCCCATCGGGCTGGAACGGCTGGGCCACGGTCGAGAGCATCGCCGGATCGTGGCTGACCTCAGGCGCCGGGCGGAAGGCCAGCGCATCGCCCTCGAGATAAGGCTCGGTGGCATAAGCGGCAAACCCGCCCTCGGCCACGGTCAGGATATCGCCATGGCACAGCCCGGCGCCCAGCAATTCGCGGATGACATAGCCCATGCCGCCCGCCGCGTGGAAATGGTTCACATCGCCCGACCCATTGGGATAGACGCGCGCGATCAGCGGCACGACGCTGGACAGTTCATCCAGATCCGCCCAGTCGATGATGACCCCCGCCGCCCGCGCCATTGCGGGCAGGTGGATCGCGTGATTGGTGCTGCCCCCGGTGGCCAGCAGGCCGATGCAGGCGTTGAGGATCGCCTTTTCATCGACCACTTGCGCCATCGGGCGCGGATCGGCGCCCTTGCGGCTGATTTGCGTCAGGCGATGGACGGCGGCGCGGGTCAACTGGCTGCGCAGCGGGGTGTTGGGGGGCACAAAGCTGGAGCCGGGCAGTTGCAGGCCCATCATTTCCATCATCATCTGATTGGAATTGGCGGTGCCATAGAAGGTGCAGGTGCCCGGCGAATGGTACGAACCCATCTCGCTCTTGAGCAGTTCTTCGCGGCCCACCTTGCCCTCGGCGTAAAGCTGGCGGGTCTTCTGCTTTTCCTTGTTGGCGATGCCGCTGGGCATCGGGCCACTGGGGATGAAGATCGAGGGCAGATGACCAAAGCGCAGCGCGCCGATCACCAGACCCGGCACGATCTTGTCGCAGATGCCCAGCAGCGCGGTGCTGTCAAACACGGCGTGGCTGAGCGAAACGGCGGTGGACAGCGCAATCGTGTCGCGCGAGAAGAGCGAGAGCTCCATCCCGTCCATGCCCTGCGTCACGCCGTCGCACATGGCCGGAACGCCGCCTGCAACCTGCGCGGTGGCGCCCACTTCGCGGGCATAGATCTTCATCGCATCGGGAAAACGCGCATAGGGCTGATGCGCCGATAGCATGTCATTATAGGCCGTGACGATGCCGATGTTCTGGGCGCGGGTGAAGGCCAGCGTCTTCTGGTCCTCGACTGCGCCCGCATAGGCATGGGCAAGGTTGGAACAGCCATAGGCCGAACGGTCCCCATGGCGATCACTCTCGCGCGCCATCAGGTCGAGATAGGCGCTGCGGGTCGCCTTGGATCGCTCGATCACGCGCTGCGTCACGCGGGCGATAGTGGGGTGCAGTTCAGCCATGATACTATTCCTTGTTCCTGCCCGCTTATTCATGCCACGCCACGCCATCCTTGGCGGCAAGGGCGATGGCGGCGGTCGGCCCCCAGCTTCCTGCGCCATAGGGGTTGGGCGTGATGCCATTGTCGGTCCACACCTTGCGCACGCCGTCGATCCAGGCCCATTGCGCCTCCACCTCGTCGCGGCGGACGAACAGCGTCTGGTCGCCCTCGATCAGGTCGAGCAGCAGGCGCTCATAGGCAATGCGCTTGGTCGGGCCGGCAAAGGCGTCTTCCATGCTGATGTCGAGCGGCACTTCGCGCAGGCGCAAGCCTCCGCGATCCAGACCCGGCACCTTGGCATTGGTGGTGAAGGTGATGTTTTCCTCCGGCTGGATGCCGATGACCAGCCGGTTGGGCTGGGCAATCGCGCCGCGCTGGGCAAACATCGAATGGGGCACAGGGCGGAACTGGACCACGATCTCGGTGGTCCGCTTGGGCAGACGCTTGCCGGTGCGCAGATAGAAGGGCACGCCCTTCCAGCGCCAGTTGTCGATATGCGCCTTGATCGCCACGAAAGTCTCTGTGGCCGAAGGCTGGCCCAATTCATCGGCATAGCCGGGCACCGAAGCGCCGTTGATCGCGCCCGCGCGATACTGGCCGGTCACGGTGTCGCCCGCAGCAACGGTGCGCAAGCTACGCAGGACCTTGGTCTTTTCGCCCCGGATCGCGGCCGGGTCAAACCGGCTGGGCGGCTCCATCGCGACAAGGGCGAGCAGTTGCAGCATATGGTTCTGCACCATATCGCGCAGCGCGCCCGCGCCGTCGTAAAAGCCCACGCGCCCTTCAAGGCCAACCGTTTCCGCCACGGTGATCTGAACGTGCTCGATATAGTGTGAGTTCCAGATGGGCTCGAAAAGAATGTTGGCAAAGCGCAGCGCCATCAGATTCTGGACGGTTTCCTTGCCCAGATAGTGGTCGATGCGGAAAATGCGGTCTTCGGGAAAGGCCGAGGCCACCGCGTCATTGATGTGGCGGCTGGTGTCCAGATCCGTGCCCAGCGGCTTTTCCAGGCCGATGCGGCTGGTCTCGTCGGCAAGTCCGCTGGCCTGAAGGCCCGCAATGGTGGGTTCGAACAGGCTGGGCGCGGTGGACAGGAAGATCGCCAGACCATCCTGACGCGGGCCGACCTTGGCGGCCAGATCGGCAAATTGCGCGGTCTGGTTCGCGTCGAGCGCCTGATAGGTCAGCCGCTGGAGAAAGCCGGGGATCGCGCTCTTGCGATAATCGGGCAGGAACTTGCCCAGCGCATCGGCGGCAAAATTGCGGAAGCCATCGTCATCGAGGTCGGAGCGGGCCGTGCCGATGATGCCCAGCTTTTCCGGCACCAGAGCATCGGCATGAAGCGCGCACAGCGAGGGCAGCAGCATGCGCTGCGAAAGATCGCCGGTGGCGCCAAACAGCAGCAGCTTGTCGGCGGTAAAGCTCATCGATGGAGTCCCCTCGGGTGTCACGACTGTCACGGCTTTCTCCTTGGGTTGGAGTGCTTCCGCGCCATGGTTCACAGGGCCGCCTTGGCGGTGGCCCATTTGCCTGGGTGATCTAGCGCCCTGATGGGGTTTGCGCCAGTTCATCGCCCGGGAATGGCGCGGAAATCCTAGGGTTTGAATACGAATTTGCGGTATGAATAGGTTTTCGCCATGCGCCGTGCAAGGGCGCGAGGCGGCTCATCCCCGCCTGTTGTGCCCGCCCGTCACCCCCGGCGGCGGACGGGAATCGGGATGTTGCAGATGTCGGCGGCTCCGGGCGAATAGATGATGAAATCGTCATGCCGGTTGACCCGCGCGTTCACATAATCGCGAAATGATGCGCTGGCGCTGGAGAGATATTCGAAATGCGGCCGATCGGCAGGCGGCAGGTCATTGCCCAGCCGGATCGAGAGGATCGGCGTGTTCTTTGCCTTGTCATTATACATGCCGTTGCCCGGCGCGCGGGGCAGGGAGGAGAGATGCTCGATCCCCTCGATCACTCGCCCCACCACGGCAATGTTGCGGTCGAGCTGGCGCGGGGGCGTGCCGATCACCGCATAGAGTTCGGCCCCCATGCCCGTATCGGGCGAATTGTTGCGCCCCACGCCCACCGAGCCATAGCAATGGACGGGCCAGACATGATTGTCGTCAAAAGCCATGGGGAAGCCCATGTCGATGCCCGTATGCGGCGCATAGGCATCGTGGCCCGGATTGATATATTCGGGCGCAGCAAATGCGCGCAGCAAATAGTCGCTCTCGGGTACTTTGGCCAAGCCGGGCGGCAGGGGTTTGGCTTGCGGCGTATCCTCATCGGGATCGCCAAATTGCGCGACCCAATTGTCCTGAACCCGATAGACAGCACCATTGTCCCACCAATGCGCGGCGGCCAGCTTGCGCATATTGCCGATCCAGCCCTGACTGATGGGTGCAGGCAAAAGCTGGATGATCACCTGCCGCGTTTTGCCGTTGCCATCCGGGGCCAGCACCATCACCAGCAGGTCGGCAGGGTCGATCTCGCGCCAATCACTGGCCGGGGCGGCCTTGATGATCTCGGCGCTGGGGCGGGTTTTGGGTTTTTCCGGTGCGGGTTTTTCTGGCGCGGCCGCCATGGCCATCTGGGCGGCGGAAAGGGCAAAGGCGGCGGACAGAACAATCTTTTTGCGCATCAGGGCAATCTGCCTGCGCGCCCTCTCTTGCGCAAGCCGCGTTTCATCGCTAGGGGCCTGCCTTCCAGAGCAATGCGGAGCGGTGGCCGAGTGGTCGAAGGCGCTCGCCTGGAAAGTGAGTATACGTCAAAAGCGTATCGAGGGTTCGAATCCCTCCCGCTCCGCCATTTGGGTGCTTTCCGCCCCCCTCACAACTGCTCGAGATAGCGCTCCAGCCGGAAGAAATTGGCTTGCGGTGCGCCCGGCGCGATCGACACCGTGAAAGAGGGGGTTTTGGCCAATCCGTCGCCGTCCACAAAGGCGCCGCAGATGAAATCCCTCGGCTTGATCAGCGTCCATTGCAGATGGGCGCCGCCCACCGGATATTGCGTGGCAGGCTCCATCCCATCGATATGGCGCACGATGGTGAACACCTTGACCAGCCGGTTGTGTCCGCGCGGCGCGATGCGGTAGAGGTCGGCGGCCTGGGCATGGCGATAGCCATCGTCGCCATAGGCTTTCAGCAGAAGATCGTGAACATGGGGGCGCTGCTTGTCCAGCTTTTCGGTTTCGGCAGGCACGCCCATCCGGCCGCCGGACCGCATGGCCGTGCCCGCATAGATGAAGCTGCGGCTGAATTTGCGCACGAATTTCTCGTCAATCACGCCCACAGGACAGGTCCTGTCCGATGGCATGTTGTCCTTTGACGAGGTGGCCAAGCTGGAGCTGGACGCCAATCTGGTGGTGCTCTCGGCCTGCGACACGGCGGCGGGCACCAGCGTTCAGACCGCGCTCAAGGCGGGGCTGGAAAGCGCCTCGCCCGCGCTCGACGGGCTGGTGCGTTCGTTTATCGCGGCGGGCGCGCGCACGGTCATGGCCACGTTCTGGGCCGTGCCGGTGCTGACCCAGACCGACGATCTGATGTCCACTTTCTATCGCACCGGGCGCAGCGCCACCATGGCCGACGCGATCAAGACCGCGCAGGACCAGATGATCGACACCCGCCGCTTTTCCCACCCCTATTACTGGGGCGCCTATTTTCTGGTGGGCGACGGGGCCAAGTCGATGCTGACGCCGACACAGGTGGCGATGCGGTAAGGGGAACACCCCGCTTCCATCAACGCCTTCATGCAAAAAAGGGCCGGATTGCTCCGGCCCTTTCGTTGCGCGCGATGCGTGGGCTCAGTTGCCCGCGCCCGGCCCATAGGTGATTTCCACGCGGCGGTTCTGCAGTTCGCGCACACCGTCGGCGGTGGGCACGCGCTGGTTCGCTTCGCCAAGACCCTGTGTGGTGATCGAGGCGCTGCCGATGCCATGGCTGGTCAAATAGGATTTGACCGATTCGGCACGGCGTTCAGACAGGCCAAGGTTGTACTTGGGCGAGCCAGAACTGTCGGTGTAGCCGGCCACCATCACCGGCACCGAGGTGCAATTGCCATAGGCCTGGATCGCGCTGTCGAGAATACCGGCCGCTTCGCTCGTGATGTCCGACTTATTCCAATCGAAGAACACGATATAGGGCCCCTTGTTGCAGACCGGAGCGGGGGGCGGGGGTGGCGGAGGCGGCGGTGGCGGAGCAGGCTCGGGCGGCGGCGGCGGCGGCGGAGCGGGCTCGGGGGCAGGCTCGGCCGCGCGGCCAAAGTTGTAGGTCAGCGTGGCCAGCACGGAGTGGCTGCGCAGCTTGGCATATTGCTGGAAACCGTTGCTATCGGCGAAATTGGTGGCGCCATCGGGGCGGAAATAGCGATATTTTATGCCCAGGTCGACATTCTTGCTGAGCGGGGCGGTAACGCCTGCCAAGGCCTGCCAGGCAAAGCCCTCGTCATGGCCGCGCAGGCCCCCGGCGGCGCCATTGCTGGACCAGACATTCACACGGGCATAACCCGCGCCCGCGCCTGCATAGGCCTTGAACATGCCCCATTTGCCAACGCTGAAGAGCGCATTGGCCATGCCCGCGACGGTTTCGGTATGGCCGTAAAAGCCATTGCCATTGTTGTAATAGCCATTGGGCAGCGGCGTGCCGTTGGGTCGATATTCGCTCCTGAGCGCCGATTTGTCGTAGAAACCTTCGGCTTCAAGGCGGAAATTGCCAAAGTCATAGCCGAGCGCGCCGCCCGCCTGCCAGCCTACCTTGGCCCTGTTGTTGCGCTGAAAATTGCCGCTGCCGTCGCGGATATCGACGCGCTCATGCTGCACTGCGCCGGCTTCGACCGTGACATAGGGCCCGGTTTCGGCATAAGCGGTGGTGGCCAGCGCGGAAGAGGCCATCGCGGCCGCAATAATCAGATTTCTCATGGTTTTCCTTCCTTTCGACCCGCGGGCTTGTCATTGGCGAGTGGTGCCTGCGTTTCGACGATGAAAGAATCGAGACGAGAGAAGGTTGCATGGCCCCGCAGCAAAATTACGTCTTTTTGCGGGCGCAGCACATCGATGGCGCATTTCGCCATGGAACATCCCGCCCCGGCCGCCATTGATGGGGTATCAGTCAATCAAGGAGAGTAATGATGAGCATTCTCTTATGGCTTCTGATCGGCGCGCTGGTCGGGGCGGTCGCGGGCATGATCATGGGCGAAAGCATGGGCCTGTTCGGCAATATCGTCATCGGTGTGGTGGGCGCCTTTATCGGCGGCCTGCTCTTTGCCCATGGCGATATCAACAACAGCCCGCTGACGATCGGCAGCTTTTCGGTCTCGCTGGTGGGCGCCATCGTGCTGCTGGGCATCGTCAACCTGTTTCGACGCGGTTCCTTGCGCTGAAACGTTGAAACCATGCGGGCAATTCTCAACGGGCGCGCAGCCCCCTGCGCGCCCGTCTATAATGGCCAGAAGACATCAATGGCCAGCGTGCCCGCGACAATCACCATGACCGACAGGGGCAGGCCCAGCCGCCAGTAATCGCCAAAGCGATAGCCCCCCGGCCCCATCACCAGCGTGTTGCATTGATGGCCCACAGGCGTCAGGAAGTCTGATCCCGCGCCCGTGGCTACCGCCATCAGGAAAGCGTCGGGATTGAGATGCAGCCCGCGCGCCACCCCCACCGCCACCGGCCCCAGCAACAGCACCGTGGGCGCATTGTGCAAAAAGGGCGAGCAGGCCATCGCCGCCACCATCATCAGCCCCAAGGCCAGAATCGGCGCCACGCCGTCCAGCAGGCCGGTCATCACCTGGGCGATGATCTCGGTGCCGCCGCTGTGATGCACCGCCTCGCTGATCGGCGTCAGCGCCCCCAGCAGCACCAGCACCTCGGGCTCCAGCGCGCCATAGGCCTCGCGCGGGGAGAGCGCGCCCACCACCATCATCATCACCGCCGCGCCGAAAAAGGCCCCTGCCACCGGCGCCACCCCGAAAGCCACCATCAGCATGGCCCCCGCCAGAACGAGGATCGGCAGGAACCTTTGCCGCCGGTCGCCCAGTTTCACATGGCGTTCAAACAGCGGCAGCAGGTCGAGGTCGGTCAGGATCGCGGGAAGCGCCCTTTCGCCCGCGCGCAGCACCAGCACATCGCCGGCGCGCAGGGCGGTTTCGTCCAGCCTTTCGGTGATCCGCTCCTGGCTGCGGCCGATGCCCATCAGGCGGACGCCGAAACGGTCATTCAACCCGACCTCCTGCGCGGTCTGGCCCACCAGCAGCGAATGCTCCTGCACCACCGCCTCGATGCTGCGCATTTCCTCGCCGGGTTCCGATTTGCTGGGCTGCCGGGTTTCGCGTCCATGCATCAGCGGCACGCGGGCGAACAGGCGGTCGAGCGCCTCGTCCTGCCCCTCCAGCAGGAGGCAACTGTCGGCCTGAAGCGCGGCATCGGGCAAGGCAGGGCGCGCCGCCCCGTCCGGGCCGATCAGCCGCCGCAATGTCACCCCGTCATCGCTCAGGCGCAGGCTGGCGATCGTGACGCCGCTCTGCGCCAGTTCGGTGGTGATCCGCGCCTCTGTGGCATAGCGCGTCTGGGCCGATGCGGTATCGAGGCTGGCCGCGCCCTGCCGCTTGGCGGGCAGCAGGCGCCAGGCCACGCTGACCGTCAGCAGGCCGAGCGCCGTCAGCACCAGACCGACCGGGGCAAAATCGAACAGGGCAAACGGGCGGCCCAATTCCTGTTGCCGGATCTGGCTGACGATGATGTTGGTGGATGTGCCGACCAGCGTGACCAGCCCGCCCAGCAACGACATGAAGGCCATGGGCATCAGCAGGCTGGCGGGCGATGTGCCGGTCTTGCGGCTCATGCGCAGCGCCACCGGCATCAGGATCGCCAGCGCCCCGACGTTCTTGGTCAGCATCGAAAGCAGCGCGGTGGTGCCCGCCAGCACCGGCACCTGAACCCGCGCGGTGCGCAGCCGTTCCAGCCATGGTCCCACCGCCCATTCGATCACCCCCGATCGGGCGATCGCCGCGCTGACCACCAGCGCCGAGCCGACAATGATGACCACATCGCTGGTAAAGCCGGTAAAGGCCTGTTTGACCGGGACATCGCCTGTGGCCATCGCAATGACCAGCACGACCAGCGCCACCAGATCATAACGAAACCGCCCCCACACAAACATCGCAATGGCGCCGAACAACAGCGCAAAAGAGAGGCCTTGAGCATAGGTCATGGGCGCAAAGCCAAATGCAGGCGTGACGGGAATCGCGGCGACAGGGGCTTGTTATATCTCACAAGCGCATAATGCACGATAGGTTCGGCTCTGTCCCGGCCTATAACTCGGATCGTCGGATTTTCGCCTCAACGGATCGATGATCGTCCCGTGATCAGGTGGAAGATGAAGGAGGCAATGGCAAAAACCAGCAGAAGATGAATCAGTGATCCCGCGACGTGAAAGACGGCAAATCCACCGATCCATGCGACAACCAAAATAATGGCAAGAAAAAGCAGCATGGGGTTCCTCCTTTATTTCTATTTCCATGGCCGCAACAGGCGACTATAAAACAGAAATGCCCGGAAGGAACGGAGGTTCCATGATTTTTGACGAAGGTTATTTGCCGATCTGTTTGGCGATTTGCGCCATCAGTTCGGCAAAATCCTGCGGCACCGGCTCTTCGGCGGCGGCGTGATAATAGGCGCGAATATCCTCGCTCCACGCCGGGGTGGGGGGACGTTCAGGGTCGGTTTTTGCCCCAAGGGCATTGGTTGGTGGAGCTTCTTTCACGGGCTTGTCCCATTCCATGCGTCGCAATATCGCATACCGAAGGCGCCGATGACAGCGCATCGGCGATCATTTTTCAACATGCGATCCGAAAAACAGCGCCTGACTGATCGCGGCCCGCACGGTTTCATCGCGAAACGGTTTGCCGATCAGAAAGGCCGGTTCCGGCCGCTCGCCCGTCAGCAGCAATTCGGGGAAGGCGGTGATGAAGATCACCGGCACATCGCCGATGCGCAGGATCGCGTCCACCGCATCGGCGCCCGAGCTGCCATCGGCCAACTGCATGTCGCTGAGCACCAAGCCGGGGCGCTTTTCGGCAAAGATCACGCCCGCCTCGGTGGCGGTGGTGGCATTGCCGATGACACGGTGCCCGGCATCGGCCACGATATCTTCCAGATGGCTGGCGATCAGCGGCTCATCCTCGATGATCAGCACATCGACCGGACGGTCAAGCGCCAGATCGGCAATAGCCTGATGAACGAGCTGTTCGGCCTCTTCCTCGCTCACCCCCAGAATCTCGCCGGTCTGGGCGATGGAGAAGTCCTCCAGCTGGTTGAGCAGCAGCGCCTGGCGGGGAAAGCTGGGGACGCGCGCGATCTGGGATGCGGTTTCGGCGGCGAAACTGTCCGCCCCGCGCGCGAAACCGGCATCGCTGGTGGTCCACACCTTCGTAAAGGCGCGAAACAGGCCCACCGCCCCGCTGTTGATTTCCGCCAGCAGCGCAGGGTCCTGCAAGGAAGCCTCCAGTGTGGCGCGAACGATGGCGTCCCCGCTGGCCTGACGCCCGGTGACCGAACGCGCATAGCGGCGCAGGAAAGGCAGCGAGGCGGCAAGGTCGCGGGAATCGTGAACTGCCTTGTGGACGGAACCGGCGCGCTCAGTGATCAAAGTCATGGATTTCCTCGCAGCGAGTAGGGGCCTGCGTGTCAAACAGCTCAGCGCGCGGCGGGTTCCATTGGTCGTGCAAAATCCGAAAAATTTTTCACAGAAGGTTGGGTTACTGCTCTAATGATCTGATAAATAAAAGGAAAAACTGAATTTCTCGGAAGGCCGCCGGAATGGAACCTTCACCTGATCGGGACGTTAGCCCTTGCGAGGACCTAAAAAGGAAATTTCGCATGACCGAGAGATCCGATCATAAGGCTGTCGCGTCCGGCGCCCCGCTGAGCGATGCCGAGTTTCACAAGGAACTGACCGCGGCTATCCCGCATTTGCGCGCCTTTGCCCGCACGCTTTGCGGCAACCGCGACCGGGCCGATGATCTGGCGCAGGAAACGCTGATGAAGGCCTGGGCCGCGCGTGACCGCTATGCGGCGGGCACCAGTTTCCGGGCATGGACCTTCACGATCCTGCGCCACCACTATTTCGGCCAGTTGCGCCGCGAACGCTTTGTCGGCGATTATGATGAAGGCGTGGCCGAGACTGTGCTGAACACGCCGGGCGATCAGGAAAGCCAGATGGAGGCCACCGACGTGCTGCGCGCGCTCCAGACCTTGCCCGATGCCCAGCGCGAGGTGCTGATCCTGATGGCGGTCGGTTCGGTCAGCTATGAGGAAATCGCCGAAATCTGCGGCGTGGCCGTTGGTACGGTCAAGAGCCGGATCGCGCGGGCACGCGCCGCGCTCTCGGCGGTGCTGGAGGGCGGCGTGCTGCCTGATTTCCGCCATAACTTCGTCCTGGAAGGGGAGGTGCTGGAAGCTTTTATCAGCCAATTTCGGCAAATTGCGCCCCCGCACCTGACCATGCGGCTGGTGGCCTGATCCTGCCCGAGCGGGGCGCCGGTGACGGGCATCACCGGCGCCCCGGAGTTGGTTCGGCGGGATTAGCCGGCGGCGGCTTCCGTCTGTTTCGAGGCTGAGGGTGCGCGATAGATATCGACCTGCAGCCCTTTGCCATCGGAGGAAAAGCTGTGTTTGGCGCCCAGCGAGCGGGCCATCGCGGTTATGATCTGCGAGCCCAGCCCTGTGCCTTGCGGACTATGGTTTTCGCCCAGGCCCACCCCGTCGTCCTCAACGCGCAGGTGATAGCCATCCTCGCCTTCAAGGTCGAAACAGATGCGGACCTCGCCCGATTCCTCGCGGCCATAGGCATATTTGCAGGCATTGCTGACCAGTTCATTGACGAGCACGCCCAGCGTCACCGCCGTGGCCGCAGGCAGGGAGGCATCCTGGGCCATCACCTTGATCGAGCGGCGGATATTCTCGCTGGAGAAAGTGCCCGCCAGATCGCGCGCCATGCCTTCCAGATAATCGCGCATATTGACAGCGTGAAAGCTCTCGCCGGTGTAAAGCTGGCGGTGGATGCGGCCGATGGCCTGGATGCGGTGGCGCACATCCTGCAGCATGGCGCGCGCCTCCTGGCCGGTGGCGCGGCGCGATTGCAGGCTGACCAGCGAGGAGACCATCTGCAGGCTATTGGCCACCCGATGGTTCATCTCATGCAGCAGCGCCTCCAATTGCGCGTTGGTTTCGCGCAATTGCTGCTCGACCTGCTCCTTCTGCTGGCGCAGGCGCAGGGTGGCCGCCGCCTGATGCAGCGTGCTGGTCAGCAATTCAAAGAAGTCGCCGCTGCCGGTCTTGACCACATAATCGACCGCGCCCGCCTTGAGCGCTGCCACCGCCACGCCCGTTTCATCCGACCCGGTAACATAAATCACCCCCGGCGGCGAAGGCAGCGCCATCAGCAGTTCGAGCGTTTCCAGCCCTCCCATCCCCGGCATGATGTGATCGAGCGCGACCAGATCGAAAGGCGTCGCGCGGGCCAGCTCAATCCCCTCCGCACCCGAGAGCGCATAGGTCAGCTTGCAGCCCATCCTTTCGAGGTGGCGCTTGGCGAGACGACACAGACCCTCGTCATCGTCGATATAGAGGATGCGCGATTCAGACAGCGGCATCAGCCCCCGCTTTCCGGAATCTGGATGACCGAGAGGAACAGGCCGAGCTGGCGGATGGCGTCGGCAAAACTCTCATAATTGACGGGCTTGGTGATATAGACGTTGCAGCCCAGATCATAACAGCGCTGGATCTCGACCTTGTCATCGGTGGTGGTCAGCACGACGACCGGGGTGCGGTGCAGTCTGGGGTTTTCCTTGATCCGCGAGAGGATCGCCGTCCCGCTCATATCGGGCAGGTTAAGGTCGAGCAGGATCAGCACCGGGCCGTGCCGCGCCGGATCGCTGGCCGGGTTGAACAGGAATTCCAGCGCCGCCGTGCCATTGTCGAAATGGTTGATGTGGTTGGAAATTCCGGCACGACGGATGTTCTTTTCGATCAGGCGCGCGTGGCCCAGATCGTCCTCGATCATGATAATCGTGACAGGCAATGGATTGCTCATGAAACCTGACTCTGCTCCTCGGAATAATGCAGGGGGATCGACAGGATGAATGTCGACCCGACACCCAGTTCGGATTCGAGCAGGATGGACCCGCCCAGACGATAAACCACCGCGCGAACATTCGCCAGTCCAATGCCTTCGCCGGGCTGATCCTGCGCGCCCGAGCGGCGGAACAGGTCGAACACGCGCTCGAAATCGCGCGGGTCGATGCCGCGCCCATTGTCGGCCACGCGAAATTCGGCCTGGCTGCCGATGCGCTTGCCGGTGATGCGGATGACGGGCGGTCGGTCGGGCTGGCGGTATTTGATCGCGTTTTCGATCAGGTTGGACATGATCTGCTCGATCGCCACCCGGTCGCAATAGATCTCGGGCTGTTCAGGCGCGATGATGATCTGCGCCCCGGCCTGTTCGGCGCGCATCTTCATGCTTTCGACCACATCGCCCAGCAGCCGGTTCATGTCCAGCCAGGTCGGGGTCAGCGCCCGGCTGCCCTGACGCGAGAGTTGCAGGATGGCGTTGATCAGCCGGTCCATCTTTTGCGTGGATGTGCGGATGAAATGGATCGCCTCGGGCAAATCCTGCTCGATCAGCTCGTCGGTGCCGGGAAACAGCGTTTCGGGCCGGGTCCGGCGCGCCTCGACCAGCATTTCGCCCAGCCGCTTGGTGGCCAGTTCGAGCTCCGAGGTGAAACCCATCACATTGACCAGCGGCGAGCGCAGATCATGGCTGACGATATAGGCAAAGCGCTGAAGTTCGCCATTGGCGCGTTTGAGATCGGCGGTGCGCTCCTGCACGGCCAGTTCCAGCCCGGCGTTGGCATCGCGCAGCGCCTGACGCGAATTGACCAGATCGAGCGTGAACCGGCGCAGGCTGACAAAGGTGAGCAGCGCCACCACGATCAGCAGCAGCCCCGCCGCGCCCAGCACGACATAGAAACCATACTGGATCCGCCGCATTTCCGCGCCGCGAAACCGCTGCAGGCGCAATTCCTCATCCTGCATCGCGCGGGTCAGCACATCGAGCATTCCCAGCGGGTCCTCGACCCGGATCGATTCGCCGAACTCCTCTTTGGTGATCGCCCCCACATCCAGCAGCACCTGCGCCTGCAAGGCTTCGAGCAAGGGCACCCGGGCCTGCTGCCGGGGGTTGTCGCTGGTCAGCGTGCGAAAGCTGGCGATCGCGCTTTCCAGCCTGGTGCGATAGGTTTTCAACTCGTCGGCGCGCCGCTCGATGTCCCTCTTGCGCCGGAAACTGTCGATCCGCAGCAGCGACACGCGCATGGCCGAAACCTGCCGCTCGACCTGATAGGCATGGGCCACGCCGTCCATCTGGCGCTGGTTCATCGTCATCAGAATGGCCGCCGAACCCACAATCCCGGCCAGCGCGACAAAGCCCAGCAGGATCATGCCGATCCATTTGCCGCGCAAGGAAATGGGGGCGCGCAGGTCCAGCACCATGTCAGCGCACCACCTCGCGGCAATTGGCAATGGCGCCATCGCGCGGCGGCGCGCATCCGCGTGCGCAGGCAAAGCCGGAGGTCACCTTGGCCTCCATCGTATAGTCCTGCATCGCGATGCGGCATTCCTGCGCGGTTCGGTAGGGGCGGGAAAGGGCGCCCTCGGCATTCTCGCGCAGATCATCATAGTAATAGCCGTACCAGACGTCGTCCTGACCCTTGCCGTCCGAGCATCCGGCCAGCACAAAGCAGGCAGCCAGCACAAAGCAGGCGCGTTTTGGCCCGACGTTCATGTTCTTTCCCCGCTCCATCAGGTATGTAGACGCGCCAGATCGCAAAAGGTTTCATGACGCGGTGTGAATTGCAAAAATAAAACCGTGACGGAACTCTGCCCTGCGCTCGCCATTCCATCCCATGAAGGCGGCAAGACGGCCTTCTCAATCATCCATTTCGCAGGAGACGTATCATGGGTTCAGTCAGCGATCGCATTTCGGGCGCCACCAACTCGCTGGTCGGCAAGGCGAAGGAAGCCATCGGCAAGGAAACGGGCGACCCCAAGCTGGCCGCCAAGGGCGCGGCGCAGGACGCCAAGGGCAAGATTCAGACCGCCGCGGGCAAGGCCAAGGCCGCTATCGGCGAATAAGCTGCCCCCTCGATGGAGGGCAGGGCGTTGGCCCCGCTGGCGAGAGCGGGGCCAGCGTTATGGCGGGCTTAGGCCAGCACATCGCCATATTCGCGGTGGCGCGCGGCCCATGCCACCATGAACGAACAGCGCGGCACCAGTTTCAACCCCTGCCTCCGCGCCAGTTCAAACACGCCTTTGGCCAGCGCCCCGCCGATCCCGCGCCCCTCAAAGGCGGGGGGAACCTCGGCATGGAGCAGGTGATAGGCGCCGCTCGCATCCTGCCGATAGGTGCAGAAGGCCAGGGCGCCTTCCTCGATCGGCATCTCGAAACGCAGGGCATCTGTGTTCAGCGTGACAGGCTTGAGCGTAAGGGGGGAGGTCATCCACATTCTCCTTTACCGGACAAGATGTGGCCGCCGGCCCCCCAGCGCAAGAGATCAGCGCAGATGGCGCGCCAGCAATTGCAGCACGCAGCCGTAATAATCCTGGGCCAGCGCCTCGGTCTTGATCGGCTGGTTCAAGGTGCGCTGCACGACATTGCGTCCGCCCGGCGACAGCGGGAAGGGCGCCTCGGCACCTGACCAGACATCGACCCACGCCGGAATCGGCTGGCCCGAGGCCTGTTTGGAGCGCCAGTAATCGGCAATCGGGGCCACCAGCGCGCCGCGCCGCGCCGCCACCGCATAGAGCGCGATCCGCACCGCATCAAAACCGAATTGGGGCGCCTTGTCCGGCGCGGGCTGGGGCGTGCCGTCGGCCCCCACCACCACCCAGTCGGTGGGCAGATTATGCGCGCCGAACCGCGCCTTGCGCAGCAGGTTTTCGCAGGTGGCGATCACCGGGCCCCATGTGCCCGCGCCATCCAGCGCGGCAAAGGCGTCAAGCGCGGTAAAGATGTAATAGGACGGGTTGATCATCAGCCGATCGCCCAGATCGAAACCGGCAATCCCCGGCATCAGATAATGCTGGCCCCCGCGCGCGATCACCAGATGCTCACGGATCGCCTGCCGGATCTGGCGCGAGCGCGCCTCCCATGCGGGCATACCCCAGCGCCGCGCCGCCCGCGCCAGCCCCAGCGCGATCAGCATGTCGCCATCGGTGGCATTGTTGGGGTCGGCCACGGGATTGTTCGAACGCGGATCGAAGCGCCATGAATAAAGCGCCACATCGGCGCGGGCCAGATGGGCCTGCGTCCAGTTGTACATGGCCTCGAACGCCGGTCGGTCGCCCAGGGTCGCGGCCATCAGCATGCCGTAGCCCTGACCCTCGGTATGGCTGATGCCGCCATTGCCGGTGTCCACGATCCGGCCCGAGGCGTCCAGATAGATCTGGCGAAAGCTGGTCCACATGCCGTCGAGGTTTTTCGGACTCTCCATGATCTTCGGGCCGTCAAACGACTTCTGCCCGTCCGTCGATGCTTCCGGGGTCACGGATTTGCCCTCCCCCTTGCGCGAACAGCCCACCATCAAGGCGGCGCTGGCGGCCATCAACATATGGCGACGGTCGAACAACATGGATTTATCTTGCATCAATCTCTGCGCCATGGCGGATTTCAATGATGTTGTCCGCACAGGACAACAGGCGGGTCTGCAGCGCCTCAGGGCTGCCCATGGCGCGCATCCACCCGTCATAGGCTCCCAGCAGCAGCGCGGGCAAGGCCGCACCCCAGTGGAAATCGGGGTCATAGGGGATGGTGGCGGGGGCGTCGTGATGATGGATCAGCACGCCCTGAAGATCGAGCGTGATCTCCGCCTCGCCCAGCCCGACGCGCGACCAGACCGCGTTGACCGCGCCCTGAAGCTCGCGCAGGTCACGCATGGCCGGAATCGGGTTCTGCCGCGCCAGACGCTGGCCCACGGCGCGAAAGAAGCCCTGCGCCTGCTCCTTGCCCGCATTGGCAAAGATCTCCGATACGGCCAAGGCCGCGATCACCGCCAATCCGCGCTCCGAGGTCAGCGGCGGCAAAGGCATGTCATCCATCGTGCCCTTCCCCTTGGGTGTCCCGTCATATGCAAGCCTCATGTGATGCCCTCCCCTTATTTGGTGCTGCCAAGGGATTGACGAATGCCCAGCATCGAGCGGAATTCGTCATAATTGCCGAATGTGTTGTAGCTGACTTCGCCGCCCACGCGGGTGGCCGGGCCGATGCGATAGTAGAGCGAGGTCTGGGCCGACATGCCGAAACCGGTCTTGCTCAGACTGTCGTAATAGTTGCGCACATCGCTGTTGAGGGCCTTGAGCGCGTCGAGCTGGGCCTGTGCGGCCGCATTGGCCGGGGGATACAGGTTGGTGCGGTTCTGCGAGAAGCTCTGGAAGCCGGGCGTGCCGGATACTTTCAGATCCAGATTGCCCTTTTCATAGGCGTAACGGACCGGGAAGCTGAGCGCGAGGAAGCTTTGCGGGCTGAAATAGCCGCCCTGACCCCAGGTGAACTCGTTTTGATTGTTGCCATAGGATTGGTAATTGATGTTCATCCCGGCCGTGATCGACGAGTGTTCATCGCGCCATGCCCGCATATAGCCGCCGACATTGACCTCGACATTGCGGTTCTTGCGCGTATTCGTGCCGTTGTAACGGTTGTAGCTGACGTCGCCATAGGCGCCATTGCCATTGTTTTCGTACGAGTAACCAACACCGCCCCCGGTGCGCATGACCTGACCCCAGGTCTGGCCCGTCACGGGGTCGCGCGTTCCGGCATAAGAGACGACGCTGTCGGTCACCGGCTTGCGTTCAAACCATGCGCGCGCCGTGGCATGCTCGGAGAGTTGCGGGGTGACGGCCACGCGCCATGTCGCCTTGGTGCTGCCAAAGCCTACCGGCGTGGTGCCGCCTTCGATCTGCACCAGCTTGTCGGCATAGCCTGCGCTCAGCGCCACGCCCGAGGCGCGCTGGGTCTCGGCATTGATCAGCGCCGAGGCGACCTTGTTGACGATGGCCTGCGCCTCGATCGTGGCATTGGTGCCAAAGCGCGCAAGGCCCGAGCCCGTCGGACGCCCGGCGTCAATCACCACCGCTTCGGCGCGGGCAAAGACGCGGCCGCGGCCAAGCCCGGTGGAAAGCTGGGCATTGGTCTTCATCTCGCTCAATTGCGAGAGGCCCGCTTCGCCCTTGCGCGCGCGGAACGAGGCGTTGACCTCGGCGCGCGGGCCATTGTCGGCGGCCAGCCCGGCGATGTCGCGCTCAATTCCCGCCAGCACCGGATCGACGGGTGCTTGCGGGGTCGCGGCGAAAGGGGCGGCGTTATTCTGGGCGCCTCCGGCAAAGCCATTGCCCGGCAGGCCGCCCCATGTGGCGGGAGCCGGAGCCGATTGCGGGGCGAAATTATTGCCCTGATAGGCGGTGGGAACCTGCTGGGCGCCATAATTGCCCTGCGGAGAGAAGCCGCTCTGCGCGGCCCCGTTTTGGGGGGCAAAACCGTTTTGGGGCGCGAAGCTGTTCTGCTGCGCGGGCGCGCTCATCTGCAGGCGCGTGCCGCCGCCAAGGGCAAAGGGGTTGGGCATGGCGGGCGCGGCGGGCTGCTGCTGTTGCTGCTGCGCGCGGAAGGGGTTGGCGTCGGGCGCTTGCTGGGCCACCTGCGCGCCATCGGCGGCAAAGGGCGATGAGGCGAAAGGATTGGCGCCGTTGTTCGTCCCGCTGCTGCGCTGATAGACCTCGCGGGCCTGTTTGAAATAGCGCGTGGCGGCCGAGGCATTGCCGCGTGCCTGCTCGGTGCGGGCGGCGGCCAGCCAGACTTCGTAATTGTTCGGGTTTTCGCGCAGCAACTGGGTCTGCGCCTGCTGGCTCAGGCTCTTGTCGCCCGCCGCCTGCGCGGTTTCCATCAGGCCCGAGAGCGCGTCGCGGTTCTTGGGATCGCGCACCAGAATCATCTGGAAGGTCTGCGCCGCGCGGGCATTCATCCGGCCCGACTGATAGAGCCGCGCCAGCGAGGAAAGGATCTCCGGGCTGTCGGGCGCGGCGTTAAACGCGGTCTGGAGCACGTCGAAGGCCTGGGCGAACTGACCGGCCTGACGCAGGCGGTCGGCCTGCTGGGCCGCCGCGCTGGCGGCCATGCGGGCCACGGCGCGCTGGCCATTGGGATCGCCCGCGGCCAATTGCGTCGCCTTGGCCATCGCGGTGCGTGCCAGATCGTCGCGTCCCGTGCGCACGGCCACGCGCAGGATGGCCTCATAGCCGGCGATTTCCGAAACCGGTCCGTTGATCGCCTGCTGCGCCATCGCGGCGGCGTCGAAATTGTCGCCCAGATCGAGCAGCGCCTCGGCAATCGCGGCCTGCTTGATCGGCGAAAGGCCCTTGGTGCCGCCCAATTGCTTGAGCACGCCGACCGCTTCGCCCTTCTGGCCATTCGCGCCGATCTGCTTGGCGCGGATGATGGCGGTGTCGATCTTCAGTCCGATGGCGAAATTGCGCATCGGGGCCGAGCGGGCCTCGTCGGGAATGCGGTCGATCAGCCCTTGCGCATTGGCGGTGCGGCCCAGATCGGCGTTCAGCATCGCGGCGGCATAAAGCGCATCGGGATCGGTCGAGGAAGAGAGCGAGGCGATCAGGCTCTCGCTTTCGGGCACGCGGCCGCGGCGGATCATGAAGCGGGCAAATTCATAGCGGATCCAAGGATCGCTCTGGTCCAGCATGATGCCCTGCTGAAACGCCTGTTCCGCGCCGAAATCATCGCCGCGCGCCGCCGCCGACAGGGCCGCCCCGCGCGCCGCGCGGCTTTGCAGCCGCTGGCCGTTGGGGCTGTCCTCGCCGCCTGCCTGACGATAGAGGTCGGCGGCATCGGCAAAGCGGCCCTGACGTTCGTAAATGTCGGCCAGCAATTCATAGGCGCCGCCATTTTCGGCATAGCCCGAGCGGATCAGCGCCTCGGCGGCCTTGCGGGCATCGTCCAGAGCGCCGCGCGTGACCATCGCCTGCGCTTCCTGAAGCGAGGCGAAATAGCGCGCTGATTCCAGCGCTTCCTTCCACTTGGACGCATCGCCCAACTGGCTGGCCTGCGCCAGTTGATCGCGGGCCTGCGCAAAGCGGCCACGCTTCAGATCGACCAGACCAAGGCCGCCCAGCGCATCGGCGTCGCGCTTGTTGCGGGCAAGGGCCGACTGGAACTGACGCTCGGCGCTGTCCAGATCATTGTCCTGCAACTCGCGGAAGCCGATGACGCGGGCCTGACCGGCGCGGTCGGCCGCCGAAGGTCCGGCGGGTGCGGCAGGGCGCGGCGCGGGCTTTTCGGCCGCAGCCGGAGCGGGCGCAGGCGCGGCGCGCGGCGTGACCGGACGCGGAGCCGGTGCGCGGGCGGGCTGGGGCATGGCCGCCAGCGTGCGGGTCGGCTGGGGCGCGGGGGCGGGGGCTGCGGCGGGCGCCAGCGCGCGCTTGGCCACCGCATTGCCCGGGTCCAGCTCCAGCGCGCGGCGCCATGCCTGCACGGCCAGATCGTGACGCCCCTTGCCTTCCCAATATTGGGCCTGATCCAGCAGGGTCTTGACCCCCGATGCCTGCGCATGGGCGGGCGTGGATACCATACCCGAGGCCAGCATCGCTGCGGCCAGCGCTACGCCGGTATTCCAGCGCATTGCGCGGCGTTGAGAGGCGATGCTCACTTCTTGTCTCCCTTGTGCTGGTTCAGGTCGGCAGGCGCTTCACCCTGCAGGCGCTTCTTGGCCTGGCGGGCAAAGATCAGATAGACAGGGCCCGTCAGCAGCAGGGCAAGCAGCACCCCGCTCAGTGCCATCAACAGCGGGCGCTGGCTGAACCAATAGGCCATCTTCATCCAGAGCGGCAGGCTGCCGGCCCAGTAGCGCGGACCAATGGCAAAGCTGTTCATGCCATCGCCGGTGGTGACGGCAAGGTCGCCCTGAATCTGGGCGTTGATCTTGTCGTCATTCATGCCGTCGACCAACTGGGGCAGGGTGGCGGTGTCATCCGCAATCAGCGCGACCACGCTGCGGCCCGAGGAGATGGGCGATTCAAAGGCGACGATGCCGTTGAAGCCCTTGGAGGCATAGACGGTGTTCTCGACGTCTTCCTTGTTGTCCTTGCCCCAGCCGCCCAGCAGGCTCTCGACATATTGCAGGGGCGAGCGCTCGGTGACCTTGAGCGTGCCGCCCTCGTTGCGCAGCGGCGCATTGGCAAACAGCGCCCCGCCCGCCAGATTGGCGCTGCCGATCACGAGCACATCATGGTCAGCGGTCTGTTCACCATTGCCGCCCATCGAAACGGTAACGCCCGTGGTGGCCACGCCGGTCGAATCGCCCAGACGGCCCATCATGTCGAGGAATGCCTCGATCGCGGGTTCGCTGGGATGTTCGTCCATCACCACCACGGTTTCCGACAGGTCGGGGCGCACGGTGAAGGGATAGCCCGCGCCCGCAAAGCTGGCCAGATCGGGCATCTGCAGCCCGTGCCATGCGCCGGTCAGGTTGATCGTCGAATTGGGATCGAGGCCCACGCGCACATTGTCGGGCAGCGTGCCGGTGCACTTCTGCTTGTCGGCCATGATGAGGTTATAGTCGAAGACGATCTCGTTCGAGCCGAACAGGTTGTAGCGGGGCAGGCCCACGCTGCCGCGACCATTGACGCTGTTGGCGCCCGAACCATACCACAGGCGCTGCCACCAGCTCATGCCGGTCAGCGGCAGGGTTTTCAGGAACTGGCCGTTGATCGACACATCCATGCGCGAACCTTCGCGGTCCAGCCACTTGGCGTCGGGATAGATATAGCCAAGATTGAGCGAGCCGCCCTGACGGGGCCAGAAGAACAGGTCGGGCGCAAGGCGGAAACGCGCGGCCAGCGGGCCCGGCGGCAGGCCCATGCCCACCAGCGCATAAGGCGCCATGACCTCGCCCAGCTTGACCTCGCGGCCCGTGGTCAGCCAGCGCGGCGCGCCATAGCGCGGCCAGGTGGGGATGCGGGCATTGTCAAAGCTCATCTGCGCGCCGCCCGGAATGCCCTTGGCGCTGGCCAGAGCGGCGGCGGCAAGGCGGATTTCGGCATCATTGCGCCCGGCAATCACCAGCAGCATGCCGCTGGAATCGGCCGGGTTGCGGATCATCGTGGCGGTCGCGCCATTGATCGGCACATTGATGCCCAGCGCGGGGGCCTTCATGAACACGATCGCATTGCCGGTGGGCAGACGGCCTACCATCGGCTTGAAGGCAAAGCCGCGATACGAGGCCAGGCTGCCCATCCACGAGGAGATGCTGGCGGCGGCTTCCAGATCGCCATGCGTGGGCGCGGCGGCAAACACAAAAGGCAGATGCAGCGCGCCATTGTCGTGGCGGTCAAAGAACGGGCCGGGCAGGCTGGCCAGATCGGGCGCCTTGGGCAGCGACTGCACGGTCAGGTCAAAGCCGGACTGGACATTGCTGACATTGGCCCAGAGCGAGGAGTGGAACGGGTCCTCGCAATCGCGGGCATAATGCGCGATCAGGCGCAGGTTGAGCTGGTTGTCGCCGGGCAGGAACAGCGCGGGATTGACCGGGATCTTGAGCGTGATGCCGCCCGCATTGTCGCGGGTCAGCGCAACGGTCTGGACCACCTCGCCATTGAGCAGCACGACGAGCTGCGACAGGTCGCCCAGCAGCGCCGGGCTCCATGCCGCGCGCAGCGTGACCAGCGCGTCGGTGACGATATCATTGGGGCGCATGCCGAAGGGAATGCCGATTTCGCCGCGCGTGCCCGCCAGACGGATCGGCGTCTTGATGCGCAGGTCCTTGAAGGTCAGATGTTCGCGGCGCGTGCCGGTGGTGCCCGCCGAGATCAGCGGCGCGGCCGGGGCGGCGGCCTCGGGCGCGGCGGTGGCGGCAGCGGCCACCGGAGCCTGGGCGCGCAAGGCATCATGCGGGGCCAGCATCGAGGCGACCATCACCGCAAGCAGGCAGGCAGCCGCCTGGACCCCGGCCAGCCCCTTGGGCGCGGCCACCGGGCGGGCCATCAGCATCGGGCGTTCGGCCAGGGCGGCCTCTGCCTCGACCGGTTCGGACGACGCTTCGGGGCGCGCCATCGGCTTGTCCTTGGCGGCTTCCTTGGCGGCCGGAACGGGCTTGCTGGGCAATTCGGCGTTGGCGGCCGCCATTTGCGCACGCTGGGCACGCATCCGGCGACGTTCCTCGACATTCAGACCAAGCAGGCGCTTCAACGTCATCAGATCGACGGCAAGAATATCTTTCACAGACCGCAGTTCCCCAACCGGATCGGGTGCCGACATTTGCCACGCATCCGCCCGTCCCATAACGGCACGCACTAGCTTGCGGCCCATGGCCATGTCCAGCGGGTGGAACCGTACAAATGCGTATCCGCGCGCCGTGCGAATAGTATCCACAGGAATAACCAAACGATCAGCGTCCATATCCAGCGCGATATGGGTCAGTTCAGGTTCGCGCACCGGCAGATCGGCGGGAAGAGCAATCGCCGCGCCGCCCATCGAGATGTCGCGCGTGACGCCGGTGATTGCATGGCCCGACTTCAGATAGAGCGTGACGGGCAGTTCGGCATGGATGCGGATGTCCTTGCGCGCCTGACGGGTTTCGCGCGCCACCGAGACGGCGGCCAACAGGATGATCAGCGAGAAGCTGGCCCATGCGGTGTTGAGCAGCAGCGTGTCGATCTGGATGATCTGGATGTTGAAGCTGGACTGGAAGAACAGCAGCTTGATCCAGCCCATCGAGACGGCCCCCGCCAGCAGCGCGATGGCCACCAGATGGGGCTTCACAATGGCCCAGTCGAAGAAGGTCTGGTCCAGCAGGTCGCCCTTGTCGGTGACGTTGAACTTGCCCTTGCGCGGCTGGAACCAGGTCATGACCGTGGGCTTGACCAGATGGAAGGCCAGCATGGTTTCATAGACCTCGCCCCAGAACGGGCGGCGCCAGCCAAGCTGCGAACGGCCGCTGAACACCTGCGAACAGACGAGGTGGGGCGCGGAGAAGGCGAAGATCAGCGAGGCCGAGGCCTGAATGATGTTCTGGCCAAAGATCAGATAGGCCAGCGGGCTGGTCAAAAACACGATGCGCGGCAGCGGAAACTGAAAGTGCATCATGGCGTTGAGATAGCAAAGGCGCTGGGTGATGCTCAGCCCCCTGCCGAACAGCGGGCAGTCGATGCGCAGGATCTGGGTCATGCCGCGCGCCCAGCGGATGCGCTGGCCTACGTGCAGAACGAAACGTTCGGTGGCAAGGCCCGCCGACAGGCGCGCCTCCAGATAGCCGGTGTTCCAGCCCATGCGCTGCAGCTTGAGCGCGGTATGCGCGTCCTCGGTCACGGTTTCACCGGCAAAGCCGTTGGTGATTTCCAGCGCCTCGCGGCGGATGATCGCGCAGGAGCCGCAGAAGAAAGCCGCGTTCCACAGATCGTTGCCGCCCTGCACCGGGCCATAGAACAGGTCGCCTTCGCCCGGCATGTCGCCCACCACATTGCCCAGATTGCGCTGGACCGGATCGGGCGAATACATGTGGTGCGGCGTCTGCATCAGCGCCAGCTTGGGGTCCTTGTCGAACCAGCCGACCGAGAGCTGAAGGAACGAGCGCGTCGGCACGTGGTCGCAGTCGAAGATGGCGATCAGCTTGCCGTCGGTCTTTTTCATCGCCGCGTTCATATTGCCCGCCTTGGCGTGCAGATTGTTGTCGCGCGTGATGTAGCCGCATCCCGCCTTGCGGGCGAAAGCCTTGAATTCCGGGCGCTTGCCGTCGTCAAGGATATAGACGTTGAAGCGGTCGGCCGGATAATCCATGTCCATCGCGGCATAGACCGTGTTGCGCACGATCGAGAGGCTCTCGTTATAGGTGGGGATGTAAACGTCCACCGTGGGCCATTGCGAAGGATCGCCCGCAGGTTCCACCACGGGGCGATAGAGCGGCCAGCTGGTCTGGATAAAGCCCAGCACGAGGATGACCCAGGCATAGGCTTCGGCCAGATAGAGGCCGGTACCCAGCATCGCTTCGAGAGGGCCGCCGAAGGAGAGCGTCTGGGTCGTGCGCCAGAACAGATAGCGGGTTGACACGATCAGCGAGAGCAGGCCGATGGCCAGCGCGCCCTTCTGCGATTTCCAGCGGTTGATGATCAGCGCGCCCACGATCGTGGCGCCGGCAAATTGCCATTGCGATTTGGCATCCAGAGGCACGGTGATGACCGCTACGGCGATCATCGCCAGCAGCGCCCATCCGAACAAACGTCCGATCCTGGGGAGATAGTCGATCACGCCGCTTCTTCCTCCGTCTGGGG
The DNA here is from genome assembly GCF_001898925.1 of Novosphingobium sp. 63-713. Taxonomy (NCBI): domain Bacteria; kingdom Pseudomonadati; phylum Pseudomonadota; class Alphaproteobacteria; order Sphingomonadales; family Sphingomonadaceae; genus Novosphingobium; species Novosphingobium sp. 63-713. Next base: position 541,862 of record NZ_MKVS01000047.1, read on the forward strand.
GGGCGCACAGACCTGCGCAATGGTCTTGGCCAGAGCGCGAATGTCGGCCAGAGCGCCGCTGGCCGGAGCATGGGCGGGCAACAGCTTGGCCATGGCGACGGCTTCGTTGACCGATTCGTCCTCATGGATCGACCCGATCAGCTTGCCCCCCAGCAGTTCGCGCAGGAAGCTGTTGGCGTTGCGGGCAAAGCGGCGGGTTTCATCCAGCCGGTTGATGATGAAGGCGGTGTAATCCAGATCGATCAGCGGCGTGCCCGGCACCACCTGCGTCAGCGCGGCCAGACCCAGCGCGGTGGGCGAAACCGGCACCACCATCAGCGAGGCATGGGGCAGCAGTTGATCGCGCAGCGCCGTATCGTCGGCGGCAATATCGGCCACCACGAAAGTGCCGCCCGAAAAGGGTAGCTCGCCATTGTCGAGCGCATTGGCAAAGGCGGGCGCGTGCGTGGCGCGCCAGCCCTGACGCAGCGACACCCCGCCAATGGTCAGCCCCTGGTTTTCAGGCGCTTCCAGATCGGGGATCTCGCTGATCGGTTTCAGGCCGAAATAGAGCTTGAGGCTGTCCTGACGGGTCATGTCGATGGCGGTGGCGCCATGCCCGGCCTCGGCCAGAGCCATGGCCAGATGCGCGGCCACAAAGCTGGTGCCGGCGCCGCCCTTGGGCGAATGGCAAAGGATCAGCGGCATCAGAGCTTTCCTTGTTCGATTTGCTGGGCCAGCTTTTGCAGCAGGGCATGGACATCGCCGGGCGCATCCTCGGTGTTCTGGCCGCCATAGCGGGCGAACAGGCTGCTCAGGTCCTTGGAGGCCGGTGCTGCATCGCCGCCCGATGCTTCGCTTTCGGGGCGGGCAGGCGCGATCGCGGCCGGTGTGGCCGCCGGGGCAGGGGTCGCCGCTGTGGTTGCGGCATTGGCGGTGATCGCCACCTCGCCATGATCCTCGGCCGGAGGAGCGTTGAGGATGCGCGGATCGTGGATCAGCGTTTCAAACAGGGGCCAGAGCTCGACATCGCTGAAGCGATCCGCAAATTCCTGGTAATGGAAGTCCCGCTTGCCCAATTTGGCCAGCAGATTGGCCACGTCCTTACGCATGAATCGACCCCTAGGTTTGTTCCCGTATAAACCTGCACGTAATTGGTTAACAAACGCTAACTTTGAGGCGTTCGTGGTGCGAGTTTCTTGGGAAACCGGGGTTTTTCGGGGGGTAAATTCTTAATGGGGACGAATCAGAAGCTCGGCCCGCAGGCTTTCGATCAGGCCCGAATCGGCCGTCAGCTTGTCCTGCTCCTCGTCGAGAATCGCCTGAAACAGGGCGTTGACCATCCTTGCCGCTTCCTGCGGGTCGATGGCGCCGGGGGCGGTGGAGTTTAACAGATCGACCATGCGCGTGGCGCCGTGCAGCCGCCCCATCAAGTAATCATGTTCGCGATAGGCGCGGCTGAAGAAAGCGGCAAAGTGATGAAATTCTTCGCCTTTCAAACGGCGCGACAGGCCCGTGGCGCTTGTCCCCCCCGCCACATCACGCGGTGATATGCGGTCGATCTTGACCGGGTTCATCTCGGCCTCGCCCTGTCCGCGCGTCAGCGTCAGTGTGGCCAGATCGTAAAAGGCAAAGCCCAGATAGGCCAGCAGCATCACCTGTCCCAGCGCGGCCGGGAGATGGCGGATCGCCTCGACCAGCAGCGCGTCGATCCGCGCGTCCAGTTGGGGCAGCGCGCCCGCCGCTGCCATTTCGCGTAGCACTTCGCCCGGATTAACCAGCACGTGCCCCGAATCGACCGGGATCGGCGAGGCCATGCTCAGCGCCAGCGACAGCCCCTGCCATGCCGCATCGCGGGCGATGCCGTGATGATGGGCCGAAACATCGCTCAATTCCTCGCGCGCTTCCTCCAACCGGCGGATCAGATGGCGCATCCGGCGCAGGCGGAATCCGCTGTCATGGCTGCGCAGGAAGTCCTGCATCTCGCTCGACATGCTTTGCCCGGCGGTGCCTCTGGGGCGCAGATTGGCATGGGCCCAGCGGCCCAGCGCATGGCGGATCGCCGCGCCGGACTGCTCCGCAGGCGCCGCCATCGGCCCCTCAGGGGTTAACGCCTGCGCCAGCGCGTCCAGCGTGATCTCCAGCTTCATCCGCGCATAGGCCTGATAGGCAAACCCGGCCTGTTCGACGGCGGCGGCATGGGAAGCCTGACGCCATGCCGCCATCTGGACCCCATCGGGGCAGGTGTTGAGCACATCGCGCCCCAGCGCCAGACGCACCGAGGCCTCCACCTCGGGCTGGATCGCGGCCATGATCTGTCGCACGCGGGCCATATCCGCCGATTGGCGGGCCAGAGCCTCCAGATTGTCGCGGATCGGCTGTTCGCGCGGGATGGTGGAAATCGCGCGAAAGATGACACTGAAAAAGCCCGGCGCGCCGGTGGGCCGGACGTTGGCAACCGCGTCCTGCGTGGGGTCGATATAGAGCAGGCGGCGGTCCACCTCGCGCTCGGCCGGGCGCGAGGGCAGGGCGGCAATGGCTTGCGCAAAGGGTGCGTTGACGAGGATCGAACCATCCATCAGCGCCGCCTCATTCACGGTCCCGGCGGCGAAATGGGCGGGCAGCACGCGCGAGAGAAAGGCGGCCCGCCCGCTCCATACCTCGTCGCGTTCGGCCATCAGCCGGTCGATTTCGACTGGCAGCAGCGGCGGGAATGCGCCCGGAAAACTGGCCGAGGCGCGCGCGGCAAAGACCAGTTCGGGCAGCGCCGCCAGCACCCCGTATCCGGCATGGGCGCGAAAGCTGATGTCCACGCGATGCTCGCGTTCCTCGACCCATGGCGGGCTGTGCAGCGCGACTTTCTCGGGATGGCCCGCATAATCGGTGGCGGTGGTGAACAGGTCGAGCGGATGGCCGCGGGGCAGGAGCGGCACCCCGCAGGCGCCGCCCGCCATGGCATCGAGCGCCTCGGCGATCAGGCGGGAAAAGCCGATCCCGCTGAACGGCGCCTCGAACCAGCGCGAGCGCACCAGCCGGTTGAGCTTGGCCCTGATCTCGTCCTCAATGGCCGATGAAGTGTGCGATATGGGCGAGGTGCGCGTCAGCAGCATCCGCACCAGAGGCACCGCCCATTGCTTGGCAAAGCCGGTCCAGCCCTGATCGTCGGCATCGAGCAGGCAGTCGATATCGGCCCGCTCCAGCCACAGGCGCGTCAGCGGCTCGAGCGATTGCCCGCTGTGGATGGCCTGGGCCAGAAACACGCCGTTGAGGCCCCCCGCGCTGGCCCCGGCGACAATATCGGGCAGCACCCGCAATTGGGTGGCCGTGCGATCCGCGATGGCGTTCAGCAGGTCGGCATAGATCCGCTCGCTGGGCAAAAGATTGTCGGGGCTGTGGCGCAGGCGGCTGGCGCGGGCCAGCTTCCACACCTCCTTGGTCACGCCATGCATGTAAACCGCGAGGCTGATGCCCCCGTAACAGACCAGAGCGAGACGGAGCTCTTTATGACGCATGGGTCACTGTCTGCGCCGAATAGGGTTTACTGGCAAGCGGCTATAGGTCTTTGTAGGCTGGCAACCCCAATTGCCAGCGGATCGCGGCAAAGCGCAGGATCAGCCCGCCCAGAAAGCCCACCCCCATCGCCAGCCCGCCATGCGCCCCCATGCTGACCAGCGCGACATAGGAGCCCGCCGCCAGCGCCGCCGCCGTCACATAGATTTCGGGCCGCAACACGATCGAGGGCACCCCCGCCAGCATATCGCGGAAAATCCCGCCCATGCACGCCGTCACCACCCCCATGATCGCGGCGGGCAGCGGCGGTATGCCCAAGGACAGCGCCTTGGCCGCGCCAAACACGCTGTAGGCGGCAAGCCCAATGCCGTCGAACCATTCCAGCGCCTGTTCGGGCCAGATCCGGCGCGGCGTGAACCACACCAGCAGCGCCGCGCCCAGACAGATCGCAATCGGCGCGGACCGATGCATCCAGAACACCGGCGCCCCGATCAGCACATCGCGCAAGGTGCCCCCGCCAACGCCCGTGATCGCGCCAAAGAACATAAAGGTGACCAGCGTCTTGCGCATCCGCGCCGCCGCCAGCGCGCCCGAGAGAGCAAAAACGGCCGTGGCCGCCATATCCAGCCATGGCATCAGCCATGCCGAGGCATCCACAACAGGCTGAACAGAGAGGGATGTGGGCACCATTCGTCGCTTTTTCGTCATGCCGGGGCATTTTGCAAGCGTATGCGTGGCGGCCAGACGCTTGACAGCGTTGTCGATATTGCCGAGGGCTAGGCCAATTGGCGCTTTGCAAACGTATATGTGCGGCCGCGCCATTGCTGCAACGGGATCTGTCGATATGACAGGCGCACAAAGGCACAAGAGGAGGGGGAATTTACGCCCATGGCATTGGCTCCAGACACCAAAGGCAGCGCGCAAGCGGGCCAGAATATCGACGCACCGGAATTGCGCCTGTTTGTCATGGCGCTGTTCTTCATCTTCGGCGGCATCACCAGCCTGAATGACGTGATCATTCCCAAGCTGAAGGAACTCTTCACGCTGAATTACACCCAGGCGATGCTGGTGCAGTTCTGCTTCTTCACCGCCTATGCGCTGATCGGCCTGCCCGGTGCCGCGCTGGTCAAGCGGATTGGCTATATGCGCGGCGCGGTGGCGGGGCTGCTGGCGATGATGGTGGGCTGCCTGCTCTTCATCCCGGCGTCCAAAAGCGCGACCTATGCGATCTTCCTTGCCGCTCTCTTCGTGCTGGCCAGCGGCGTGGTGGTGGTGCAGGTCGTCACCAATCCGCTGATCTCGCTGCTTGGCCCCGCCAAGACGGCGCACAGCCGCCTGACCTTTGCGCAGGCTTTCAACAGCCTTGGCACGGTGATCTTCCCGCTGGTGGGCGCGCCGATCATCCTTGGCAAGCTCAAGGACGTGAAGGTCGAGGATCTGACCGGTCCGGCGCTTGACGCCTATCGCATGGCCGAGACACAGCATGTGGTGAACACCTACACCGCTCTGGCCGCCGCGCTGGCGCTGGTGGCCGCTGTGGTGTGGTTCAACCGTAACCGCCTCAAGGGCGAGCAGCATGAGCAGACCTCGCTGGCCGCCGGTTTCGCGCTGCTTTCGGAAAAGCGTTTCGGTCTGGGCGCGCTTTGCATCTTCCTCTATGTCGGCGCGGAAGTGTCGATCGGTTCGCTGATCGTCAATTATCTCAAGCAGCCCGGCGTGCTGGGCCTGACGGATGCGGGCGCTGGCGCCTATATTCCCTATTACTGGGCGGGTGCGCTGGTGGGCCGTTTTGCAGGGTCTGCATTGCTGCGCGTGGTTTCGCCGGGCAAGGTGCTGACCTTCAACGCGATTGGCGCGATTGCGCTGATCCTGATTTCCACCAACACGCATGGGTCGGTCGCGGCCTACAGCCTGCTGCTGATCGGCCTGATGAACTCGATCATGTTCCCCACCATCTTCAGCCTTGCCTGCGAAGGGCTTGGCCCCAAGGCAGCGGACGGTTCGGGCATCATCAACATCGCCATTTTCGGCGGCGCGGTGGTGCCTCTGGCCACGGGCGCGATTGCCGACGGCATGGGCAGCCTTGCCCTGTCGCTGGCGCTGCCCGCGATCTGCTATGCGGTGATCGCCTATTTCGGCTGGTTTGCGCGCAAGCCCGCCGAAGCGGTCGATGCGGAAGCCTTCGCCTGATGCTTTGATCCTGCGCCGGCCCCAACCGGCGCAGATTACCGGACACAACAAAAAGGGCGGCGGAACCATCCCGGTTCCGCCGCCCTTTTTGTTTGAAGGCCTATCAGGCTCAGTCGCGGCCGCGCGAGCCCTTGCCCTTGAAGCCGCCGCCAAAGCCGCCCTTGCCGCCGCCCGCAGGCTTGGGACGATAGGGCTTGACGCCATTGGGGTGCTGGGCATGGCCCTCGCTGTGCGGAGGACGGCGCGCGCCGGGCGCATGGCGGCCCTTGCGGTGCTCGCGGGCCTGTTCGCGCGGGCCGGTGACGCTGGGCTCGATATTGACACCGGCCTCATCGTCGCTGCCCGGAATGGCGGTGCGCGCCACGGCATTGCCGAAACGGTCGGCCAGATTGCGCGGGATCTGCACAAAGGTTTCGTTCGCGCCGATGCGGATCGCGCCGATTTCGCCGCGCGTGACATGGCCGCGGCGGCACAGCAGCGGCAGGATCCAGCGCGGATCGGCGTTCTGCTGACGGCCGATGTCGATGCGGAACCAGGCCACATCCTCGAAACCGGCGCGGTGATGGGCCTGACGGATATTGTCCGGGGCCGAAGCGATCAGTTCCTCGGGCTGGGGCAGCGAGGCGCGATGCGCACGCACCAGCGCCAGCGCCAGATCCTGCGCGCTGCGCTGGCCCAGCAGTTCCTCGGCAATGGCCAGATCCTCGGCATCATCCTCGGCATCGACCGGGGCCAGCAGCTTGTCGAGCAGGCGCTGGCGGTCGGCGGTGCGGATGGCTTCGGGGCTGGGCACTTCGGTCCATTCCGCCTCGATCCGCGCGCCGCGCAGCATCATTTCCACCCGGCGGCGGCGCGGGAAGGGAACGATGAGAACAGCGGTGCCCTTCTTGCCCGCGCGACCGGTGCGGCCCGAGCGGTGCTGAAGCGTTTCGGCGTCACGCGGGATTTCCACATGGACCACCAGCGTCAGATTGGGCAGGTCGATGCCGCGCGCGGCAACGTCGGTGGCGACGCAAACGCGGGCACGGCGGTCGCGCAGGGCCTGAAGCGCATTGTTGCGCTCGTTCTGACTGTGCTCGCCCGACAGGGCCACGGCGGCAAAGCCGCGCTCGACCAGCGTGGCGTGCAGGTGGCGCACATTGTCGCGCGTGGCGCAGAACAGGATCGCGGTGTCGGCCTCATGGAAACGCAGCAGATTGACCACGGCATGTTCGATATCGGCCGGGGCCACGGTCATCACCTGATAGGCGATGTCGCCATGGCCGCGGTTTTCACCCACGGTCGAAATGCGCAGCGCGTCGCGCTGATAGCGGCGGGCCAGCGCCACGATCTGACCCGGCATCGTGGCCGAGAACAGCAGCGTGCGGCGGGTTTCGGGCGTGGCTTCAAGGATCTGTTCCAGATCCTCGCGGAAGCCCATGTCGAGCATTTCGTCGGCTTCGTCTAGCACGATGGCCTTCAGGCCCGACAGGTCAAACGCCCCGCGCTCCAGATGGTCGCGCAGACGGCCCGGCGTGCCGACCACGATATGCGCGCCAAAGTTGAGCTGGCGACGTTCCTTGACCGGGTCCATCCCGCCCACGCAGGTCACGATCCGTGCGCCCGCCTGCGAATAGAGCCAGGTCAGCTCGCGGCTGACCTGAAGCGCCAGTTCGCGCGTGGGGGCAATGATGAGCGCGAGCGGATCGCGCGCGGGGGCCAGCGTCTCGCCGCCGTCCAGCAGGTCATTGGCCATCGCCAGGCCAAAGGCCACCGTCTTGCCCGATCCGGTCTGCGCCGAAACGATGAGGTCGCGGCCATCCGCTTCCTCCTTGATGACGCTGGACTGCACCTCGGTCAGCGAGGTGTAGCCCTGCGCCTCAATGGCGCGAAGGATGCAGGGGGCGAGCGTGGCGGGAAGGTTCGATTCGGTCATGCAAACTCTTGTGGCTCTGCCCCGGTGGGGGCAGGAGGAATGGAAACATTCGGTAGCAGGCCGCCAAAGGGGCCAAAAGAGGGCGCGACAACAGCCAGCAGCCCGTCATATGGCGCGCCCATAGCGGGAAAATTGCCGTTTGGCTTGTTCTTTTTTTGGGTTGGGCCGAGTCGGGCGACCCTTGGCGGCACAAAAACTAGTTTTGGCGGGCAAATTCCTCGATTGTCGCCAGATGGGTGGCGATCTCCGCCTCGCTCAGGAAAGAGCCGGTGAAACTGTTGCGCGCCAGTTGGACGATCTGCGCTTTGCCAAGGTTGCGCGCATGGGCCACCGCTCGGTAATTTTCGCCAACATAGCCGCCGAAATAGGCCGGATCATCCGAATTGACCGTGGCGTTCAGCCCCAGATCCAGCATCCGGTCGATCGGATGATCGGCCAGATCGCCCACCACGCATAATTTCAGATTGGAAAGCGGGCAGACGGTCAGCGTCATCCCCGATTGCGCCAGACGCTCGACCAGCGCGGGGTCCTCCAGCGCGCGGTTGCCATGGTCGATTCGGTCGACATGCAGCAGGTCGAGCGCCTCATAGACATAGGCGGGCGGGCCTTCCTCGCCGGCATGGGCCACGCGCTTCAGCCCCGCCTCTCCGGCGGCGGCAAAGACGCGGGCGAATTTCGAGGGCGGATGGCCCAGTTCCGACGAATCGAGGCCAACGCCTGCGATCCGGTCCAGCCATTTTTCCGCAGCTTTCCATGTGGCAAAGGCCGCCTCCTCGTCCAGATGGCGCAGAAAGCTCAGGATCAGTTTGGACGACACTCCCTCGACCGCCACCATGCCCGAGAGCAGCCCCTCGATCACCACATCGAAGGGAATGCCGCGATCGGTATGGGTTTGCGGATCGAAGAAGATCTCGGCGTGGCGCACCCCATCTGCTCGCGCCCGCGCAAAATAGGCGGCGGCCAGATCGTGGAAATCCTGCTCGGTCTGCAGGACCTGCGCCCCGGCATAATAGATGTCGAGAAAGTCCTGAAGGTTCGAGAATTGATAGGCCGCGCGCACGTCCTCGACGCTGGCAAAGGGGATCGCCACCTTGTTGCGCCGCGCCAGTTCAAACATCAGCTCCGGCTCAAGGCTGCCCTCGATATGCAGGTGGAGTTCGGCTTTGGGGATGCCCCCAATAAATTGGTCTAGGTTGAAGGTTTCGAGGTCGCTCATGGCCTGATCCTATCGCGAATGGGCAAGGATGCCAGCAATATAGGTGTGCGCCACGCAGCGGTCATCGCCCAGCACCTGCATGGCAAACAGTTTTTCGGCCAGCCCCGCCCCCTGCGTGCGCATCGCCAGCAAAGGCGTGGCGCCGGGATCGAGCACGATGAAATCCGCCTCCTGCCCAACTTGCAATCCGCCGATCCGGTCCGACAGGCCCAGCGCCCGCGCCCCCCCGGCCGTTGCCAGATAGAGCGCGCGAAACGGATCGAGCACGCTCCCTCGCATCTGGCATACCTTATAGGCCTCGCCCTGCGTTGCCAGCATCGAGAAACTCGTCCCCGCGCCCACATCCGTGCCCATGCCCACCTTCACCCCAAACCGGTCCGCATGGGCCAGATCGAACAGGCCCGAACCCAGAAACAGATTGCTGGTCGGGCAAAAGGCAATTGCCGAGCCTGCCTCGCCCATGCGGCCCATCGCGGCATCATTCATATGGATGCAATGGGCAAACAAGGATCGCGGCCCCACCAGCCCAAACCGGTCATAGGCGTCGATATAATGCGCCGCGCCAAACCGCGCCTCCACCGCCGCGCATTCGCCGATGTTTTCGGCCATATGCGTGTGCATCATCACATCGCCATGCGCGGCCAGCAGATCGCCCGCCACGCGCAATTGCGCATCGCTGGAGGTCAGCGCAAAGCGCGGCGTCACCGCATAGCCCAGCCGCCCGCGCCCCCGCCACCGCGCAATCAGCGCCTCGCTTTCCCCCCGCGCGGCCTCCGGCGTATCGCGCAGACCTTCCGGCCCGAGGTCCATCAGCACCTTGCCCGAAATGATCCGCATGTTGCGCGTCATTGCCGCCTCGAACAGGGCGTCCACGCTGCCCTCATGCACGGTGGCGAAAACGAGCGCGCTGGTGGTGCCGTTGCGTAGCAATTCGTCGAGGAAGAAGGCGGCCACTTGGTCAGCATGGGCGCGGGAGGCAAAGGCCTTTTCCGCCGGGAAAATATGCTGTTCCAGCCAAGACAGCAATTGCTGGCCATGGGCGGCAATGCGGGCGGTTTGCGGATAATGGATATGGGTGTCGATAAAACCGGGCACGATCAGGCCGGACAGGGTTTCAACCGCCACATCGCCAAACCGCTCCGCCAGATCGGCGTAGGCGCCCAGCGCCACCACCAAGCCATCCTCGACCACCAGCAGGCCATCGGGATAATGCTGGACCACATCGGGGGCAGGCGTGGTCAAGATCTCGCCGCGAAACGCATGGATCATGCCGCCTGCTCCATCGCCGCGCGTTGGGGCAGCGAGAGCAACTGCGCCAGCACGGCAATGGCGATCGTGTCCGGCTCCTTGCCGGTGATGCCGGGGATGCCGATGGGGCAGGTCAGGCGCGAGGCATCCACCCCTTCCGCCCGCAGCCGCGCCAGAAACCGTGAACGCTTGGTGGCCGAACCGATCAGCCCGACAAACCGCGCCCGCGAGCGCAAAGCCGCCGCCACCAGCCGATAGTCCAGCCCATGGTCATGCGTCAGGATCAGCACCGCATGATCGCCCCCCGCGCTGGCCGCGCAGGCCACCAATTCCGCCTCGGGCGCGATCACCACGCCGGGCGCGTCATAATCGGCGCGGCTATCATACCATGCCAGCGACAAAGGCAACCCCTCGACCCGCCGGGCAATCGCCCGCCCGACATGCCCTGCGCCAAACAGCATCAGCGGCAGGCGCGGCCCATCCTGCGGCTCGGCAAAGGCAAAGCCGGGGGTGGGCAGGTGTCCGCGCGCCGGGATGGGCGAAACGGGCCGGTTGCCCAAAGGCGCGCGCTCCACCGCTCCGTCGCGCAAGGTGGTCAGCATGGGCACATCAAACCATGCCGCGTCGCTCAAGCGTTCGACCATCACCCGCACCCGCCCGCCGCAGCACTGGCCCAGCAAAGGCCCCAAAGGATAATCCTGCACCCGCCAAGTGCCTGCCGGATGGGCCAGAATGGCGCGGGCCTGCGCCACCAACTGATGCTCCAGCCGCCCGCCGCCGATCGTGCCCGCCATTGCGCCCGCCGTCACCGCCATGCGCGCGCCCGGCCCGCGCGGGGCCGACCCTTCGGTGGCCAGCACGCTGATGAGCGCAACCGGTTCACGCGGCAATGCCCGCCGGGCCAGATCCTGCCAGATCATCGCGCCTTTAACTCCGCAATGGCTTTCAAAATCCGCTCCGGCGTGGCGGGCGCGTCCAGCGCGGGCAGGCCGACACCGGGGGCCGCCGCCATCACCGCCTCGCTCAAAGCGCTGAAAACGCTGATCGCGAGCATGAAGGGCGGCTCGCCTACGGCCTTGGAGCGGTGGATGGTGGGTTCGACATTCTCGCCCCTTTCCCACAGGCGAATGTCCATATGGGCCGGACGGTCGGATGCCGTGGGGATTTTATACGTGCTGGGCGCGTGGCTGAGCAAGCGGCCATCGGGATGGAAAACAAGCTCCTCGGTGGTCAGCCAGCCCATGCCCTGAAGGAACCCGCCCTCGACCTGCCCCAGATCAATCGCCGGGTTGAGCGAGCGCCCCGCATCATGGAGAATATCGGTCCGCAGCACCTTATGCTCGCCCGTCAGCGTGTCGATCACCACCTCGCTGCACGCCGCGCCATAGGCGAAATAATAGAACGGGCGGCCATGATGCGCGGCGCGATCATAGTGAATCTCGGGCGTCGCGTAAAAGCCGCTGGCCCATAGTTGCACCCGCGCCATATAGGCCATGCGGGCCAGCGCGGAAAACGGCATGGTGGTGTCTGCGGCCACCACGCCCTCGGGCGTAAAGCGCACCTCTTCGACCGCCACGTCATTTTGCGCGGCCAGCCATGCGGCCATCCGCCCCCTGATCTCCATCGCCGCATAATAGGCGGCCATGCCGTTCAGGTCCGACCCCGAAGAGGCCGCCGTTGCGCTGGTGTTGGGCACTTTGTCGGTGCGCGTGGCGGTGATGCGGATGCGCGCAAGGGGCAGGGCGAACACATCGGCCACCACCTGCGCGACCTTGGTGTAGAGTCCTTGCCCCATCTCGATCCCGCCATGGTTCAACTGGACCGAACCATCGGCATAGACCAGCACCAAAGCGCCCGCCTGATTGAGATGCTGCGCGGTAAAGCTGATGCCGAATTTGACGGGGGTGAGGGCGATGCCTTTTTTGAGCACGCGGTGCGATGCGTTGAAGGCCGCCACCGCCGCCCGCCGCGCCGCATAATCGCACGATGCCGCCAGCTCATCCATGATCTGCGGCGCGACATTATCGGCCACGCGCATCCCATAGGGCGTAATGTCGCGCCCCGGCGCATAGAGATTGGCGCGGCGCACGGCCAGTGGATCGCGCCCCACGCTGGCGGCCACATCGTCCATGATCCGCTCGATGGCGATCATCCCCTGCGGCCCGCCAAAGCCGCGAAAGGCGGTGTTCGACACGGTGTTGGTGCGCAGGCGATGGCTCAGGATTTCCACCGCGGGCAGCCAATAGGCATTGTCGGCATGAAACATCGCCCGGTCGTTGATCGAGGGCGAGAGGTCCATGCTGATGCCGCAGCGCGAGGCAAGCTCCAGCTTCAGCCCGGTCAGCACGCCTTCATCGTCAAAGCCGACATCATAGCGGATGACAAAATCATGCCTCTTGCCGGTCAGCATCATATCATCGTCGCGGTCATAGCGCAGACGCGCGGGTTGCCCCGTCTTCATCGCCACCAGCGCGCAGGCGGCGGCGGGCGCGGTGGCCTGCGTTTCCTTGCCGCCAAATCCGCCGCCCAGTCGCCGCGCTTCCACCGTCACATCGGCGCTGGGGCGGCCCAGCAGATGGGCGACCAGATGCTGGACCTCGGAAGGGTGCTGAGTCGAGGACCAGACGTGGGTCTGGCCATCCTCCATCGGCATCGCCTGCGCGATCTGGCCTTCGAGGTAGAAATGCTCCTGCCCGCCGATCTCCAGCCTGCCCGACAGGCGGCGGGGGCTGGCGGCCAGAGCGGCATCGGCATCGCCGCGCGCCATGCGCTGGGTCGGTTCGATATGGTCGCCCGCCGCCAAGGCCTCGTCGACGGTCAGATGCGCGGGCAGGTCTTCATAATCCACCTTGGCCAATCGGGCGGCGCGACGGGCAGAATCATGACTTTGCGCCGCGACCACAAACAACGGTTGCCCGGCAAAATGCACCTCGTCGCTGGCCAGCAGCGGTTCGTCATGGCGCAGCGGACCGATGTTGTTGGCGCCGGGAATATCAGCGGCAGTATAGACCCCCACCACGCCCGGCGCGGCGCGCACCGCCGACAGATCGATGCCCAGCACCCGCGCATGGGCCCGCGCCGAAAGGCCAAAGGCCAGATGCAGCAGCCCGGCAGGATGTGGCAGATCGTCAATATAGGCTGCCGCGCCCGTTACGTGCAGGCGGGCGCTGTCATGCGCGTGGGGCGTATGGACCTCAGCCATGGCCCACCTCCAGCACGCTGACCGCCTCGCCGCTTTGCGCCAGCCACAGGCGGCGCAGCAGGTTGCCCGCCACGGCAAGGCGATAGGCCGATGACCCGCGCACATCGCTCAAAGGCTGATAATCGCGGGAGAGAGCCGGGATGGCCGCCTCGATGCTGGCCTCCTCCCATGCCTTGCCGATCAGCGCTTCCTCTGTGGCATGGGCGCGTTTGGGCGTGGCCGCCATGCCGCCAAAGGCGATGCGCGCGCGGGTGATTACGCCATCCTCTATGGTCAGATGAAACGCCCCCAGCACCGCCGAAATATCGCTGTCAAAGCGTTTGGACAGTTTGGTGATGGCGATCACTGCTTCAGGTGCAGGACGCGGGATGAAGACCCCCTCGACAAATTCCCCCTCGCGCCGGTCCTGCTTGCCATAGGCCAGGAAATAATCCTCCAGCGCCATCTCGCGCCGCCTGTCGCCCCGGCGCAGCGTCAATGTCGCGCCAAGGGCGATCAGCGCGGGCGGCATGTCGCCGATGGGCGATCCATTGGCGATATTGCCGCCGATCGTGCCCGCATTGCGCACAGGCGTCCCGGCGATTCGCCGCACCAGCTCGCCCAGATCCGGGTGCAGCCGCGCCAGCACATCCCAGCCTTCCGAATAGCGCGCCGCCGCGCCCAGCGTGACGCCCGCCTCATTCTCTTCGATCCCGCGCAGGTCGGCCACATCGCCGATGAAGATCACCCGCCCCAGATCGCGCAATTGCTTGGTCACCCACAGGCCGACATCGGTGGCCCCCGCCACGATCCGCGCCTCCGGATATTGGGCCAACAACGCGGCCAGTTCGTCGGTCGAGCGCGGCGCGTGCCAGTTCTCGCCCTCGCCGCGCGGCAATCCCGCCAAACCCGCCAGCACATCGCCATCATCGCGCAGGGCAGGGGGGCAGGCCGCCGCGCTGTCGAGTATCGGGCCATAGCCGGTGCAGCGGCACAGATTGCCCGACAGCACATCGGCCACCGGCCGCCCCACCGTCCCCAATCCGCCGCGCGCGCGCCCTTCAAGGCTCATGATGAAACCGGGGGTGCAAAAGCCGCACTGGCTGCCATGGCGCGTCACCATCTCGCCCTGCACCGCGCAGAGACGGTCAGGCGTGCCAAGGCTTTCCACGGTCACCAGCGCCTTGCCGTCCAGCATGGGGGCAAACAGGATGCACGAATTGACCGCGCGCCATTGCACCGCCCCCTCCACAATCTCGCCCAGCAGCACTGTGCAGGCCCCGCAATCGCCCTCGCCGCAGCCTTCCTTGGTGCCCTTGCGGCCCAGCCTTTCGCGGATCAGGTGCAGCGCGGTTTCCTGCGCGCCCGCCTCGATTTCCGTCACTTGCCCGTCGAGCAGAAAGCGGATCATCTCAACTCCCGCGATAGGTGGAATAGGAAAAGGGCGAGACGAGCAGCGGCACATGGTAATGCCCGCCGCGTTCGGCCCCGCTGCTCTGGGCTATGCCGAAATCGATGGAAACTTCGTCCAGAAACGGCGGATCGGGCAGGGCCACGCCCCGGTCCCGGAAATAATCCGCCACGGCAAAGCTGAGCCGATAGCGCCCCGGCGCCAGATCGGCCGGGGCCAGATTGGCCACGCGCCCGTCCTCATTCGTCACCCCCTGCGCCGCCAGCCCATGCGGCCCGGTCAGCGTCACCGCCATGCCTGCCGCAGGCGTGCCGTGCATCGTGTCGAGAACATGGGTCGAAAGGCTGCTCATGGCTGATCCTCCAGCCGCAACTTGGTGATCTTTCCGATTTCGGCCAGCGCGGCGGCGATTTCCGTCTCGGTATCATGGGCTGCGCGGGCCTCCATCGCGGCCAATATACCAGCCTTGTCGGTCAGCCGCACGCAGATGATGAAGGGCATGTCATGGGCCGCGCGATAGGCGGCGTTGAGCGCATGGAACCGGGCAAATTCCTCGGGCGTCAAACGGTCCAGCCCGGCGCTGGCCTGTTCGGCAGCGGATGCGCTGGTCAGCGTGCCGTCAATCGCCGCCTTGCCCGCCAGTTCGGGATGGGCGCGGATCAGGGCCAATTGCTCGGCGCGGCTGGCGCCATAGACCGCCGCCATCAGATCGGCATGGCGGTCGCCCGATGATGGCGCGGCATCGGCGCGTTCCTCCACCCAGGGCGAATGTTCAAACAGGGCGCTCAATGCGAATTCCCTTCAAGGCTGACATGGGCCGAGACGATTTTCCAGCCATTGGCAAATTTCACCCAAGCCTGCGTCTGCCGCCCGCGGCGATCCGATCCTTCGCGGAAAAATTCGGCGTCCGCCGTGGCGAAAGCATCGCCATAGGTGGTGATCGAGACGCGCCCCAACCGGCGTTGTGGCGATCCGCCGCGCCCCTTGCGAAATTCCCGGATGGCCTCGATGCCATAGAGCACTTCGCCCACGCCATAGCGGTTGGTGGTGGGCGCATCGTGAAACAGCGCGTCCATCCCGGGAATGTCATCCGCCATCAGGGCGCGCTCATATTCATGAAACGCCGAAGTCACTTCGGCCAGCACGACCGGATCGTCGATGGTCATGCGCCGCCTCCATAGGGATGCGTGGCGATCCAGTGGCGGGCGATCTCGCGCCTTGTGGTGATCCATGCCGCGCCGCTCTCCATCACATGATCGAGGAAACGCGCGACCGCCCGCGCGCGGCCCGGCCGCCCCGCGATCCGCCCATGCAGGCCGATGCTCATCATCCGCCCGCCTTCCTCCGCCAATTGGTCGAACGTGTCGCGCAAATATCGGAAGAATTGCTCGCCCTCGGTAAAGCCGTTGAGCGCGACCATCTTCATGTCATTGGCGTCGAGGCTGTAGGGTACGATGAGCTGCGCTTTTCCGTGCCGATCATCCCAATAGGGCAGATCGTCAGCATAGGAATCGGCATCGTAAAGAAACCCGCCCTCCTGCGCCACGAGGCGCGCGGTGTTGGGGCTGGTGCGCCCCTGATACCAGCCCAGCGGGCGCTCTCCGGTCAGCGCTGTGTGGATGGCGATGGCTTTGGCGATATGGTCGGCCTCGACCTCGGGCGCGATATATTGATAGTCGATCCAGCGATAGCCATGCGTCGCCACCTCCCAATTGGCCTTCAGCATGGCCTCGACCGCATTGGGGTTCTGCTCCATCGCGGCGGCCACGCCGAACACGGTGACAGGCGCGGCGCGGTCGGTAAACAGGCGATAGAGGCGCCAGAAACCGGCACGGCTGCCATATTCATAGAGGCTTTCCATGGCCATGGCGCGGGCCGGATGGCGCGCGGCGCCCACCATGTCGGACAGAAAGCCTTCGGAGAGTTCATCGCCGTAAAGCGGGCTGTTCTCCGCACCTTCCTCATAATTGATGACGAAATTGACCGCCACCCGCGCGCCGCTCGGCCATTGGGCCGCCGGAGGCGTTGCGCCATAGCCGATGAGGTCGCGGCTCATTGGGCATCTTCCCACGCGGCCAGCGCGGCAGGCACGGCAGCGCCCAGCGGCACGCGACACCCCTGCGCGCTCAGGCAAGCCTCCAGCGCGGCCAGCGTTATCAGCACCTTATGCTTCATCGCATTATAGCCCATCGCCCCGATCCGCCAGATCCGCCCGGCCAGCGGGCCAAAGGCGGTGCCGATCTCGATCTCGAAATGCTCGCGCATCGCGCGGCGGATCGTCTCGCCATCAATGCCTTCGGGGATGTAAACGCCCGTGACATTGGTCATCCGGTGGGCATCGTCGCCAAACAGCGTCAGGCCCATCGCGCGCAGCCCTGCGCTCATCGCCGCGCCCGCCGCGCGGTGGCGGCGATACCGCGCCTCCAGCCCTTCGCCCAGCGCCACGCGCGCGCATTCCCGCGCGCCATAAAGCATGGAGGTCGCCTCGGTGTGGTGGTTCAGCCGCTTCTCGCTCCAGTAATCCATCACCATGGCCAGATCGAAATAGTTCGAGCCGATGCGCGGCCCATGGCCATCGACGGCGTCCGCCGCCCGGATGCCCTTTTCATCATGGCGGCGGGCAAAGATCTTCTCGGCCGCCGCATCCGAAATGGTGATCGGCGCGCTGCCCGACGGCCCGCCCAGACATTTTTGCAGCCCCCCTGTGATGACATCGACGCCCCAGCGGTCGGCGGCGATTTCCATGCCGCCGATCGTCGCGGTGGCATCGATATAGGTGAGCGCACCGACCTCTTTGGCAATATCGCCAAGCCCATCGAGGGGCTGGGCCATCGTGGTGGACGTATCGCCATGCACGCTGCAGATCAGCGCGGGCCGGACGCACAGGGCGGCCTCGCGGATCGCCTCCATCGGCACGACCTCGCCCCATGGCGCATCGACGGTTTCAAACCTTGCGCCGATCCGCGTCAGGATCTCCTGCAAGAGCAGTCCGAAGCGCCCGAAATTGACCACCAGCGCGGTTTCTCCCGGCTGGATCAGGCTGACCAGCGCCGCCTCGATTCCCGCGCGCGCGGTGCCGTCCACCAGCATCGTCCAGCGATTGCCTGTGCCAAAGATCGGGCGATAGAGCGCCATCACCTGATTCATATAGGCGGTCATTTCCGGGTCGAACTGGCCCAAGAGATCCGCGCTCATCGCGCGCAGCACGCGCGGATGGGCATTGACCGGCCCCGGCCCCATCAGCAACCGCTGAGGCGGGTCGATCTCGCCAAAGAGCAGCGGATCAAGCATAGGTTGCTCCCATTTTCTCGATAAAGCCCAGCATCACGGCCAATGCCGCCTCGGCGTCGGCGGGTTCGACATGTTCGGCCGGATTGTGGCTAATGCCGTCGCGACAACGGATGAACAGCATCGCGGTGGGGCACAATTGCGCCATCACCATCGCATCATGCCCCGCCCCCGACACGAGCCGCCGGGCAGGATGACCGTTTTCCACCAAGGCGCTCTCCAGCAGGTCCATCAGCCGCCCGTCGCATGGGCTGGCGGGCAGATCGTGGACCCGCTCAAATTCAAAATCCAGACCGCGCGCATCGGCAATATCGACCATCGCGCCTAGGATCCTTTCCGCCGCCCGGTTGCGCCGGTCCGCATCGCCGGCGCGCACATCGAGCGTAAAACGCACTTCGCCCGCAATGACATTGGCCGCGCCCGGCAAAGCCTCGATCCGGCCCACCGTGGCCACCAGATCGCTTTCATCGGCCTGCGCGATGGCCTCCACCGCCAGCACCATTTCCGCCGCCCCGGCCAAAGCATCGCGGCGCAGCGGCATCGAACTGGTCCCCGCGTGGCCTGCCAGCCCGCGCACCACCATGCCATAGCGCAATTGCGCGGCAATCCCCGTCACCACGCCCAGCGCCAGCCCCTCGGCCTCCAGCACCGGGCCTTGCTCGATATGCGCCTCCAGATAGGCCAGCGCGCCGGGATGTCGCGCATTCGCCAGTCCATCGGGCGAAAGGCCATATTCGGCCAAAGCCTGCGCCAGCGTAACGCCTCCGGCATCGGCCATGTCTGGCACGTCCTCCAAGACCCCCGCCACCGCCTTGCTTGTCAGCATGGCGGCGGGAAAGCGGCTGCCCTCCTCGTCGCCAAAGGCGATGATTTCGATAGGAAAGGGCATATGCCGCCCGGAGGTTGAGAGCGCCGCCACGCATTCCACCCCCAGCATGATGCCCAAAGGTCCATCGTAAAACCCGCCATCGCGCACGCTGTCCAAATGGCTGGCAATGATGAGCGGGGGCAGGTCCTGCGTGCCGGGATAGCGCCCGATCAGATTGGCCGCCGCATCGGTACGCGGGGTCATCCCTGCCTCGACCATCCATGCCGAGAGCTGTTCACGCGCGGCGCGATAGGCGGGGCTCAGCCATGCGCGGTAAAGCCCGCCCTCCATGTCGGAAAAGGGAGCGCGGCCCAAAGCCTCGCAGCGGGCAACTGCTCTTGCCCCGCCTACCATGCTGATGCCTCGCCATCGCTGCGCGGGTCGGTGGCGCCTTCCAATTCGCCATCGGGGCGGCGGACGATGGCGCCTGCATGGCCCATCATCGCCGTGATCGGGCCGACGCGCTCGACATCATGGCCCGCCGCGATCAGCGCATCATAGACCTCAGGCGCGAAGCCGTCCTCGATCTTGAGCGTGGTGGACTGATCCCCCCATGTCCGGCCCAGCAACCAACGAGGCGCGGAGATCGCCTCCTGAAGATCGGCGCCATAGCGGGCATAGCGGGAAAAGATCGCGGCCTGAGTCTGGGGCTGGCCCTCGCCGCCCATCGTGCCATAGGCCATCACGCGGCCATCATCGAACAGGGCCAGCGCGGGATTGAGCGTGTGGAACGGCTTGCGAAAGGGTTTGAGCGCATTCCACCCGTCCGGTGCCAGACGAAACGATGCGCCCCGGTTCTGCCATGTGATCCCGGTGCGCGGCAGGACAAGGCCGGAACCAAATTCGAAATAGGTGCTCTGGATGCAGGAGACGACCTGCCCCCTTCCATCGGCGGCGGCGAACCAGCAGGTGTCGCCCCACTGGCTGGGCTGGGGCCAAGGCAGGGCGCGGGCCGGATCAATCCGCGCGGCCATCGCGTCCAGCGCGGCGGGATCATCCAGCAGGGTCTGCGGATCGCCCTTCATATAGGCCGGATCGCCGCAATGCCGGTCGCGCCAGAGGAAGGCCTGTTTGGTGGCCTCCACCAGCCCGTGGATATGGCCGAACCCATCCATCGCGCCCGCCTGCAGCCGGTCAAACAGGGCGAGGATCAAAAGCGAGGCCGTCCCCTGCGTCGGCGGGGCGGCGTTATACAGGGTGCCATGGCCGGTCCGCACATGGGGCGGGGCGGGGCGCGTGGCGCGATGCGCGGCCATGTCGGAGGCCGAAACCGGGCTGCCCAGCGCGGCCAGATCCTCGGCCATGTCGGCGGCCAGAGGACCGCGATAGAAACTCTCCAGCCCCTCGTCACACAGGCGCCGCAATGTCGCGGCCAGCAAGGGCTGGCGCAGAATATCCCCCTCGCGCAGGGGGTGGCCATCGGGTTCAAACACCGACGCATAGGCGCCCGGTTGAATGCGCAGTTCCGGACCCTTGGCGGCGGCAATTTCCGCCCCGCCGCGCGTGACCGCGACGCCCGCCTCGGCATGGGCGATGGCATCGCGCAGCAGGCGTTCCAAAGGCATCGTCCCGCCATCGCCTTTCAACGCCGCCTGCCACCCGCTGATCGTGCCCGCCACGGTGTTGGCCGCCAGAGGCCCGCGCCATGGCACCGCGTCCAGCCCCGCATAGAGCGCCAGATCCGCCTTTTCCGCCGCCCCGCCGCAGCCGTGGATGCCATGAACGCGCCCATCGGCCTCGCGGATCACCCAGAAGCCATCGCCGCCGATGCCGGTCATATGCGGATAGACCACCGCCAGCGCGGCCGCCACCGCCACGCAGGCCTCGACCGCTGTCCCGCCATCCTGCAAGACCGAGAGGCCCGCGCGCGATGCCAGATAATGGGGCGCGGTGACGATGCCCCCTTCGCCGCGTGCCGTCTCCTTGGCCGTCTGCATCACGCCGCCCCCGACAGCCAGACAAAGCGCGCGATGAACAGCCCCGCCAGCACCAGCAGCAGCCAGTCTTTCCGCGTGATCTTGCCCCGCACCAGCTTGATGAGCGCATGGGCGGCAATGCCGAAGGCCAGACCATTGGCGATGGAAAAGGTGAGGGGAATGCCTGCCAGCGTCAGGAAAGCGGGGATGGCATCTTCCGGATCGGTCCATTCCACATCGGCCAGCGGCGCCATCATCAGCGCGCCGACAAGGATCAGCGCGGGCGCCGTCGCCGCGCCGGGCACCAGTTGCGCATAGGGGGCAACAAACATCGCGGCCAGAAACAGCACGCCCGTGACAATCGCCGTCAACCCGGTGCGCCCGCCGACCTCAACCCCGCTGGCGCTTTCGACATAGGAGGTGACGGTTGACGTACCCGCCACCGCGCCCACCATCGTGGCCAGCGAATCGGCCACCAGCATCCGGTTGAGGCCGGGAATATTGCCTGCCGGTTCAATTAACCCTGCGCGGCGCGTGACCGCCATCAGCGTGCCCAGATTGTCGAACAGATCGACGAAGAGGAACACGAACAGGATCTCGAAAATCCCCAGCCCCGCCTTGCCGCCAAAGCCGAATACGCCGCCAAGGTCGAGCTTGCCCACCGTTTCGGTCATCGCCGCGATGGAATAGGGTTTAACATCGAAACTGACCGCGCCCGCGATCCATGCCAGAACCGTGGTGGCCGCAATCGCGATCAGGATGGCCGCGTTCACCCGCCACACATGCAGCGCCACCACCAGCACAAGGCCGACAATCGCCAGGATCGGCCCCGTCTCATGCAGATTGCCCAGCGCCAGACCCGTGGCCGGACTGTTGACCACAAGACCGCCGTTTTTAAGGCCGATCAGCCCGATGAACAGGCCGATGCCCGCCGCCACCGCCGCGAACAGATGGGCCGGGATCGCCGCCACGATCATCTGGCGTATCCCCGCCAGCGTCAGGATCAGGAAAATCGCGCCTGAGACAAACACGCAGCCCAGCGCCACCGGCCATGGCACATGCATCGACTGGACCACGGTAAAGCTGAAATAGGCGTTGAGCCCCATGCCCGGCGCAAGGGCCAGCGGCGTGTTGGCGATCGTGCCCATCAGGATGCTGGCAAAAGCGGCGGCAAAGCAGGTGGCCGCCGCCACGCCCGCCACCGGCATCCCGGCCAGCCCGAGGATCGAGGGATTGACCAGAATGATATAGGCCATGGTCAGGAAAGTCGTCGCCCCGGCCAGCACCTCGGTGCGGATCGAGGTGCCCCTTTCGGATAGCGCGAAATGGCGGTCGAGCGTGGATGCGAGGCTCATGGCGTGGGTCCTGTGGTGCCGGTGATCCCGGCGCGGTGAAGGTGGTGGGCGGCGTCGATCAGACGCGCTTCGGCCCATGCGGGCGCGATCATCTGGACGCCGATGGGCAAGGGCGTGTCGGCCCCCCCAGAAACAAGCAGCGCCGGGACCGAGATTGCGGGCAGGCCGATAAAGCTGATCGGCTGGCAGAACATGCCAAGGTTGGCGCGGACGGGGACCTGTTGGCCCTCAATCTCGATGGTCGGTTCGCCGATGCGCGGGGCGCTGCATGGCGTGGCGGGGGAGAGCAGCAGGTCGAAATCGGCAAACAGCGCGCGGGCCTGATCGGCCACAATCCGCCGCACCCGCCGCGCGGCCAGCAGCAGATCGGCAGGCATCAGCAATCCGGCCAGCATCCGGTCGCGCACGGCGGGATCGAAATCCATCGGGCGCGTCATCAGATCGGCGCGGTGCAGGCTGCCCCCCTCCATCGCGGTCATGCAAAAGGCGGCCGAGCGGGCATGACTGGCCCCATCAAGCAGGGCGGGGGTGATGGAACAACCCAGACCCGCCAGCCCATCGGCCACATGGGCCAGCGCGGCATGGGCCTCGGGGGCGCCGCCGGCTGCGAAAAATCCGCCCAGCACGCCGACGCGCAGGGGGGGCATGTCGGATGTCAGCGCCACGGGTTCGACCGGGCGTTGGCCTTGCGCGGGGTCGCGCGGGTCGGGGCCTTGCACTGCGTCATAGGCCGCGGCCAGCATGGCCGGGGTCCGGGCGAACAATCCGGCATGGTCGAGGCTGTGCACAAAGGGCCAGACCCCCGCGCGCGACAGGCGGCCAAAGGTGGGCTTCAGTCCGTAAACCCCGCAGAGCGAGGCAGGCACCCGGATCGACCCGTTGGTGTCCGACCCCAGCGCAATATCGACCAGCCCCGCCGCCACCGCCACCGCCGATCCGCCCGACGAACCGCCCGCGATGCGCGCGGGATCATGCGGGTTGCGCGTGGTGCCGTAATGGCTGTTTTCCGTGGCGAAACCATAGGCATATTCGTCCATGTTGGTCATGCCGACCAACCGGCACCCCGCTGCCTTCAGCCGCGCCACCAGCGTGGCGTCCTGCGCGGCCACTTTGCTGTCATCGGCGTTGATCTTCGAACCCGCCAGCGTGACATGGCCCGCCACATCGAACAGATCCTTGGCGGCAAAGCTGGTGCCCGCCAGAGGCCCGTCCGGCACGGGGTCGCCTTCGGGCAGGAGCGTGGTGAAGGCATTGAAAGGATCGATCACGGCGCGATCAGCTCGGCAGGATCCTCCATCGGATCGTCGATTTCGCGCAAATGGGCGCCGTGGCGGGCCAGCAGCGCCAGATTGGCCATGATCCCGGCGCGGCATTCCTGTGGCGGGGCCAATCCCGCCACGCGCAGCAGGACATCGAGTGTCGCGCCGTCGATGTCCCCGCTCATCTGGCCTCCTTAGTGTTGCCCCTGTCCTCTTTGCCCCGGCCATCCTGTGCGAGAAAGCGCAAATTTTTGCCCCATGCGTTGCAAAAATTCGCGCACCTCCTCTTATTCCTCGCGCAGGATGATCGCCGCCTCGGGCTTGTGCTTGCGGATTTCCTCCTTGGTTAGCCCGTCCACCTCATGCGGGAACACCAGCCATTCATCGGTCTCATAGACATAGAAATCGGGCTTGATATCCACTTTCGACCGGCGCGGTTTGTAGTAAACCGTGGCGCTGCGGATCGTCTTGGGCGTGTTATGCCGACACCGCGCGGCCAGTTCCTTGAGGAACGCGGCAATCGAGCGCCCGCTGTCGAACACATCGTCGATCACCAAAAGCTTGTCGGTAGGCTCCAGCGTGTCGATCAGATAGCCCAGCGAATAGACCTGGACCTCGTCCTCCTGACGGTCGATGCCGGTATAGCTGGCCGTGCGCACCGCGATATGGTCGGTCACCACGCCGTGATATTCCAGCAGTTCCTGCACCGCGATGCCCACCGGCGCCCCCCCGCGCCAGATGCCCACGATATGGGTGGGGCGGAAATCGGAATCGAGGATTTTATTGGCAAGGCGAAAGGAGTCGGCAAGCAGGTCATTGGCCGAGAGGTAACGCTTTTCGATCATGGCAGAACGGCTCTTTTGATGTCGGATGGGGCGAGGTTAAACGCTTTACGCGCCCTTGAACAGGCTCGCGGGCAAAAGCGCGTAGGACCAAAGGGCAATTCGCCTATTGCCGATAATTGCGGCAAGTTGGCACCACACAAGCGGCCCGGCCAGAACCGGGCGCGGGATGAGGAGAAGATCATGCCTACTCTGGTTGTCAGCTATCCGGTCGGGAATGACACGCATTTTGACGCCGAATACTATGTGGAAACGCATATCCCGCTGGTCCGCACCTGCTGGACGCCCTATGGGCTGAGCAGCGCCGAGGTGCTCTTGCCGCAGGGCGATCAGCCGTGGCACGGGGCGGTGTTGCTGCGTTTTGAAAGCAGCGAGGCAATCGATGCGGCGCTGAACGGGATCGAGACGCCCAAGGTGATGGGTGATCTGCCCAAATTCACCAATATCGCGCCGGTGATCTACCGGGCGTTTTGATGGGCTGAGAGGGCCGGTGCCCCGCTCAATTCGGCCCCTCAATCAGGAAGCGCGGCCACAAACCGCTGCACCACCGTGGCGGCATTGCGCGCGGCAAGGCGGCCGAACACCCATGACTGGTTCGGCCCGCTGTCGCCGCCCGCAAGGTCGGAGAGCGAGCGGAAGCCGATGAAGGGCACCTGGTTGGCATAGGCGACATGGGCCGTGGCCGCCGTTTCCATGTCCAGCACCTGCGCCTTGAACTGGGCGAAGAGATATTCGCGATATTCGGCATTGTCGGCAAAGGCAGGGCCGGAAATGCCGTTGCCGCCCACGCTCACGCGGGGCTGATGGTCGAGGCAGCGCCCCGCCTCGGCCGAAACGCCGCGCGTCTGGGGGATGGGCTCGTTGGCGGGCAGGCAGCGTTCGAGCGCAAAGCCCCCCACCGATTTGCGCGCCAGCGCCAGCAGCGCGGGATCGGCCGGAAACCAGCGATGACGCTTGGCCGGTTGGGCCGCATTGCCCACGCGCACCGTGCGCGGGATCATCATGCCGTAATTGCTCAGATGGTCGGGGTCGTCATAGATGTCGGGGCTGATGAACTGATCGCCCTTTTTGCGGCCCAGCGCGACCTCCATATATTGCGCCCATTGGTCGGCCACCACCACATCGCCCACCGACAGCGCCGGGTCGATGCCGCCCGCGATGCCGGAAAAGACGATGCGCCGCGCGTTGAACCGGTCGATCACCAATTGCGTGTTCATCGCCGCATTGACCATCGAGACGCCCGATTGCAGCAAGACCACCGGGCGTCCGGCCATCTTGCCTGTCAGGATGGTCAGGCCGTTGATGTGATAGGCTTTGGGAGCTTTCACCGCGCCTTCCAACGCCACCCATTCCGGCTCGAAGGCAGTGATGATGACGGTGCGGGGGATAGCGTCCAGCTTGCCCGAAGCGACGGCGGCAGGCTTTGCCGCAACCGGGGCCGCCCCCAGTGCCGATGTTGCAAGGGCAAGAGCAAGCAGGCAGCGGCGGGCGATCATGGCAAACTCCATTGGAAACAGCGCCCAAGGTTGGGGCAGCGCGGCGCGGCCTGTCAACCGGGCCGAATTGCGGATGGGCCTGTTCAAACCGGGCGCGATGGCGCAAGGGTCTCGCCATGGAACTCGACATGCTGCTCACCCATTATTTCCACACGACTGATCTGGCCGATGTCGATCCCGACACGCTAGCGATGGGCTGCGAACAGCTCGCGCTCGATTTCGGGGTCGAGCAGGAGGGCGGGCGCAAATTCGCGCTCTGGGTGCTGCTCGACGCGATGGGCATGGCCCCGCCGCCCGCCGAGGCGTTCAAGGACCATCCTGAGCTGGTCGAACCGGCCTATGACTGGCAGCGCGCAACCTATCGGGCCGAGCGCGACCAGTCTTAACCGCCAGCCTTAATGCGCAGGGTTAACGCGGGGCGCAGGTGAAGCGGCCCGGATCACCGGCATATCGGGCAAAACCGGGATAGGGGCAGAGCGGCATCGTCTCGCTCCCGCTCCGGCGAAAGGCGTCGATGGCCTCGGGCGCCGCGCCCTTTTCCACCCAATCGACCACCGCGCCCAGCAGGTCGAATGTGTCAAACGCATTGCCCCCGCCGCAATGGCCCATGCCCGGCACCATATAGAACCGGCTGGCATCGGTGAAAGCCGAGCCATTGGCGGCGGCCGCGCGCTGCCAGTAATCCCATGTGTCGAAGGCCGAGAACCACGGGTCGGAAACCCCGTGATAGAATAGCACCTTGCCGCCATGGCCCAGAAAGCCCGACAGGTTGGTCCAGCGGTCGGTGTCGGTTAGCCCTTGCACGAAATCGGCGCGGATCGCTTCGATGCGGGCGTCGGGATCGAAGGTCAAGGCGCGGATCGGCGGGCCGAGCGGGCCAGGCATGCCGGTGGGCAGGAAGCCGGGGATGCCGCCCCCTGTGGCGATGATGCCCGTGTCATAGGGATAGGGCGAATAGAGCGCATGGCCCGCCTTGTCGCGCGGGGGCTGGAAGGCGCGTTCGAGCACCTCGGCCTGAAGCGGCGAGAGGCAATTCTGCGCCGCGCCGGGCGCGCAGACCAATGCGGCGGGGCGGAAATGACAGGCGGCTACATTAGCGATCATGCCATCCTTGCGCCCGTCCAGCGCGTCGCATTGGTTCAACAGGCCATCGAGGATGGTCTTGCGGTCGGCGGCGGAAAAGATCTGCGCGGGGATCGGCAGTCCGGCTTCATCGCGCGGGGCGGCCTGGTTGAAGGTGACGGCGGCATAGGTGGTGGCCAGATTGGAATTGCCGGTGCGCATCGCGGGCGCGCCAATCACCAGCCCGTCGAACAATTCGGGATAGCGCTGGGCCGCCAGCATCGTCTCGCGTCCGCCGGTCGAACAGCCCGCCATATAGGAGCGCGCGATCGGGCGGCGGTAATAGGCCCGCGTGATCGCCTTGCCCAGCAGCGCCACTTCGCGCACCGAGCTTTCGGCAAAATCGAGGGCGGCGCGTTGGTCGACCATGAAATCCCTGTCGAAAACCGCGCCCTTGTGGCCGCTGTCATGGCTGATGACGGCAAAACCGCGCGCCAGAGCGGGGATCTTGCCCGAGGCCGCCGCGCCGATGGGCGGGCGGATCGTGCCGTTCAGCCCGCCCCCGCCCTGCAGCAGAAAGCGCCCCTGCCAATTGGCGGGCAGGGCGATGGCAAAGCCGATGCCATAGGTAACGCCTTTGGACTGGCGCGCATTGATCGTGCCTTCGACCCGGCAATGGGCGGGCAAGGCAACCGGCGGCGCGCCCATTTCGCCCGGCACTGTGCCCGCCGGGACCATCCGCGCCGAGGTGATCGCCACGCCAGGGCCGAAATTCTCGCGCGCCATGGCCGCACAGGCGCCCGCCCCGGAGGCGGGAGGAGCCGCCATGGCCGGGGAGGCGGCCAGCAGCAGCGGCGTCAGCAACAGGCCGGAGCGCACGGAAAGCAGGGTCATCGGGGGCGGTCCTCTCAACGCAGGTTTTTAGCAACCTTTCGTTGTAAGGTATGACAATCCCGTCGCCCGCTGACAAGAATTTTCAGGCCCTGCCATCGCGGCGCGGGCGTTCAATGCAGCAAAGTGTCGGCCGGAATATCGAACTGCGCGCTGCCCGCCATTTGCCCCTGCGCGCCGTTGAGCGCGCCCGCCAGCGCGCCAAGACAGGCCAGCGTCAGACTGGCCCCGCCCGAGGTGGTTTCCGCAAAGCGATAGGGCAGCAGGACCGAGGCCAGCGGCGTGCCGTCGGCCCCGCGCGACAGGCAAAAACCGCTGTCCTCGCCCATCAGGATCATGGCCGCGCTTTCCATCGCGCCGACGGCCAGAACGGCCTCGATACGATCACGCGATGGCGGCATGAGGCCCTGCAGCAAAGGTGTTTCCGGCGCATGGTCGAGCAGATCGAGGAACAGGCGCAGCAGATGGATCTCCTGCCCGGCCTGCGCCTCTTTTATGGTCCGGGCCAGTTCGTCCAGCCGGTGAAACCAATCCGAGCGATCCATCGGGATACCATTGCGCGCGCCCATTTTATTCCTTTCGTTGGTGGGCGGTTTGTACACGATGGGTTTGCGGAGAAACTTGCGGCGACCCCCTGTATTTAGCGCTAGGCGGCATTAACCATGCGGGGGCCGAAAATTTTAACCCTTGCGCCGCGCCGCGATGCGTTCATCCACCCGCCGTTCCAGCATGGCCAGCGGCAGGATGCCGTCCTTGAGCACGTCATGAAACCAGCCCATGTCGAATTTCGGCCCCAGCGCCTTTTGCGCCTTTTCGCGCTGGGCCACCCAGACATTATGGCCGATCTTGTAGCTGCACGCCTGTCCGATCATACAGATATAGCGTTCGATTTCGCTCTGGCTGCGCCCGCGGACAAAGCCGGTGGTGTCCATCATATAGCGCGTGGCCTCTTCGCGGCTCCAGCGCTTGGTATGGATGCCGGTGTCGACCACCAGTCGCGTCGCGCGGAACAGCAGCGATTGCAGATAGCCCGCCTCGTCCAGCCCCGGCAGCGCGCCCAGTTCATAGGCCACCTGCTCGGCATAGAGCGCCCAGCCCTCGGCATAGGCCGAATTGAACGTGTTGCGCAGCAGGAGCGGCAGATTGCCCGCGCGCCGCACATAGGACAATTGCAGGTGATGGCCCGGCACGCCTTCGTGATAGGTCAGATCGGGCAGGCTGTATTTGGGCCAGTTGGCGGTGTCGCGCAGGTTGATCCAATAGATGGCCGGACGCGAGCCGTCGAAGGGCGCGCGATAGTAATAGCCGTTGGGCGCGCCATCCTGAATTTCGACCGGCACGCGGCGGATTTCCAGCGGATCGTTGGGCGGATCGTTAAAGGCCGCGCCCAGCTTTTGCTGCATCGCCGCCACGCTCTGGTTAAGGCTGGCCAGCAGCGCGGCGCGGCCCTCGTCCGTATTGGGATAAAGCTGATCGGGGCGGGTGTTGAGCGCGGCCAGACGCGCGCCGATGGTCCCCTGCGTCATGCCAATGGCGCGCAGCACCTTGTCCAGCCGGGCCGAAAGGTCGGCCACCTGCGCAAGGCCGATCTTGTGGATTTCCTCGGGCGTGAAGTTCGTGGTGGTCGCCTCGGCCAGAGCGGCGGCATAGATCGCCTCGCCATCCTTGACGCGCCAGATGCCGTCGCCCGCCGGGGTCTGTGCTTTCAGGCTTTCGACAAAGGCGATCTGGCGGTCGAGCGCGAGATAGACCTTGGCCGCGACGATGGCGGCGGCGCGGGTCTGCCAATCGCCGGCAATCCCCGCCTTGGCCGCGCGGCGCGCCAGCGAGGTGGCCATGCCGCTTTCCTCAGGCTTTGCCGCGCGCAGGCCCCGCAATTGGCCCAGTGTCAGATCCAGCGACCAGCCCGGCGCGATCAGCCCGCGCGCGATGCGTGATTTCTGCTTCTCGCTGTCCTGATCAATGGCCCGGTCAAACGCATCGAGTCGCGCCAGATAGGCTTCGGCATCCTCTTTCGTGGCGACCGGATGCTGGCTGTCGAGGAAATCGGGCACTTCGAAATAGGCCCCGTCGGCCTGCGAGAGGACATAGGGGTTCTCGACATTCTCGATGCCGAATTTGGCCGAGGCAATCGCGCGATCCTCATACCACAGCGCCAGTTCGCGCTGCTGCGCCGCCGTGGGCGACAAGGTGGCCGGGTTGATCGCCCGCAGCGCTGCGGCAGCGCCCCGGCGATGGGCCACATAGCGCTCGAAACCGGCCTGGCTGCGGTCGTTGAGCAGGGATTTGAGCGGGGCGCGTTCGCCTTTGTCCAGCCCGATCGAGGTGGCATCCTGCGGCGACAGTTCGAGGCGCTCGTAAAAGATCCGGTCGGTCAGCGCGACGAAAGCGGCGTCACCCTGTCCGGCGCCATCCCCGGCAGCGCGCGCGGTGATGGGCAGGGCGGCCGCCAGAGCGGCACCGGCGCCCGAGGAGAGGAATGCGCGTCTTTTCATATCTGTCGCCCCATGCAAAACCTGTGACGGGCGGTTGTGTATCAGCATGCGCGTAATTGACAAAGATGAAAGTAAGGCGCGGTCCGGGCAAAGGAAGGCCCGCCGGATCGCTCCGGCGGGCCTCAAGTCAACTCCTCCCCAGGAGTCTAAACGAAACTTGTGTCTGTTGTTCTTATCGGCGCGTCACGCTGCCCAGCCGGTGATACAGGTTCGAGAACTTGGCGGTTCCCGGTGCATCCTCATGGGCGCGCAGATAGAACAGTACCGCTTCCTGCAAGAGCCGGAAGTCCTCGGTCGAGAGGACGGCGCGGGCGCGGGCGGGTTCGCGAACTTGGGTCGTCATCGTCTTTCTCCTCATGCAAGAAGGGTTGGTAATCAAAAAGTAGGGCGGCCCCGGCCTACTGAGGCCGCCCCTGCGGAGTTTTACGCCGCGAACTGGTTCCCCTGCGGCTTTATGCCGCGAACTGGTTCCCCTGCGACTTTATGCCGCGAACTGGTTCATCGTGTTGTGGACACCACCGGCCTTGAGCGCGGCTTCGCCCGAGAAATATTCCTTGTGATCATCGCCAATGTCGCTGCCCGACATGTTCTGGTGCTTGACGCAGGCGATGCCCTGACGAATTTCCTGACGCTGCACGCCCTTGACGTAACCCAGCATACCGGCCTCGCCGAAGTATTCCTTCGCCAGATTGTCGGTGCTGAGCGCCGCCGTGTGATAGGTGGGCAGGGTGATCAGGTGGTGGAAAATCCCGGCCTGCGCCGCCGCGTCACGCTGGAAGGTGCGGATGCGCTCGTCGGCTTCGATGGCCAGTTCGGTGGCGTCATAATCGACGCTCATCAAACGGGCGCGGTCATAGGCCGACACATCCTTGCCCGCTTCGACCCAGGC
The DNA here is from genome assembly GCF_001898925.1 of Novosphingobium sp. 63-713. NCBI lineage: Bacteria > Pseudomonadati > Pseudomonadota > Alphaproteobacteria > Sphingomonadales > Sphingomonadaceae > Novosphingobium > Novosphingobium sp. 63-713. Next base: position 572,873 of record NZ_MKVS01000047.1, read on the forward strand.
GTCGAACACCTGCTGGCGGAAGTTCAGCGTCCAGTTGAACGAGGGGCTGTTGTTATACACCAGCTTGGCATTCGGGATCACTTCGCGGATACGGCTGACCATGCCGCCGATCTGGCCGATATGCGGCTTTTCGGTTTCGATCCACAGCAGGTCCGCGCCGTTCTGAAGCGAGGTGATGCAGTCGAGAACGCAGCGGTCTTCCCCGGTGCCAGTGCGGAACTGGAACAGGTTGGAGGGCAGGCGCTTGGGACGCATCAGCTTGCCGTCGCGGGTGATCAGCACGTCGCCGTGGGTGATCTGATCGGCGGTCACTTCATCGCAGTCGAGGAAGCTGTTGTACTGATCGCCGATGTCGCCCTTTTCGCGGACATAGGCAATCTGCTTGGTCAGCCCCGCGCCCAGCGAGTCCGTGCGGGCCACGATCACACCATCGTCAACGCCCAGTTCGAGGAAGGCGTAACGCACCGCGCGGATCTTCGCGAGGAAGTCTTCGTGCGGAACGGTGACCTTGCCGTCCTGGTGGCCGCACTGCTTTTCATCCGAAACCTGATTTTCGATCTGGATGCAGCAGGCGCCCGCCTCGATGAACTTCTTGGCCAGCAGATAGGTGGCTTCGGCATTGCCGAAACCGGCGTCAATGTCGGCGATGATCGGCACGATATGCGTCTGGAACTCGTCGATCTTGTGCAGGAGACGATGGGTATTGACCGCATCGCCGGCCGCTTTCGCCGCGTCCAGTTCCCGGAACAGGCCGCCCAGCTCACGGGCGTCGGCCTGACGCAGGAAGGTGTAAAGTTCCTCGATCAGATCCGACACGCTGGTCTTTTCATGCATCGACTGATCGGGCAGCGGGCCAAACTCGCTGCGCAGCGCCGCAACCATCCAGCCCGAAAGATAGAGGTAGCGGCCCTTGGTGCTGCCGAAATGCTTCTTGATCGAAATGAGCTTCTGCTGACCGATGAAGCCGTGCCAGCAGCCCAGCGACTGGGTGTAATTGGCAGGGTCGGCGTCATAGGCGGCCATGTCCTGACGCATGATCTTGGCGGTATAGCGCGCAATATCAAGGCCGGTGCGGAAACGGTTCTGCAGGCGCATGCGGGCCACATTGGCCGCGTCGATGCCGTTCCATGTGTCGGTGTTAGGACCAATGGCCGTGTTGGCTTCGGCGATGGTGGACTGGTACGTCATGGCTTCAACTCCCGCTGGGTGTAACGCGCCCATCAATTGCCGGGCATCTGCGTTGTTGAAGCCTGTTTATGCCGGGGCCGGGCCGAAGAAAATTCACGGCGAAGTGCGGCTGTAAAACTTTACATCTTTTGTCTGTAAAGTTGTATAGACATGACAAGACAGCCATGAGAGGATGCCGCCATGTCCGGACCGAAACCCTTGTATATGGGGCCGCGCCTCAAACGCCTGCGCCGCGAACTGGGGCTGACGCAGCAGGCGATGGCGGCCGATCTTGAAATCTCGCCCTCCTACGTCGCCCTGCTCGAACGCAACCAGCGGCCCTTTACCGCCGATCTCGTGCTGCGCCTAGCACGCGCCTATCGACTCGATCTCGACGATCTGGGCGGGGATGAGGGCGCCGATTATGGCCGCCGATTGCAGGACGTCCTGCGCGATCCGATTTTTGCCGATATTGACCTGCCCGCGTTGGAGGTTGCCGATCTGGCCACCTCCTTCCCCGGCATTTCCGAGGCTCTGCTGCGGCTCCACGGCGCTTATACGCGCGAACAGGCCGCGCTGGCCGACCTCTCGGCGGGCGGGGGCAGCCAGACGCCTGACCCCGTGGCCGAGGCTCGGCGCTTTATCTCGGCCCGCCGCAACTGGTTCCCCTCGCTCGATGCGCGCGCCGAGGGCATCGCCGCCCTCGTGGCCGAAGCGGGCGATCCCAAAGCGTACCTTGCCCAGCGCCACGGCATCCGTACCCGCAGCCTGCCCGACCATGTGATGATGGGCGCGATCCGCCGCTTTGACCGGCATAATCAGCAATTGCTGCTGGTCGATACGCTCTCGGCCAATACTGCGCGGTTTCAGGCGGCGCTGCAAATCGCCTATCAGGAATGCCGGGGCGACATCAACGTCCTGACCCGTGAGGGCGGGTTCGCCAGCCAGACCACATCGAACCTCGTCCGCCGCGCGTTGGCGGGCTATGTCGCGGCGGCCATTCTGATGCCCTATGACGCCTTCGCCCGCGCGGTCGAGGAGCGGCGCTATGACATCGAGGCCGTCGCCCGCCTGTTCGGCACCAGTTTTGAACAGACCGCCCACCGCATGACCACGCTGCACAAGCCCAATGCGGAAAAGGTGCCCTTCTTCTTCCTGCGCCTCGATGCGGCGGGGAATATCTCGAAACGGCTCGACGGCGCGGGTTTCCCCTTTGCCTCGCACGGCGGGGGGTGCCCGCTCTGGAATGTCCATGATTGCTTCGCCTCGCCGGGCCGGGTCCACACCCAATGGCTCGAACTGCCCGATGGTCAGCGCTTCTTCTCCATCGCCCGCACCGTCGAATCGGGCGGCGGCGGATACCGCCAGCCCCGGATCCTGCGCGCCGTTGCCCTTGCCTGCGCCGCCGAGCATGCGCCTCGCCTGATCTATGCTGAAGGGGCCGATCCGCGCCGCGTCGAGGCTGCGCCCATCGGGGTGTCCTGCCGCTTGTGCCATCGCCCGGATTGTGCGGCGCGGGCCTTGCCGCCGATCGGGCGTGAGGTGATGGCCGAGGATTATCGGCGGGGGGCGGCGCCGTTTGGGTTGGCGGAGAGTTAGGGATTTATGCCTCCGGCGGGCAAAGGGACTCGTCCCTTTGCAATCCCATAAATGGGGGTGGGTTTGAGAGGGTGGGAGGTTTTTAAAGCCTGCGGCGCGGAGAGCCTGCGTTAAAGGCGCCGCAGGCTTTAAAATTCAAACGATGCGTCCGACACCGGGCGTCGAACCCATGGCGCAACGCAGACAGTAACGGGAGCGCAAGGGTCTAGACCCTCGCATCTAAAACCCCCTCAATCCCTGGCCCACTCCGCCCCCGCCAGCCTCGCCGCCAGAAACTCGATCAACGCCACCACCCGCGCAGGCCGCAGCGCGCCGGGTGGCGTCACCAGATGGAGCGCGATATCGGGAATGCGCCACTCTGGCAGCACCTCGACCAGCGCCCCGCTGGCCAGATATTCCCAGACCATGAAGTCGGGCTGGAGCGCCATGCCTTTGCCCGCCAGCAGCGCGGGGGTGAGGGCATCGGCATTGTTGGCGGACAAGCACCCTTCGACGGTGACGATATAGTCGCCTTGTGAAACATGCGAAAACCGCCAGACGCCGGGCGCGGCAAGGTTGGAGTAGAGCAGCGCGGGCAGGGCGGCCAGATCGCGCGGGTGGCCCGGCGCGCCGTGTTCCGCCAGAAAGCCGGGGCTGGCCACCAGCGGGCGGCGCACCTTGCACAGGCGGCGCGCGCGCAGCGAGCTGTCCTCCAGCCCCGCGATGCGCAGCACCACATCATGCCCGCCCCCCACCACATCGACCAGCGCGTCGGACAGGTCGAGATCGACGTGAACCTGCGGGTAGGCCGCCATGAAATCGGGCAGGATGGGCGCGACATGGCGCAGGCCGAAACTCATCGGCACGGCGAGGCGCACCGTGCCGCGCGGGGTGAGCCCTTGCGCGCTGGCTTCGGCCTCGGCCGCTTCGCCATCGGACAGGATGCGGCGCGCGCGGTCCAGCACGCCCTTGCCGCTCTCGGTCAGCGCAAGGCGGCGCGAGGTGCGATGCAGCAGCGGTACGCCAAGGCGCATTTCCAGCCGCGTCAGTGCCTTGGATACGGTGGGCTTGGACAGGCCCAAGGCTTGGGCCGCCCCGGCAAACGATCCATGCTCGACCACCTTGGCAAAGATCGCCCATGCCTCAAGATCGGGCAAGCTCATTGGTAAAATCCTTTCACCGATGCTTTTCCATCATTGCCATTTCTTTGCGCCGCGCAATCCCTATCTTGGCCCCAACAGCCGCGTATCCATACAGCGGCGCACTGGAGAAAGCCGATGATCGAACTTCGCCCCTTTGCCGGCCTTGGCCATGCCAATCATGGCTGGCTGGACGCCAATCACCATTTTTCCTTTGCCGATTATTACAACCCCGCCCGTATGCAGTGGGGCCCTCTGCGCGTGTGGAATGATGACACGATCGCCCCCAAGTCGGGCTTTCCGCCGCATCCGCATCGCGACATGGAAATCATCACCTATGTCCGTACCGGGGCGATCACGCACAAGGACAGCCTGGGCAACACCGGCCGCACCGCAGCGGGCGACGTTCAGGTGATGAGCGCGGGCGAAGGCATCACCCATGCCGAATATAACCTTGAGGACGAGGTGACCACGCTGTTCCAGATCTGGATCCAGCCCACGACGCGCGGCGGCGCGCCAAGCTGGGGCGCCAAGCAATTCCCGCGCGGCGAACGCGCCGGGCAGATGGTCGTGCTGGCCAGCGGTTATGGCGATGATGCCGATGCCTTGCCGATCCGCACCGAAGGGCGCGTTCTGGGCGCGACGATCCGCGCGGGCGAGAGCGTGGACTACCCGCTGGGCGCACAGCGCAAGGGTTATCTGGTCTCGGCCACGGGCCGGATCGAGGTCAATGGCATCGCCGCCCAGCCGCGCGATGGTGTGGCCATTGCCGATGAGGAAAATCTGCGTATCACCGCCCTGGATGATGCCGAAATCGTGCTGGTCGAAACCGCATAAAGCGCCCGGAAAGAAGGAGAGGTCCCATGACTGATTTTGCCGTCAACAGCCCCGTCGAGATGATGATCGTGCCCCCCCTGCGCGATCTGGGTGATGGGTTCAATGTGCGCCGCGCCTTGCCCAATGCGGGGCGGCGGATGGTGGGGCCTTTCATCTTTCTGGATCAGATGGGGCCGGTGGCCTTTACCCCCGGTCAGGCATTGGACGTGCGCCCCCATCCGCATATCGGCCTTGCCACGCTGACCTATCTGCTGGACGGGGCGATCATGCACAAGGACTCGCTGGGCAGCGAGCAGGTGATCGAGCCGGGCGCGGTCAATTGGATGACGGCGGGGCAGGGTATCGTCCATTCCGAGCGCACCCCGGAAGGGCTGCGCGGTCAGCAGGGCGGGCTGTTCGGCCTCCAGACCTGGCTGGCGCTGCCCACGCAATATGAGGAAACCGCGCCCGAATTCTTCCACTATGGCGCGAGCGGCATGCCGCGCGATGGCGACAAGGGTTTCCATCTCTCGGTGATTGCCGGGCAGATCGACGGGCTGGTCTCGCCGGTCAAAACCTATTCCGATGTGCTGTGCGGCGATCTGGTGCTCTCGCCGGGCGGGCGCTATCGCCTTGCCGCTGATCATGTCGAGCGCGCCGCCTATGTCGTGAACGGCGAGGTTGGCGTCGAGGGGCAGGAGGGCAGCTTTGCCACCAGCCAGCTCATCATCTTCAAGCCCGGCGCCGAGGTGGTGATCTCCAGCGCGAACGGCGCCCGCATTTTCCTGATCGGGGGCGAGCCTTTTGCCGAAAAACGCTATGTTTACTGGAATTTCGTCTCCAGCCGCGCCGACCGCATCGAACAGGCCAAGCAGGACTGGCGCGAGGGCCGCTTTGGCCCGGTGCCCGGCGATGATGAGTTCATCCCCCTGCCCGAGGATGTGCCCGGCGTGAAGCTCAAGTGAGGATCGCCAGTTTCAATACATTTGACGACATTCGAAGACTTGACTTTACCATGGCCAAAAGCGACCCCTAAAGCTGGTCGGGGGCGGCTCTTGCGCTGTGCCCGAAAGAGATCGGGAGAATTTATGCGCAAGATTTCGATGATGATTGGTGCGCTCGCGCTGGGCGTGGCTGTGGCGGCTCAGGCGGCATCGCCCGCCCAGATGATCGAGGCGCGCCAGAAGTCGCTCAAGGAAATGGGCAAGGCGATGAAGGGCGCGGGCGACTCGTTCAAGTCGGGCAACCCCGATGCCGCCGTCATCAAGGCCAGCGCGGCCACCGTGGCCGGTTATGCCGACAAGCTGGGCACCTGGTTCCCCAAGGGCACCGGCGCGGAAGCGGGCGTGAAGACCGCCGCCAAGGCCGAAATCTGGAGCGATCAGGCTGGCTTCAAGAAGGCCGCTGCTGATTTCTCGGCCGCCGCCAAGGGTTTCAAGACCGCCGCTGATTCGGGCGATCTGGCCGCGGCCGGCAAGGCGATGGGCGCGCTGGGCGGCACCTGCAAGGGTTGCCACGAAAAGTTCAAGAACAAGGACTGATCGGTCCTTTTGTATTGAAATTCTGGAGCGCCCGGCCAAAGTCGGGCGCTCTTTTTGATTGGGGGGTCCGATATGGATCAGAACAAGTCGCGCACCATCCGGCTATGGGATCTGCCGGTGCGCCTGTTTCACTGGAGCGTGGTGCTGCTCGTGCCTGCGATGTGGGCCACGTATAAGACCGGCAAGATGGACCTGCATATCAAGTTGGGGCTGGCGCTGGTGTTCATCGTGGGCTTTCGCATCCTCTGGGGCTTTCTGGGCAGCGAACCTGCGCGTTTCACCAGTTTCGTGAAGGGGCCGGGCGCGATCCGGGCCTATCTGCGCAGCGGGCGAGGGGCCGATGGCGGCCCGGTGATCGGCCATAATCCGCTGGGCGCGCTTTCGGTGCTGGGCCTGCTGGGGCTGATGGCGGCGCAGGTCACGCTGGGCCTGTTCGCCACCGACACCGACGCCACCTATTCGGGGCCGCTCAATTACTGGGTGGGGTCCGATCTGGCCGAGACGCTGACCGAATTGCACGAGGTCGGGTTCAACCTGATCGTGCTGATGGTGATCGTCCATCTGGGCGCGATCATCTATTACGCCGTGGCCAAGAAGGAGCGGCTGGTGCCCCCGATGGTGACGGGCAAGAAGACCTATGAAGAACCCGTGGCCCAGCCCAAGGGCGCGCCGCTGTGGCGTCTTGCCGTGGCGCTGGCGCTGGCCGGGGGCTTGACCTGGTGGGTCTATCATGGCGGCCATTTCGTGCCTCCGCCGCCCCCGGCTTACGATATTTCCTATTAAGGGCACGGATCCGGGTACAGGTTGTACACCTCGTTGATCGCCGTCAGCGCTTCCTCCGGGATGGGGGTGAGGCTGGCGGCGATGTCGATCTTGAGCTGTTCGACGCTGGTGGCCCCGATGATCGAGCTGGTGACAAACGGACGGCTGTAAACAAAGCCCAGCGCCAGTTGCTCGGGTGACAGGCCGAAAGCCTGCGCCACGGCAATATAGCGCGCGGCTGCCTGCTGCTGGTTGATGGTGAAATAGCGGGTGAACTGCTTGGCCACATCGACGCGCGAACCCTTGGGCACCACGCCGCCCAGATATTTGCCCGACAGATGTCCGGCGGCCAGCGGCGAGTAGGCCAGCAGGCCCACCCCTTCGCGCAGGGCAAATTCCGACAGGCCCATTTCGAACACACGGTTCAGAAGGTTATACGCATTCTGGATCGAAGCCACGCGCGGCAGGCCCTTGTCGCGGTGCAGGCGCAGCGCCTCGGACACGCCCCAGGGCGTCTCGTTCGACACGCCAAAGGCGCGGATCTTGCCCGCCTTGACCAGATCCTTCAGCGCCGAAATGCTTTCCTCCAACGGCGCGGCATCGGCGCGGTCATTCAGCGATTGCAGCCCGCGCCCGCCAAACATCGGCACGCCCCGGTCGGGCCAGTGCAGTTGATAGAGATCGAGATAATCGGTCTGAAGCCGCCGCAGGCTGTCGTCGATGGCCAGTTCGATATTGCGCCGGTCAAGGCTGTTGTTGCCGCCGCGCAGGGGGAAATGGCGCGCCGGGCCGGACACTTTGCTGGCCAGCACGATTTTGTCGCGGCGGCCAGATTGGGCGATCCATGCGCCGATCATCTCCTCGGTCCGGCCAAAGGTTTCGGGGCTGACCGGGGTGACGGGATACATTTCGGCGGTGTCGATGAAATTGATGCCGTGATCCAGCGCGACCTCGATCTGCTCATGGGCCTCGGCCTGCGTATTCTGCGAACCGAAGGTCATGGTGCCAAGGCAGACGGCGCTGACCGAGAGGCCAGTGGTGCCAAGCGGGCGATAATCCATGCGGGGATGATTCCTGATTGGGGGGAAGGAGATAGGAAGCCCCAAGATAGGAAGCAAATCCCGGTTCATCCAGAGGGATAAAGCGGGATTTGTGCGCCGACAAGAAAACTCTACTGGATTAGTTGTCATTGAGGATTAATCAGAACCGGTCCATGGCTTGAGCGCCAGAAGATCCGGCGCGGCGGAGCGGCGCCAACAAGAGGAAAGGCAAGACCGATGAAGGCCGATTCGATTCTCGCAACCATTGGCGGCACGCCCCATGTGCGCCTTTCGCGCCTGTTTCCCGATCACGAGGTCTGGGTAAAGAGCGAGCGCGGCAACCCCGGCGGTTCGATCAAGGACCGCATCGCGCTGGCCATGATCGAGGCGGCCGAAGCGGATGGCACCCTTTCGCCCGGCGGCACGATCATCGAACCCACCAGCGGCAATACCGGGATCGGCCTTGCGCTGGTTGCGGCGGTTAAGGGGTACAAGCTGATCCTGGTCATGCCCGAAAGCATGAGCATCGAGCGCCGCCGCCTGATGCTGGCCTATGGCGCGTCCTTCGATCTGACCCCGCGCGAAAAGGGCATGAAGGGCGCGATCGAGCGCGCCAAGGAACTGGCAGCCAATATCCCCGGTGCATGGATCCCGCAGCAGTTTGAAAATGGCGCCAACCCCGCCGTTCACGCCCGCACCACCGCGCAGGAAATCCTGGCCGATTTCGCCGATACGCCGATTGACGTGGTGATCACCGGCGTCGGCACCGGGGGCCATCTGACCGGTGTTGCCGAAGCGCTGAAACCCGTCTGGCCGGGGCTGAAGGCTTATGCGGTCGAGCCCACTCTCTCGCCCGTCATCAGCGGCGGACAGCCTGCGCCCCACCCGATTCAGGGCATTGGCGCCGGCTTTATTCCGGCCAACCTGCACACGGCCAGCATCGACGGCGTGATTCAGGTGGATCCGGCCGATGCCAAGGAATGGGCGCGCCGCTCGGCCCGCGAGGAAGGCATTCTGGTGGGCATTTCCAGCGGCGCCACGCTGGCCGCCATCGCGCAGAAGCTGAAGGAACTGCCCGCGGGCAGCCGCGTCCTTGGCTTCAACTATGACACCGGCGAGCGCTATCTCTCGGTGCCGGACTTCCTGCCCGAACCCTAAGGCCAAGATGAAGAAAGCCCTTATCATCCGCCACGTCCCCTATGAGGGCGTGGCGGGCTATCGCGCCCCGATCGAGGCGGCGGGATATGAAGTGGATCGCATCGATGTGGCCGATCCCGCCTTCTCCTCGCTGGACCTGCGTGAGCCTGACCTGCTGATCATGATGGGCGGCCCTATGGGTGTCTATGAGCAGGAACGGCACCCGTGGATCCGCTGCCAGATGCGCCGCCTTGCCATGCGGCTGGAGGCGGATCGGCCAACGCTGGGCGTATGCTTTGGTGCGCAGATGATGGCCGCGGCGCTGGGGGCCGAGGTCTATCCCGGCCCGCGCAAGGAAGTGGGCTTCCACCCCGTCCACGTCCACGCCAAGGACAGCCCGCTGCGCCATATCGAAGGCGTTCCGGTGCTGCACTGGCATGGCGACACCTTCACTCGCCCCGAAGGCGTCGAACTGCTGGCCGCCAGCCATGTCTATGACCATCAGGCATTTCGTCGCGGGCGCAACATTCTCGCTCTGCAATTCCATGCCGAAATGGGCATGGACCCGCGCTTTGATGCTTGGATCGCGCAATGGCCCGAAAGCGTGGTCGAGGCGGGCGGGACCGAGGCCGATCTGCGCGCGGCCCATGCCGAGCTGGGGCCTAAGGCCGTGGCAGCCGGGCGGGCGATGATTGCGGAGTGGTTGGCGGGGGTGGGGTAAGGTTTGTGGGTTTTATGGTTTTATGCCTCCGGCGGGCAAAGGGCGGGGGCCCTTTGCAATCCCGTTAATGGGGTGGTGGGAGGTCGGCGGCGTTGGGTGGGATTGTTTAAGCCTGCGGCGCGGATAGGTAGCGCTGGAATGCGCCGCAGGCTTTAAAATCCAAACAGCGCGTCCGACACCCTTTCGCCGAACCCATTACGCAACGCAGACAGTATCGGGAGCGCGAGGGTCTAGACCCTCGCATTTCTCCTGTCTCCTCCCCATCTAAACCGCACCATCAAGGAGTCCGCCCCATGATTGTCGGCACTGTCAAAGAGATCAAAAACCACGAATACCGCGTTGGCCTGACCCCGGAGAGCGTTTACGAGCTGACCGCCCATGGCCACACAGTGCTGGTCGAGGTGGGCGCGGGCCTTGGTATTGGCGCCAGTGATGCCGATTACGCGGCGTCCGGCGCGCAAATTGTCCCCACCGCTGCCGAAATATTTTCCCGCGCCGATATGGTGGTCAAGGTCAAGGAGCCGCAGGCGGTCGAGCGGGCCATGCTGCGCGAGGGGCAGGTGCTCTTCACCTATCTTCATCTGGCCCCCGATCCGGCGCAGACCGCTGATCTTGTCCAATCGCGCGCGGTCTGCATCGCCTATGAAACCGTGACGGACGCGCAGGGCGGCCTGCCCTTGCTCAAGCCCATGTCGCAGGTGGCCGGGCGTATGGCGGTGCAGGCCGGGGCCACGGCGCTGGAAAAGGCGCATGGCGGGCGCGGGGTTTTGCTGGGCGGGGTTCCGGGGGTGGCGCCCGCGCGGGTGGTGGTGCTCGGCGGCGGCGTGGTGGGGTTCAACGCGGCGGAAATGGCGGTCGGCCTTTGCGCCGATGTGACGATCCTTGACCGCAGTCCCTCGGTGCTCGAGCGGCTCTCGACTCATTTCGGCGCGCGGGCCAAAACGCTGTATTCCAGCCGGGCCAATCTGGCCGCCGCCGTGGCGGGGGCGGATCTGGTGATCGGGGCGGTGCTGATCCCCGGCGCGGCGGCGCCCAAGCTGGTGACGCGTGCGATGCTCTCCACCATGCAGCCGGGCGCGGTGCTGGTCGATGTGGCCATCGATCAGGGCGGCTGTTTTGAAACCAGCCATGCCACCACCCATGCCGACCCGACCTATATCGTCGATGGCATCGTTCATTATGCCGTGGCCAATATGCCCGGCGCCGTGGCGCGCACCAGCACCTATGCGCTGAACAATGCGACCCTGCCCCATACGCTGGCGATGGCCAATCTGGGCTGGCGCGAGGCGCTGCGCCGCGATCCCCATCTGCGCCATGGGCTGAACGTGTGGGATGGGCATATCACCTATGCCGCCGTGGCCGAGGCGCTGGGCTATGCCGCCGTGGCGCCCGAGGCCGCGCTGGGGTGAGGCGCGGGCGTTAGCCATTCCTTGGCATTCTGCGCCTAAACCGGGGCGCAAATTCAGGGGAATCATGGCCGATGTCTTTTTTGCCGCCGCGTGCCTTCGAAACTTTTGCCGCCAATTATCCCGAAGTGCCGCATGTGATGGAGCATAATCTTTGCGACCATCCCTTGATGGAGCTGGAATCGCTGGCCCGGCTGATCGAGCGGCTGCCGGCCGGGAATGTTGAATATGCCTATGCCAAACAGCCCATCGGCATCACCGGCAAGCCCTCCGTGCCCTCGATCAGCGCCGCCGATGCGGTGCGCCAGATCGACAGCGCGGGCTGCTGGGTGGCGATCAAGCATCTGGAGGAGGATGACGCCTATCGCGCGCTGCTGCTCGATGTGATCGGCGAGCTGGAAGGGGCGATTCTCCCCAAGACCGGCAAGGTCTATCACCCGCAGGGCTTCGTCTTCGTCTCATCGCCCGATGCGGTCACGCCCTATCACTTTGACCCGGAACACAATATCCTGATGCAGATCCGGGGCAGCAAGGTCATGACCCAGTTTCCCGCCGCTGAGGAAGCCTATAGTCCCGCGCGCGTGCATGAGGTTTATCACACCGGCGGCGGGCGCGAATTGAAATGGAGCGATGACCTTTTGCCCGGCGGCCGCGATTTCGCGCTGGCGCCGGGTCAGGGTCTGATGGTCCCTGTGATGGCGCCGCATTTCGTGAAGAACGGGCCGGAGGTCTCCGTTTCGCTCTCGATCACCTGGCGCTCGCAATGGTCCTATGACGAGGCCGCCGCCCATGCCTTCAACGGCGTGCTGCGCGGTCTTGGGCTGAACCCGCGCCGCCCCGGCCGCTGGCCCGAGCAGAACAAGGCCAAGGCGCTGGGCTGGCGCGCGATCAGGAAACTGGGGCTGAAATAGGCGAGGCCCCCAAGGCCCGGAACGCATCGCGCGCCAGCGGCGCCAGCCCATAAAGCGTACCCCCCAGCATCAGCAGGCTGTCGATCAGCCCGTTGGAATAGGCCCCGCCCAGCGGCGACATCACCAGCACCGTGACGATCAGCAGCGGCAGGCGCCGGTCGCCGCGGCGAGGGGGATTGCGCTCAAGATCGGCCACCAGCAGCGCGAGGACCGCGACAAAGGCCACGATGTGGTAATAGGAATAGACCGGCACGAACATCGCAGGCAGCGCCGTCAGCAGAAACACCAGCACCGGCAGGGTAATCCGCCGCGCCCATGCGCCCCAGATCGCCAGCAGGAGCGCCGCGCTGCCGCATAATTCCAGCGCCTGCGCCAGTGTTTCGTTATAGCGCGGGCGCACATCCATCAGCATCAGCACGCCCTTCGCCCACAGAAACAGCGAGGCGTTCCATTCATCGCCCATGTCCGAGACAATATAGCGGTAATGATAGATCCGCAGACCCCGCCGCACATTGTCCAGCGTATAGAGCGGATAAAGCGCATGGGCGATGGGAAAGGCGATCGCGGCCAGCGCCACGCTCATCGCGCCCGGAATCGCCATGCGGCAAAACCGCGCCCGGAGCGAGCCCGAGCCGAGCAACTCGATCAGCACCAGCAGCGCCGGTTCGGGCCGCAGATTGACCGAAAGCGCCAGCATCACCCAGCCCGCCCAGCGGCCTCGCCCCGACACGGCCGTGGCCAGCCAGCCCAGCGTGAGCAGGCCCGAATAGCCCCCCGCCAGATTGCCGCGCGAGAGCATCCAGAGCACCGGATAGCAGGCCAGCGCGGCAAATAGGATGAACCAGCCGCATTGGCGCGACACCCCGAAATGCGCCCGCGCCATCCGCGCCACGCCCCATCCTCCGATCAGATAGGCCCCCCAGAACACCGCCATTGCCACCAGCGGATTGGTGGCCGCGATCAGATGGGCGCAGGAAAGATAAAGCACACTGGCAAAGGGCGGCAGGTGGAGGTTGGTCACATCGGCCTGATCGTCGGGCAGGGACAGGTTGTGCGCCGACAGGTCATAGGGATTGTCCAGCAGATAGAGCCGGAAAATATAGGGCCAGTGGTTGAGATAGGCCTTGCTGGCCAGCGTTTCGGTGAAAATATGGCTGTAGGACAGCGCCACCTTGATGAAATCGGCATAGCGGTCATTGGCGGGAAAGAACATCGAATCTCGGTCGCCGCTGAAGGCCGCAAAGATATCATCGCCCAGCCCGCGCACCGCCAGAATGCCGACCATGACCAGCAACAGCCGACCGGGCCGATACAGGCCATGGTCAAGGATCGCACTTTCCATCCGACCATAGAGGTGGCGCAACCAGCGCAGCATGGGGCATCTCCTGAAGCAGGCCTGCGGGGCAGGGCTTTTCAGGGCGGTAGGCCGGGCCGTTTGCCCGGATATTTCTTCCATATTTCACGAGGGCGGGTTTTGTTCCCTCACCTCGATCACGCGCCCGTCCAGCATGGAGACGCGAATGTCGGCCAGATCGGCAATGCCCATGTCATGCGTCACGCAGACCACCGCGCGCCCCTGTTCATGGGCCAGCGCGCGGAACAGTTCGACCACGCGGGCCGAATTGACGCTGTCCAGATTGCCGGTCGGTTCATCGCCCAGCACAAGGCGCGGATTGTTGGCCAGGGCGCGGGCGATGGCCACGCGCTGTCTTTCGCCGCCCGAGAGCTTTTCGGGCAATTTCCACCCCTTTTCCGCGAGGCCCACATCGGCCAGCAGGCTGGTCGCCCGCGCCTCGACCTCGCGCGCCGAGAGGCGGCCGAGGCGGCGCAGCGGAAGCATGACATTTTCCAGCGCGGTAAATTCGGGCAGCAGGAAATGGAACTGAAACACGAAACCGAAATGTTCGAGCCGGATCGCCGCGCGCTCATCCCCCGACATCTGCGCCAGATCGCGCCCGTCAAACAGCAATTGCCCCCCCGTCGGCCGGTCGATCAGGCCCAGCAGATAGAGCAGCGAGGATTTGCCGCAGCCCGAAGGCCCGACAATCGCGGTAAAGCGCCCCGGCATCACCGCCAGATCCGCGTCCGCCACCAGCACGGGCGGCGGATCGCCGTCCAGCTCGCGCCGCAGATGGCGCGCGACAAGAACCGGCTCTGGCAGAACCGGAGCGACCATTAGACCGCCCCCCGCAGAATATCGACCGGATCGACCCGCGAGGCCTTGCGTGCGGGCAGCCACGCCGCCAGCACGCCCGCCGCCAGCGAGGCCGCCGCCGCAATCGCATATTGGCGCGGCGAACGGTCGAGCGGCATGTGCTGGATCTCGCCCCCGATGGGAAATTCAAGGCTGCCCAGAATGGTCATCAGGCCAAAGCCAAGCGCCCAGCCCAGCAAAATCCCGATCACCGCCAGCGCCATACCCTCCAGCACAAAGACCATCTGCAGATCGCCCTGCGAAAAGCCCATCGAGCGCAGGATGGCAATGTCGCGCCGCTTGTCGGCCACGCTGTTCGATACGGCGGTGTAGATGCCGAAACTCGCCACCAGCAGGATGGCCGAAACCACCGTATACATGATGACATTGCGCGTCAGCAGCAAGGACAGGAAATCGGCGCTGCGCTCCTGCCAGCTCTGCGCCTTATAGCGATAGCGCGCCTCCAGCCCCGCCGCGACTGTCTCGGCGGCATAGGGATCGCTCAGTTTCACCCCGATCCGGTTGATGATGAAGGGCCGCCCCAGCAGGCTCTGCGCCTCACGCAGCAGCATGTAGCCTGAGGAGGAGCCAAGCTGGCTGTTGCCCTTTTTGACCAGCGCAACGATGCGCAGCGACCGCGTGGTGCCGTTGGCGGCGGTGGCGGGCACGATATCGCCCATGCCCCGCCCCAGCCTTTGCGCCAGCTCCTCGCCGAGGATAACCCCGCCCTGCACCCGTTCCAGATCGTCCAGATGCCCGGCGCGCAATTTGTCGCTGATCGAACTGACCCTGGCCTCCAGCCCCGGCTCGATGCCGACAATGGCCAGCGGCTCGTCCCGCCCGCCCAGCCGCAGCGTGACCGCGCCCGACAGGCTGGGCGAACCGATCGCGCCGGGGATGGCATTGACGCTGGCCAGAATCCGCTGCCAGTCCTTCAATCCGCGCACCTCATTGCGGATGCGATAGCCGTGAAGCTGGACCGCGCCGCCGGGATAGGCGGCAATGCCGGGCTGGGGCGGGGGGCTGCGCAATTCGTCGGAGATGATGATGTGGGGCGCGACATCGATCAATTGCCGCACGAAATCATTCTGGCTGCCCACCATCAGCGCGGACACGGCCAGAAAAAAACCCACCCCCACCGCGACCCCGCTGGTGGCCACCAGCGTTTGCCGCCGCCGCACGATCAGATGGCGCGAGGCAATATGGACCAGCAGGGAAAAGCGCGCCAGCATCAGGGCTGCGCCGGACGCAGGCGCTGCCCCTCCGCCAGATCGGCGGGCGGGTTGAGGATGACCGTTTCACCGCTGCGCAATCCGCTGGTAATCTCGACCTTGCTGGTGCCGTCGGCGCCCTTGGTGATCGTGCGCGACGCCGCGCGGCCCTGCGCCACCACCCAGACATGCCGCCCATCGCCCACCAGCGCCGAGGCAGGCACCAGCACGGCGGCCTTGCGCTCGCTGGTGATGATATTGACCTCCAGCGTCAGCCCCATCGGCAGCGGCGCGTCCGTATCGGGCAACAGGCGCACGCGAAAGGCGCGCACCGTGGGATCGCCGCCGGGTGTCACCTCGGAGACATGCGCCGGGATCGCGCCGGGCAGCGCATCGGAGGACATCAGCGCCTTTTGCCCCACGGCCACGCGGGTGATGTCGCGCTCGTCCACCGTGGCGGTGATGCGGATGCGCGATGGATCGCCCAGTTGAAACAAGACCTTGGTCGGTGTCGCCAGATCGCCGGGATAGACGTCGCGCTTGGTCACGATGCCGTCCGAATTGGCGCGCACCACCAGTTGGTCGAGCCGCGCGCGGGCGGTCGCGCTGGCCGCGCGGGCGGCGTCGGCGGCGGTGGTGGCATTGTCGCGCGCCGCCGCCGTCACCCATCCATCGCGGAACAGGGCAAGATTGCGCCGCTCGATCACCTCGGCGGCGCGCTGCTGGGCGCGGGCCTGATCGAGCAGGCCATGCTGTTCATCATCGGCAAGCAGCACCAGCGCCTGACCGCGTTTCACCGCCACGCCTTCATCCACCAGCACTCGTGCCACAGGGGCGGTGATGCGCGAGGAGACGGAAACGGGCTGCTGAGCCTCGACATAGCCGGTGGCATAGACCTGCTGTGAGGCCGGGCCGAGCTGCGCCTGCGCCACCTGCACGCTCAACGGCCGGTCGCGCCAGGCCCAGACACCCGCCGCGCCCGCCGCCAGCACCAGCCCCAAGCCTATGACGTAACGCGCCTTTACCACCCGTTCTGCCTCCTGTCGGCCTTGTGCGGGGCCTTTTGCGCATCAGGGGTGCCTGCGTCTTTGCCAAGTGTCAATTTCGCGCTCCTCCGCCCGGCGGAATCTTATCCTTATTATCCTTAAGTCCTATATCGAGCGCATCGCTCCCCCTTGGCCCTGAGGGGGAGTCCGGCTAAGGTGAGGCAACCGAGAATGTCGGCAATAGGCATCCGGGGGTTGGAGAGGGTAATGGCGCATATGGCGCGTTCGGCTTTGGCTGTGGTATCATCTCATGCAAGCGACCCGGTGACCGCCGTGGACGAGGTGGTGCGCGCGATCGGCGGGATGGCGCTGGCGGGCGGCCTGCTGTTCTGCTCGCACCGCTATGACCGCGATGAGCTGGCGGGTGAACTGGCCCGGCGGTTGGGCGATTTCCCCCTGATCGGCTGCACCAGCGCGGGCGAATTGACCCAGCGCGGCTATGACGAGGACAGTCTGGTTTTCATCGGCTTTCCCGCCGACGGCTTTGCCATGAGCGTGCTGCATTTCGACGATCTGGACGGTTTTGATGTGGCCGAGGGACGGCGCGCGGTGCGCGAACTGGCGGCGCAGGCGGCGGCCTCGGCGCGGCGGCTGGGCGAACAATTGCACCATGCGGCGATCTTTCTGGTCGATGGCTTGTCCCACCGCGAGGAACTGGTGACCATGACCGTTCAGGACGCGCTGGGCGAGACGGTGATGGTGGGCGGATCGTCGGGCGACGGCATGGTGTTTCGGGAAACCGGCGTGCTGGTCGACGGGCGATTCGTCAAGGATGCCGCCGTGGTGGCGATGCTGTCCAGCACGCGGCCCCTGCATGCCTTTTGCTCGCACCACTATCGCCCGCGTGAGGAGCGGATGGTCGTCACCTCCGCCGATGCGCAGGCGCGCGTGGTGTTCGAGATCAACGCCCGCCCGGCCGCGCAGGAATATGCGCGGATCGCCGGATTGGTGGGCGGCGAGATCGATGCGGCTTTCTTTGCCGCCAATCCGCCCATGGTGCGCGCCGGGGGCGAATATCACATCCGCGCGGTGCAGAGCGCCAATCCCGACGGCAGCCTGACTTTCTATTGCGCCATCGACAATGGCATCGTGCTGCGCGTGGGCGAAAGGGTGGACCGGCTGGCCCATCTCGAACGCCTGTTTTCCGAGGTGGAGACCCGCGTGGGCGAGATCGACCATGTGATCGGTTTCGATTGCGTGCTGAACCGGGTGGACGCCGACAATCGCCAGATCACGCGCGAAGTCTCGCAGCTTTATGCCGCGCGCCATGTCGTGGGCTTCAACACTTATGGCGAGCAATTCCGCGCCGCCCATAATAACCAGACGCTGAGCGGTCTGGCGATCGGCGCGTGAGGATGGCCGAGGCGGACCGGCCAGATGCCGGGGCATTGGTGGAACGCATCCGCCAGCTTGAAAAGATCAACGAGGCGCTGATCGACCGGGTGGAGCGGTCGAGCGATGTGCAGGGCGGCGCTTTCTCGATGTTCGAGGCGGCCATCGCGCTGGAGGCCATGGTGCGCGATCGCACCGCCGCGTTGGAGCAGGCGCTGTCGCGGTTGAACGAGGCCAATGCCGAAATGGCCGAGGCCCACCGCGATGCCGATGCGGCGCGGGTGCGGCTGCGCGATGCGATCGAATCGCTGCCCGACGGCTTTGCGCTGTTCGATGCCGATGACCGGTTGCTGCTGCATAATGAGGCCTATCTGGGCTTCTGGCCGGCGCTGCGCGGGCGCGACCTGTCCTCGGTGACGTTTGGCGAGATTGCCGAAATGGCGGCGCAATGCGGCCTGCCGGTCGGCTCGCTGGTCTCGCGCGAACGCTGGCTGGCCGACCGCCTCTCGCAACATGCCAAGGCCGACCGGGTGCATATTCAGGCGCTGGCCGATGGGCGCTGGGTTCAGATCAACGAGCTGAAGACATCGGAGGGCGGGCGCGTCGGCATCTATACCGATGTGACCGAGGTGAAGGCCGAGGATGCCCGCGAACGCGCCCGCGAACTGGCCGAGCGCAACCTCGTGCTTCAGGCCACGCTCGATACTTTGTCCGAGGGCGTATGCCACTATGGGCTGGATCGCCGCCTGCTGGTGCGCAATCAGGGCATGGTGCGGCTGCTGGGGCTGGACGCGCGGGGCAGCAAGCGTCTGGAAACCCACGCGGGCCTGCTCTCCTATTGCCGCGACCGGCTGGGGATGGACAGCACATCGGTGCTGGAATGGCGCGAGACGGGCGAGCAGATGGAGGGGCCGTGCATCCTGGGCGGGCGGCATTTCATCATCCGCTCGACGCCCCTGACGCCGGGCGGCGGCATGGCCTTCAGCTTTGACGACATTACCGAGCGAGTACAGGACCGCAATGCCCTGCGCGAGGCGGCCGAGATGCTGGAGCGCCGCGTTGCCGAGCGCACCACCGCATTGCAGGCCGAGATTGCCGAGCGCCGCGAGGTGGAAGGCCAATTGCGCGCGGCCAAGACGGCGGCCGAACATGCCAATCGTGACAAGACCCGCTTTCTGGCCGCGGCCAGCCACGATCTGCTGCAACCTTTGAACGCGGCGCGGCTGTTCGTCTCGGCGCTGGCCGAAAGGCGCCTTGCCGCGCCCAGCCGCGCGCTGGTGCGCCAGACCGGGGTGGCGCTCGATTCGGTCGAGGATCTGCTGGAGGCGCTGTTCGAGATCTCGCGTCTGGATGCCGGGGCGATCACGCCTGCGTGGAGCGCGATTGAACTGGAGCCGATGCTGGCCGCGCTGCGCATCGAATTTGCCGCCGTGGCGCGGGCCGAGGGGCTCTCGCTCGACATTCCGGTCACCGATGTCTGGGTGCGTTCGGACATCCGCCTGCTGCGCCGTATTTTGCAGAATTTCCTCTCCAACGCGATCCGCTACACCGCGCAGGGCTGTGTCAGCATCAAGATTACCGCCGAGGATGGCGGGGTGCGCATCACCGTGCGCGACACCGGCCCCGGCATCGCGCCCGAGCATCAGGAAGCGATCTTCGAGGAATTCCGCCGCCTGGAATCCACCCAGCGCATTCCCGGCAAGGGGCTGGGGCTGGCCATCGTGCGCCGCGCCAGCACGATGCTGGGCCACCGCCTTGACGTGGAATCAACGCCGGGGGAGGGCAGCGCCTTTTCCGTGCTGGTTCCCCTGGCTGAGGCGCGCAGCGACAAGGGCGGCGATGCATCACGCCCGGTGCGCCCCGGCGTGACCGGTACGCAGAGCCTGCTGGTGATCGACAATGATCCGGCGATTCTGGCGGGCATGGCGGCCCTGCTGCGCAATTGGGGCCATCATGTGGCCACCGCCACCGGCCCGCTGGATGAGGAAGCCGTCGAGGCCATCTCGCAGGGGATCGACATGATCATCGCCGACTACCACCTCGATGACGCCTTGCGCGGGGACGAGGCGATTGCGATCTTGCGCAAGGCGGCAGGGCGCGAGGTTCCCGCTCTGGTCATCACCGCCGACCGCAGCGACGAGGTGAAAGCCACGCTGGCGCAGGCGCGGGTGCCGATGCTGAACAAGCCGGTCAAGCCTGCGCAATTGCGGGCATTGATGCGCAATATGTTGGGGAATGGGGCGTAACGGGGGCGAACCGAAGCTTTCGGCGGCCCCTGAGCGATCAGCCCGGAAAATTGACCCGATTGGCCAGAATTACCGCCTGCGTGCGGCTGAACACATTCAGCTTTTGCAGGATGGCCGAGACATGCGCCTTCACCGTCGTCATCGAAACGTCCAGTTCATAGGCGATCTGCTTGTTCAGCCGGCCCGAGACGAGCAGGCCCAGCACAACCTTCTGCTGCGGCGTCAGCGTGGCGATACGCTGGCGGATGGCGATTTCCTCGCCGGTGCTGGCTTCCTCGGCAAAGTCGAAATCGGGGACATAGATCTCGCCCGCCAGCACCTGGCGCAGCGCCTCGACGATCTGGTCGCGCTTCAGGCTCTTGGGGATGAACCCGGCCGCGCCCGCGCTTAATGCCTCACGAACCGCCGAACCATCCAGCGTGCCCGACACCATCACCACCGGCACGGCGGGATGTTCCTCGCGCAGCCCTTGCAGGGCGGAAAAGCGCTTGGCATCGGGAATATTGAGATCGAGCAGCACCAGATCGACATCGGCATGGCCCGCCAGCGCCTCACGCGCCTCGGCATAATTGGCCGCCTCCAGAATGCTGCACTGGGCAAAGCATCCTTCAAGGAGGGTCCGCATGCCATCGCGCACCAGCGCGTGGTCATCAACGATCAGGATGCTGTCGGGCGTTGCCATACTAATCAGCATATCTCTCTGATGGTACATCGGCGTCAATTCCAAAGATGAGCGGCGCGGGATTTTGTGGTCCCGCGCCGCACCTCTCATCAGCCCTTGGGCAGCTTGAACACCCAGAGCGAACCGCCCTGGCTGATTTCCTTGAAGGTCTTGGCGACCTCGCCGCCCCACAGCGGCACCGCGCCGCCCCAGCCCGACATCACGGCCACATATTGTTCGCCATCCTGTTCCCAGGTGATGGGCGAACCGACCACGCCAGACCCCGTGTTGAACTTCCACAGCTCCTCACCCGTCTTGGCGTTGAAGGCCTTGAGGTAGCCTTCAGGCGTGCCGGTGAACACCAGGTTGCCCGCCGTGGTCAGAACGCCGCCCCACAGCGGAGCCTTGTTCTTGTATTCCCACACGATCTTGCCGGTCTTGGGATCCATCGCGCGCAGGGCGCCGATGTGGTCTTCGGCAATCGGCTTGATGGTGAAGCCCGCGCCCAGATAGGCCGAACCCTTCTTATAGGCGATGGGTTCGTTCCAGATGTCCATGCCCCAGTCGTTGCTGGGCACATAGAACAGGCCGGTGTCCTTCGAATAGGCCATCGGCATCCAGTTCTTGCCGCCAAGGAAGGACGGCGAGGAGAACACCACCTTGCCCTTTTCGGTGCCGCTGGGCGCGCCGGGGCGGCCATCGGCGGTATAGTTGGGGCGGCCGGTCTTCAGGTTGATGCCATCGGCCCAGGTGGTCTGCATCACGAACTTGCTGGCATTGACCAGCTTGCCGTTGGTGCGGTCGAGCACATAGAAATAGCCGTTGCGGTCGGCCTTGGCGCCCAGCTTCATCGCCTTGCCGTTGATCGTGGCGTCAAAGGGGATGAATTCGTTCACACCGTCAAAGTCCCAGCCGTCATGCGGCGTGGTCTGATAGTGCCACTTGATCACGCCCGTGTCGGGGTCAATCGCCAGCGTCGAGGACGTGTAGAGATTGTCGCCGGGGCGCAGGTGGCTGTTCCACGGACCCGGATTGCCGGTGCCAAAGAAGATCAGGTTGGTGTCGGGGTCATAGGTGCCGCCCAGCCAGGTCGCGCCGCCGCCGGTCTTGTACATGTCGCCGGGCCAGCTGGCATTCAGCTTGCCGGTCATGCCGTTGGGCTGGCCCTTGAGCGTGCCCATGTTGCCCTCGATGGTGGGGCGGGTCCAGATCAGCTCGCCGGTGTCGACGTTGCGGGCCTGCACTTCACCGATGATGCCGAATTCACCGCCCGAATTGCCGGTGATGACCATGTCCTTGACGATCAGCGGCGCGGCGGTGGCCGAATAGCCCGCCTGATAATCGGAGGTGGTCTTGTTCCAGATCACCTTGCCGGTGTGGCGGTTGAGCGCGATCAGGTGAGCATCGAGCGTGGCGAAGATGATCTTGTCGCCATGGATCGCCGCGCCGCGGTTGACCACGTCGCAGCAGGGCATGATGCCGTCGGGCAGGCGGGCCGAATATTCCCACTTCTTTTCGCCCGTGCGCGCATCAAACGCGAAAACGCGCGAATAGGAACCGGTCACATAGATCGTGCCGTCATAGACCAGCGGCTGGGCTTCCTGACCGCGCTGCTTTTCGCCGCCGAGCGAGGCGGCAAAGGCGGGAACCATGTTCTTGACGTTGTCGACATTGACCTTGGCCAGCGTGCTGAAGCGCTGGGCCTGGGGTCCCATGCCATAGGTCAGCACGTCGCCCGGCGTGGCGGCATCGTTCAGCAGGTCCTGGCTGGTGGGGCCTGCGGCCATCACCGGCGTCGCCGCGGCAATCCCCAATGCTGCAAAGGACGCGACATAGCGCGAAATTCTGCCCTTCATCTCGACTCTCCTGTTGTCATTAATTGTCGGTTTTCGGGTCTTGGCTGCCGCGCCCGTCGCGCGCTTCTCCCCCGTGGTGTTCAGCCTATCGGCCCCCTGCTGCGCAGCAATTGGACCTTAGGCCAAGCTCAGAAATCCTTTGCGATCCCTCTTATGTATCAGGCCGAAAGCGCGGGGCGCCATTCGACGCCATAGGCGCCGAAAATCGCCTTCATCTGGCCATCGGCGCTCATTTTGCCGATGATCCCCTCGACCGTATCACCCAGCGAGCGGCTGTTTTCCTTGACCGCCATGCCGATGTCCCATCCCGGCGACATCATCGCTTCCAATGCGCGTTTGCGCGGTTTGATAGCGGGGTTTTTCATGTCGAAGATCGCGGCCTCGACCTCGGCTTTCGTCGCCACGGCCACATCGGCCTGCCCCGTGCCCAGCGCCAGCACCGCGTCATGGCCGGTGTTGAAATGGGTGACGCTCGATCGCAGCGTGCCGCCAAAGCTGGAGAGGAGATAGATGTCGGGAATGGTGGCGACGGCGGCCGCCATGCGCCGTCCGCGATATTGCGGCGCGGGCACATCGCAATCATTCTGCTCCGGCCCACAGGCGGCGGCGAAACTTTCGCGGTAATAGGGGGCCAGAATCGCGCATTGATCGTTTTCGACCATCAATTGCCGGTCAAACGGCACATGCATCATGATATCGGCCGGTTTGAAGCCCAGCAGGCCCCCGCGCCACACCGCATTGCGCAGGTCGGTGGCCATATCGTCGCCTGCGGTAAACTCCTCAATATCGAGCTTTACCCCCAGCGTCCTGGCAATCGCCCCGGCCAGATCGACATCGATCCCGCGCAGGTTGGTGCTGTTGTCCGGTTCTGCCCAGGACCATGGGCGGTTGTGCTTGTACACCGCCACCCGCAGCACACCTAATTCGCGCACCTTGGCCAAAGGCGCCGCCGATAACGGCAGGGGAGCGGCCAGAGCGGCAAGCCCTCCCGCCAGAAACGCCCTGCGCCCAATGCCGGATGCCTGCTTGCCCATATGCCGCCCTCTTCCCGTTTTTATTTTTTAATATCAGTCGTCAAAAGATCAGTCATCGGTGTGGCGGGTTTCCAGCCAGCTGCGGATCGCCCAACCGGCCTTCTGACCCAGCGCTTCGCCAAAGGGGGGCATGTACACTTTGCCATCGCGGCTCGACCCATGCTGGAAACGCTGAACGAACCATTCGTCGCCCGAATCGCCCAGTTCAAGGTAGCGCAGATCCGGCGCGATCCCGCCCGAAATCGCATCCAGACCATGGCAGCGCGCGCAGTTCTGGCCAAAGGCCGACTTGCCGATTTCGGCGGCCTTGGCATTGCCGCGATAGGGGTTGTGCGTCACCCACTTGTCGCCGATATCAGGCAATGCGCTGGTGTCGACCGGCTGGGGCGTAACGTCGCCATGGGCGGCAAGGCGCGTGCCGACGCTGGTGGCGGCCAGCAGAGTGGCAGCGGCAAGCATCGTCTGGGCGCGCGTGACGCGCTTGAAAAATCCGGACATGATCAGATCTTCCTCTCTTCT
Organism: Novosphingobium sp. 63-713; assembly: GCF_001898925.1. Classification (NCBI taxonomy): domain Bacteria; kingdom Pseudomonadati; phylum Pseudomonadota; class Alphaproteobacteria; order Sphingomonadales; family Sphingomonadaceae; genus Novosphingobium; species Novosphingobium sp. 63-713. The sequence goes on from NZ_MKVS01000047.1 coordinate 597,190, forward strand.
TTCTCACCACAAGGCGGTGCCGATGTGCCGGGCCCGCGTCTTTTGATTTCCGTGATGTGAGCTTATGATCCCCTTGATCAGGTCTGTATTGGACCTTGGTGCTATTCATGGGCTGATACGGGGGGATATGCTGCCATCATGACAAAGCAAACTGCGCAGAAATACGCGATTCCCGCCCTGCTTATTGCCCTTTTGGGTAATACGCTGATCCCCAGCCCGGCATCGGCCGAAACCGCCTATGTTTCGAACGAGCGCGGCAATTCGGTCAGCGTGATCGATCTGGCCACGGGCAAGGCGGTGGCGACATGGAAAGTGGGCCAGCGCCCGCGCGGCATCGCCCTGACGCGCGATGGTGCGCAGGTGCTGGTGGCGAGCGGGCTGGACAATTCGGTTGAGCTGCGCGACCGGGCCAGCGGCGCCTTGGTGGCCCATCTCCCATCGGGTCAGGACCCTGAGCAATTCTACCCCTCACGCGATGGAAAACTGTTGTTTGTCAGCAATGAGGATGATGCGGCCATGACCGCCATCGACCTTTCCACCCGCGCCGTGGCGTGGCAGGTGCCGGTGGGTAAGGAGCCCGAGGGCATCACCCAAAGCCCCGACGGCAAGGTGATTGTCGTCACCAGCGAGGATGGCAAGCTGATCTCGTGGATTGACGCGGCCAGTCATCAGGTGGTGGACACGACCGAGACGGCGGCCCGCCCGCGCCATGTCGAATTTACCGCCGATGGGCGCCAATTGTGGATCGCGGCGGAAATGGGCGGCGTGGTGCAAATTGCCGATCCGGCCACCCGCGCGATCACCGCGACCATCACCTTTGCCCCGCCCGGCGTTCAGCCGATTCGCGTCATGCCCTGCGGCATCCGATTCACCCCCGATGGGCGCAAGGCAATTGTCGCGCTGGGCCGGGCCAACCATATCGCCATCGTCGATGTCGCCAGCCATGCGGTCGAGGCCTATGTGAAAGTGGGCCAGCGGCCGTGGCATCTGGCGATCACGCCCGATGGCGCGCGGGCCGTCGTGGCCAATGGCATCAGCGATGATGTCAGCGTGGTGGATCTTAACACCCGCACCGTGACCGCGACGATTCCGGCGGGCGCGGGGCCATGGGGCGTGGCGATTGCGCCCTGACGCCGAATGGGTCTGATACCTAGGAATAAGCCCGTTCTCCCAAAGTATCAGACCCGAAAGTCCAATTTCAAGAAGGTCCTTTCGCAGCCCATTCTCCCCTCACCACAGCAGATAAAGTGGATCGACAAGGGAGAGTATCATGCTCTGGAAAGTTCTGCTCGGCACCGCGAGTGCCGTGGCCATGATGGGTGTTTCGGCCCCGGCCTATGCCGGCAATTCGCAGGCATTGCTCAAGCGTCTGCATGACAAGGGCATCCTCTCGGACGCGGAATATGCCGAACTGGCAAAAGAGGATGCGGCCGAGGCGGCGGCGCCTGCTGCAGCACCTGTGGTGGCGGGGGACACCACGAAATTCGTGCGCGCTACCGACAGCGGCATCGGCCTGCAGGTTGGTCCGGCCACGATCAAGTTTTCCGGCTCGGTCAACGGCTTCTATGTCTATGACAATGCGGCCAAGCCCGGCGCCAACACGGCCGTCACCGGCGGCATCGCCAGCGTGGGCGGCAACACCAGCGCGGTGCGCAACGGTCTGCTCCCCGGCTTCCTGAAGGTTGACGCCACCACGACCCAGAACGGTTGGGATGTGGGCGCGCATTTCGGCATGTATCCGGGCATCAACAGCGCGGCATGGGGTGCGCTGGGGGCCAACAACGGCGGTCAGCCGACGGCTCTGGCGACCGCAGGCATCGACTTTCGCGAGACCTATCTGACCATTGGCCGCAAGGGTTTTGGTGAACTGAAGATCGGTCGCGCCATCGGCCTGTTCGGTTCCGAAGCGATCCTCAATGACATCACGCTGCTTTCCTCCGGCCCGACCGGGGGCAATGCGGCGCCCGCCAACACCACGCTGGGCCGCATCGGCACCGGCTATATCTACACCGATTTCCAGCCCCAGATGACCTATACGACCCCCAGCATGGGCGGTCTGCAGGCCTCGGTAGGCGTGTTCCAGCCGCTCAATTCGCTGACGGCGGGCGCGCAGAACAATTCCAGCCCCGGTTTCCAGGGCAAGGTGACCTATGACGGCGCCTTCGATGCGGTCAAGCTCCACCTCTGGGCCTCGGGCATCACGCAGGAGCACAAGTTCGTGGCCGGCGGCAGCTATACCGGGCAGGGCCTCGATATGGGCGCACGCACGACCTATGGTCCGGTCACGCTGGTGGGCACCTATTACACCGCCAAGGGTCTGGGCACGACGGTGCTGAACCTGTTCGACACCGATGCTGCGGGCAAGCCGCGCAGCAGCGAAGGCTATTACGTGCAGGCCGCGCTGACGCAGGGCAAGTTGACCCTCGCGGGCAGCTATGGCGCCAGCTATCTCAACTATACCGACGCCGCCGACCGAGCGGCCAACCCGACGCTGGTGCGCGTGAACAGCAGCGCTGTGGGGCAACTGCGCTATGGCCTGAACAGCTGGGTGACGCTGATCGGCGAATATATCAACTCGAACGCCAAGGCGCATAACGGCAATTCGGCCACCAGCGATGCGGTGGCTCTGGGCGGCATTCTCTTCTTCTAAAGGAAGCATCACTCCCAAGGAAGATCGGGCGCGCGAGGGAAGGCTCGCGCGCCCTTTTTTGTGCGCAGCATGTGGGCATGAAAAGGGGGGGTGTGAAAAGGGCAGGCACGAAGAAGGGCGGGAAAGCGCCAGCCTTCCCGCCCTCTTGCGACCCTTTCGGGCTTATCCCGCAGGCTTATTTCAACGTCTTGAGCCAGGCAATCAGTTCGGCGCGCTTGGCTGCGTCCTTGATGCCGGGGAAGGCCATGGCGGTGCCGGGCACCATCTGCATGGGGCCTGCGATCCACTTGTCCAGATTGGCGTCATCCCACTTGAGGTTCGCCTTCTTGAGCGCTTCGGTGTAATTGTGCTTGCCCGTGGCGGCCTTGCGGCCATAGACGCCGAACAGGTCGGGGCCGACCTTGTCCGCGCCGCCCTTGTCCGCATTGTGGCATACCGCACAGCGCGAGGTGAAAGTGGCGGGCGTGGGCGCAGGGGCCGCAAAGGCCGTGGTGGCAAACAGCGCGATACCGCCCAGCGCCGCAATCATGGAAATGGACTTCATCATGGCATCCTCATTCTTGGGGGGATGCCAAGCCATGCCACGATGGGGCGGGGCGGGTGAATTGCACTTTGGGCCGGAATCGCGGCGCAAGTCCTCTCTCCCGGCCCTGCTGCCCTACAGGGCATACTTTATGGGTGGCAGGGCCGGGGAAGAGGGCTGGTGCCGGGAAAAATCGCGGAGGCGATTTTCAAGCGGACAAGGCGCCCTGTCGCGCAAACCAGGGTATCATGCGTTCGATGGCCTCGTTCACCAGCGGCGTCGAGACGGCGAAGCTGAAGCGCATGAAGCGATGGCCGTCGATCGGATCGAAATCCACCCCCGGCGCGCAGGCCACCCCGGTTTCCTGCAAAAGGCGGGTGCAGAATTCCATCGAATCGTTGGTCAGGTGCCCAATATCCGCCCAGATGTAGAACGCCCCATCGGGCGGAGCGATCCGGGCCAGACCCAGCGCGGGAAGCGCCGCCAGCATTGCCTCGCGATTGGCGGCATAGGTGGCGATATGGCCCTGCAGTTCCTCGTCGCAATCAAACGCGATCAGGCCCGCATGTTGCGCCAAGACCGGGGGTGTCAGCATCAGATTGCTCATCCGCGCATAGGCGGCATCGACCAGATCCTCGGGCGCCACCAGCCAGCCCAGACGCCATCCCGGCATCGAGAAATATTTGGAGAAGCTGTTGACGACGAGAGCGTCCGGCGCATGCACCAGCGCCGAAACGCAAGGGCCGGTATAGGAAAGGCCGTGATAGATCTCGTCGGAGATGATGCGGATGCCGCGCCGCGCACAGACCGCCGCGATGGCGGCCAGTTCTTCGGGCGCGATGATCGTGCCGGTGGGGTTGGCGGGGCTGGCGATGATGACGCCGTCGGGGGCGGGGTGGATGGCTTCCAAAGCCGCCGCCGTGATCTGATAGCGCTGCTCCGCGCCGCAGGGGATTTCCAGCGGCTTCATATGCAGTGCGCGTAAAGTGTTGCGATAGGCGACATAACCGGGCCGGGCGCAGACGATCCGCGCGCCTGGCGCAAAGGCGCTGGACAGGGCCAGCAACAGGGCGGGCGAAGCGCCGCAGGTCAGGATCACCTGATCGGGGCGGATGGTCACGCCCTGCGTTTCGGCATAATGGCGGGCGATGCGCTCCTTCAGCGGCGCGCTTTCCCAATAGCCCTGCGCCTCGGTGTCCAGCACCTGATGCGCCTTGGCCAGCGCGGCGGCGGGCGCGCTGGTCGATGGCTGGCCATATTCCATATGGATCACGCTGCGGCCCTCTGCCGCCAGCTTGTGGGCCAACTGGCCGATGGCCATCGCGCGAAACGGTTCGATAGGGGCGGTCATGCTGCCGCCCCTAGCAGGATCGATCGGGGTTGAAAATCAGTGGGTGGCGTTTTCGCGATGCGGCATGACCAGCAAGGCCGCCGCCGCCACCAGCGAACCGCCCGACATGGCCAGCGCCACCACCGGCAGCCCCAGCTTGGCCTCGAACAGATAGCCCGCGACAATCGGCCCCGTGGCCGCGCCCAGACGCCCGACGCCGATCACAAAGCCCGTGCCCGTGCCGCGCAGGGGAGTGGGAAAGCTCTGGGCGATCAGCGCATAGAAGCCCACGATCACGCTGTTGGTGCAGAAAGACACCGCCGCCGCCGCCAGCGACAGGCGGTTAAGATCCGCCGGCGATTGCCCAAACACCGCCACCAGCACCGTCGAGGCCACCATCATCACCATCAGCGTCGGACGCAGCGGCAGCCGCAGCGCCGAGAGCGAGAACAGAATGGCCCCGATCAACCCGCCGACATTGGCCCAGACCAGCACGCCGCCCGCCGCCGAGGCCGGAAAGCCCATATCGACGACAATCTTGGGCACCCATTTCAGCACGAAGTAGAAGGTCAGGATATGGGAGAAATAGGAGAGCAGCAGCAGCAGGCTGACCGCGCGCAGTTCCGGCCCGAACAGATCGGCCACGCGCGCCTTGGGAATGGAGGTGTCCACCGGCGGCAGGGCATCGACCGGCGCATGGCCAAAGGCCCGCAGCGACTTGTTGAGCTTTTCCAGCGCGCGCGCCGGGCGGCGGTGCAGGATCGCGTTGATGGGTTCGGGCATCAGCAGCGGCACCAGCGGCAGCAGGATCAGCGCCAGCCCCGCGCCCAGATAGAACACATCGCGCCAATTGCCCGTCACCAGCATCTTGCTGGCGATCGTGCCGCCCACCACCGCGCCCAGCGGATAGCCCGCCGCCATCAGCGCGACGCCCGCGCTGCGCCAGCGGGTGTTGGCATATTCGGCGGCCACCGCATTCGTCGCGGCCAACATGCCCCCGATGCCCAACCCGGTGAACAGGCGGATCACCGCCAGCGAGGTGACATCCCAGGCCATGGGCGCGGCGATCATGCCCGAGGCCATGATGACCAGACAGATGACCATCGTGGGAATGCGCCCCAGCCGGTCGGTCAACCGGCCCAGCAGGATCGAGCCCGCCGCCATGCCAAAGATTTCCATCGACAGGACATAGCCGAGCACCTTGCGATCGACATGCCATTCGGCCGCGATGCCGGGCGAGGCAAAGCTGATCGAGAGCACATCGAACCCGTCCAGTGCATTGAGCAGCGCGCACAGGGTAATGCCCACGATCTGGCGCCAGCCCATCGGGCTGTCGGCCAGCAGCCGGCGCGGATCAACAGGGTTTAGGGGCGCAGATGCCAAAGTCTTTCTCCATCCTCTCGATACCGCCTTTATTAACGCGGGTTAGACTGTTGATGCCCGTTGTCGGGCGATCCCGCAAGGGAATCGTCGCGCTTAATTGGCTATGGTTCATAGCGATATGACAGCGCGATCCCGCGTGCAAGCCGCAATCCTGCGGCAGGAGCGCCATCTTGCCCTTGCGGGCGGCAATCTCTAGGCAGGAGACATGCTTGACCGTCTCAAATCCGCGTTCGACCCTTATATTCTGGCGCTGCTCTCCACGGTGGCCTTTGCTTCGGTGCTGCCTGCGCGGGGCATGGGGGCGAACTTGTTCGACCATGCGGCGGATGCGGCCATTGTGCTGCTGTTCTTTCTGCACGGCGCCAAACTCTCGCGAGAGGCGATTGTGGCGGGCGCAGGCCATTGGCGGCTGCATCTGGCCACGATGGGCACGACCTTTGCGCTCTTTCCTCTGCTGGGGCTGGGGCTGGCCGCGATTCCGGGGCTGCCCGCGCTGGTCGCTTCGGGCATGCTGTTCCTGACGCTCCTGCCCTCGACGGTGCAAAGCTCGATTGCCTTTACCTCGATCGCGCGGGGCAATGTGGCCGCGGCGGTCTGTTCGGCCTCCTTCTCCAATCTGGCGGGTATTTTCATTACGCCGCTGTTGGCCAGCCTGCTGATGGGCGGGTCGGGGGCCAGCATGTCGTGGGGCTCGATTGAAAAGATCGTGCTGCAACTGCTGCTGCCCTTTGCGCTGGGCCATGGGCTGCGCCCGGTGATCGGCAAGTTCGTTTCGCGCCACAAGGCGATGATCGGCTATGTTGATCGCGGCTCGATCCTGCTGGTGGTCTATACCGCCTTTTCCGCCGCCGTGGTCGAAGGCCTGTGGACCCATCTGCCGCTGTGGGAACTGGGGTTGATCGCCGGCCTGAGCGCGATGCTGCTGGCGGTGGTGCTGGCCGCCACATGGGGGCTGGGCGCGATGTTGGGGTTTGAGCGGGCGGACCGGATCGTGCTGCTGTTCTGCGGCTCGAAGAAGTCGCTGGCCAGCGGTGTGCCTATTGCGGGCGTCCTGTTCCCGGCGGCGCAGGTGGGGGTGGTGATTCTGCCGCTGATGCTGTTTCACCAGATCCAGTTGATGGCTTGCGCAGTGATCGCGCGCGCATTGGCGCAGGACGAAAAATAAAGCCCCCCGCCGCGCGGCAGGGGGCTGTTCGGTTTACGCTTCCGCAGGCTGCTTGGCGCAGCGTGCTGATTGTTCGGCGAAAATCGGATTGTCGAGCAGGAAGAAGATCTCCTTGGCGCGGGCCTCGTTCACTTCCTCATCCGGCACGCTGGCCATGATCGCATCAAAGCGGCGCTGCATGCCGGGGCCGAATTCCGGGTGGGTGAGGATATAGAGATCGTTGCGGCGGATGCCCGCCAACACGCGCTCGCCCACCTCATCCTGGCTCATCCACAGCGGCGAGACGGGGCGGGCTTCCAGCTCTTCCTCGCGCTTCAGATAGCCGGTGTCCTGCTTCTTGTCCTCGGGGCGCAACTCGCCGGAATGGGCGATGTTTGATTGCACCGGGCCGGGGCAGAAAGCCGAAATGCCGATGTTGATTGCCGCCAATTCGCCGCGCGCCGCCTCGGTGATGCCGATGATCGCCGCCTTGGCCGCCGAATAGATTGCGGAATAGGAGATCGGGATCAGCCCGCTCTGTGACGACGTGGTGACGACCTGCCCGCCCTCGCCATGGGCCTTGATGCGCGGCAGGATGGTGACGAGGCCATTGATGACCCCGCCAAGGTTCACCCCCATGCCCCAGTCCCAATCGTCATAGCGCGCATCCATGATCGGGCCCATCACGCCGATCCCGGCATTGCCGACCAGGATGTGGATCTTGCCGAAGCGGCCTTCCGCCTTGTCGGCGGCGGCGGCATAGGCGGCGCGGTCGGTCACGTCGAGCTGGACGGTTTCCACCTGATCGTCGGCGCCCAGCGAAGCCTTGGCCTCGGCCAGCGCGCTTTCGCGGATGTCGGCGATCACCACATTGGCGCCGGCCCGAACCAGCGCGCGGGCAATGCCAAGGCCGATGCCATTGGCGCCGCCGGTGATAAAGGCGGTGCGCCCGCGCACATCGGCCATCGGGGTGGTGTTCTGCGGCGCGGCGGGGGGAGTGTAAGCCATGATCCTCTCCTTGATATTTGTATGATTTAGTTCTTCAAGCCCAGCATCTTGCGCGCCTCGCCGGGCGTTGCCAGATCCGCGCCCAAATGGTCGATCAGCTCGACCGCCCAATTGACCATATCGGCATTGCCTGCGGCCTGCTTGCCCTTGCGCAGATAGGTGCTGTCCTCAAACCCGGTGCGCACATGGCCGCCCAGCAGCACAGATTGCGCCGCCATGGGGAAGGAATGGCGCTGAATGCCAAAGCCGGTGAAGGTCGCGCCGCGCGGCAGTTGGTTCTTGGAATATTGCATGGCCTCGGGCGTGGCGGGCAGGCCATATTTGGTGCCCAGCACAAAGGTATAGGGCGAATGGGCGGGCAGCGCGCCCTCGGCGATCAGATCCTCGGCATAGACGAAATCGCCCGCCTCGAAGCACTCGATTTCCGGCAGAACGCCCGCGTCCTGAATCATGTGGCCCAGACGGGTGACCATCGGCTTCAGGTTTATCGCCGCCCCGCCCCACAGGTTCATCGTGCAGATGTCGAGCGTGCACATATCCGGTTTCAGGTCGAGGATATGTTCCAGCCGCTTTTCGGCGGTGAACATCAAAGTGCCGGGACCGGGCAGGCTGGGGTCTTCCTCGCTCTGCATCCATGTGCAGCCGGGACCCGTGGTGACGTTGAGGATCACTTCGGAATTCTTCGCCCGGATGAGGCCGACCACCTCGCGGTAATCCTCCAGCTCGGTGCTGGGATGGCCGGTTTCGCGGTCGCGGACGTGCAGGTGGATGATCGAGGCCCCGGCGGCGGCGGCGTCCAGCGCTTCCTGCGCCACATGCTCGGGGCGGAAGGGGAAATTGGGATGTTTGGGCAGCGGCCATGGCGAACCGGTGACGGCGCAGGTGATAAAGACCTTATCGGCCATTGAAAGTCCTCTCCTCTATGGGAACTTGGGGGGGAAATGTTCTGATTCATGACCTATGCCCGTCTGGCAGGTGTTGAACAGGCCTGTGTCTGTGCCATTATTGAGAGTAACAGGCAGAACAGGCTTTCGCGGCCCCCCATATAGTGTAAGGCGCGCGGAAAGAAGCACGGGCAAGAGGCAAGGATATGGCGCAAAGAGAGGAACTTACCCGTTTTCTGAAGGCCGCGCGCGGGCGCTTGGCCCCCACCGATGTGGGCCTGCCCGCCGGTGAGCGTCGCCGCACGCGGGGATTGCGCCGCGAGGAGGTGGCCACGCTCGCGGGCATGAGCGTCACATGGTACACATGGTTCGAGCAGGGGCGCGAGGTGCAGCTTTCCGCCGCGATGATCGAGCGTTTGGGCAAGGCGCTGCGTCTGGAGCCGCAGGAGCGCGAGTTCCTCTTTGCGCTGGCCCAGCATCGTCCACCGCCGCTGACGGGCCGGGCCGACGAGGCGGTGCGTCCATCCACCCAGCAATTGATGGACAGTCTGTCGATTCCCGCGCTGGTGATTGTCGAGGATTGGACCGTGGTGGGCTGGAACGCGCTGGTCACGCAGCTTTTCCGCGATTACGCGCCTTTGCCGCGTGAGGAGCGCAACCTGTTCCGCATCCTGATGCTGAACGAACGCTATCGGGCGGACCCGGAGCGCTATCGCGAAATGGCGCGCCGTCTGGTCGCGCGCTTCAAGTGGGATTACAGCCGCACCGCCCAGCCGCAGGTGTTCGAGACGCTGATCGCCGAGATGCAGCAATCCTCGGACCTGTTCCGCGAATATTGGGAAGCCGCCGAAATCCGCAGCCATTTCGAGGATGTGAACAGCGCCACCCTGCCCGATGTGGGCGAGATCGCCTTTCACCACACGTCTTATGCGATCGAGGAAGTGCCGGGCCAGCGCCTGATCCTGTTCGCCCCCGCCGATCCGGCCAGCGCGCAGAAATTGCGCCGACTGGCCGCCGAGATGGCATGAAAATAAGGAGTGCGGCGGACCGCACCCCCATTTCCATTACGCCGGAAGCGCGCCGATCACCGATTTGACCTCCAGATATTCCTCAAGGCCATATTTGCCGAATTCGCGGCCATTGCCCGACTGCTTGTATCCGCCAAAGGGCATGTCCATCGCCAATCCGCCCGCGTTCACATAGACCGACCCGGCGCGGATCCTGCCCACGATGGTCTTGGCAACCGCCGGATCGCCCGCGATATAGGCGCCAAGGCCATAGGGCGTGTCATTGGCGATGGCGACCGCCTCATCCAGATCCTTGTAGGGCAGGATGACCAGCACCGGGCCGAAGATTTCCTCGCGCGCGATGGCCATGTCATTGGTGACATTGGCAAAGACGGTGGGCTTCACGAAATAGCCCTTGTCCACGCCATCGGGGCGGCCGAGCCCGCCGGTGACCCGCGTGGCGCCTTCCTCGATGCCCTTGGCGATCAGGCCCTGAATCTTGTCAAACTGCGCCTTGTTGACCACCGGGCCGATATGGCCGCCCTCGGCCAGAGGATCGCCGACGGGCTTGCCGCCGAAGATTTCGCCCGCCAGCTTGGCCGCCTCATCATGCTGCGAGACATGAACCAGCATGCGTGTGGGCGCGACGCAGCTCTGCCCCGAATTGAGCAGCACGCCGCCGCAGCCGCCGGGCAGCGCCTTGTCGAGCGGCGTGCCGGGCAGGATGATGTTGGGTGATTTCCCGCCCAGTTCCTGCGTCACGCGCTTGACCGTGTCGGCCGCCGCCTTGGCCACCATGATCCCGGCGCGGGTCGATCCGGTAAAGCTGATCATGTCGATATCGGGATGGGCGGCCATCGCCGCGCCCACGCCCGGCCCGTCGCCCTGCACCAGATTGAACACGCCCGCGGGTACGCCCGCTGCAGCCAAGACTTCAGCAAAGACGGCGGCGCAGGTGGGGGCTTCCTCGCTGGGCTTGAGCACGATGGTGCAGCCCGCCGCCAGCGCCGGGGCCACCTTGGCGACGATCTGGTTCATCGGCCAGTTCCACGGGGTGATCAGGCCCACCACGCCGATCGGCTCGCGCACGACCCTGTTGTCGCCGATCTTTTCTTCAAAATCATAGGCCTGCAAGGCGGCCAGCGCATTGGCCAGATGGCCAAGGCCCGACCCTGCCTGAGCGGTCGAGGAGGTGCTGATCGGGCAACCCATTTCGGTGCTGATCGCCTCGGCAATATCGCCGATGCGCGCCTTATAGGCCTCGATGATCGCGCCCAGCAGGGCGATGCGCTCTTCCTTGGTGGTCTGGCTGAAGCTTTCAAAGGCGCGGCGCGCGGCGGCCACGGCGGCATCCACGTCAGCGGCGGTGCCCAGCGTGATCTGGCTGGCTGCGCCCTCGGTGGCCGGGTTGATGACGGTGTGGGCCGTGCCGCCGATGCTGTCGACCCACTGGCCGTCGATGAAATTCTGCGGATAGTTCTTCATGGGGAGGGTCCTTCTATCAGGCGGTGATCAGGCCAAGCTCGGCATCGCCGGCGGCATGGCCCCATTTGTCGCGGGGGGGCATGGGGCGGGTGTCCCATGGCGGATCGAGGGTGAAGCTGGAGACTTTGCGCCCTTCGGGAATGCGGCCATTGCCGCCGCCCTGGGCATAATCGTAATAGAGCGTCATCAGTTCGCGGTGGCTGTGGATTTCCGCCACGGCGGGATGCGACAGGCAGGCCTCGCGCCAGCGCAACACGCGCGTGAGGTTCTGCGGCACCGCATAGTCCTCGTAATATTCAAGGAACCACAGGCGCTTGAACATGGGGGCAAAGGCGACCTCAGCCCAGCCGAAGCGGTCGAACAGGTAATCCCCATCCGGCGCATAATCGCGCAGGAAAGCATCGAGCCTTGCATATTGCGCGTCGACCTCGGCCTTCAAGGCGTCCCTCTGCGCAGGATCGCGGTTCAGGATCATCCGGTATCCCGCCCCGGTGAACGCCCCGTCGGTGGCGCACAGCATCTGCTCCACGGCATGTTCATAGGGGTCGGACCGCGCGATGCGGACGCCGGGAAACCGGTCGTCGAAATAGCGCAGGATGACCATGCTCTCCTTGAGCACCGCGCCATTTTCCAGCTCCAGCGCGGGCAGGGCGGTGGTGCCTCGCGTTTTGCGCAGCAGCCATTCCGGGCGGGGCCGCGAAATGTCGATGTCATGATGGGCCAGCCTTTCGGCCAGCCCTTTCAGTGACAGCAGGATCTCCACCCTTTCGGAAAAGGGGCAGCCCGGAATGTGATACATGCGCAGGACGCCGCCGGGCGGCTCCTGCTCGCCAGAAGTATGCATCATGCGGGCGCTTTCTCGCCCTTGCCGGTGATATGGGCGGTTTCGGCCGCCGTGCTGGCCGGTCCGGTGTTGCGCTTGACAAGACCCGCCACCAGCGAGGGCCCCTTGGCGAAGGGCTCGGGATCGCCCTCGCGCATTTTCAGGCCGAACAGCGGGCTCATGCCCGGAATGCGGCCCAGACCGCCGTAAAGGTCGAAACCGCGGTCGATCCAGTCGCGCAGCGGGTCATCCTCGGTCATCGGCGGGGTGTCGGCCACGCTGGCCGCCCAGAGGAACACTGCCAGCGCGCGATAATCGGCATAATTGGGCGTTTCGCCGCCCAGCCATTTGTGTTCGCGCAGGATGCCGCGCAGCAGCTCCAGTTCGGGCAGCACCTTGGGGAACACATCCTCGCGCCCCACGATCAGCTCTTCCATCGGCTTGCCCCACATGCGCAGGCGCGATTCGGTGATATACTGGATGTCATGCGGGAAGCAGCGGTCGCGATATTGCACGGCAAAGCAGCGCGCCCACGGGCCGACCACCGTCTTCCACAGCCAGGTTTCGAGAAACTGGGTCAGCACCTTGACCGAGGGATCGCCGATCAGCGTGGGCCGGTCGGGGTATTTGGCATCCAGATATTCGGCGATCAGCCAGCTATCGAGCACATATTCGCCGTCATCGCAGATCACCGGTAGGCGTTCGGACCGCCCGCCCGTGCGATCAAGGATGCCGGTGAACCCGCCCGGCACCACATCAAGGTCAAAGCCTTTGTGTTTGACAGCATATTTGGTGGCCCAGACGAAGGGGCTGGTGGTGCACCCGCTTTCGTGGGTCAGATCGAAAAAGGTGATCTTGTTATCCTTGGCCATGGACCGCTCCCGCTGATTTGTTTTTGGGGTGTGTTTGTATGTCTTACTGTCAATTTGGGGCAAGGTTTGGGCGCTGCCAAGGGGGAAACGAATACTATCAGCAAGAGTAACAGGATGGCGGCGCGGACGATCCTGTCCGGCGAAACTGTCATTGGCAATGATAGCGGGGGCGCTGGCCTTGTTGCGGGGGCGGGGGCGTGTTTGTTGCGCGCAGCAAAGGATAAGGGATGCCGCGATGCTCGAACTCTTTACCTCCGAAACGCCCAATGGCTGGAAAGTCACGATCTTGCTCGAGGAGCTGGGCGTACCCTATAAGGTCACCCCGATTTCGCTGACCAATCAGGAGCAGAAGACGCCGGAATTTCTGGCTATCAACCCCAATGGCAAGATCCCCGCGCTGGTCGACGATGGTTTCGCCGTGTTCGAATCGGGCGCGATCCTGCTCTATCTGGCCGAGAAATTCGGCCGTTTCATCCCCGCCGACGCGCAGGGGCGCAGCCGCGCGATCCAATGGGTGATGTGGCAGGTTTCCGGCCTCGGCCCGATGATGGGGCAGGCGACGGTGTTCAACCGCTATTTCCCGGAAAAGCTGCCCTCTGTGATCGAACGCTATACGCGCGAAAGCCGCCGCCTGCTGGGCGTGCTGGATGCTGCGCTGGAGGGACGCGATTATCTGGCGGGCGACTATTCGATTGCCGACATCGCCTGCTTCCCATGGGTGCGCGGGCATGACTGGGCCGGGGTCACGCTTGATGGCCTGCCCAATATCGCGCGCTGGATGGCGGCGATTGGCGCGCGGCCTGCGGTTCAGCGCGGACTGCTGATCCCCACCCCGCCGACGCCGGAGGAAATGGCGGCCAAGACCACCACGCAGGGTAAATCTATTCTGGCCTAATAGCCCTCGAACAGGTCCAGGAAGGCCACCACGTCATTGTCGGTGGCGATGAACAGGCCTTCCTGTACCTCGGCGCTTTGCTGTTCGGCGATGCGCATGGCTTCGCTCAGCGGGCCGTAGAACAGGGTGGTGGCCGCCCCGCCTTCCGGTCCGCCATCCAGATGATAGAGGCGGACCGAGGCATCCTGATAGGTGGTGCGCATTACTTGCGCGCCATGGCCAGCGGCGAAAAGGCCTGCGCCACGGGCATGATCTCGATCGAATTGACGTTCAAATGTTCGGGCAGGCGCAGCACCGCCTCGACCGTCTGGGCCACATCATCGGCCGAGAGCGGCTTCATGCCCTGATAGACGGCGGCGGCCTTGTCCTTGTCGCCGCCAAAGCGGACCTGTGAGAACTCTGTCTCGCAGGCGCCCGGCTCCAGCGAGGTGACCTTGACCGGCGTGCCCAGCAGATCGGCGCGCAGGCCCAGTGAGAACTGGCGCACAAAGGCCTTGGTGCCGCCATAGACATTGCCGCCCGGATAGGGATAGGTCGCCGCAATGCTGGCCACATTGATGACATGGCCGCGCCCGCGCGCCACCATGCCGGGCAGCACCGCATGGGCAATGCGCACAACGCCCGTCACATTGGTTTCGATCATGGTTTCCCATTCGTCCAGATCGGCGGTATGCGCCGGCCCCAGACCCAGCGCGAGGCCGGCATTGTTGAACAGGATGTCGATCCCGGCAAAATTCTCGGGCAGGGCGGCCAGCAGTTTCTCGCCGCAGTCCTTTTCCGTCACGTCCAGCTCGATGGTCAGCAGGCGGTCGGTATTCGCTTGCGCGGCCAGTTCATTCAGCCGCTCGCGGCGGCGCCCGGTGGCGATCACCCGCGCCCCGCCCGCCAGCAACCGCAGCGCCACCGCCCGGCCAAAGCCCGAGGTAGCCCCCGTCACCAAGGCGATGTGGTTTTCGGCCCAATTGGCGGTGTCACTCATGGTCGGCTCCTGCTGCGTTGCAATATAGGCGCAGGAGATAGGGGCGCGATCCGCCCCCGGCAAGCCTTTAACCCCCCGCCGCCGCGATCTCGGCCAGCGTTTCAGCTTCCAGCTTTTTCAGCTCGCCCACGGTTTCATCAATCGCCGCCCTTTGCCGCGCCAACAGTTTCAGCCTTTCGCGGATGCGGCGCAGCAGCAGCTTGGATTGCTCGACATGCTCGGGATCGGCATCATAAAGGTCGAGGAACTCGCTGATCTCGCGGATGGTGAAGCCCAGCCTTTTGCCGCGCAGGATCAATTGCATCCGCGCCACCTCGCGCCGCGCATAGATGCGCGTGTTGCCCACCCGTCGCGGCTCGATCAGGCCCTTGTCCTCGTAAAAGCGCAAGGTGCGGTGGGTGACGCCCAGCATCCCGGCGACCTCCTGAATCCCCATCAGGTCGCGGTTTTTGCCAGTGTCCTCCAGCCCGATCTCCTCCTGTTTCGCGTCCATCTCACTATCCCCCATCGGCCTATTCGACCAAAATGTTGCGCTTTTCGCAAGGGGCCAGAAGGCCAAAGGATATCAGGGCTGACCCTCGCGTTTGCGGCGCTCCTCCTCCACCAGTTCCTTTTTCGACAATTTGCCCACCAGCGTGCGCGGCAGATGGTCGCGGATCTCGATCTCCTTGGGGATCTCAATCTTGTTGAGATAGTCGCCAAGGAAGGCCAGCAATTCCTGCGGCGTGGCCGTCATCCCGGCGTGCAGCTTGATGAACAACTTGGGGCTTTGTCCGCGATAGGCGTCGGGGATGCCGATGGCGATGGCTTCCTCCACCGCCGGGTGATGATAGGCGGCATCCTCGATCACGCGGGGATAGACATTGAAGCCCCCGCATAGAATCACATCCTTCATCCGGTCGACCAGGAACAGATAGCCCTCATCATCGAGATAGCCGATGTCGCCGGTGCGCAGCGCGCCATCGACAAAGGTTTTTTCGGTGTCCTCGGGCCGGTTCCAATAGCCCTTCATCACCTGCGGCCCGCGCGCGCAGACCTCGCCGCGCTCGCCCAAGGGCAGGATGTCGCCGCTCTCCGGGTTGCGGATCTCGATCACCGTGGCCGGAAAGGCCGGGCCGCAGCTGTTGTCCTTGATCCGCCCGTTGATCGGGTTGCAGGTGATGATGGGCGATGCCTCCGACAGGCCATAGCCCTCGGTGATGATCGCGCCCGTCAGCTTTTCAAACGCCTGGCGCACGTCCAGCGGCAGCGGCGCCCCGCCCGAAACGCAGGCCGAGAGATGCGACAGATCGGGCGCCTCGCCCGGCGCCACATCATTGTTCATCGCCACCCAGATCGTGGGCACGCCAAAGATGATCGTGGGCCGCGTCCGCTTGATCGTGCCCAGCATCTGTTTGAGGTCAAACCGGGCCAGCAGCACGATCTCGGCCGCGATCTCGATGGAAAAGTTCAGCACCGTGGTCAGCGCAAAGACATGGAACATCGGAAGCACGCCCAGCACGCGCTCCTGCTCGCTCATCGCATGGCCCAGATGGGCCAGCATTTGCGCCGAATTGGCGGTCAGATTGGCATGGCTGAGCATCGCGCCCTTGGGCGTGCCGGTGGTGCCGCCGGTATATTGCAGCACGGCCAGATCATGGGGATGACGCTCGATGGCGGGCAAATCGCCCTTGCGCTCGATCAGGCGGAAGAAGCCGATATGCAGATCGTCCTCGGAATAGCGCGCATGTTCGCGCCGTTTCAGCACACGCCAGCCCAAGGATTGCAGCGTGGGCAGGATGGGGGCGAGCGGACACATCACGATCTTTTCAATGCCCGCCGCCGGGCCGACCTCGCGCACCTTGGCATAGATGCTGGCCACATCGGGCACCGCGATCATCCGCGCGCCGGAATCGCGGATCAGGTGATCCATCTCACGCGGGGTATACATCGGGTTCAGATTAACGATCACCGCCCCGATTTTGAGCGCGGCAAAATACATCACCACAAAATAAGGCGTGTTGGGCAGGCACAGCGCAAAGCGATCCCCCTTGCGCAGGCCCAGCGCGTAAAGCCCGCGCGCCGCCCGGTCGGCCAGACGCCCAACCTCGCCATAGGTCCATGTGCGGCCCAGAAAGTCGAGCGCGATTCTTTCGGCATGATGCTCGACCGCCTTGTCCAGCAGATCGGTGATCAGCCGCTCCTGCGGCATCCACCCTTCCTGCCCAAAGGTCTTGGCATCATCCGTTGCAATCATCGCTCGCCCTTTCTGTTCTTTTATCGGTATTTCTGCGTCAGAGGGTAAATCGGCCGCCCAGCGCGAAGATGAACACATGCGCCGAATTGACCGTGCCGTTCATCAGGATCGGCGTTTGCGCGGCGGTGCCGACATAGGCCGCCGTGGTGCGGTTGATCGGCCCGCTGTCCAGCGTCAGGTAATTGACGCCGACATCGACGGCGAAACGCTTCGACATCTGATGCGTGGCCCCCATGGCAAAGACCCAGCGGTTGGTGTCGGGCACACGCGCATCGCGCTCGGTGTTGCGCACCGGGGTCAGATCGCGCGCCACGCCGCTGCGCAGCGTCCAGCGCGGCGAAACGGCCACATCCACGCCCACCGCATAGCTCCAGCTGTCGCGGTAATTTTCGGGGATGGCGGTATTATACGGCGCGGCCAGACGGATTGCGTCAAACTTGGACCATCCGCTGGCGGTGGCCTGCGCGTTCAGCGTGATCGCCGGGGTCACGGCGTAACGGACGCCGAAAATCGCCTGCCAAGGCGTGCTGAAACTGGCCGAGGTGTTGACCGTGCCATTGTTGGCCGCCAGCGGCCCCAGCAGGCCCGCGACCGTCACCGAACCATTGAGCGTGTGCTTGATCGAGGACTTATAGCTGGCGGCGATGCTGACCGGGCCGCGCTGAAGCTGGAAACCGGCCGACCAGCCCATGTCCCAGCCATTGCCTGACAGTTTCTGTGACCCGTCGGCCAGCAGCGGCGAGAGGTTGGGCAGGGCATTGCCCAGTTCGGCCTTGGCATATTCGATATTGGCCGCCGCCCCGATGCGCAGACCGGGCAGCACTTCGATGGCGATGCCGGGCTGAATATCGATGGTCAGCAAGGACGTGCGCAGCGCCGAATAGCGCGCCCAGCTCGTCGTGGCGTAATCTGTGGTGAAATTATAGGGCGCGGTGATGGCCAGCCCCAGCGCCACCTTGTCGGTCAGGCCATAGGAGATCGCACCGGTGGGCACGACGCCGTTTTCAATGGGGTTGCTGCTCACCTGATCGCCGCCCACGGGCGCGGGCGCCTGTCCGGGGCGCACGATGATCGTGTTGGCGTTGTTCATCTTGGCCGCGGGCAGGATCGCGCTGGCCCCGGCATGGATGGCGAGGCCCTTTTGCCCGGCAATCGCGGCCGGGTTCCACCACAGGGATTCAGGGCCGGTATCGGCCACTTCGCCCGAATAGGCGCGGCCCGTGGCCTTGGGGCTCTGTTCGACGATATAGAAACCGCTGGCCATCGCCTGCGCCGGGATCAGACCCAGCAGCAGCGCGGAAACCTTGGCGGCACGTGAAAATTTGCGAACCGAAGTCATATTTTGCCTCCCCTTCATGGGATTGTTGCGGTCAGCGCAAGCGCTTCCAAGTCTGGCTCTTGCACAAAGGCCAGACGATGCAACCCTTTACCTTGAGAGTGTCACGGTCGATCATGGTCAGCGTGGCCTGATAGGTGCCGCCGTCATCGCCATTATAGATCGTGCCGCCCGCCCATTCGCCGCCCTTGGCATGAAACCCTTGAAGGATCGTCAGGCCCTTGAGCATCCGGTCGCGCTGGCTGGCATCCTTGTTCTTGGTGTCGCGCAATTGCGGATTGGTGCGCAGCGCGTCCGATTCCACCAGCCGCCCGCAGATCGAGGGGCCGCAGGCGGCAATTTCCACCACGCCATGCTTCGTTTCGGTCTGCCACCGGCCCAGCGCATCCTGGGTGGATGGCACGGCGGCGGCCGCCAATATCCCTAACAGGGCAATCATCCTTTCGGCTCCTTCTCCTGATCGGCGCATCAGGGAAAACCCCAATTGCGCGGAACCGCAGGCGCTTAGGTGCTTTGCTGCACTCTGGTCCTTGCGGCGAATCAGTGTATGCCTCAAAAATTGGTTGACGTATAGGGAAAGTTCGGCACCATTAGTGCAGAAGGGTGCGGGGCGCGATTCCCGTGCTACAGTCCCGGCCAAATAATTCGACAAAAAGAGGATGTGCGATGCGTAATGTGGTGATCGCGGGCTATGCCCGTTCTCCTTTCCATCTGGCGGGCAAGGGTGCTCTGGCCCGTGTGCGTCCTGATGATCTGGCCGCCGATGTGGTGCGCGGATTGATCGCACGGACCGGGGTGGATGCCGCCGCGCTTGAGGATCTGATTGTCGGCTGCGCCTTTCCCGAGGGTGAGCAGGGCTTCAACATTGCCCGCCTGATCGGCCTGATTGCCGATCTGCCGCTGTCGGTGGGGGGCATGACGGTCAACCGTTTCTGCGGCTCCTCGATGAGCGCGATCCATTATGCTGCGGGCCAGATCCAGCTTGGTGCCGGCGAAGTGTTCATTGCCGCGGGCGTTGAATCGATGAGCCGCGTGCCGATGATGGGCTTCAACCCGCTGCCCAATCCGGCGTTGGCGAAAAAGAGCGCGGCCTATCTGGGCATGGGCGATACGGCCGAAAACGTGGCGGCCAAATTCGGCATCAGCCGCGAGGCGCAGGAAGCCTTTGCCGTGGAAAGCCAGCGCAAGGCGGGCGAGGCCATCGCGGCGGGCCTGCTCTCCGATGAAATCGTGCCCGTGGGCGGCATCGATGCCGATGGCACCCCCCGCCCCGGCACCACGGCGGAGGCTCTGGCGGGCCTCAAGCCTGCGTTCAGCGCAAACGGCAGCGTGACGGCGGGCACCGCCAGCCCGCTGACCGATGGCGCCGCCGCCGTGCTGGTGTGCAGCGAGGAATTTGCCGTGGCCAATGGCCTGCCGATGCTGGCGCGCATCAAGTCGGTGGCGATCAGCGGATGCGCGCCCGAAATCATGGGTATGGGCCCGGTCGAATCCAGCCGCAAGGCATTGGCCCGCGCGGGGATTTCGGTGGGCGATCTCGATGTGGTCG
The DNA here is from genome assembly GCF_001898925.1 of Novosphingobium sp. 63-713. Classification (NCBI taxonomy): domain Bacteria; kingdom Pseudomonadati; phylum Pseudomonadota; class Alphaproteobacteria; order Sphingomonadales; family Sphingomonadaceae; genus Novosphingobium; species Novosphingobium sp. 63-713. The sequence goes on from NZ_MKVS01000047.1 coordinate 617,294, forward strand.
AACTCAACGAAGCCTTTGCCAGTCAGAGCCTTGCCTGCATCGGTGAATTGGGTCTGGACGTGGCCAAGGTCAACATCGATGGCGGCGCGATTGCCATCGGCCATCCGCTGGGCGCAACCGGCGCGCGCATCGTGGGCAAGGCGGCCAGCCTCTTGAAGCGCACCGGGGGCCGCTATGCCTTGGCCACGCAATGCATCGGCGGCGGGCAGGGGATCGCTACGGTTCTGGAGGCCATCTGATGAAAAAGCTCTGTGTGATCGGCGCCGGGACCATGGGCGCCGGTATTGCCGCGCAGGCGGCCAATGCGGGCGTGCCGGTGCTGCTGCTGGATATTGTGCGCGATGCTGCGGACCGCAATTCCGTTGCGGCGGGCGCGATTGAGCGGCTGAAAAAAGCCGAACCGGCGGCCTTTATGAGCAAGGCGGCGGCGAAGCTGGTCGAGGCGGGCAATATTGACGACGATCTGGGCCGGGTTGCCGAATGCGACTGGGTGATCGAGGCGATTGTCGAGAAGATCGAGCTGAAGCACGCGCTGTATGAAAAGCTGGAAAGCGTGCGGCGGCCCGGAACGGCGGTGTCGTCGAACACCTCGACAATCCCGCTCGAACGCCTAATCGAGGGGCGCAGCGAGGCTTTCGCCCGCGATTTCCTTATCACCCATTTCTTCAACCCGCCGCGCTATATGCGCCTGCTCGAAGTAGTGGCCGGGCCCAAGAGCGATCCCGAACTGGTCGCCCGCGTTTCCGATTTTGCTGACCGCGCGATGGGCAAGAGTGTGGTGCGCGCCAAGGACACGCCGGGTTTCCTCGCCAATCGCGTGGGCACATACTGGCTTCAGGCGGCGATCAATGCGGCCTTTGAACTGGGCGTCAGCGTCGAGGATGCCGATGCCATCGGCGGCAAACCGATGGGCGTGCCCAAGACCGGGATCTTCGGTCTGGTCGATCTGGTGGGCATTGACCTGATGCCCTATCTCAAGGCCAGCCTGACCAGCACTCTGCCCGCCAATGATCCCTATCAGGGAATCGCCCATGACCATCCGCTGATCCTGAAAATGATCGCGGACGGTTATACGGGTCGCAAGGGCAAGGGGGGCTTTTACCGGATCAACAAGGAAGCCGGGAAGGTCAAGGAAGCGATCAACCTGAACACCGGGGAATATGCCAAGGCGGCCAAGCCGGTGTCGATCCCTTCGGCGGCGCAGAAGGATTTGCGCGCACTGATTTCCGCGCCGGGCGTGGTGGGCGCCTATGCCTGGGCCGTGCTGGGGCCGACACTGGCCTATGCGGCGGGGCTGATCGGTGAGGCTTCGGATGATATCCTGGCCATCGATACGGCGATGAAGCTGGGCTATAACTGGAAATATGGCCCGTTTGAGCTGATTGACCGGATCGGGGGCGCCGATTTCGTCGCCCGCCTGCAGGCCGAGGGGCGCGAGGTTCCCGCGATCCTGACATTGGCCGATGGCCGCCCGTTCTATCGTGTCGAGCAAGGGCAGCGCCAATATCTGGGCGCGGATGGCGCATATCACGCGATTGCCCGGCCCGAAGGCGTGCTGCTGCTGGAGGATATCAAGGCGGCCTCGAAACCGTTGTTGAAAACAGCTTCGGCGGCGCTGTGGGATATTGGCGACGGCGTGGTGGCGCTGGAGTTCACCAGCAAGATGAACGCGCTCGACGGCGAGGTGATGAAGCTGATCGAGAAGGCGATCCCGCTGGTGGCCGAGCAGTACAAGGCGCTGGTGGTCTATAATGAAGGCTCGAATTTCTCGGCTGGCGCGAACCTTGGCCTTGCCATCTTCGCCATCAACATCGCCGCATGGGGCGAGGTGGAGAAACTGGTCGCGGGCGGACAGAAGGCGTATAAGGCGCTGAAATATGCCCCCTTCCCGGTGGTCTCCGCGCCCTTTGGCATGGCGCTCGGGGGCGGGTGCGAAATCTGCCTCAATGCCGATGCGGTGCAGGCCCATGCCGAAACCTATATCGGCCTTGTCGAATGCGGCGTGGGGCTGATCCCCGGCTGGGGCGGATGCGGCGAATTGATGGTCCGCGCCGCTGAAAGCCCCAAGGCGCCCAAGGGGCCGATGCCGCCTGTGGCCAAGGCGTTTGAGACGATCTCCACCGCGACGGTCGCCAAATCGGCGGCCAATGCCAAGGAGATCGGCTATCTGCGCCCCGGCGACGGCATCACCATGAACCGCGACCGGTTGCTGGCGGATGCCAAGGCGCGGGCGCTCTCGATGGTCGAGGGTTACACCCCGCCCACGCCGCCGGTATTCCGCCTGCCCGGCGCCAGCGGCAAGACGGCGCTGGAGCTGGCGGTCAAAGGCTTCCGCGCGCGGGGTCTTGCGACGCCCTATGACGAGGTGGTGGCCGACAAGCTGGCCACCGTTTTGACCGGGGGGGATGCCGATGTGGTCGATACTGTAACCGAAGAGCAGCTATTGGCGCTGGAGCTGCGCGAATTCATGACGCTGGTGCGCGATAGCCGCACGCAGGCGCGGGTGGAGCATATGCTGACCACCGGCAAGCCGCTGCGCAATTGACGCCGGGACAACAGGAGAGGTTTTATGCAGGTCTATACCGCCCCCTTGCGCGATATGCGCTTTGTGCTCAATGAATTGCATCAGGATGACGGCTTTGGCGGGCTCTCGGTCCATGAGGAGTTTACCCAGGATCTGACCGATGCGGTTTTGGAGGAAGCGGCCAAAATCTGTCAGGATGTGCTGCTGCCGATCAACCTTTCGGGCGACAGCGAGGGCTGCCAATACGAAAATGGCGTGGTGCACACGCCCAAGGGCTTCAAGGAGGCCTATGACCAGTTCGTGCAGGGCGGCTGGGGCGGCCTTGTCATGCCGGTCGAATATGGCGGGCAGGGCCTGCCCGAGGCGGTGGGCAAGCTGGTCGAGGAAATGATCTGCGCCACCAATGTCTCCTTCAGCCTCTATCCGGGCCTGACGGCGGGCGCGGTGACGGCGCTCAACGCCTATGCCAGCGAGGAGTTGAAGGCGGCCTATCTGCCCAAGATGATCAGCGGTGAATGGTCGGGCACGATGAACCTGACCGAGCCGCATTGCGGTACTGACCTTGGCTTGCTGCGCACCAAGGCGGATCCGGTGGGCGATGGCAGCTATAAGCTGACCGGCTCGAAGATCTTCATTTCGGCGGGCGAGCAGGATCTGACCAGCAACATCATCCATCTGGTGCTGGCGCGTCTGCCCGATGCGCCCAAGGGGGTGAAGGGGATCAGCCTGTTCCTCGTGCCCAAGTTCCTGCCCGATGCCGACGGCAATCCGGGCGCGCGCAATGGCGTACGCGCCAGCGGGATCGAGCACAAGATGGGCATCAAGGCATCGGCCACCTGTCAGATGCAGTTCGACGATGCCATCGGCTGGCTGGTGGGCGAGCCGCATCGCGGCCTTGAGGCGATGTTCACGATGATGAATGCCGAACGCGTGGGCGTGGGCATTCAGGGCCTTGGCATTGGCGAGGCGGCCTATCAGTCGGCGGTATGGTATGCCAAGGACCGCTTGCAGGGGCGTTCGCTCTCGGGCGCGAAATATCCGGACAAACCCGCCGATCCGATCATCGTCCACCCCGATGTGCGCAAGAATCTGCTGACCATGCGGGCCTATAATGAGGGCTGCCGGGCGCTGGGCGCATGGGTGGCGCGCGGGCTGGATGCCGAACGCCACGCCGCCGACCCCGAGGTGCGCCAGCGGGCCGAGGATTTCGTCGCGCTGATGACGCCGGTGGTCAAAGCCTTGTTCACCGACCTGGGTCATGACAGCGCCAGCCTTGCAGTGCAGGTCTATGGCGGCCACGGTTATATCCACGAAAGCGGGGTCGAGCAGTATCAGCGCGATGCGCGCATCGCCATGATCTATGAAGGCACCAACGGCATTCAGGCGCTCGATCTGGTCGGGCGCAAGATGGGCGCGCATATGGGCCGCCTGCTGCGCAGCTTCTTCCACCCCGTCTCGGCCTTTATCGAGGAAAACAAGGGCGAAGGCCCGATGCAGAAGATGATCGAGGGGCTGGAAAAGGCCTTTGGCGCGCTGCAGCTTTCCACCGCGACGATTGCGGAAAAGGGCATGAAGGACCCCGAAGAGGCGGGGGCTGCGGCCAGCGACTATCTGCGCCTGCTCGGCCTTGTCGGCATGGCCTATTGCTTTGCCAAAGCCACCAAGATCGCGGGCCTGCAACTGTTCTTCGGCACGCAGGACAAGGCGTTTTACGAAACCAAGATCAAGACCGCGACCTTCTTCTTTGAAAAGATCCTGCCGCAGGCGACCACCCATTTCCTGGCCATCAAGGCGGGCAAGGGCGCGCTGATGGCCTTTGCCGAGGACGAATTCTGATGGACATCTCGATCCCCCACAGCCTTGGCCGCGCCGAGGCCAAGCGCCGCATCGAGGTGGGCCTGCCCAAGCTGGCCGCGCATATTCCGGGCGGGGGCAGCCTCGCCTCGGAATGGGCGGGTGATTATGTGCTGAACATGACGATTACCGCGCTCGGCTCGCGCATCCCGGTGTCGCTGACCATCGAGGAGGACCGGCTGAGCGGCAGTCTTGAGGTGCCCGCCCTGATGAAGATGATGCAGGGGCAGGTGGCCGAATTTGTAAAGCTCAGTGCGGGCAAGATGCTCGACAAGGTTTAAACAAAAAGGCGGCGGCATGGGGTGCCGCCGCCTTTTCCTCAATTCTTGTGCTGGTCATTCTCCAGCTTGTTGTATTCGTCTTCGATCTGCTTGGGCGCATCCTGCCAGCTCGTCCACGGCAGGCCCTTTTTCAGCGTATAGGACCAGCGCTCCATCCACTCGATCCCGTCCTTGCCGACATAGGGATCGCGGGTCTTATAGGCCGGATCGCTCATCGCCGCCTCAATCGTGACCGGCTTGAGCTTGCGCCGCTTCAGCATCGCGCCCAACTCGTCGATGCTGTCGGCATTGAGCCGTGTATCGTGGAGCAGCATGACAAAGGCGATCTGGCGCCCGAACAGCGCGTCCGAGGCCTTTTGATACCAACTGATCGCGCGTTCGGTATAATCGAGATATTGCTTGCGCACGCGCAGTCGTCGCGCCTCGTCATGGCGGGCCAGCGCGTCCTCATAGGGTTCGGCAAACATCCAGTCATCGGCGTCGATCGTGACCGGCGCGATATGATAGCCATGCTGGCCCAGCCATGTGTTGATCGCGTGCTTGACCGCCTCGGGCGCGCCGGTTTCCAGATAGGGATGGCGGAACCAGTCCAGCTTCTTGCCCCGTGCGGCCAGCAATTCGCGCGTCACCGGCTCGCCCTTGGCGATGTCGGCGATATAGCCCGCCGCGCCCAGATCATTGGGCGATTCATGGCTGAACGTGTGGTTGCCCAGATCCTTGCCCGCATCCAGCCACAGTTTCAGATTGGTGATCTGGCGCGCGCGCACCGCATCGTCCAGCTTGGATTCGTTCACAAAGCCGATGGCGGGCATATGATTGCGCCGCAATCCGCGCAGCAAGGTGCGGTTGATGTAATCCAGCCACGCCTGATCGTTGAACAGGCTCAATCCCGGCAAATCGTCAAAGGTCAGCGCCACCTTGCCCATTTGCGCAGGCGGCGGGGCCAAAGGTTGCGCCAAAACCGGCGCGGCGCCGACCATCAGCGCCAGTGCTGCCACCGCGCCCCAAACTCCACGCATGTTCAATATTCCCCCGTTCCATCATTTGACGGAAGGGTGCAACTCCACACCATCCCGCCATTCGCCGCCGATGGCCTGTATCAGGGCCACAGTGGCGGTCTGCTGATTGACGGTATTCTGTATCAGATTAACGCGCGCCGAATAGGCTGTGGATTGTGCGGAGGAAACGCTGGTAAAATCAACGGTGCCGGCCTGATACTGATTGCGGATGATGGTTTCGGCCTTGGCTGCGGCGGCATTGGCGGTGGTATAATAGGGCGCCTGCGCGCGATAGGCCGAGACGGCCGAGAGATTGGTTTCCACCTCCTGAAAAGCATTCAGCACGCTTTGGCGATAGGTGGCGACCGCCGCATTATAGGCCGCGCGGGCCTGCGCCACCTTGGCCGAACGCGCGCCGAAATCGATCAGCGTTTCGGCCGCGCTGGCCCCCAAAGACCAGAGCGAGGTGGCTGCGCTGAACAGGTTGGTCATCGTGGTCGAATTGGACCCCACCGAGCCGGACAGCGTGATCGAGGGGAAGAAGGCCGAACGCTGGATGCCAATGGCCGAATTGGCGGCGGCCACCGATCTTTCGGCATTGGCGATATCGGGGCGGCGTTGCAGGATGTCGCCCGGCATCACGCCCGGCACCGATGGCAGCGCCGGGTTCCACGCCGTGGGCGCCAGATGGAAGGTGGACGGATTTTCGCCCACCAGCACAGCGATGGCATTTTCATAGGATGCGCGCTGCCGCTCCAGATCGCGCAAGGACGCCTCGGCATTGGACAGGCTGGCCTGCGCGCTTTGCACATCGGCCTCGCTGATCGTACCGGCCGAAAGCTTGTTGCGCGTCACCTCCAGCGAGCGGCGATAGGCGGCCACCGTATCGGTCAGCATCACCTTTTGCGCATCCACCCCGCGCAACTGGAAATAATTGGTGGCCAATGTGCCGCGCGCCGAGAGCGTGGCATTGGCCAGCGTGGCCGCCGATGCCTGCGCCTGCGCCTTGGACTGGCGTGTGGTATCGGCCAGCTTGCCCCAGATGTCGGGGGTCCAGCTGGCGCTGCCGGTGGCCGAAATGGTGGTGCCGGTGCGGGTCACACTGCCGCCTGAACCGGTGGTGGTGCCGGTGCTGTTGGCGGCGAAGGTGCCGCTGCGCGTGTCGCTGGCGCTGGCGCTGATGGTGGGAAAGAGCGCGGCGCGATTGGCGCGCACCACCGCCTCGGCCTGCGCATAGGCGGCGCGGTAATAGGCGACGTTCTGGTTTGTCACCTCGACCTTTTCCTCCAGCGTATCGAGCACCGGATCGCCGAACAGCTTCCACCATTGCCCCTTGGCCACATCGTCGGCGGGCATGGCGGGCGCCCATCCGGCATCGCCCTTGAAGGCGGCGGCGGGCGCAGCGCTGGTGGGCACATGGTATTTGGGGGCCATGCTGCAGGCCGAAAGGGACAGGGCGGTGGCAAGAGCCAGAGAGGTACGCTTCATCATATCAGGCTTCCAGAGGTTCAGCATCGCCATGGCGAGCCAGCAGATGTTCATGGGGAGAGCGGCGGCGCCATTTGTCCACCGCCAGATAGACCACAGGCGTCGTCAGCAGCGTCAGCATCTGGCTGACGATCAGCCCGCCCACGATGGCAATGCCCAGCGGGCGGCGCAATTCGGCCCCGTCGCCAAACCCGATGGCCAGCGGCAAGGCGCCCAGCGCGGCGGCCAGCGTGGTCATCAGGATCGGGCGGAAGCGCAGCAGGCTGGCCTCGCGGATCGCCTCAAAGGAGGAGAGCCCGCGCGAACGTTCCGATTCGATGGCAAAGTCGATGATCAGGATCGCGTTCTTCTTCACAATGCCGATCAGCAGCACGACCCCGATCAGCGCGATAATGTCGAACTGCCCCCCCGTCACGATCAGGGCGAAGATCGCCCCCACGCCCGCCGAGGGCAGGGTGGAAAGCACCGTCAGCGGGTGGATCGCGCTTTCATACAGAATGCCCAGCACGATATAGATCGTGACGATCGCGGCCACGATCAGCAGCGGCATCGAGCTGGTTGACTGCTGAAACACCTTGGCGGTGCCGCCGAAATCGCCATGGACGCCGGCGGGCAGGGCAAGGCTGGCCTGCGTGGCGGCAATGGTCTGCGCGGCCTGGCCCAGCGAAAGGCCCGGCGGCAGGTTGAACGAGATCGTGGCCGAGGGTTCGCCATCGGTATGGCTGACGCTGGCCGCAGTCGAGGCGTTGGACCATGCCGCCACGGTGGAGAGCGGGATCTGGGTGGTGGCGGTGGCACTCACCGCGCTGCCCCTGGCTGCATTGTTGCCCAGCGAGGCATTGGCGTTGGTGGCCGTGGTGGATGAGGACAGGGTTCCCCCCACCGGCAGATAGAGATTGCCGAGCGCTTCGGGCTTGCCCGAATAGGTCGGATCGGCCTCCATCACCACATGATACTGGTTCAGCCCCTGATAGATCGAGGCGACCTGCCGCTGGCCAAAGGCGTCATAGAGCGTCTGGTCGATGGTGTTCATCGTGATGCCAAGGCTGGCGGCGCGGTTGCGGTCCACGGTGACAAAGGCGCTGGCGCCCGCATCCTGCTGGTCGATATCCACATCGGTGATCGCCTGCGGCTGGGCCTTCAGCGCCTTGACCAGTTTCTCGCCCGCCTCGCGCAGCATCTGCGCGCTTTCGGCGTGGAGGACATATTGATAGGTCGCGCTGGTCTGGCGCCCGCCCGCCTGCAAATCCTGCACCGGGTTGAGAAACACGCTGACCCCGCGCACCCGCGCCAGTTTGGGGCGCAGGCGGGCGATAACGTCATTGATCGGCGGACGCTCTCCGCGCGGTTTCAGATTGACGAACATAAAGCCCGAACCCGCACGCCCGCCCCCGGTAAAGGCCACCAGCGTGGCGACGGCCGGATCGGCGCGGATGATATTGGCCGCCTGCGTCAACTTGTCGGATGTGGCGGCAAAGGACATGGACTGGTCAACGCGCAGGCCGCCCGTCATCGCGCCTGTATCCTGTTGCGGCAACAGGCCTTTGGGCGCGACCACGATCAGAAACACGTTAAGGATCACCGCGCCCAACAGCAGCAGCAGCACCGGCCCGCGATGGTTCAGCGCCCAATCCAGCCGCCGTGCATAGCGCGCATGCAGCCCATCGAAAAACCGGCGCGAGGTGCGGAACAGGGCATTGTCCTTTTCCACCCCCGGCGCCGCCAGCGCCCGGCTGGCCAGCATGGGCGTGACCGTCAGGCTGGCAATCAGGCTGATGCCCACCGCCGCCGTCATGGTCAGCGCAAATTCGCGCATCAGCCGCCCCATCACCCCGCCCATGAAGATCAGCGGCACAAAAACCGCGACAAGGGACAGCGAAATGGACAGCACGGTAAAGCCCACCTCGCGCGCGCCGCGCAGGGCGGCGGTAAAGGGGGGCATCCCTTCCTCGACATGGCGGGCAATGTTTTCAACCACCACAATCGCGTCATCGACCACAAAGCCGGTCGCCACGGTCAGGGCCATCAGCGACAGATTGTCGAGCAGGAAGCCCGACATATACATCACCCCCAGCGTGCCCAGCAGCGAGACGATCACCGCCGCCGCCGGGATCATCGTCGCGCGCCAGCTTTGCAGAAACACGCTGACCACGATCACCACCAGCAGCGTGGAGACGAGCAGCGCGATTTCCACCTCATGCAGCGAGGAGCGGATGGTGATCGTGCGATCGGTGGCGATGTTGAGCTTGATATCGGCGGGCAGCAAGGCCTGCAGCCCCGGCACCTGCGCGCGCAAGGCATCGACCGTCTGGACGATATTGGCGTCAGGCTGGCGGGTGATGATGATCGGCACCGACTTCTTGCCGTTGAACAGGCCCATCGTGTGCAGTTCTTCCGGCCCATCGACCACGCGGGCGATGTCGGACAGGCGCACGGGCGCGCCATTGCGCCATGCGATGACCATGGGAGCAAAGTCTGCCGCCTTCAGCGCGGCGGCATTGGAGAAAATCTGCCAGGACAGGCCGCCCTTGGAAATGTCGATCCCCTCCAGCACGCCTCGGGGCCGGTTGGCGCTGGCCGATTGCAGGGCGGTGCGCACATCCTCCAGCCCGATCCCTGCGCGGGCCAGCTGCATCGGGTTGATCTCGATCCGCACGCCGGGCAAGGCCGCGCCACCCAACTCGACATTGCCCACGCCATTCACCTGAAGCAGCTTTTGCTGCACGATGTTCGACACCGCGTCGTAAATCTGTTCGGGCGTGCGGGTCGGGCTGGTCAGGGCAAGGATCAGGATCGGCGCATCGGCTGGGTTCATCTTGCGATAGGTGGGGTTGGTTTTGAGCGTGCTGGGCAGATCGGCCCGCGCGGCGGCAATCGCGGCCTGAACATCGCGGGCCGCCCCGTCAATGTTGCGGTTCAGGTCGAATTGCAGCACCACCTGTGTCGAACCCAGCGAGGAGCGCGAGGTCATCTCCGTCACGCCCGCAATCGTGCCGAGGCGGCGCTCCAGCGGGCTGGCCACGGTGCTGGCCATGGTGGACGGGCTGGCGCCGGGCAGGCTGGCCTGCACCATCACCGTGGGGATGTCGACGCGGGGCAGGGGCGCGACGGGAAGCTGGAAAAACGCCGCAATGCCCGCCAGCGCCACCCCGATGGTCAGCAGGATCGTACCGACCGGCCGCCGGATGAAGGGGGCGGAAATATTCACGCCGCCTGCCCCACATGTCTGGCCTGACGGCGCTCGCGCCAGTTTTCAAAGGCGAGGAAGATGACCGGCGTGGTGAACAGCGTCAGCACCTGAGACAGGATCAGGCCCCCCGCGATGGACAGGCCCAGAGGCTGGCGCAATTCATGGCCCATGCCCGACCCGAAGATCATCGGGATCGCGGCAAACAGCGCGGCAAAGGTGGTCATCATGATCGGCCGGAAACGCAGATGGGCGGCGCGTTTGATCGCCTCATCCGCCGCCATCCCTTCCTCGCGCATGGCGGCAATGGCAAAGTCGATCATCATGATCGCGTTTTTCTTCACAATGCCGATCAGCAGCACGATGCCGATAATCCCGATCACCCCCAGCCCATAGGAGGTCAGCGCCAGCGCGATCAGCGCCCCCACGCCCGCCGAGGGCAGGGTGGAGAGGATGGTGACGGGATGGATGAAGCTTTCATACAGCACGCCCAGCACGATATAGACCGTGATGATCGCGGCCAGCACCAGCACCGCCTCATTGGCCAGCGCCGAGCGGAAGGCCGAGGCCGAACCGGAGAAATCCATCGTCAGGGATGAGGGCATCCCCAGATCCTTGGCCGCCTGTTCGATCGAGGACACCGCATGGCCCAGCGATACGCCCGGCGTCACATCGAAACCGATGGTGGCCGAGGGGAATTGTCCCTCGCGTGCCAGAACCAGCGGGCTGGTCCCCTCGCGGATCGTGGCGATGGTGCCCAGCGGCACCTGCGTGCCGGAGGAGAGCGGGATATAGAGCTGTCCAAGGCTTTGCGGATCGGACAGCATCTGCGGGCTGGCCGAGAGGATCACGCGGTTCTGGCTTGACTGGGTATAGATGGTCGAGATGATCCGCTGGCCAAAGGCATCATAAAGCGCATTGTCGACGCTGAGCACCGAGAGGCCCAGACGCGCCGCCGCATCGCGGTTGACGTCCACGATCACGCTGCGCCCTTGGCCCAGAGCAGGCGCATTGACATCGCGCAGCGAGGTCTCGGATTTGAGCGCCTGCGCCAGCTTTTGCCCCCATGTGTTGACCGTATCCTGATCCGCACCATGCAGGGCAAAGCGATAGGGCGTCAGGCCCGTTTCGGTGTCGATGGTCAGATCCTGCACCGGCTGGAAGTAAAGCTGGACCCCCGGCACCCCGGCCGCGCTGTCGCGCAGGCGGGTCATGATCGCTTCCTGATCCTCGCGCGCATTGATGGGTTTGAGGTTGATGACCATCCGCCCCTGATTGACGGTCGTGTTCGTACCATCCACGCCCACGCTGGAGGAGAGCGATTCCACGCCCGGATCTTCCAGCATTTTGGCCGCCACCTGCTGTTGCAGATGGGCCATGTGGGTAAAGCTGATGTCCTGTGCGGCCACCAAGGTCGCGCGGATCTGCCCGGTGTCCTGCGTGGGAAACAGGTTTTTCGGGATCGCCCAGAACAGCGCCGCCGTCACCACCAGCGAAGCGGCAAAGACCAGCATCGTCAGGCCGCTGCGCGCCATGACCCAGCCCAAAGCGCGGGCATAGGCGGCGGCGAGGCGGTCGAACTGGTGCATCGCCTTGTCCACGATGGCAAAGCGGCGCTCCTCATGTTCGGGTTTCAGCCAGCGCGCGGCCAGCATCGGCACGGCGGTCAGCGCCACCAGCGCCGACAGCGCGATGGTCACGGCCAGCGAGATCGCAAATTCGCGAAACAGCCGCCCCACCACATCGCCCATAAACAGCAGCGGGATCAGCACCGCGATCAGGCTGACGGTCAGGCTGATGATGGTAAAGCCGATCTCGCTGGCGCCTTTCAATGCCGCGTCAAAGGGCTTCATCCCTTCCTCGACATAACGGGCGATATTCTCGATCACTACGATGGCGTCATCGACCACAAAACCGCTGGCGATGGTGAGCGCCATCAGCGTCAGGTTATTGATCGAAAAGCCCAGCGCCCACATCGCGGCAAAGGCCCCGACCAGCGAAAGCGGCACCGAAATCGCCGCCACCATGGTTGCGCGCAGGCTGCCCAGAAAGAGGAAGATCACCAGCACCACCAGCAGCACCGCCAGCACCAGTTCAAACTGTACATCCTCGACGCTGGCGCGGATGCCCTCGGTGCGGTCGGTCAGCACCCTGACCTTGACGTCGGCGGGCAATTGCGCGGTCAGATCGGGCAGAGCCGCCTTGATCGCATCGACCGTGGCGATGACATTGGCGCCGGGCTGGCGCTGAACGTCGATGATGACGGCGCTCTGCCTGTTCATCCAACTGGCGGTGCGGGTGTTTTCCACGCTCGCCTCGACGCTGGCCACATCGGACAGGCGGATCGGTGCGCCATTGGCATAGGAGACGACCAGATTGGCGTAGTCCTTCGCGCTGCCCAACTGGTCATTGGCGTCGATGGTCCAGCTTTTGGTGATCCCGTCAAAGCTGCCCTTGGCCATGTTGACATTGGCGTTGGAAATGGCGCTGCGGATGCTTTCAAGGCTCAGCCCCCGCGTGGCCAGCGCGCCGACATTGGCGATGATCCGCACGGCGGGGCGCTGTCCGCCCGACAGGCTGACCAGACCAACACCGGAAACCTGCGCGATCTTGTTTGAAAACTGCCGCTCGACAATCCCCTGCACTTCACCCAGCGGGCGGGTTTTCGAGGACACGCCCAGCGTGATGACCGGCGCGTCGGCGGGGTTCACCTTGGCATAGACCGGCGGCGCGGGCAGATCGGACGGCAGCAGGCTGTTGGCGGCATTGATGGCCGCCTGCACCTGTTGCTCGGCCACATCCAGCGCCATGCCCAGATCGAACTGCAGCGTGATGACCGAGGCCCCGCCCGATGAATTCGAGGTCATGCGCGTCAGGCCCGGCATCTGGCCGAACTGGCGCTCCAGCGGGCTGGTGACGGTCAGCGCCATCACATCGGGGCTGGCGCCGGGATAGAGCGTGCGGACCTGGATGGTGGGATAATCCACCTGCGGCAGCGCCGAGAGCGGCAATTGCTTCCACGCGATAAAACCGGCCAGCAACAGCGCGATCATCATCAGCGTGGTGGCCACAGGGCGCAGGATGAAGGGCCGCGAAGGGCCGCCCATCATCTTCTCGGCGGGAAGCTCGTCCCGGCCGGGTTCAACGGGCGCGCTCATTGGGCCGCCTTGCGCTTGCCCTTGTGTTCTGCGCCGCCGGGTCCTCCCGGGCCGCCCTTGCCGCCCGCCAGGCGCACGCTCGAGCCGTCATCGAGCCCATCCGCGCCCTCGGCCACGACCAGTTGCCCCTTGTTCAGTCCGCCAAGGATCGCGGTGTTCCGCCCATCGCTGGGGCCGACCTTGACCACCGTCAGCTTCACCTTGTTGTCCGGCTGCACGACGAACACGAAATCGCCCGGTGCGCCGTGCCGCAGCGCCGAAACCGGCACCACCGGCACCTGGTGCAGCGTATCGACCAGCATCTTTACATTGACGAACTGATTGGGGAACAAAGCTTTCACCGCCGCCGGATTGGCAAAGCGCGCCTTGGCCTTGATCGTGCCGGTGGTGGTGTCGATCTGATTGTCAAAGGTCGAGAACGTGCCCTTGGCCAGCTCGCTCTTGCCATCCTGATCATAGGCGATCACGGGCAGACCGGTCCCCTTGGCGGCAATCGCGTTCAATTGCCCCTGCGGCACGGTAAAGGCCACATCAATGGGATCGGTGCGCGTGATCGTGGCAATGCCTGCCGTGTCCGACGGCGTGACATAGGCGCCCACGCTGACCTGACGCAGGCCGATGCGGCCCGAGAAAGGCGCCTTGACCGCCGTATATTGCAGATTGAGCCGCGCCGTGCCCACCGAGGCGCGGTCGGCGGCCACGGTGCCCTCCAACTGGCCCACCGTGGCGCGCTGGGTATCGAGCGTCTGGCGCGCGACCGAATCCTGCGAGGCCAGCGTTTCATAGCGCTTGAGGTCCAGCTTGGCCGAGTTCAACTGGGCCATATCCTTGGCCAATGTTCCTTCGGCCTGCGACAGGGAAAGGCGATAGGGGCGCGGGTCGATCTGGGCGATGACCTGCCCCTCGCGGACCTGCTGGCCCTCCTTGAACAGGATGGCGAAAACCGTGCCCGAAAGCTGGCTGCGCACGGCGGCCGAATCGATGGGCGTGACCGTGCCGATAGCGTTGACCTCGACCGGCATATCGCCAAGGCCCACCGGCACCGCCGAAACCGCCGCCGCCGGACGCCCCGAACGCGCGTTCTTCTGGGCCCCGGCCCCCGCAAACCATTTGCCGATCAGCGCCACCGCCACCAGCCCCAACACCACCAGCGCATAGGCCAGCCAGGGTTTGCGGCGGGGCCGGTCATCTTCATAATAGGGCGCGGTGTCGGACATGTTGGCATTCTCCATCGGCGCAGGCCATACGCGGCCCATTGACGGTGCGCCCGGTGTTTCAAAGGACGTCAGGACTGGCCAAGCGATCCACAGCTTGCCCATTCGTTACAATGGGCAGATTGCCGCAAGCTGACAATCAAGAAAGTATCGTCAATTGCAACAGAACGTAACAGATGGTCTGCGGGACATGGCATTTGGCATGGTGGCCGATGGGCAAACCCGGCTTTTGCTGCTGGGCAGCCTGCCGGGGCGGCAATCGCTGGCGGCGGGGCGCTATTATGCCCATCCGCGCAATCAGTTCTGGAGGTTGCTCTCGCCGGTGGTGGGCGCGGACCTGATGGCCATGGAGTATCAGGCGCGGCTTGCTGCGCTGCTGGGCGCGGGGATCGGCCTGTGGGATGTGGTGGAAAGCGCCCGGCGGCGCGGCAGTCTGGACGCTGACCTGCGTGAGGTGGAGGCCCGCGACCTGCGCAGCGCGGCGGCCGGTTTGCCAGCCTTGCGCGCGATGGCGTTCAACGGAGCCAAGGCCTATGCCATCGCCCGGGCGCAATTGGGCGATGATGCGCCCGTGCCCTTGATCGCGCTGCCCTCCAGCAGTCCGGCCCATGCGGTGGGGATTGCGGCGAAGCAGCCGCCATGGACGGCCTTGCGGGAGTGGCTTTGAAGTTTTTTTGGGGGTGTTTTGGTGCCAGGTTGCGGAAGTTGAAAGCATCTGCCGCCTGAAGCCTGGCTTCATGTGTCAGCGGCCATGCACCAACCAAAGGCGCCGTTTAATGGTCTCATTCACGTAACAGGTGCCGTACATATAATTGGCCGTTGAATTCCTATAATCGGCGGCAGCATCCCGGCAAACTGCATCGCGACGCTTGATCCATTCTCTTTCGCCACCCAGCAAAGCTGCGCGGCGCGAGGGCGGCAGGCGCTTCCAAGTTTCATTCAGTCGCTGATCCTGTCGCTTAGCCTCCTCACTGTAACAAACGGCTTGCTGAAAAGTACCGCCCTTCGCGGGATCATGTTCGCACGCGCGAAGCTCACGCGAGATTTGGGCAGCGATTTCCTGATCGCCTTGGGCGTGTGCAGTTTCGGTCAGGGCCAGAACGCCTGTCAAAGCGAGTATCGCCGCCAATTCGAAACCTCTCATCAAACCTCCCCCTGCACTCCCCAACGCAGCCAATTTTTTCCGCCGCGCAGCGGCCTTCAAAACCCGACCCGGTCAAAGCCTCACGTCGCCATTCTTGCGCAACCCCATAATGGGATTGCAAAGGGACCAGTCCCTTTGCCCGCCGGAGGCCAATCTAAAACCTACCACCCGCCACCCAGCGCGAGGAACAGATTGATCTGATCCAGCACCAGCGCTTCCTTGGCTGCCTGTTCGCGCTGGGCCGCCAAAAGCGCCGTGTTACGCCCACCGATGTCCACCTGCGCCGCTGCCTTGCCGCCTTCGCGCAACCGGCGGAGCTGGTCGGCGGTTTCATCGGCGGCCTCGCGCGCCTCGGTCAGGGAGAGGAGGCGGTTGTGGTTTTCGCCATAGGTGCTGATCGCGGTCTGTACCTCGCGCAGGGCGTTGAGCACCTTGCCGTCGAACACGGCCAGAGCGCGGGCGGTGTCGGCCTTGGCGGCGCGGACCTTGGCGCGCGGGCCTGCGCTGGGGAAATTCCAGTGGATCAGCCCGGCGATGCTCCAGCGATTGGTTGCCGCTTGGCCCAGGTCGGCCAGCAGGCCGGTGGTGCCGCCGGTCAGCCCGATGCCGATCTGCGGATAAAGTTCGGCCGTGGCCACGCCGATGCGAGCGGTGGCGGCGGCCAATTGGCGCTCGGCCGCGCGGATGTCGGGGCGGCGCGCGATCAGGGCCGCGCCATCGCCGGTGGGCAGCGGCTGCGACAATTTGGGCAGGTGGTGGCAGGCCTCGGCTTCGCGCGGATAGTCATCGGGCGTGCGGCCCATCAGGAACGCAAGCCGATAGAGCGCCGCGCGCGACTTGATCTTGTCGAGCGGCAGCGCGGCGCGCGCATCGGCCAGACGCGCCTTGGCGGCGGACACCTCGATCGCGCTGCCCCGGCCCTCGGCCTGCAGGCGCTCGGCAAATTCGACCAGCCGCTCCTGCACTTCCACCGAATGCTCGACGATAGCTTCCATTTCCTGTGCGCCGCAGACTTCGACATAGGACTTGGCGACTTCGGCGGCCAGCGTCACCTTGACCGCATCGGCCAGCGCGCCCACGGCCCCTTCATCGGCGCGCGCGGCCTCTGCCCCCCGGCGCAACCGGCCGAACAGGTCGAACTGATAGCTGACCCCGCCGCCGGCCGAGCCGAGATTCATCACCGGCAGTTGTTCGGTCAGCAGATAGGATTCGCCCGAAAGCCTTGCGCGCTGGGCGGCGGCCTCGACGGAAAATTCCGGCTCATTGGCGCCTTCTGCCGCCTCGGTCATCGCCCGCGCCCGGCCCAGAGAAGCCGCCGCCACGCGCAATTCGGTGTTTGCGCTCAACGCCTGTTCTTCGAGCCGATCCAGCACCGGATCGTCATAAAGATGCCACCAGCGCGGGGGCAGGGGCGCCTGCTGCGTCATGCCATCGGCTTGCGACAACTTGGCCGAAACGGGCTTGGGCGCCTGATAATTCGGCCCCATCACACAGCCGCTTAACGCCAGCGCAGCACAGGCCGTCAGTAGGCCCTTGTTCATGGGGGGCTTCACTTCGCGCCATCCCGCGCCAGCGTGACCGAGGCCGTCCGCCCCGCGATCAGCGCGATATCGGCGGGCGGATTGTCCAGCTTGATGCGCACCGGCACACGTTGGGCCAGACGCACCCAGCTAAACGAAGGGTTGATCGCGGGCAGCATCTTCGCGCTCGCGAGCCTGTCATGATCCTCGATCGCGGCGGCCAGCGAGACGACATGGCCGGTCAGCACCTTGCTCTCGCCCATCATACGGATCGTGGCGGCCTGACCCACATGGACATGGGGCAGCTTGGTTTCCTCAAAATAGCCCTCGACGCGCAAAGATGCCGTGTCGATCAGCGCCATCACCGGCGCGCCCGCGCTGACATAATTGCCCACGCGCAGGTTGAGGTCGGACATGCGCCCGTCGGTGGGGGCGACCACCCGCGTGCGCGCCCGGTTGAGCAGCGCCAGATCGCGCGCGTCGCGCGCCGCCGTCACCCGCGCTTCGGCCTCGGCCAGCATGGCATTGGCCTCGGCGGATTTGGCCTGCGCCTCGGCGGCCTTGGACTGGCTCTGCTCGGTGGCCTCGGCGGCGACCAGATCGCCCAGCTTCTGGTTGCGGGTGGCATCGCGCTTGGCCTGCGTCAGCACCACATTGGCGCTCTGGATGGCGGCCCTTGCGCGCGTCACATCGGCCTGCGCGCTCTGCAACTGGCTGTCGGCCTGGCGGATGGCCAGATCAAAGCGCGCCGGGTCGATCTGAAACAGCACATCGCCCTTGCGCACGGCCTGATCGTGGGTGACGAAAACCTGCGTCACCAATCCGGCCACATCGGGCGCCACCTGCACCACATCGGCCCGCACGCGCCCGTCGCGCGTCCATGGGTCGGCCTGATAATAGGTAATCAGCGCGCGCCCCGCCACAAGCGCGGCCGCCACCAGCACGCCGGTCACAGCATAGCGGACGACTTTGGAGCCAGCAGGAGAAAGCGAGAGAGTCATGGCAGGGGCCTTATAGCGGGGAATGCAGAAGCGAGGGGACGAGCGGGGGCAACCACAGCGTGACCATCGCCCAGACGAGAACAAACATGGCCGTATCGAACAGCACCGGATGCCATACGAAACGATAAAAACGGACGGCGATCAACAGCCTGTGCAGCAGCAGCGCAATCAGCAGCGCGATGCAGCCATGCACGGGGGCCGCGTCAATATAGATGCCGCCAAGGATATATTCGGCGCTCATGCGTAACCTCCGGCGCGAAAGGCGGATGCATGGGGAAACAGGTTGCGGCGCAGCGCCACCAGCGCGGCGCGGCCCTGTTCCGGCTCGGTGATCAGGGTGGCCGATGTGGCCAGTTGCGGCAAGGGCTGGCTTTGCGTCAGGCGCAGCGCGATGTCGATCGCCTCCAGCAATTCGGGCGGGGGCGGCGTGTCGCGCTTGTTCGACCAATGCGCCGTGCCCAGGCGCAGCATATGTTCAAGCGCGGCGGAAAGGGCGGGCGTGGCATGGCTGCGCAGATGCTGGATCTGGACGATGTTCATCGCGATGCGGATGTCGCTCAGCCCCGCCGTCGCCATATCGGTGTCCGCGCCCAGACGCTGGGTGATAAGGGCGAGCTGATCGGTGCTGCGCCCCAGCGCGGCCAGCGCATCGGGCGGCGAGGAGGCCCGCGCCAGCGATACCAGATCGCGCCGCATCCGCGCGTTCAGCCGGGCAATCGCCACATCCTTGCTGATCGTGGTCAGCCCCGCCGTCATCCCGGCGGCCACCACCATGGCCACGAACTGGGCCAGATTGGTATTGAGGAAATGCGCAAAATCGGCGGTATAGGTTTCCTGCAGGGCGAGCGTGCTGCAAAAGCCCATCATCAGCGCAAGGGAAAACAGGCCATAGCGCGGATTGGGCAGCAAACTGCCAAACAGCAGCAGGGAGGGCGAAAGCACCAGCACCAGCGGCAGGAACCCGTCGATCTGGGGCAGGATATAAAACAGATACAGCCCCGCCAGCGGCATGGCCGAGAGCGTGGCCACCCCGAAATTGAGAATGGCGGGCACCGGATTGTCCATCGCCGCAAACAGACAACAGAACACGCCCGCCAGCGCGGCGGCCGAGGCGCCGTCATGCCAGCCCGACAGGATCCAGATCGCACAGACCACCAGAATGGTCAGCGTGGCCGCCACCCCCGCGATCAGCGCCGACATCGGATCGGCATGCAATTCGATCGTGCCCTTCTGCTCCTGATCCGAGAGCGGCGAGGGGCTTTGCGGATGGCCCAGATGATGGAGCAGCGCATCGCATTCATCCAGCAGCACGCCCGCCTGTCGCCGCCGCAACTCATAGCTTTCGCGCAGCAGGTTGTTCCATTCATCATCGGCATCGCCGATCGCGCGCCGCCGGTCCGCCATGCCCGAGAGCACCGGCAAGAGCAGCAGCACGCGGCGCAGCAGCGCCTGAACGCTGGCCGTGGCCTCGCGCCAGTGCGATGTGTCAAAGGGGATGTGCGTTGCCAGCAGCGTGCATTCCACCGCATCGACGGCCAGTTGCTGGCGGTCGCGCAGCGAGGTGGTCGGGTGCGCGCCGCCCAGAATATCGTCATACCATCCGCGCGCATCGGTCAGCCAGCGCTTGAGGCGCGGCTCCAGCGCTGTGGCCACCGATTTGGGCCATAGCAGGCTGTGAGCCAGCGTGGCACAGGTGATGCCCAGCACGATCTCGGTCACGCGCGCGGCGGCAATGTCAAACACCGCCTCGGGCCGGTCCACGGCGGGAAAGGCGATGATCGCGGCGGTATAGCCCGCCAGCATCAGCATATAGGCGCGCGGCGAACGGTCGAGCAGCGAGATGGCCAGCGTGATCCCGACCCAGAGAGCCAGCGCGAGGCTGAGCAATTCGGGCCATTCCACCAGCATCGGCACCAGCGCCACCGCCACCGTGGCGCCGCCGCCCGTGCCGATCACGCGATAGATCGCCTTAGATCGGGTGGCGCCCGAGAGCGGGCTTGACACAATATAGGCCGTGCTCATCGCCCAA
Source organism: Novosphingobium sp. 63-713 (assembly GCF_001898925.1). Classification (NCBI taxonomy): domain Bacteria; kingdom Pseudomonadati; phylum Pseudomonadota; class Alphaproteobacteria; order Sphingomonadales; family Sphingomonadaceae; genus Novosphingobium; species Novosphingobium sp. 63-713. The sequence continues at coordinate 637,692 of NZ_MKVS01000047.1, forward strand.
AAGGGCATGGGCAGCCCGACGAACAGGCTGATCCACAGGGCCAGCAGCGCGGCAAAGGCGGTCTTGGCGGAATAGGCCCACGCGGACCAACTGGGCAAGGTCATGCGCAACGACCGCAGGCGGGATGGGGCAACAGATCGATCACGAAGGGCGACTCGAAACGGGGGGACATCTGTGCCTTAGGCCTCCTTATGCCGTCATACCACACAGCAGTCTGGCATTTAGCAATAAAAATATTTATGGCATTGCTTATGTCGCTTCAGCATCTGCGCACCTTTGTCGAAGTCTATCGCCAGCGTTCGATCAGCGGGGCCGCGCGTAGCCTTGGCCTGACGCAACCGGCGGTTTCCCAGCATATTGCCGCGCTGGAGGCCGCCATCGAGCGCGATTTGTTCACCCGCCAGCCCAAGGGCGTCATCCCCACACTGGCGGGCGAGGAACTGGCCGCCAGCCTTGGCGACCGGCTCGATATTGCCGAGGCGGCGCTGGCGGCGGCGCGGGCGCGTTCCTCGGATATGACGGGATCGGTGCGGCTGATCGGCCATGGCGATTTTCTGGCCGAGGTGGTGGCGCCGCGCCTCTTGCCGTTGCTCCATTCGGGCCTGCGCATCAGCCTGCACACCGGCGACCGCGAGGCGATCCGCCAGGGGCTGATCGAGGGCAATTACGATCTTGGCCTCTCGGCCTATGTGCTGGCCGACCGCCGTTTGCGCAGCGCGCGCATTCATGAAGAGCGGGTCTATGCGGTGGCGGCGCCGCGCGTGGCCGCGCGCATCATGGCCGCGCCCGATCTGCGCCGGGCGTTGATGGCCGAACCGGTGCTGGCCTATCATCTCGAACGCCCGCTGGTCGAGGACTGGCTGGTGGAAAACCGCCTGCCCGGCCCGCCCGTCAGCCCGGCGGTGGTGGGGCAGGACCTGCGCTGTCTGCGCAGCCTGATGATGCAGGAATTCGGCTGGACCGCGCTGCCCGGCTATCTGTGCGGCGATCTGATCGCGCAGGGGCAATTGACCGAGATCGTCGCCCCGGTCGAGCGGCCGGTCCACACCTATTCGCTGGTCTGGTCGCCTGCGGCCCTGCGTCATCCGCGGGTTGCCTTTGCCCGCAATGCGTTGATGGCGGGCAGCTTTCCCTGAAAGGGACATTTTCCCACCGATTTGTCGCAATTTGTCGTAGTTACCACTAGGCAGTCTGCACGAGTTCTCTACAAGGATCATGCGATGGCGGGGGCCTGAGTTGGGGAATTTTGTGATGTTGGGATCGGCCATGTCTTGTCGTGGGGGCAAGAGCGGTTTGTTGAAAGGCGGTGTTGCGCTGGCATGGATGCTGGCGGCGGCGCCATGTTGGGCGCAATCGGTTTCTCCCGACGCTGCGCCGGGCGTTGCTGCGCCGCAGAGCGTGACGCAGGATGCGGCAACAGCGCCCAATGTTCCGCCGGTTCAGGACGCCGCCCCGGCATCGACATCGGCCCAGCCTGCGCCCTCGACCCCAGCTTCCGCCGAAACCCAGCCTGCCGAGCCGCCGCGTCACCCCGGCCATCGTGGTGCCGAGGAAGAACCCGGCATCGTGGTTTCCTCGCGCCCGCTGGCGCCCGATCCTGGCCGGGCCATCAATCAGGCGTCCTTTGCCGTGACACAGGCCGTTGACAATGCGGTGCTCGAACCTTTTTCCAAAGGGTATGAAGCGGTGGTGCCTTCGCCGGTGCGCGATGGCATTCACAATGCACTTTATAACCTGCGCGAACCGGTGATCGCGGCCAATTTCCTGATGCAGCACAAGGTCGGCAAGACCGCTGAAACGGTCGCCCGTTTCGTCCTCAATTCGACGATCGGTCTGGCCGGCATCTTTGATATGGCCAAGCGCAAGCCGTTCAGGCTGCCTTTCCGCGAAAACGGTTTTGCCGATACGCTGGGTTTTTACGGCGTGCCCAATGGGCCCTATATCTACATGCCGCTGTTCGGATCGACGACCCTGCGTGATCTGACCGGGCGCATTGTGGATCGTGCGGTCTTGCCTCTGGCAATCGGCCGCAATGTCCTGCCGACGGCGGCCGTCGTGCCGATGATCGTGCTGGGGATTGTGGATCGCCGGGTGGTCAACAAGGAGCGGCTGCGGCAGGAAAAGGAATCGGCCGACCCCTATACGACGACCCGCGACAATTATCTGCGCCGCCGCGCCGATCATATCGAGGAACTGCGCCATCCCCATGGCGAGGACGAAGCGGGCAAAAAGGCGGAAAAAGAAGAAGAGGGCTGAAACCTCAGCCCCCTTCGGTAAGGTTTAATCCTCCGGCTCCGCGGCGATAAACAGGCATTGTTCGACCCGCATGGTCCAGATCAGCCCGTCGCCCTGACGGGCGGTGCGGGTGATCTGGTGGATCGTGTCATAGATCGGCTTGGCATTGGCTTCGTCCACGACGATGTGGATCATGGATTTGGGCGTGAAATCGACCAGTTCCTGTTTGATCGTCCATGGATAGTTGCCCAGCTTTCCGGTGCCGCTGCACCCTTCGACGCGGGCCACGGTCATGCCGGGAAATTCCGGCAATTGCCGCAGCGCCACGCGCAGCATTTCAAGACGGCTGGGCCGAACAACGGCGCGGATCTCAATCATGGCCATGGTGTTTTCTCCCCTCAGGCCTCGACGCGTTCGTCATCAAAGAAGCGATAGATCGTGGGCAGCACCACCAGCGTCAGCACGGTGGATGTGATCAGCCCGCCGATCACCACGATGGCCAGCGGCTTTTGCACCTCCGACCCCGGCCCGGTGGCGAAGAGGAACGGGATCAGGCCCAGCAGAGCCACTGTCGCCGTCATCATCACCGGGCGGAAACGCAGGGTTGCGCCCTGAACCACCGCCTCGCGCACCGATTTGCCCTCATCGCGCAGGTTGCGGATATAGGAGACCAGCACCACGCCATTGAGCACCGCAATGCCCCAGAGCGCGATAAAGCCCACCGAGGCCGGCACCGAGAGATATTCCCCCGTGACTGCCAGCCCCACGATCCCGCCGATGGAGGCGAAAGGCAGCACCAGAATAATCAGCGAGGCCAGACGCAGCGAGTTGAACAGGACAAACAGCAGGAAGAAGATCGCCGCCACCGTGATCGGCACAATGATCATCAGATGGCCCAGCGCGCGCTCCATATTCTGGAATTGTCCGCCCCATTCGAGGTAATAGCCATCGGGCAGCTTGATCTGCTTATCGACCTTCTGCTGAAGCTCGGCCACGAAGCCGCCAAGGTCGCGGCCCTTGACGTTCATGCCGATGACGATGCGGCGCTTGCCCATTTCGCGGCTGATCTGGGCCGGGCCGTCCGACACCACCACCTTGGCCACGTCGGCCAGACGCGCCTGCGCGCCGCCCGGCGAGGTGATCAGCAGGTTCGAGATCGCCTCGATATTGTCGCGATAGGCTTGCGGAAGGCGGACCACGCCGGGGAAGCGGCGCTCGCCTTCAAAAATTTCGGTCGCCTGTTTGCCGCCTACCGCCGTTTCCAGCAGATCGTTCACATCGGCCACATTGAGGCCAAAGCGCGCCAGCGCCGCCCGGTCGATCTCGATCGAGAGATATTGCTGGCCGCTGACCTTTTCGATGCGCAGATCCTCCGCGCCTTGCAGCGATTGACCCACGCGGGCGATTTCCTCGGCCACCCGCTTCAATTCGTCCATGTCATCGCCAAACACCTTGACCGCGATGTCCGAACGCACGCCCGTCACCATTTCGTCCACGCGGTCGGAAATGGGCTGGGCCATGACGATCTGGACGCCGGGCAGAGCTTTGAGCTTTTCGCGCATCGCGTCGGCAATATCGTCCTGATTCCAGCCCTTGGGCCATTCCTCGCGCGGTTTCAGGCTGACGATGGGGGTGGATTCATTGGGGCCTTGCGGGTCGGCGGGGCTTTCGCCGCGGCCCACGCCCGACACCGCCGATTTGACGCCGGGCACCTGCATGATGAGGCGCATGCCCTCCATCTCGATCTTGATCGATTCATCAAGCGCGATGTTGGGCACGCGGTTGATGCCGGGCACCACCGACCCTTCCTTCATTTCGGGAATGAAGGCCGTGCCAAGGAAAGGCAGCAGCGCCAGCGTGGCCAGAAAGCCGCCCACCGCCAGCGTGATCGTGCGCTTTTCATTGGCCAGCGCCCAATGCAGCATCTTGAGATAGCGGCTTTTCATCACCTTGATGACGCGGGTATCGTGGTCTTCCTCGCCGCCATGATGCCCTTCATGCACTTTCGGCGCTTTCAGCAGATAGGAGGACAGCACCGGCGTCACCGTCAGCGAGAGCACCAGCGAAATCGCCAGCGCAATCGCGATCGTATAGGCCAGCGGCGAGAACATCTTGCCCTCCATTCCCTGCAGCGTCATCAGCGGCAGGAAGACGAGGATGATGATGCCCACGCCAAAGATCACGGGCGTCGCCACCTCGACCACGGCGCGCAGGATGATGCGCACCTTGCTCTCACCGCTGTCGCGCGTCTGGCCCAGCAGCAGGAAGGCGTTTTCCACCACCACCACGGACCCGTCGACCATCAGGCCGATGGCGATGGCAAGCCCGCCCAGCGACATGAGATTGGCTGATATGCCCAGATAATTCATGCAGATGAAGGTGAGCAGCGGCGTCAGCACCAGCGTGGACACCACAATCACCGAGGATCGCACATCGCCAAGGAAGACGAAGAGCACGATCACCACCAGCACGATGCCCTCCATCAGCACCTTGACCACGGTGTGGATGGCCGCATCGACCAGTTCGGAACGGTCGTAATAGGGCACGATCTTGAGGCCGTCGGGCAACATGCCCTTGCTGTTGATCTGTTCGACGCGCTCCTTGATCTTGGTCACGATGGCCTTGGCATTGCCGCCCGCCATCATCAGCGCGATCCCGCCCACGCTTTCCGTCACGCCGTTCTTGATGAGCGCGCCATCGCGCACGCCGGGCCCGATCTTCACCTCGGCGACATCGCGCAGATAGACGGGCGTTGCCGCGCTTTCGCGGATGACGATGGAGCCAAGGTCATCGACCGATTTGACCAGACCCACGCCCCGGATCAGATATTGCTCGGCATATTGGGGCAGCACGCCGCCGCCCGCATTGGCATTGTTGCGCGCCACGGCCTGATAGACCTCGGCCACGCTGACCGAATAGTGGCGCAGTTGATCGGGGTTGACCAGAACCTGATATTGCTTGGCAAAGCCGCCCTGCGAGTTGATTTCCGCCACGCCCGGGATCGAGCGCAGCAACGGGCGCACCACCCAGTCCTGCGTGGTCCGGCGCCTGGTCAATTCCTCCTGGCTCAGCACCGAATTGCCGTCGCCCGGCTTGTCCAGCGTATATTGATAGACCTCGCCCAGACCCGTCGAGACCGGTCCCAGCACCGGGGCGATCCCCGGCTGCATTTTCGAGCCGACCTCGATCAGGCGTTCCATCACCAACTGGCGCGCGAAATAGACATTGGTCTTGTCGGTGAACACCAGCGTGATCAGCGAGAGGTTGGGCTTGTTGAGCGAACGCATTTCCTCAAGGCCGGGCAGGCCCGTCATCGCCACCTCGATGGGGACGGTGGCCATGCGCTCGACTTCTTCGGGGCTGCGGCCCCATGCCTCGGTGGCAATCTGGACCTGCACATTGGTCACATCGGGAAAGGCATCGACCGAGAGTTTCGACGCCGCATTCAGGCCAAAGCCCAAAAGCACGGCGGCCACCACGATCACGATCAGGCGCTGTTGCAGCGCCGCGCGTATCAGGGACTGGATCATTGGCCTTCCAATGCCTGCCGGTTGCGTTCGTTGTTCAGGTGGAAGGCGCCCTCGATGGCGATGCGTTCACCCGGCTTGACGCCCGAGATCACCACCCTCTTGCCCGCAACCTCCTCGCCCAGCGTGACCGCGCGGATGCGGAATTTGGACGGGGCGGTTTCGACAAAGACATAGTCCTTGTTGTTTTCGCGCACGATGGCCGCATTGGGCACCACGGGCTGCTTTTCGGGCGCGGCCGTCACCAGCATCGTCGCCAGCATCTGGGGCTTCAACTCCCCGCCGCGATTGTCCAGCTCGGTGCGCACCACCACTGTGCGCGTCTTGGGATCGACCACCTGGCCCACATAGACCAGCTTCCCCTCGCGCTTGGCACCGCCCAGCGCCGGGATTTCCAGCGCGACGGTCTGGCCCTGCTGAACGAAGCGCACCTGCTGTTCGGGCACCAGCGCGGTGGCCCACAGTTTCGACAGATCGGCCACCACAAACAGCGCATCGGCCGGCTGCACCACTTGCCCCAGCGCCAGATTGCGTTCGACCACCACGCCGTTCATTGTCGAGAGGATCGGGGTGGAGGAGGAAATCACCCCTTGCCCCCCCAATTGCCCCAGCGCCGAGGCCGACACGCCCAGCAGGCGCAACTGATCGGCGGCGGCGCGCATTTCGGCGTGCGAAATGCTGGCCTCGCTCTGGCGGCGCTGCAATTCGGCCGCGGCGATCACGTCGGCGGCATAGAGCTGCTGCGCGCGTTCGGCGGCGCGGCGGTTCAGTTCGTATTGCGAGCGCGCGCGCAGATAGGCGAGCTGCTGTGTCGACAGGTCCGAGCTGTTGATCCGGCCCAGCACCGTGCCGCGCGCCACGTTCTGACCGATATTGGCGGCTATGTCGGTGACGCGCCCCGTTACGGTCGCGCCGATGCGCGCCACGCGGTTTTCGTCAAACGTGATCTGGCCCGCTACGCGCAGCGTATCGGACACCGCCTCGACGCCGACCGGGGCGACCTTGACGCGGCCCTGCATGTTGGCGCCCGCCACCACACTTTCGGGGTCGATCTTGGGCTTGGCGGCTTTCTTGTCTTCGCCGCAGGCCGCCAGGGACAAAGGCAGCGCAAGGGACAGAGCCAGCGCCACAAAAGGATATTTTTTCATGGTTTTATCTCTGCGCAAGGTTGGAGCTGAGGCGCTGGATCTCGACCAGCGCCACGGCCAGATCGAAACGGCTGTTGATAAGGTCGGCGCGCGCTGCACGGAACACGCGCTGGGCGTCCAGAACGTCGATGAGCCCGCGCTCGCCAAAGCGATAGGCCGACTCGGCCACCTTGAGCGCCGATTGCGCCTGCGACACCACGCCGCCTTCGAGTGCGGCCACGGTGTTCTGGGCGATTTCATATTGCTTGTAGGCGATCACCAGTTCCTGACGCACCGCATATTCGCGCGCCTCAAGCCCCAGCGTGGATTTCGACAATTGCGCCTCGGCGGCCGCCACCGGCCCCTTGCGCCGGTCCCAGATGGGTACGGTCAGGCTGACGCCAAAGCGGGTCTGGTCCTGTTCGGCGTCGCCGCTGCGTTCGGCGCGCAGCGCGATCTGCGGCAGGCGCAGCGCTTCCTCGGTACGCAGGCGATAGCGCGCCTGATCCTGCTGGGCGCGGGCCTGAACCAGATCGGGGTTGGTGCGCGCGACCTGTTCGACCAGCTCGTCAAAGGGCGGCAATTTGGGCAAAGCCTGCAAACGCCCCGTCACGGTGAAATTCTCCGGCAGGGCGGGCCCCACCAGCATCCGCAACTGGCTGCGCGCCTGCTGCACCCGCAGCGCGGCGGCGGCGGCGGTCTTTTGCACGTTGAGCAATTCGGCCTCGGCGCGGATCGCTTCGAATTTGGCCGTTTCGCCCTGCTTGACGCTGAAGGACACTTTTTGCTGCATCGAGCGCACGATGCCGACATCTTCCTCGGCCACGACCTGTTCGGCGCTGCGGCGCAGCAGGTCGTAATAGGCCATGCGCAGATTGGCCAGCCAGTTGGTCACCTGTCCGGCAAAGCCCGCCTCGCTGGCGGCCAAACCGGCGCGGGCAGCCTCAATGCGCGGCGTGCGTGAAAAGGGCAGGTCGAGCGGCTGCGACAGACTGTAGCTGGTGGCCGTGCCGGAAAGCCCGCTGGCCACGGGCTTATAGCGCATCGGGCCGGTCATGAATTCGACCGTGGGGTTGGGCAGGGCGCGCGCGGTGCTCACCTCGCTGCGGGCGATGGCGACATCGCGCTGGGCAGCCTGAAGAGCAGGATTGGTATCCTGCGCTAATTGCTCAAGATGATCGAGAGAATAGTTTTCCTGTGCCATGGCATTTCCGCCAGTCGCCAGAAAAAGCACCAGAATATGGTGTAATCGCATCAGTAATCGCACTCCGCGAGGGCTTAATCCCGTATTTCCAGAACCCTCCCGACGGACGACTGACTATGGTTATGTTCTATCGCTGTCGGATTGTGGGGTATGGGAAAGCCGGCGGAGCGGCAAATAAAAATACAATAAACAAACAGGCCTGACGCGCAGGGGCCAAACCCTGCGCGTCAGGCGTCTCAGAAGGTGATCGCCGGGGCTTCGGCCTGATCCAGCCGCGCGCCCATGATCCGCGCCAGCGTGGGTGCGATGGCGCGCATGTCGATCTCGCCCAGATCACGGCCCTTGGGCACGCCCGGCCCGGCAATCATAAAGGTCGAGCGCATACGCGGATCGGCGGGGAAGAAGCCGTGCATCCCCTTGGTCGGCGGCACAAAACGCAGCGGCAGGCCGGGCGCGACATAGCCGGTGGCCAGCATTGGCGGGGCAAGATTGAGGTAGAAGCTGGCCTGCGGGTTGCCGCCCGCCTTGGCGATGGCGTCGCCCTCCAGCATGTCGATGATGCGGTTCGCCGGATCGGCCTTCAGCCCCACCAGCAGCTCGCGCACCTTGGCCTTGAGCGCCGCGTCATCCGGCCGCGCCAGCACCACCGCCACCGACCCGCCCGAGGCCCATGCCACCGCGTCCCAGCTCTCGATTTTTTGCCGCCCCAGTTGATCGGGCGCCGACAGGCGAATCAGCCCCGCATCGATCAGCGCGCGGCTGAGGTTGAAGGCATTGTCCACCGCCGCAAAGCCATGATCCGACACCAGCGCGATCACCGCATCGGGATGGGCCTTGCGCTCGGCCGCAACCAGATTGCCGACGATGGCGTCGATGCTTTCCAGCACGGCATGGCTTTGCGCGCTGTCGGGCCCCGTCTCATGCTGGGTATGGTCCAGCGCGGTCAGGTAAACGGTGAGGAAATCGGGATGATGCGCCGCGATCAGGCGGGCGGCAAAATGCCCCCGCGTCTGGTCGGCGGGCAGGTCTTCGGCTTTGCCCGGCGCATAGGGGCCTTCCTTGGCCTCCAGTTCTGGCAACAGGCCCGGCGTGGAAAGCGCGGAGACCAGCTTGGCGTCATCGGGATGTCCGGTGCGCCAGATCTGGGGCAGGTTCCAGCCGATTTTTGCCCCCACGCTGACCGGCCAGTGGACATTGCCGGTGGTCAGGCCTTTGGCGCGCGCCGCATCCCACAAGGTGGGCACCTTGATGTCGCTGGCATACCAGTACCAGCCGTCCTGGTTGATCGCGGTCGGGTCGAAGGTCACATTGTTGAGCACGCCGTGATGCGCCGGATCGACCCCGGTGATCAGCGTCGTGTGGCTGGGGAAGGTCAGCGTGGGCAAAACCCCCACGACGCCTCCGGCATGGGCGCCTTCGGCCAGCAGGGCGCGCAGGGCGGGGATTTTCAGCCCCCGCTTGTCCGCCTCGATCACATCGCCCGGACGCAGCCCGTCGATCGAGATCATCAGCACCGGGTGATGCGCCGGTTTGGCCGAGGCGGCAGGGATCATCCCCGCCGCTAGCAACAGACCCAGAAACGCCGATTTCACGCCCATCAGAAGCCCGCCTTGATCGTGCCGAACACCGCGCGCGGCGCGCCCACCATCAAGGTCTGGTTGTCGCCGCTGAAGCCGAAGCCGTTGGTGCCGATGGTCGAGACATATTTCACGTCGAACAGATTGGTCGCATTGACCTGAAGCTCGATCGGGCGGTCCGAGAACGGCGTCTTGACGCGATAGCCGAGGCTGGCATCGACCAGCGTGCGGCCGCCCACCGATTGATCATTGGTATAGGTGAAATAGCGCTTCGACATATAATTGACCGCAACCCGTCCAAAGATCACCTTGTTATCATAGGCCAGTTCGGCGCGGGCTAGGTGCTTTGGCGCATCGACAGTGGTTTTGCCGACCAGTTGATAGGTGCCGATGTTGTCGCGATAGGTGCTGTCATTATAGGCATAGGACAGGGTGGTGGAGAAGCCATGGCCCAGACGGGCGTTGACCAGCGCCTCGATCCCCGCCGAGCGCACGCCGCCCACGTTGGACAGCAGATTGGCCGCACCCACGATTCCCGCAGCGGTGGGGATCACCAGCAGGCGGTTGTGGAAATTGGTCAGGTATGCGCCCAGCGTGGCGTTGATGCGCGCATCCGAATAGCGATAACCGGCCTCATACGTGTCCGAGCTTTCAGGCTTAAGCGTGTTCTTCACCGCGTCGAACCCGGCCTGCGTGGCCGAGAAGGGGCCGCTGGTGGTGGCCGACTGATAGGCGCGGGTGGACTGGGCGAAACCGGCGTAGATTTCGCCATTGCCGCCGATCTTGTAGGCCGCGCCGACGGTGGGCTGGAACCAGTCCTTGGCCGTGATCCGGCCCGAGGCGCGCCCGCCCGCGATCACGGGGCTGGCCTTGTTGATGACGGCAAAGCCCTTCCAGCCCAGATTGATGGTCAGGTCGCCATATTTTACCGTATCGGCCACATGATATTGCAGTGTCTCGGTGGCGAAGTTCAGCTCCCATTGCGTGGCGAAGGGGTTGCTGGGCCAGTCGAGCAGGCCCTGACCCGGATCGGTGCGGCTGAGCACGGCGTAATAGCGGCGCGCCTGATTGAAGGCATTGTGTTCCCACCAGCCGCCGACGGTCAGCTTATGCGCGCCGATCTCGCCGTCGATATGGCCGAAAATGCCGCCGCGCTTGATCGCATATTCGGTGGTGCGCAGCGAGAGCGGGATGCCGTTCGGGCTGTTGACATAGGGCGTCCACCAGAGGCCGCGGCCCTTGTTGTCGTGGTAATAGGCCTTGATCTCGCCGGAGAACTTTTCGCTGAACTGGGTCTTGGCGCCCACCCAGCCGAGGAAGTCCTTGCGCAGACCGCCGCCCGAATAATAGGCATCATCGGCATTGGCAAAGGGCGCGGGCCATGCGGTGCCCGCCGAGGGATTGGTGGGGGTGGCGCCCGAATAGCCATTGTTGGCCGCCACATCGGCCACCTTGACCGCCAGCGCGTAATTGTTTGAAATATTGTCCCAGTTATAGCCGAGGCGGTTCAGCATTCCGAGGCTGAGGTCCTGATAGTCAACCTCGGCGCGGTCGGAATACGAGGCATAGGCCGACAGCTGGGTCTTGCCCACATCGCCCACGATCTTGGCGTTCACCAGCGTCTGGCGCTGCTGGCCATAGCCCTTCCATTTCGAGGTTTCGTGGTGATCGACCGCGATATAGCCGCGCAGATCGCCATTGGCGCTGGCCGCATTGACCCGGCCATAGGTGCGCCAGCTGTTGAAGCTGCCATAGGTGGCGGCGGCATCCAGCGCGAAATGGTCGAGCGGGTCCATGCTGGAAAACTCGACCGTGCCGCCCAGATTGTTGGTCGCCTGCGTGCCCAGAGCGCCCGCGCCCTGCGTCACGCGGGTGGCGCCGATATTGTCGGTGATGATCGCGCGGCTGATATGCAGGCCGTTCAGGTTGCCATAGGTGGCATCGCCCAGCGGCACGCCGTCGAGGGTGAAGCCGAGCTGGTTCTGGTTGAAGCCGCGAATCGAGACGCGCATGGCCCATTCATACGAACCGAAGGGATCGGCGCTCTGGAAATTGACGCTGGGCAGGTTTTCGATGGCCTTGAACGGGCTGGTGCCGGGGACCAGCACGGCCAGATCCTTAGTGGTCAGGGTCTGAGCCTGACGCACGACGCCTTGCCCCACCACGACGATGGCGTCCGATTCGCCGGCATCGGCGGCGGGCGCTTCTGCGGCGACAGGCGCTTCGGCGGCATGGACAAAGCCGAGCGGGCAGAGCGCGCTGGCGGCAAGCAGAAGATAGCAAAGTTTGGACATGACGACCCCCATGTGCAGGATGCAGTGATGGGGCGCGGCCTAGGGCCGCCCTGTTACGGACAGGTGGCGGAACAGAGATGATTTGATGACGATTTTATGAAGATTACAAGACGTTGCTTATTTACATCAATGCCAGCCCATATGTCGCCCGATGAAAATCAGCGCCATCGCCCCCACCACCGAGGCGATGAATCCGGCCGGGCGGGCCGGGCGCCCCACATCGCCGCGATTGACCACCAGATCGGCCAGCAACGATCCCCCGATGCCCAGCAGAATCGTCATCCACCACCCCATCGGCACCGTGCCCAGATAGACAAAGCGGGCCACCAGCCCGACAACAAGCCCGGAAAACAGCGCGGCGATCAGGCGGAACATCGGTTTTCTCCGGAAGGGTTGAGGTGTTCTAGCAGATTAGTACAGCCCGCCGCGAAGCGCAAAGCCCATCCGCAGGGCGCATCCAGATGTGGAGAACTTTTTTCGATTCCGCCCATTTTGACTCTTGCGTGACAGGCCAATGCCCGATTTCCGGCGCGTCGCCGCCCCGGCGGGCGGGCCCGGGCAAAATGTGCGATGGAGCGCTTTCCTCTTGCGCATGTTTCCGCCTTTGAGGCACAACAAGTTGTGGCCGGTGAAGGGCGCCGACCTCTATCCCTAGTTATTGACCGCCAGAGGCCGCAAAACCTCGGTGCGGCGCGATTCTTTGGAAAAGAGCAGCCCCGCAAGGCGCCGGAACAACCAGTTTCAACACCATGGAGGGGCAGAACGTGGATTTCAGCAGCGGGGATGAGCGAGCCGAACGCAACAGCGATCTTTCGACTTTGCCGCTGACGGAGCCGCAGACGGGTGCCGAGGGCGCCGCCGTTCTGTCCGATAAGAAGGAGGCGGGCGCAGGCCCGGCTATGCCGATGAATGACAAGACCGATATGGCCGCCGATTTGCTGGCCCCTGATTTGCTGACCGCCGAACGTATGGGCGACCTGCTCAGCGTGGCGGCCGCCGCCGCTTCCTCGCCCAAGCAGCCCGAGGACACCAAGCGCGTCGATGCGCGCCGGTTCAATATCGTGACCGATCCTTCGCGTGATGCGCTGCTGACCGATTTCGGGCGCGAAACGCTCGATGACCGCTATCTGCTGCCCGGCGAGAAGTATCAGGACCTGTTTGCCCGCGTGGCTGACGCCTATGCCGACGATGCCGAACATGCCCAGCGGATCTATGACTATATTTCCAAGCTGTGGTTCATGCCCGCAACGCCGGTTTTGTCGAACGGCGGCACGGGGCGCGGCTTGCCGATCTCGTGCTATCTGAACACGGTTGAGGACAGCCTGGACGGCATCGTCTCGACCTGGACCGAAAACGTCTGGCTCGCCTCGCGCGGCGGCGGCATCGGCACCTATTGGGGCAAGGTGCGCGGGATTGGCGAGCAGGTGGGCCTGAACGGCAAGACCAGCGGCATCATCCCCTTCGTGCGCGTGATGGACAGCCTGACGCTGGCGATTTCGCAGGGTTCGCTGCGTCGTGGTTCGGCGGCGGCCTATCTCGATGTCAGCCACCCGGAAATCGAGGAATTCCTTGAAATCCGCAAGACCAGCGGCGACTTCAACCGCAAGGCGCTCAACCTGCATCATGGCGTGCTGCTGACCGACGATTTCATGCAGGCGGTGCGCGACGGGCGCGAATTTGAACTGAAATCGCCCAAGGACGGCAGCGTGCGCGGCAAGGTCGATGCGCGCAGCCTGTTCCAGAAGCTGGTCGAAGTGCGTCTGGCCACCGGCGAACCCTATCTGGTGTTCTCTGACACGGTGAACCGCATGATGCCCAAGCATCACCGCGATCTGGGTCTCAAGGTCTATACCTCGAACCTGTGCAGCGAAATCACCCTGCCCACGGGCAAGGACCATCTGGGCAATGACCGCACCGCCGTGTGCTGCCTCTCCTCGCTCAACCTGGAAACCTGGGACGAGTGGAACGGCGACAAGCGCTTTATCGAGGACGTGCTGCGTTTCCTCGACAATGTGCTGCAGGATTATATCGACCGCGCACCGTCCGAAATGGCCCGCGCCAAATATTCGGCCAGTCGCGAACGCTCGGTCGGTATGGGCGTGATGGGCTACCACTCCTTCCTGCAAAAGAAGGGCATCGCCTTTGAAAGCGCGATGGCGAAGGCGTGGAACCTCAAGATGTTCAAGCACATCTCGGCCAAGGCGGACGAGGCGAGCATCCTGCTGGCCCAGGAACGCGGCGCATGCCCGGACGCTGCCGACATGGGCGTGATGCAGCGTTTTTCCTGCAAGATGGCCATTGCGCCGACCGCTTCGATCTCGATCATCTGCGGCGGCACCAGCGCCTGCATCGAGCCGATCCCGGCCAACATCTACACCCACAAGACGCTGTCGGGCTCGTTCGTCGTCAAGAACCCCTATCTGCAAAAGCTGCTGGCCAGCAAATCGAAGGATTCCACCAATGTGTGGAACTCGATCCTCGAACATGGCGGCTCGGTCCAGCATCTCGATTTCCTCAGCCCCGAGGAAAAGGCGACCTACAAGACCAGCTTCGAAATCGACCAGCGCTGGCTGCTCGAATTCGCCGCCGACCGCACGCCCTATATCGATCAGGCCCAGTCGCTGAACCTCTATATCCCGGCCGACGTGGACAAGTGGGACCTGATGATGCTGCACTATCAGGCGTGGGAAAAGGGCATCAAGTCGCTCTACTACCTGCGCTCGAAGTCGGTGCAGCGCGCGGGCTTTGCCGGCGGGGTCGAGGCGGACAACACCTCCGAGGCGCCCAAGATCGAACTGAGCGCGGGCGAGCAGACGGACTATGAGGAATGTCTGGCCTGTCAGTGATATTTCGCAGGGTTTGATGCCTCCGGCGGGCAAAGGGCGGGGGCCCTTTGCAATCCCGTTACGGGGTGGCGCTTTATTTGCAGTGATGCGGATTGGGCGATGAATTGAGGGCCTGCGGCGCTATTTTACGGCGCCGCAGGCTTTATCATTCGAACCTTGCGTCCCACACCCATAGGCCGAACCCGTGGCGCAACGCAGGCAGTAACGGGAGCGCGAGGGTCTAGACCCTCGCACCTGCCCCTGTTCTTGCCTCCCCCTGACACGGCTTGCGACATTTTCTCACCCTTCGCGGCTTGCCAATATGTCGCATTGCCTGCTTTTCATCAGCGCGTAACCTTGGCGCGCAACGGGACCGCGCTTGTTCAAGGCCCGATTCTAGGAAGGGAATTTCATGCGTAAATGGCACCGCTGGCTCAGCCTGTTTTTCGGCGTTTTCATGTTGTGGATGGCCGTTACCGGCGTGCTCAGCCAGATCGTGCCGCTGACTCAGGCCAAGCCGCAGCAGGCGCAGGGCGCCCCGGCCCCGGTTTCCAAGCTCCAGCCCGATTTCGTCTGCCCGCCTGATGTCATGTGCCGGCCCAAGCAAAAGGGCGGCCAGAGCCTTGTCGGCCTGCTCCACCACCTGCATTCGGGCGAAGAGTTCGGCCCGGTCGGCGTGCTGATCTCGACGCTTACCGGCTTTGCGCTGCTCTTCTTCTCGATCTCGGGCATCTGGCTCTATGTTCAGATGTGGGGTTTTCGTAAGGGCCGCGGGTTGTCGCCTCGTTGGTTCTGGAAGTAAGTTTTTGCCTCCGGCGGGCAAAGGGCGGGGGCCCTTTGCAATCCCGATAAGGGGGTGGCGCTTTGTTTGCGATGATGCGGATTGGGCGATGAATTGAAAGCCTGCGGCGCTTTTTACCGGCGCCGCAGGCTTTCCTGTTTCGAGGCCGCGTCCGACACCCATAGGCCGAACCCGTGGCGCAACGCAGACAGTAACGGGAGCGCGAGGGACGAGTCCCTCGCATTTTCTTTCCCTTCTTCCCCACAAAAAATTCCTCTGCCGAATCTGTGGGAAAGCTCAGCGGGCCGATGCATCCCGGCGCCGAAACTGTTATCAAGCGCGCGCAGTCGATGTAACGCATACCCACAAGACCTTGTGGTTGCCTGCACGCAATACCATCTATCTGTTGATGGGCCGGGCCGCGTATCTATTGGCGGTCCCGCCCGTCTCGGGCCCTTGAAAACCGCCGATTCTGGAGCAGTCGCATGTCCCTTCTCGAAGCCAGTAAGACCTACAAACCCTTCGAATATCCGTGGGCTTACGACTTCTGGAAACGCCAGCAGCAGGTCCACTGGCTGCCTGAGGAAGTGCCGCTGGGCGAGGATTGCCGCGACTGGGCGCAGAAGATTTCCGAGCATGAGCGCAACCTGCTCACCCAGATCTTCCGCTTCTTCACGCAGGCCGACGTGGAAGTGCAGGACTGCTATCACGAAAAATACGGCCGCGTGTTCAAGCCGACCGAAATCAAGATGATGCTGGCGGCGTTTTCGAACATGGAAACGATCCATATCGCGGCCTATTCGCATCTGCTCGATACGATCGGCATGCCCGAAACCGAATATGGCATGTTCCTCGAATATGAGGAAATGAAGGCCAAGCACGACTATATGGCGACCTTCGGCGTCGATTCGGACGAGGATATTGCCCGCACGCTGGCCATGTTCGGCGGCTTTACCGAAGGGCTGCAGCTTTTCGCCTCCTTCGCCATGCTGATGAACTTCCCCCGCTTCAACAAGATGAAGGGCATGGGGCAGATCGTTACCTGGTCGATCCGCGATGAATCGCTGCATTGCGAAGGCATCATCAAGCTGTTCCACACCTTCGTGAAGGAACGCGGCTGCCTGACCAAGGCGGTCAAGGAAGACATCATCGACTGCTGCCAGAAGACGGTGCGCCTCGAAGACGCCTTCATCGACCTTGCCTTCGAACAAGGCCCCGTGCCCGGCATGAGCGCCAAGGACATCAAGCGCTACATCCGCTACATCGCCGACTGGCGCCTCGGCCAGCTTGGCTTCCAGCCGATCTACATGATCGAGGATCACCCGCTGCCCTGGCTCCAGCCGCTGCTCAACGGCGTCGAGCACGCCAACTTCTTCGAAACCCGCGCCACCGAATATTCCAAGGGCGCCACCCGCGGCGATTGGAACACCGTGTGGTCCAGCTTTGATTCGCGCCGCAAGGCCAAGGCCAACGATCCCGCCGCGCTCGTCTTTGACGAAGGCGAGGGGACCGAGGATATGTTCAAGGCGGCGGGGATCGCGGCGGAGTAAGCGTTTGGGCGGTCCGGTGTTGTGCTTGGCCGCCATTCGCTTCGCGATTTTTAAGATGCGAGGGGCGAGCCCCTCGCGCTCCCTTCAATTATCACTCTGAGAGCGATGTGGTTCGAATATCAAGGTCTTCAAATTCGGGTGGCAGTTTTTTAGACTTCGGCCAATAGCCAGCTCCCTTCAAATTGTGGAAGCGCTTGGACCTCCACAGATTTGTTCCTAGTACTTTGCTTCGGTCGGCAGCTTCAATTCTGAAGCCCTCTTTCTCAAGATATTCGAGTAATTCGCTTCGTGTGAGTGGATGGCCTTTTTCGATAATAAAATTCTCTGCAGAATCCATCATCCGCTCGATTTCTGCGGATTTTTGCTTTCGTGAGTTTCTATTTTGAATGAGAGCGTTGGCTTGAAGGGCCTCTTTGGCGGCACTCGCAGTTTTCTCTAATCCCTTGATGAAAGTTTCAAGGATGGCAATCCTTTCATCACACTGCTTGACCAATTCTAGTGCTTGATGGCGCGCCTTTTTAAGTTGCTCAAGGTTTGCGATTGCTTCGCGATAGAGTTTGTCATCCATTGCGTCCTCCTGCGCGGAGTTTTCCACAGACTTCACACTAGGTCAACCCTATCACCATTTGAGAGTTTCGATTGGAGTTGACTTCTGAGTTGATAGGTCCTAGGAATTGGTTAATGGAAATTGCAGGAGATTCGCTTATTGAGTAGCTAATTGGTCCAAACGAAAAGAAGGCCGACCTTTCGGCCGACCTTCTCGTTCGAAAACCCGCATCACGAGACGCGCGATAATCGGTGTAGGAACCCTTATTCTCGCAACTCGTGATGCCCCCGTCAAATGAAATCTGATGGAGGTGGCCATGTCGACAGACAACGGCTTCATCTACCGCCAGTGCATCACGCTGAAAAATGGACAGCGGATTTGCAAACCTAAGGGCAAAGCATTCCGCATCCCGATCAGCAAGAAGCCTGAGCCGGTCGATGAACATGACAACGACAACTGATTGAATTGTCGGTTGCAATCGAGGGGCGGGCCTCGGCTCGCTCCTCACAATGCGAGTTTAAGCATATGCTGATTTTAGGTTCCTCGGCCATCCATGCCGTCAAATATGATGCTCGATCCCTTGTGTTGACCATCTGGTTCCAGCACGGCGCAAGGGGTTATGACTATTTTGGTGTGCCGCAGTGGGTTTATGATGGCCTGATTAATGCTCCTTCAAAGGGCACTTATTTCAACGCCTTCATCAAAAACCAATACCGCGTTGCGGGCTGAAACTGAAAAGTAATGGGAGCGCGAGGGGCTAGCCCCTCGCATCCTTAAAAATCGCGCAGCGATAAACCCCGCCCCAAACCCCACGCCCGCGACTCCCACCCCACCTTGACAAATAAAACCATATAGGTTAAGTCCCATCCCCATCTCACCCAAACCGGAATGGGCGGGATGCCAAAAAGGGCCGGTGTCGGGACCGAGCGATGCGGGTAAGCCCACGCGCGACAATCCCCACCTATGCCGACAAACTGCTTTCGCCAGCTTGCGGCGCCTTGGCTGAAACAGGGGCGCGGTATTGGGGAGGAAGCCCATGCGTTGCACAGGTTATCATGCCGGTGGAGTGGAGCAGGCCCGATGCGCTTTATGCGTCGGGAACCCCTTCGCCCAGATCTGCGAGCCCGTCCTGCCGGTCGCCTGTTGCGTGAACGCCCAAGAGGGTCGAGCCGTGGTTTTCAGGGGTGCCATGGCCCTTCGCGATGAAACCGCCTGCCACCTGCTCGTCCGTCTCAGGGGCGCGACGGCACCGGCCCGCATGTCGGCCTGTCATCCGCATTGGCCAGCGGAGGCTTACTCACGCCACCCTTCCAACGCATCCCCCAAGGCTTCCTTCAAAGCCCCCAAATCCCCCTCAAACGCCCGCCAGTGGTCCAGCCCGGAGCGATAGATCGGCCGCCGCACCTGCTCGCTGGAGACGGTGCGCACCGCGCGGTCATTTTCGAAGAACCGCAGGCAGGCCGGGTCGAAATCCACCCCCACAGCATCCAGCAATCGCATCACCTGCCCCTCGGTATCCTCGACCAGATCCTCATAGACCAGCGTATGGACAGCCCCCGGCGCGGCCTGTGCAAAATGGCGGATCAGCGCGAGATAGTGCCGATAATAGCGCCCCAACTCGGCCAGATCATAGGAAAATTCCTGCCCTTCGGCGAAGAGCTGTTTGAAGCCGGAGAAACACGCCGCCATCGGCGCGCGCCGCACATCGACAATCCGCGCATGGGGCAGGATCAGGCGGATCAGGCCGATATGCCGGAAATTGTTGGGCATCTTGTCGATAAACCGCGCCCGCCCCAGCCGTCGATGCACCGCCGCGCGCGCCAGATATTCCTCGCCCCATGCGCGCACCTGCGCGGCATCGGCCTGCGCCAGGGCATCCTCCCCCTGCGCCGCAATCCGCGCCGCCAGCGCCCCGATATAGGGCAGTTCCATCGTGCCCTCGATATCCGGATGGCTGGCCAGAATCTGTTCGACCAGTGTGGAGCCGGAGCGCGGCAGGCCGACGACAAAGATCGGCGCATCGCCGTCGGCGCCCCATCCTTCGCGGGCGGCAAAAAACTCGGGCGTAAACAGCGCCGAAACCCGCGCCGCCTGGGCCGGATAATCCTCGGCCACCATGCCGAAATGGCGGCGCACCAACGCATTGCCCCGTGCATAATGGGCAAAGGCATCGCCCGCGCGCCCTGCATCCTCGGCGGCGCGGCCCACGGCAAATTCCAGATGCAGCCGGTCGACCTCGGCCAGATCGCGCCGCGCCAGCAGAGCGCGCATGGCGGCCAGATCGTCCTCGCTCAAGGCCGCGACCTTCAGATTGGCCAGCGACCACCATGCCTCGCCCACATGAGGCGCCAGCGAGGCCGCGCGGCGATAGGCGGCAATGGCGGCGTCGCGCTCGCCCTTGGTGCGCAGCGCATGGCCGTGGTTGATGGCCACGCGCGGATTGCCGGGAAATTCCCGCGCCAAACCGGCATGCAAAGCCTCGGCCCCGGCCTCATCGCCCAGCAGTGCGAGACAACCGGCCCGAAGATTGCGATAGGCCGGATTGGCCGGTTCGGCGGCCAGCAAGGGCGCAAGCTCGCGCATCGCCGCCTCGGCCTCCTGCCGCATAAACAGAGTGCGGGCCAGGTCGAAGCGGGCGATCGTAAAGCCGGGATCGAGCGTCAAGGCATGACGCAGCAAAGTCTCGGCATTGTCAAAGGCCCGCACCGCCACATAACAGGCGGCCAGCAGGCGCGAGGCCTCGGCATGGTTGGGCTGGGCCAGCAGAAAGGCGCGCAGGATCGGTTCTGCCTCGCCATGGCGGCCAAGCGCCACCATTTCGGCCGCCCGGCCCACATCGGGATGATCGGCCGAGAGCCGCGCCAGCGCCGCTTTGGCCCGCGTTTCGCGCGCGGCATCGCCCATGGAAAAAGCCGTATCGGCCAGCGCTTCCCATGCCTCGCCCAGCGCCGGGTCAAGCTGGACCGCCGCTTCGAGCTGCGCCAGTCCGTCGGCTCCGCGCCCGGTCGCGCGCAGGCACAGGCCCAGTTCATAGCGCGTGCGCGCCGCACGGGGGAACGCTTGGGCCAAGGGCGCCAGCAGGCCCAGAGCCTCGACGCAGCGCCCCTGTCGCCGCAGGGCCGAGGCCAGGATCAGGCGGGGGCGGGGGTCTTGCGGCGCGCGGGCCGCCAGCGCGCGCGCCAGCTTTTCCGCGCGGGCGGGGGCATCGGCCAGCGCCGCTGCTGCTTGGGCAAAAGGATCGCTCATCACATTATCCGCATAGGGCCAAAGGGCCGCAATGGGCAAAGAAAAACCCGGCCTGCGCGCCCTTTAAAGGACGGCAGGCCGGGCCGCAGGTGTCAGGCTGGATTAGAAATTGACGGTCACGCGGGCGTAGTAATAGCCCCCGTTGATACCCCAGGGCGTGAAGCTGATCGGGCTGTTGTAAACATTGCCCGAAATCGGCCGCGAGCCATCGTTCTGCAGGCGGGTGGTCGGCGCCTGCTTGTCAAACAGGTTGTTCGCGCCCGCATCGAAACGGATCTTGGGGGTCAGCTTGTAGCCGACGTTGAGGTCGGTGATGAAGGTGGTGCCGATGTGCTGCAGATAGAGCAGGCCATCGCCGGCGCCGACCGTGTGCTGGCTGGTGCTGCCATACATGGTTTCACGCAGGTTGACCGAGAACTGACCGATGTTCCACAGCGCGTTGCCGATCAGCTTGACCCGCGGGGTGGCCGTGGTCAGCGCATCCTTGGCCGAGGCGCTGAGCAGGTCGGTCTGGCCAAAGCCGGCGTTGTAAACAGCCGTCGGCAGCGGCGAGATGCGGGTGATCTCGGTCTTGTTGTAGTTCGCGCCCAGCGACCAGTCGACCTTGCCCATGTCGCCGAAATCGCTGCTGTAGGTGGCGGTGGCTTCCACGCCGCGGGTGCGGGTGTCGGCGCCGTTGGTGAAGATGTTGATGCCCGAATAGGAGGTGGCATCAGCCAGCGACACGCCGCGCGAGATCAGCGCATTCTGCACCGCCTGCGATACAATGCCGTTGTTGGCATTATACGCGCTGTTGAAGCCGTAGATGTCGCCCGAGGCCACAATGCGGTCGCGGATCTTGATCTGATAGGCGTCCACCGTGATCTGCAGCTTGGGCAGCGGATGGGCGACGAAGCCGAACGAGAAGTTGGTCGACTTTTCCGCCTTCAGCTTGGAGAAGCCGAGAAGCTGGGCAGCTGCCGAGTTGGGGGGCAGCTGGCCAAAGGTCGAGCCCGGGCCGACGTTGACCGAGGAGTAGTAGGATTCGGCCAGGGTCGGGGCGCGGAAACCGTTGGAAACCGTGCCGCGAATGGCAAAGGCGGGCGAGAAGTCATAACGGGCGTTGAACTTGCCCGACCAGGCCGAACCGAAGTCGGAATAGTGTTCATAGCGGCCCGCCACATCGACATGCAGCCCGGCGATCGGATCGGCCGCCACGTCGATATAACCGGCATAGGAATTGCGGCCATAGGAACCGGCATCAGTGGGCGCAAAGCCGGGATAGGACTGCGCGCCGCCAAAGGCATACGAGCCGTATTCACCCGAGGTGATCGAATAGTTGCCCTGGCGATATTCGCCGCCGAAGGCCAAAGTCAGCGGCTTGGCCATACCCAGATCGAAATCGCGGCTGATGTCGATGTTGCCGACCCATTCGCTGTTCGAGAGCTGGCCGTCATAGAAATTGCGCTGGAGGCCGGTCAACGCGGTCGGGCTGGCCGACTGGGCCATGGAGAACAGCGTGGGGTTGGCCGAATTGATGGTGTAGAGCGCCACCGCATCCTTGCCGTAGGTCAGCGAGAGGTCATAGTTCCACTGCGCGGCCTTGCCCTTGATCCCGGCGGTCAGCGAGAAATCTTCCTCGCGGATGTTTTCCTGGGGCTGGAAACCGTTGGGCAGCGGATAGACGGTCGTGCCGGTGCTGGTCGTGCCCGAAACGCGGTTGGGTGCGCGATAGTTTTCAAACGCCTTGGCGTTGCGGTTGCCATAGGTGCCGAAAGCATAGACCTGCGCGTCCGAGCCTACGTCATAGCCTGCGTTGAACGACAGGTTGTAAATCGAATAGCGCGCATCGCCATTGATGTTGTTGACGTTGGGATAGCCGGCGAAACCCTTCAGGCCATTGACGATCACTGCGCTCTGGCCGGGCTTGAGCGTGCCGTCCGGATAGAAGTAGCGGCGGTCGTAATTGCCGTGCGAGGTATAGTCGTGGAACTTGTATTCGCCGGTGACGTTGATGAAGCCCTTTTCGCCCAGCTTGAAGCCAAGGTTGAGTGCGGTGGCTGCCGTTTTGCCGCCGTTTTCATAGTTGCTGCCGCCCGTGGCGGTGAAGCTGCCGCCATGGTCGGCGCTTTTCAGCATGATGTTGACCACGCCCGCGATCGCGTCCGAACCATATTGCGCCGCGGCGCCATCCTGCAGCACTTCGATGCGGCCGATGGCGTTGGTGGGCACGAAGGAGAGGTCGGTGGTGGCGCTGCCCGAATAGGGGCTGCCGCCCAGCACGGCGAGGTTGGCGGTGGTGTGGCGGCGCTTGCCGTTGATCAGCACCAGCGTGTCATTGGGATTGATGCCGCGCAGCGCGGCCGAGAGGGTCAGGTTGGCCGTATCGCCACCAAAGCCCTGGAAGTTCAGCGAGGGCAGCGTCTGGGCCAGAACCTGCGTCAGATCCTGCTGGCCCACGCTTTGAAACGCCTGCGTGCCGATGAGCTGGATCGGGGCGGCGCTGTCGGCGGCCTTCATGCCGGTCTGGCGCGTGCCGGTAACGATGATTTCGCTCGAAGGTTCGGCCTGATCGGCCTCGGCAGCCTGCACGGCCATCGGCGCGAAGAGGGCAAGCGCCGTGGTGGTGAACAGCAGTTTCTTCATGCAAATTTCCCTCATGGTTAAACCTTGATCCCTGGGTCGGGGCATGGTCGCGACCGGATTCACGGGGGCTGTGAAACCGGGGGCGGGGTCCCGATGAGGATTGGCTACGCCCGGGAGGGTGGGGGGCATATACTGGCTTCGGCGTATAGACCGGGCTTTTATGTCGCTTTTATTGCTTTGTGTCATGCGTATGCCGCGATGCGGCATTTTATGCCGGAAATGGCGGGGTAAACGGTCATAAAATGCGCCGTTCGCCCCGATCAGGCGGAAAAGGAGGCACTGGTCCTTTTGGGCAAGGTCATGCGGAATAAGCACATTGGCGTATCAACAAATGCGAAATTTGCGCCGATTTCCCAATCCAGCCCCCAAGCTTTGTTAGGAATCCTCAATTGTCCTGAGAGCCTGACAATCCCTATGGTATGACAGAAGAGGTCGCAGAGCCGCCTTTGTTGCCCCCTTATGTTGCCCCCCTCGTTGCACATGCGAACAGGAACCTGAGAATGACCGACAATTCAGCCGCGAATGGGCTCCTTCCAAAGATGACCAAGCGCGATCTGCTGGCCATGATTGGCAAGACGGCGGGCGCTTCGGCCATGTATATGGCCATGTCCAGCCTCAATCAGGCCCATGCCACCACGTTCAAGGGCAAGCCCAAGCTGGAAGGCGACGTCAAGGGCGCCTCGGTGCTTATTCTGGGCGCGGGCGTGGCGGGGCTGGTGGCGGCTCTGGAGCTGAGCCGCGCGGGCTACAAGGTGCAGGTGCTGGAATATAACAATCGCGTGGGCGGCCGTTCGTGGACGCTGCGCGGCGGCGACAGCTTCACCGAACTGGGCGGGGCGACGCAGAATGTCGGTTTCGCGCCGGGCAACTATATCAATCCCGGCCCGTGGCGCCTGCCCTATGACCACAAGGGCATGATCTCTTACTGCAATGAACTGGGCGTCGCGCTTGAACCGTTCATGCAGGTCAACACCAATGCCCTGCTGCACAACACGCAGGCCTTTGGCGGCAAGCCGATCCGTTACCGCGAGATTCAGGCCGATTTCATGGGCCATACCAGCGAGTTGCTGGCCAAGGCGGTGAACAAGCAGGCCTTGTCGGACGAAGTGACTAAGGAAGACGCCGAGATCCTGCTCGAAGCCCTGCGCGATTGGGGCTCGCTGGACAAGGATCTGCGCTATGTGAAGGGGCCGGAAAGCTCGGACCGTCGCGGTTGGGCCAAGAATCCGGGCGGCGGCCTTTCGGCCTATCCCATCCCGTCCGAACCGATGAAGTTCTCGACCGTCCTGCAATCGCACCTGTGGACCGGCCTGTCGGCGGGCTTTGGCATCGAGCGCCAGAGCTCGATCTTCCAGCCGGTGGGCGGCATGGACAATGTGGCCAAGGGCTTTGAAAAGCATGTCGGCCAGTTCGTGCGCTTCAACAGCAAGGTCGTGTCGATCAAGCAGGACGCCAAGGGCGTGACCGCCACGTTTGAGGACACCAAGACCGGCCAGCGCGGCACCGCCAGCGCCGATTATTGCCTCTGCACGATCCCGCTTTCGGTCCTTTCGCAGATCGACATGAATGTGGGCGACAAGATGGCCAATGCCATCCGCGCCGTGCCCTATGAGGCGGGCTTCAAGGTGGGCCTCGAATTCAAGCGCCGCTTCTGGGAGCAGGACGACCATATCTTCGGCGGCATTTCCTATACCGACCTGCCAATAACCCAGATTTCGTATCCCTCCTCGCGCTATGGCTCAACGGGTCCGGCCACTCTGCTGGGCGGCTACACCTTCGGCGCCTATGCCTATGAATTCACCTCGCTGCCGCCCGCCGAGCGTGTGGCCCGCGCGGTCGAATGGGGCGCCAAGATCCACCCTCAGTACAAGGACGAGTTCCTCAACGGCGTGGCGGTGGGCTGGCACCGCGTGCCCTGGACCCAAGGCTGCTTTGGCAACTGGAGCCCCGAGGCGCGCAAGGAGCATTACGACAACCTGTGCCAGATCGATGGCCGCATCCTGCTGGCGGGCGAACATGCCTCGTTCATCCCGGCATGGCAGGAAGGCGCGCTGACCTCCTCGCTCGACGCCATCGGGCGTCTGCATCAACGTGTTGTGGCAGGGTGAAATCCATGAAGAAGATCCTCTTTCCTCTCGTCGCCCTCGGGCTTGCCCTGTCCGCGCCCGCCCATGCCCAGCGCGGCGACGCGCAGCCCACCACGCTGATCGCCAAGCCCGGCGAAAAATCGGCAGGCGATGCCGATGGCGCTTTCGTCAGCCTGTTCAAATTCTCCGAACCCACCGGCGAAGCCATGTACAAGCGCGTCTGCGCCGGTTGTCACATGCCCGATGCCAAGGGCGCCAAGGCGGCGGGCATGTACCCCGCTCTGGCCGCCAACAAGAACCTCGCCTCGGCAGGCTACCCGCTCTACATCGTCCTGCACGGCAAGAACGGCATGCCCCCCGTCGGCAAGATGATGAGCGACCAGCAGGTGGCCGATGTGGTGAACTATGTGCGCACCAATTTCGGCAACAAGTACAAGGACAAGGTAACCGCTGCGGACGCCAAGGCGACGCGGTGAGTTATGGGGCGGAGGTTGCGCTCCGCCCGGTATGAAGTGCGAGGTGGGGCGGGGAAGGTTTCGGCTTTCCTCGCCCTGTTTTGTGTTTGGGGAGGTGGGTGGAAAGATGCCTCCGGCGTGGAAAAGTCGGATCAGGGATAAGCCAGGACTTTATTGTCGTTTATCGGGAACAGTCCGCTTTCCTGGTTAAACCCAGCCGCCCGCCAGATACGAATGGCGTAACGTCCGACTTCTTCCCGATCCTCGGTCGCATACCAATTGACGCTGCTGATGAGGTCAAGCAATCTGTTTCGGACGGTATCAGCAACAAGCGGGTCAGGCATTTCGGCTATGTCTTTAATCGCCTTGTCGACTTCCGCCTGTAAGGGTGCGCGATCTTCAGGCGCGTCGGCTCCCATATAGCCATCATGAGGGGAGAACTTCATCTCTTTAAGAATTTTAGTGAGAGCAGGTCGATCTGGCAGGGGTGCCGCATGGCCGCAACAGGATAACATCGAGGCCGCGATTATATGCAGAAGGTGATGTGCGCGCATACCAACGCATAAAATCCAAAGAGCAGCGGGACGGCAACCCCTAACTTAGCGGACATCCCCCGCCGCGCAGCGGCCTTCAAAACCGCCACCTCGCCTCAACACAAAACGCCGCCGCCAAAGCGCAACGCGGACAGTACCGGGATTGCAAAGGGCTTTCGCCCTTTGCCCGCCGGAGGCATTACCCCACCTCTGCCGGAGGCATAACGCCCCCAACCCCATCACCCCTCCAGCTTTTCCACCAACGTCATCCAATGGGCCTCGGCTGCGGCGGTTTCGGCCTCCAGCGTTTCGCGCATTTGGCCCAGCTTGCCAATGTTCATGCCCTTGAGCGCAGGCGCCGCCTTGGCGGGGTCGGACAGGGCCACATCCACTTCAGCGATCCGGGCCTGCAATTTGGCCATGTCCTTTTCGGCCTTGGCGACCTTTTTCTGCAATTCCTTCACCTCGGCCCAGGCAAGGTTGTTGGCTTTGACAGCGGCGGAGGGCGCGGGTTTTCCGCTGCCCTCGGCGGGCGCCGCCTTGGGCTGGTTCCGGCCGAGGATGAAGTCGATGTAATCCTCGATGCTGCCATCATAGGGCTCGGCGGCCCCGCCATCGACCAGCACGAGGCGGTCGGCGGTCATTTCGACCATGTGGCGGTCGTGGCTGATGAGGATCACCGCGCCCTGGTAATCATTCAACGCCTGCACCAGGGCTTCGCGCGCATCGACATCAAGGTGGTTGGTCGGTTCGTCGAGGATGAGCAGATGCGGCGCATCGCGCGTCACCAGCGCGAGGGCCAGACGCGCTCGCTCGCCGCCCGAAAGCTGGCTGACGGAGGTGGTCGCCTTGGGGCCGGAAAAGCCGAAGCGGCCAAGCTGGGCGCGCACCGCGCTCTCGGGTTTGCCCTGCATCGCGCGGGCCATATGCACCAGCGGCGTGTCGCCGCCCGCCAGTTCTTCCACCTGATACTGGGTGAAATAGCCGATGTTGAGCTTGCCCGCCGTGACCATCTCGCCCTCCATCGCGGGGAGCTGTCCGGCCAGCAGGCGCGCCAGCGTGGTCTTGCCGTTGCCGTTGCGGCCCAGCAGGGCGATGCGGTCATCCGGGTCGATACGCAGGTTGAGCCGCCGCAGGATCGGCGTATCGCCATAGCCCACCGCCGCGCGGTCCAGCGTGATCAGCGGCGGGCGCAATTCGGCCGGATCGGGGAAGTTGAACGAGAGCGAGGGATCCTCGATCATCCCCAGAACCGGCTGCATCTTGGCCAGCATCTTGGCGCGCGACTGGGCCTGCTTGGCGGTGCTGGCGCGGGCCGAATTGCGGCGGACGTAATCCTCCAGCTTGGCGCGCTGGGCATCCTGCGCGGCCTTGGCGGCGGCGGCTTGGGCGGCGCGTTCGGCGCGCTGGCGTTCGAACGAATCATATCCGCCCGCGTAAAGCGTCAGCTTGCCGCCCTGAAGATGCAGGATCGTATCGACCACATTGTTGAGCAGATCGCGCTCATGGCTGATGATCAGCAGCGTGCCGGGATAGGCGCGCAGGAAGTTTTCCAGCCAGAGCGTGGCTTCCAGATCGAGGTGGTTCGAGGGTTCGTCGAGCAGCAGCACATCGGGCTGCGAAAACAGCAGCGCGGCCAGCGCCACGCGCATTTTCCAGCCGCCCGAATAGGAATCGAGCGGGCGTGCCTGCATTTCCTCGGTAAAGCCCAGACCCAGCAGGATGCGCGCCGCGCGGGCAGGCCCGGTATAGGCGTCAATCGCGATCAGTCGGTCATGCACATCGCCCAAACGGTGCGGATCGGTCGAAGTTTCGGCTTCCTCCAGCAGCGCGGCGCGCTCGGTATCGGCGGCCAGCACGGTTTCAAACGGCGTGGCGGTGCCGGTGGGCGCTTCCTGCGCGATATAGCCCAGACGCGAGCGGCGCGGCATGTCGATGCTGCCGTCGTCGGGTTCCAGCTCGCCGATGATGGCTTTGACCAGCGTTGATTTGCCCGCGCCATTGCGCCCGACAAGGCCCACCCGCGCGCCCGTGGGCAGGGCGGCGCTGGCGCGATCAATAATGGTGCGGCCGCCGAGGCGCACGGTGACATCGGAAATGTTCAGCATCCGCGCCGCCTAGCAGGCAAGGCGCGCGAGGGCCAGCCCAGCTTTGCGCGATGCGTCAAATCGCGCTATGGGCCGCCCCCATGACGACTCCCATGAATACGCCCATGATCACCGTTGCCGCGCTTTATCACTTCACCCCCTTTGCCGAACCTGCGTCCCTGCGCGAGCCCTTGCTGGCGCTTTGCGAGGAGCAGGGGATCAAGGGCACGCTGCTGCTGGCGGGCGAGGGGATCAACGGCACCATCGCGGGCAGCGCGCGAGGGATCGCCGCTGTGATCGACCATATCCGCGCGCTGCCGGGCTGCGCCGGGCTGGAGGTCAAATATTCGCACGCCGCCGCCATGCCCTTTGGCCGGATGAAGGTGCGCATGAAGCGCGAGATCGTCACCATGGGCGTGCCCGGCGTCGATCCGCTCTCGATTGTCGGCACCTATGTCGAGCCGCAGGACTGGAACGCGCTGATTGCCGACCCGGAAACCATCGTCATCGATACGCGCAACCATTATGAGGTGGTGGCCGGAACATTCCAGCGCGCCATCGACCCCCACACGCGCTCTTTCCGCGAATTTCCCGACTGGTTCCGCAGCCAAAGGGACCAATTGCTGGGAGAGGGCAAGCAGCCCAAGGTCGCGATGTTCTGCACCGGGGGCATCCGCTGCGAAAAATCCACCGCTTTCCTGAAATCCGAGGGCGTTGAGCAGGTCTATCACCTCAAGGGCGGCATCCTCAATTACCTCGAAAAGGTGCCTGCGCAGCAAAGCCTGTGGGAGGGCGAATGCTTCGTGTTCGACGAACGCGTGACGCTGGGCCATGGCCTTGCGCTGGGCAGTCACGTGTCCTGTGCGGCCTGCGGCGCGCCGGTGGGCGAAGCGGAGCAGGCCTCGCCGCTCTATATCGCCGGGGAAACCTGTCCGGCCTGCGCCTAAAATCGCGCTCCATATCAACGCGCTCCTTGCAGCGCGCCAGCCCCATGCCCAGATAGGGGCGCATGAGCCAGTCCATTCCCCTGTCCGTCCTCGATCTTGTCCCCGTGCTCGAAGGCGGCACGCTGCATGAGGCCTATGCCCATGCCGCCGCCCTTGCCGCCCATACCGAGGGCGAGGGGTTTGCGCGATACTGGGTGGCCGAGCATCATGGTATGCCCGGCATCGGCGGGGCGGCCACCTCGGTGGTGCTGGCGCATGTGGGCGGGCATACGTCGCGCATCCGCATCGGGTCGGGCGGGATCATGCTGCCCAACCATGCGCCTTTGCAGATTGCCGAGCAATTCGGCACGCTTGACGCGCTCTATCCGGGGCGGATCGATCTGGCGCTGGGCCGCGCGCCGGGGTCGGACGGGCGGGTGGCGATGGCGCTGCGCCATGGCGATCCCGATGCCTTCCCGCAGCAGGTGATGGAGTTGCAGGCCTATTTCGCAGGTGACGCGCGGGCGGGCTTTCCCGCCGTGCCGGGTGCGGGGGCGCAGCCGGAGATGTGGGTGCTGGGGTCCAGCACCTATGGCGCGCAACTGGCCGCCGCGATGGGCCTGCCCTATGGCTTTGCCTCGCATTTCGCGCCCGCCATGCTGGATGAAGCGGTGGATGTCTATCGCCGCCTGTTCCGCCCCTCGGCGGTGCTGGACCGGCCGCATGTGATGGTGGCCTGCAATGTGTTTGCCGCCGACACGGCGGAAGAGGCCCGGTTTCTGGCCTCGACGATGCAGCAGGGCTTTGTCGCGCTGCGCACCGGGCAGGGCGGGGGACGGGTAAAGCCGCCGGTTGAAAATTACTATGAAAACCTGCCTGCGCCCCATCGCGCCATGTTGGATCAGGTGATGGCCTGCACCGCCATTGGCACGCAGGGCGATGTCGAGGCGATGCTGCGTCGCCTGATCGCGCGGACCGGGGCCGATGAGATCATCGTTGCGGGCCAGATGTTCGATCAGGAAGCGCGGCGCCGCAGCTTTTCTATTGCGGCGGCAGCGATGCGGGCGCTGTGATCCGTTCCAGCCAATCCTCGACCGCCGCAAGGTCGGGCGGCAGGGTCTGGGCATAGGGCCCGGCAAATTCGGCCCATGCCCCGACAAAACGGGGCGAGATCGTCAGCAGCACCGGCACCCCCTGATCCAGCGCCGCCAACAGGCAGGAGAGCAGACCGCTGCCCGCCTCGGCCTCCATCTTGCCGAACTTGCTCAGGATGAGGAGGTCGCAGGGTTGGGACAGGCGCGTTTCCACCCAGGCCGCCGCCGAAACCAGCGCGCCTGAATCGAGCGTGCAGCCCTGCGCCTCGCAGCCCAGATCCTGACCCAGCGGGAAACGCGCGCCATCGTGGATGCTGACCAGTGTGCCGGGCGAGCAATCCTCGCCGCTGGCCGGTGGCTCCTCGATTACGCCCGCTATGCGCAGCGTTTCGCTCCAGCGCCCGACGATCTGCGCCAGCAGGGCTTGCGCGCTGGCGGAACGTTCGGCCATGATCGCGCCGAGGATGGGGGCCGGAGAGTTCAAAGGCGCTTTTTTCCGCTCAGCTTCATCGTGCCGTCCAGCCGCCTGCGATGGGCTGCGCCAATGCGGGCGCGGCGATCAGCAATCCGGCCATCAGCACTGCCAATCCTGCCTTCATTCCCGCATCCTTTCATGGCGAAACTTGCCCGACGATGACGCCGCGCGCGGACAAACGCAAGGGTGCCTGTCAGGCCACCCCCGCCGCGCAGCGGCTATCCATCATCATGAAAATGCCCGCCCACCGTCGAACCCACGCCCCAAGTAACGGGATTGCAAAGGGCCCCCGCCCTTTGCCCGCCGGAGGCAAACTTTCCTATCCCCTCGGCGGCGCGCAGGAATCGCGCAGGATGATCTCGAAATCCAGATAGTCGCGCGGAGCCTTGTCGGGCGAGACGATGGATTCCACCCCCGCCGCGCCCATTGCCTCCAGCGGCTGGCGCACGGTGGTCAGTGCGGGCGAGATCAGGCGAC
Source organism: Novosphingobium sp. 63-713 (assembly GCF_001898925.1). Lineage (NCBI taxonomy): Bacteria > Pseudomonadati > Pseudomonadota > Alphaproteobacteria > Sphingomonadales > Sphingomonadaceae > Novosphingobium > Novosphingobium sp. 63-713. Next base: position 669,364 of record NZ_MKVS01000047.1, read on the forward strand.
TCATCGGCGTATCGTCAAAGCCGATGATGGAGAGATCCTCGGGCACGGACAGCCCGAATTCGCGCGCGGCCATCAGCGCGCCCACCGCCATTTCGTCATTCGAGGCAAAGATCGCCGTGGGCCGCTCGGGAAGGGCAAGCAGGCTGCGGGTCGCCTCCAGCCCCGATTGCAGGTCGAAATAGCCCTGCGCCACCAGCGCCGGTTCAAGCTCCAGCCCGGCCTCGACCAGCGACTGGCAATAGCCGTCATAGCGCAAGGTGGCGCCGAAATGCTGGGGGTGGCCGCGCACGAAACCGATGCGGCGGTGGCCCAGACCCAGCAGATGCGCCATGATCGCCTTGCTGGCCCCGCGTTCATCGGTGGAGATATGCCGCAACTCATCGCCGTGCGTCGCCGAAATCAGCGCGATCCGCCCGCCCAGCTTGCGCACGCTTTCGACAAATTCGGTGTTTTCCGACAAAGGTGGGCTGAGCAAAATACCATCGGGGGCAATCGTGGCGAACAGGCGCCGGACCAGACCCAGCAGATCCTCGTCCTGACTGTTCACCGGCTCGACCACCAGATGATAGCCCAATTCCCGGCACCGCCGCGCCGCACCGATATGCAGCGCGGAAATATAGCTGGGGTTGGGATTGTCATAGAGATGCGCGATCAGGAAGGAGCGCCCGCCCGCAAGGCGGCTGGCCGCGCGATTGGGCTTGTAATCCAGCTCGCGCGCGGCGGCATGCACGCGTTCCTTCACCTGCGCACGCACATGCGGCTCTTCGTTCAGCACGCGCGAAACGGTCTTGATCGAAACGCCCGCGCGCTCGGCCACATCCTTGATGGTGGTCACGACTATCCTCTGCCTGCGCCGCAAAAGCGATAATTGCCCCCGCTTTCGGCGCTCCTTATGTTAACGTTGTCATAGGGAGACTAGAGCGCAAGGACACACCATTTCAACCTGTTTTTTCACAGGGTTCAAATAGACAAATACCAACGATGGAAATTTTAGCGCCAACCCTTGTCTCTGGCCGCTTTTTCCTGCGCCGCATCCATCGGTTCGCCCACGGCCATATCCTGTGCGATGGCCATGACGGCGGCATCGGCCGACCCGGCCTGACGATATTGCGCGCCCGAGGCGTCCGATCCCGGCATCACATGCTCCAGCCGCCAGCCATCGCCGCCATGGCAGGCGATGCCCGAGGCCGAAGCGCCGGAAAAGGCGCGGCACACCGCCCCGTCGCCCCGCCGGAACGTGGCGATCATCCGCGTCGATCCTTCATTGGCGGCCAGTTGCCGGTCCAGCGCATGGGCCAGATCGCCCGAGGCCAGCAGCGCGCCGTCCTTGGCCGTGATCGGTCCTTCGCTGCGCATCATCTGGCCGCCCAGGAACAGGCCCATGACCAGCGCGGCGGCAATCGCTCCGCCAAACCATTTGCGCTGCGAGAGGGGGATTTTGGGCCGGGCGGCCTTGGCCTCCTCGGCCTTTCTGCGGCGCACCTGCGCCAGATCGATGACGGGGGCGGGCGGGGCTTCGGCGGGGGCTTCGGCCGACTGCGCCTTGCGGATCATCGCCTCCCACGCCGGGGGTACAGGCTCCTGCGCCACGCCCGCGAAATGGCCCTGCAGCCGCTCGCGCAGCGCACGCTCGCGCGCAATCGCCTCGGCAAGGTCAAGGTCGCTCAGCGCGGCCAGCGTCACCTTGGCGCGGGCGGCCTCGTCCATTTCGCCATCGACATAGGCCATGATTTCTTCGCGGCTGATGCTCATGATTGTTCTCCCAATGCGCGCATCAGCGCCTCGCGCCCCCGCGCCAGACGCGAGGTGAGCGTGCCTATCGGGCATCCGATGATTTCGGCCGCCTCCTTATAGGCAAAGCCCTCGACCAGCACGAGCATCACCGCCTCGCGCTGCTCATCGGGCAATTGCGCCATCGCGCGGTCCACATTGCCCAGTTCGACATGGGCCTCGATCCCCACATCGCCCGCCATGCCCACATGTTCGCCATCCTCTTCGGGGGCGAAGGTCTGGCTGGCGCGGTTGCGGGCGCGGGCCTCGTCGATCCATATGTTGCGCATGATCCGATACACCCATGAATCAAGGCGCGTGCCCTCGGTCCACAGATGCGAGGATTTGAGCGCGCGTTCGATTGTCATCTGGCACAGATCGTCGCCATCGGCCCCGTCCCGCGTCAGACCGCGGGCAAACCGCCGCATCTGCGGCAAAAGCCTGACCAGTCCTTCGCTGAATTGAGCCGTTGGCAATGATTTGCACCTTGTCATGGATGAAACGGACGACCACGCTCGTTTCTTCCGCGTTGGTGCGATTTTTTTGAACAAAGGGCAAGAGAGTGCGACAGCGGTTGATCAGGCTGGGGATTGTCGCCGCGCTGCTGGCGGGGGCGGCGGGGCCTGCGCTGGCCCAGCTTGGGCTGCCCGCTGTTGGTCAGACCTTGGGCGGGGCGGTGGACCGGCTGCGCGGCACGCTGGATGCTGCGGGGGACGGGGCCGCCTCGGTGGTGGCACGCCCGCTGGAGGATCTGCGCGCGCTGGCCGATCTGCGGCTGCAGCGGCTGGATGATTTCGTGCGCCGCAATCGCAATACGGTGGCGATGGACGCCAATGGATCGCCCGCGCGCGCGCATGAACTGCTGCTGCTCGATCCCGATCCGGCCGCGCTGATGCTGGCGGAAAAATCGGGCTATCGCGTGATGGAGCATGGCGATCTGGAAGGGCTGGGCGTGGGCTTTGCCCGGCTGGAAACCCCCGCCGGTCTGTCCTTGCCCGATGCCACGCGGGCCTTGCAGAAGCTGCTGCCCGCCAAGACGGTGACGGCCGATCAGATCCATTTCCCCGGCGGCCAGACAGGGCCTACGACTGGCTCCTCCGCCATGCCCTCGCCACGGGGTGGCACGGTGGGCCTGATCGACGGCGGCGTGCGGCCCGATGCCCGCCTTTCGGCGCAGGCCGGTTTCGCCACCGGCGCCCCGCGCCCCAATCAACATGCTCAATCCATCGTCTCGCTGCTGGGTGGGGCGGGGGTGGCGCATGTCTTTGCCGCCGATGTCTATGGCGCCGATCCTGCGGGCGGCAATGCGCTGGCCATCGCCAAGGCGCTGGGCTGGATGGCGGCGCAGCGCGTGCCGGTCGTCTCGATCAGCCTTGTCGGGCCTGCCAATCCCCTGCTGGAGCGGGCCGTTGCTGCGGCGCAGGCGAGGGGCATGTTTGTCGTGGCCGCCGTCGGCAATGATGGTGCGGCCTCGCCTTTGTCCTATCCGGCCTCTTATCGCGATGTCGTGGCCGTGACCGGGGTGGACGGCAAGGGACGCGTATTGTTCGAGGCCGGGCGGGCCAGCCATCTCGATTATGCCGCGCCGGGCGCGGATATGACTGCCGTTGGACTTGCCGGGCGGGTGACTTTGCGGGGCACTTCCTTTGCCGCGCCGCTGGTGGCTGCGCGTCTGGCGGCCTATCCGTCGGGCGCTCTGGCCGCGCTGGACCGCGAGGCGGTGGGCGCGGGCGCGCGCACCGGGCGGGGCATTCTGTGCAATGCCTGTCGCAAGGGCATTTGAAAAAATCCGCGTCGCGCAGGGAAGAAAACCGCAAGCCCCATCGTTTCCTCATCATAGCCAGTCGCAACGCTCTCTTTCCACGGGCTGGCACAGATGAAGGAGACAGATCATGAGGAAGGCTTTCAACATCGCCGCATCCATTGCGATGACGCTGGCTCTGGCCGCCCCGGTTCACGCCCAGTTGCTGGGCGGCGCGATCGGCGGCGGGCTGGGTGTCGGCGGGGCGCTGGGCGGGGCCACGGGCTCGCTGGGCGTTGCCGGATCGCTGGCTCAGGATGTCGAGGCTCCTGCGGTGCGCGCGCCGGTTGTGGCCCGTCCTGCGGTCGCGGTGCCGGTGGTCAGCCGTGTCAACACGGTGGTTGCCGTGCCCGCCCTTGTTCCGGCCATTCCCGATGTCGCGGTGCGCCGCGTGGCCATCGTCAATGCGGGCATCATGCCCATCACCTATGCCGAGGCGCCCGCCTATATCGACCGCCAGTATGTCGTGCTGCAAAATGACCTGCGCGGCACCGGGGTCGAGGTGATCAAGCGCAACAATCAGATCGTGCTGGAAATGCCCTCTGATGTGACCTTCGCCTTTGACAAGCACGACATCCAGCCGCGCTTTTACGGCGTGCTCGATGCGGTGTCGCGCACGCTGGGCAAATATCCGGCCACCTATGTCGATGTGAACGGCCATACCGATGCCATCGGCTCCTATGCCTATAACCAGCGCCTGTCGGAACGGCGCGCCGGTGCGGTGGCCGATTATCTGGCCGACCGCAGCGTCAATGGCGCGCGGATGCATGTGCAGGGTTTCGGCAAGACCGAGCCGATCGCTTCAAACGCCACCATCAGCGGGCGCGCCGCCAACCGCCGCGTGGAAATCATCCTTACCCCCTATGCCGCCTGATTATCGGCTACCAACGGCAGGCGGCAGGTCCCCGCAGAGAGGTTCATCTCTTTCTGCGGGGATTTCTTTTTAAAAATTTCCGAATTTTCTTTGGAAGAAATCCGCTTCGGCACTCGTTTCCTCATCAGAACCCCAGGACGTGGTTCCCAACATTATCATGAAGGAGACACGACATGACCCGCATTTCCAGCCTTACTTTCGCCGCTCTGGTTCTCAGCCTCGCCTCGGTGCCTGCCCATGCCCAGTTGCTGGGCGGCGGCGGTGGCCTTGGGGGCGCCATTGGCGGCGGTCTGGGCGGCGCGATCGGTGGCGCAGGTTCGATGGGCGGTTTCGGATCGATGGGCACCATCGGTTCGGCCACTTCGCAGGTGGAAACCACCACGCGCTCCACCACCCGCAGCACCGCCACGGCCAGCGGCAACACCACCGGCAGCCAGCATGTCAACACCCACAATGGCAAGGTGGACGCCAATCGCAGCGTGACCGGCAATGGCGCGGCCAATCTGACCCAGACCACCACGACGACCGCCCCGGTTACCGGGACGCGCACTGTCGATGGCGCGCTTTCGGCCAGCGGTTCGGCCACCGGCAGCGGCAGTGCGAATGCGCAGCTGATCGGCACGGATCAGGTGGCCAATGGCGCCCGGGCGGCGGCCTCGCGAGCCAATGGGGCGGTGGGCGATGCGCGCTCTGCGGCCTCGGGCGCCGTATCGCGCGCCAATATGACGGCGGCGAATGCAGCCTCGCGCGGCAAGGAGGCTGCCTCCAATACCGCCTCCAATGTCGCCGGGCGCGCCAATGATGTCGCCTCTAACGTTGCCGGGCGCGCCAATGGCCTGAGCGCCGCCGCGCAGGGCAGCGCGCAGAACTCGCTTTCCGCCGCCGGTTCGCTGGGCAGCAGCAATCTGGCGCTGGCGGGCAGCGCGGCCTCGCAGGTTGCGGGCAGCGCCGCCGTCAAGCCCGGCATGGCGATCACCGCCCCCGATGGCTCGCGTCTGGGCAAGGTGCGTCAGGTGGTGGCCGACAGCAACGGCCGGGTGCAGAGCGTGGTGATGCGCGCCCGCAACAGCGATATCACGCTGCCTGCAGGCAATTTTGCCGCCAGCGGCAATGGCAAGAGCCTGATCTCGACCATGAACGGCCAGCAGATCGAGAATGCCGCGCAGGGACAGGCCAGCGGCGCGACCCGTTGAACCGGATGTTGATGAGGGGGAAGGGGCGGTCCTTTGGGGCCGCCCCTTTTCCTGTGCGAGCGGCAGGAAAATCCTAAGGCGAATCCCGATCTAAAGCGCCTATCGGATATTTGCTTAGATAAGGCCCGGTTTCAATTTACCGTTATTCGAGAAGATCCATGTACTTGTTGGGTAATTCTTGACATCCGAAGCATGTCCGACTTTCCTTCCGTATAATTGCGAAAGGTCGGCGCGTTCGGAAAAAATATAAAAATCATTCAGATAAAGAGCCGGTAAAGAGGAATTGGTTCATGGCGCTTAGTATTTTCTCCAGCGTTTCGCCCGAATCCATCGTGGCCGAGATTGAGCGTGTCGAAGCAGCCATGGCCGCCGGCGATCTGGGCGCGCGGACCGATCCCATGGTCGGCAAGGGCCATACGCAGGTGATCCTTGGCGCGATCAACCGGCTGCTCGACAGCGCGGCGCAACCGATGCAGGCGCTGGGCCACGGCGTGGCAACCATGGCGGGCGAGCATGACCGGGGCGAGATTGACGCGATCCTGCCCGTGGACAAATTCCGGGGCGAACTGGCCGACATGGCGCGCGGCATCAATACTATGGTGGCCGGACATATCGCGGTGAAGAAAAAGGCCATGGTCTGTGTGAAGGCGTTCAGCGAGGGCGATTTCGACGCGCCGCTTGAACAATTCCCCGGCAAGAAAGCCTTCATCAACGAGACGATCGAGACATTGCGCGCCAATCTGCGCGGGCTGATCACCGAGATGAACTACATGGCGGCTGAGCATGACAAGGGCGATATCGACGTTCAGGTGCGCGCGGAAAAGTTCAAGGGCGATTTTGCCACCGTGGCGCAGGGCATCAATGATATGGTGGCCGGACATATCGCGGTGAAGAAAAAGGCCATGGCCTGTGTGAAAGCGTTCGGCGAGGGCGATTTCGACGCGCCGCTTGAACAATTCCCCGGCAAAAAGGCCTTTATCAACGAGACGATCGAGACATTGCGCACCAATCTGCGCGCGATCACCACGGAAATTCACCGCCTGATCGATGCCTCCACGGCGGGGCAATTGAGCGAGCGGGGCGATGACCGCCGGTTTGTCGGTGATTTTGCCGCGCTGATCGCCGGGATCAACGGTATGCTCGATGCGATCCTGCTGCCCATTGGCGAGGGCAATCGGGTGCTGGATCTGGCCAGCAAGGGTGATCTGCTCGAACGGGTCGAGATCGAATGTCAGGGCGACCATCAAAAGATGAAGAATTCGGTCAACCGTTTGATCGACAATCTGCGCGCCTTTGCCCTTAACGTGGGCGGCGCGGCCGGGCATGTGGCCGCCGGCAGCAACCAGATGGCCGCCAGTTCCGAACAATTGTCCGAGGGCGCCAGCGAACAGGCCGCCTCGACCGAGGAGGCCTCGGCCTCGATGGAGCAGATGGCGGGCAATATCCGCCAGAACGCCGACAATGCCGCCCAGACCGAAAAGATCGCCCGCCAGTCCTCACGCGATGCCGAATTGTCGGGCGCGGCGGTGGACAAGGCGGTGGGCGCGATGCGCACCATCGCGGCCAAGATCGGCATTGTGCAGGAAATCGCGCGTCAGACCGACCTGCTGGCGCTGAACGCGGCCGTAGAGGCGGCCCGCGCGGGCGAACATGGCAAGGGCTTTGCCGTGGTTGCCTCCGAGGTCCGCAAACTGGCCGAGCGCAGCCAGGTGGCGGCCGCCGAGATCGTGGCTGTGTCTTCCGATACGGTGAAGGCCGCGGCCGAAGCGGGCGAGATGCTGACCAAACTGGTGCCCGACATCCGCCGCACCGCCGAACTGGTGTCGGAAATCAGCGCCGCCTGCCGCGAGCAGGACATTGGCGCGTCGCAAATCAATGAAGCGATCCAGCAGCTTGATCGCGTGACTCAAAAGAACGCCAGCGCCTCGGTCGAAATTTCCTCGACCTCGGAGGAACTGGCCTCGCAGGCCGACGAATTGCAGCACATCGTCTCTTTCTTCCGCGTCAGCGCCGAGGACAGCATGAGCGCCCCCCAGCCCGTCCAGCGCAGCGCCCCCGCGCGCCAGACCCGCGCCGCTCCGCCGCCCCGCGCCAAGTCCAGAAAATCCAAGCCCAATTCCGTCATGCACCAGCAAGAGCGCGTCAAAGGCTTTGCGCTGGATATGATGAGCGGCGGCGAGGATGAGGATGACGCCGACTTCGGCCGCGCGGCCTGAACCCACGGCTTCAGCACAACCTTCTCTCACAGGCAGGCCCTCGCTTCCTCATGCGGAGCGGGGGTTTGCTGTATGCGGGGCAGGACCGCGACGCGCGCATGGCAAAGCGCGTGTAACGTGTCGGCGAATTTGGGGCTAAACGCTTGGAAAAGTGGTGCCGCTTAGGTGACTCGAACACCTGACCCCATCATTACGAATGATGTGCTCTACCGGCTGAGCTAAAGCGGCACTCCAGCGGTGAGGCGGGCGTTTAGCTATAGAGGGGCGGGATGGCAAGGCAAAAAAGCGACAAAACTCGCAATCCTTTCAACCTGCCCTAAACGCCGCCCCCGGCCTCAGCCAAACCGGCGTGAAAGCGCCAGCAGGGGCGAGGCCATCAGCGTGGTGACAATCGCCATCAGCACGAGAATCGCAAACAGGCCCGGCCCGATGATTCCGGCCTGAAGCCCGATGTTGATGATGATCAACTCCATCAACCCGCGCGCATTCATCAGTGCCCCTATGCCCAGCGCGCTGCGATTGTCCTCGCCCGAAAGGCGCGCGGCCAGATAGCACGCGCCGCCCTTGGCCAAGACGGCGGCGGCCATGATCGCCAGCGTGACCAGCACCAGATCAAGTTTGCCCAGCACCTGAAGCTGGGTGTTGAGCCCGGAGAAGGTGAAGAACATCGGCAGGAGGAAGGTGGTGGCAAAGGGTTCAAGGCGCGCGCGCAGCCCCTCGGCCAGAGCGCCGCGCGGCATGGCCGTGCCCAGCAGAAAGCCGCCGAACACCGCATGCATCCCGCAGGCATCCATTGCCCATGCGCAAAGCAGGAAAAGTCCGAGCACTAGCGTCAGCAAACCATCGTCCATGCCCTGCGCCTCGGCCCGGTGGCCCAGCGGGGCCAGCAGGCGCGGCGCGACCAGCGCCATCACCAGCGCAAAGGCCAGTCCGCCCCCCGCCGCCTTGACCGCCACGGCAGGCCCCGCGCCAAGGCTGGCCAGCACCAGCGCCATCACCACCCACGCGCCTGCATCGCCGATCGCGCCTGCGGCCAGGCTGAGCGTGCCCATGCGCGTGCCTGCGAGGCCTTGTTCATGGATGATTCGCGCCAGCATGGGAAAGGCCGTGATGGCAATCGCCGCGCCCAGAAACAGGCTGGCCTGCGCGACGCCGACATGGGGCATGAACAGGCCGTTTTGCGCGATCAGCCATGGCGCCATGGCCGCCGCCGCCGCAAAGGGCGCGGCCATGCCCGCAACCGAAACCGCCGCCGCACGCCCGGCGTTCAGGCGAAATTCCTCGCGGCTGAAGGTCAGGCCGACCAGAAACATGTAAAGGCCCACGCCCAGTTGCGCGCCGACATACAGAATCTTTTTCAGTTCCGGCGGAAACAGCATCGCCTCCACCCCCGGCGCCAGCCAGCCCAGCAGCGAAGGCCCCAGCAGCACGCCCGCGATCATCTCGCCCACCACCTGCGGTTGGCCCAGAAAGCGCCGGGCGGCCCAGCCCACCACGCGCGAGGCGGCCAGAATGCAGGCCATGGCCAGAAAGAACAGGGGGGAAAGTTCAGCGTTGGTCATGGGCCTCTCTGAAGTGTTTTGCAATTGTTTGCACACAGTCTAGCCCATTGAAAACAGCAAGTCACCAACGCTCATTCCGGGGCTGGATTTCTGTCAGGAATGGATACAAAGTGGCGCGCAGAACCAGATAGGGAGAGAAGAGGATGAATTTCGCAGGCCGCCATATCGTCATCACCGGGGCCAGCACCGGCATCGGCCGCGCCACCGCCGAAAGGATCGCGGCCGGAGGCGGCAAGCTGGGCCTGATCGCACGGCGGGAAGGGATGCTCCGCGATCTGGGCGCGCAGTTGAACGCGGGCTGGGCTGCGGCGGACGTAGGCGACAAGGCGCAACTGATCGGTGCACTCGATGCGCTGGAGGCGCAGGGCGGGCCGATTGACGCTCTGTTCCTCAATGCCGGGACCGGCGGGGCTTTTGCGCCGGTTTCGGCCTATGGCGATGCGATGTTTGACGAGGTGATGCGGGTGAACACCACTTCGCTGTTCTGGGCCATCGCCCACGTCCTGCCCGGCATGATGGAGCGGCGACGGGGCGCGATCCTGATTACCGGGTCGCTGGCCTCGGTGCGGGGCATGGCGGCCAATGTCGCCTATGTGGCCAGCAAACATGCCGCCCAAGGCATTGCCCGCGCCGTGGCGATGGAGGCGGCGCCCTTTGGCGTGCGCTGCAACTGCCTGCTGCCCGGTTTCATCGAAACGCCGATGCTGGCCGATGTGCCCGAGGCGCAGCGCCCCGCCATGGCTGCCCGCGTGCCGCAGGGCCGGATCGGCACCGCCGATGAGGCCGCCGCTGTCGCCGCCTTTTTGCTCTCCGATGATGCATCGCATGTCACCGCGCAGAGCTGGGCGGCGGACGGCGGGATATTGGGCACGCTTGCTGTTTAGCGCCGAATCAGCACTTTCACGCTCTCCGCATGGGCCTTGATATCCGCCGGATAGAACCAGACAGGGCGCAGATCGCCCGAGAGATAGCGCTGCGCCTGATCGGTGAAATGGGGGGATTTGGGATTGCCGCTGGCGCCGCCCGTGCTGATCGCGCGGGCGGTGACGCGCGGGCCGAATTCGACGGCGGCGATAAAGCTGTTGCCCCGGTTGCCGTAATAGCGCTTCATGCCCGCCACGCGCGGCCCGCTCGACACGGCCAGCGCGCCCCATTGCGATGAGGTAAAGGCCACGGGCAGGCTGGGCCGCGCATCGTCATAGGGCTGGGTGATCGCCCCGGTCAGGCGCTGATAGCGGTTGAGTTCGCCCCATGGCACGCGCCAGTCGCCAAAGTCCTTGGTCAAATGCGCCATGGCCTCGTCCAGCGCGGCAAGGCGCTGCTCATTGGTGGCCTGTTCGTCCATCCAGTCCCACAGGCTCATGCGCTGCCTCTTGGCGCTTTCAGCCCCCTTGGCCCAGAGGTTCTCACCCCAGACGATGGCCAGCGTTTCGGCGGTCGACGCGGTCGATGTGCGATGGTCCCAGCTTTTGAGCAAAGCGATGGCCTCGGCCCGTGCGGGCGAGGGGGCGGCCGCATCCGCCGCGAACAGGCGCGGCAGCAGCCGGTCAAACGCGGGCAGCCACGGATCGTGGCCCGCCGCAATCAGGCTGTCGAGGGTAAAGCGCGGCGTGGCCGCCAGCACCCGCTCGGCATGGGGGCCGCGCGGATTGGCGCCCACCTCGTCCATATAGGCGGGATAGGCGCCCTTTTTCGGCGAATCCGCGCCCGCCGCGCTCCATGGCGCATTGTTGGTGTTATAGGCCCAGCCGTTCTTCGGATCGATCACCTGCGGCAGATCGGACAGCGGGTGCAGCCCCATCCAGTCGGTGCGCGGATCGGCCCCATCGACCGGCGCGCGCCAGTCGAAACGCTGGTCGCGGATCGGCACGAATTGCGGGTGGAGATAGGCGATATGGCCCTTGTCATCGGCAAAGAGCGTGTTGTTCGAACTGTTGGCCTTGAGCCCGGCGATTTTCAGGAAACCGGCCAGATCATGCGCCTTTGTGCGCAGAAAGCTCTGCTCCAGCGCGGGCACGGGCTTGTTCATCAATGCGATGGAGATCCATTTGCCGCCCTCCTCGCGGATGATCGGGCCGTGATGGGTGGCATAGGTTTCGAAGGTGCGCCGCGCCATTGTGCCATCGGCCATGCGATAGGAAAGGGTGATGGGGCGGACGATCAGTGGGCGGGTCTGCGCGCCATATCGGTATGCTTTACCCTGCGGTGTCTCGACAATGGTTTCGGCATATTCGTCCACATTGTCGATGCCGCTGGAGGTATGCATCCATCCGGCATGCTGATTAAAGCCCTGATAGATAAAGGGCTGCCCCCATGTCACCGCGCCATAGGCGTTGAGACCCTGCGCGCTGGTCATCTGCAGTTCGGAGCGGAAGTAGAAGGTGGTGTGCGGGTTGATGTAGAGCAGCGCGTGGCCGCTTTGGCTGTGGCTCGGCGCGATGGCGAAGCCGTTGGAACCCTGCGGCTCGCGAAAGATGATGCCGCGCTCCTCGCCCGTCATGGCCAGTTTGTGGTGGGTGTAAAAGCCTTCGAGCTGGGAAAGGGCAATGCCCTCTATATCGCCGCCAATGCTGCCCTCGGTGAAGGAGAGCGCCATCCATGGCTCGAAATGCGTCAGGACGCGCGGTTTGACCTCCGGGTGATCGGCCAGATAGGTGTTCAGCCCGTCCGCCCAGGCCTCCATGATCGCCTTGAGCCAAGCCGGGCTGCGCGCATAATCGGCCTTAAGCCGCGCCGGGTCGATAAACAGGCGCTGGCGCAGATCCTGCCAGATCGCCTTTTCCCCTTCCGCCTCGGCCATGCGGCCAAGGTTGGTCAGGTAATTGACCTCGATCCGGTTGAAGTCATCCTGGGCCTGCGCATAGACCATGCCATAGACCGCATCGGCATCGGTTTGCCCCGAAACATGGGCGATGCCCCATGTGTCGCGGGTGATGACAACCTTGCGCGGGGCGGCCAAGGCGGGGGCGGTCATGGCCGGGGTCATCAGCGCCAAAGCCATCATGCCTATTGTCAATCGCATCCCTGCTCCCCATCTGCGCCTGCGCCGGGGCATGTCTAGCATGGGCCGCAAGCGCGCAAAGGGGGCAGTTTGACGCAAGCTATCGCGGCGGACGATCTCTGGTGGGAATTGCTTTGCCTTCAGAAAAATGCTCTGGCGCAGGGAAGGGGATTCGGGTGATGCTCAAACCCGGGACCGCCATGGGGTGGCGATCCTGCGGGGCGGGCATAATGATGGAAGCTTGGATATGATCGTAATGCCCCTATCGGCCCTGCTGCTGGCCAATGTTTCCTTGGCCAGTGTTTCCTTGGCCAGTGTTTCCTCTGTTCCGGTCGCAACCCCGGCCGAGCTTGGCACCTCGCTGCTGGCGCGGGTCAATGATGCGCCCCATATCACCGCCCTGCCGCTGGATGGCGGCGCGGGCGAGCCCCAAGCCGCCCCCAGCGCCCCCCAGACCGCGGCCCCGGCCGACGCCCAGAGCGCGCCGCCCGTCGATAATGCCCCCGTTGCGGTCAATCCGCCGGCCGCAGCCGATGCCGCCGCGCCCATGGAAGCGGCCCCGGCCAGCGAGTCCTTGGTGCTGCGCGATCCCTGGCAAAAGCCCAATCGCGACATTTTCGCCTTTGACCTGTTTTTTGAAAGCAAGATGCTGGCCCCCGTCGCCCATGGCTATCGCGCGGTGACGCCTCAGATTTTCCGGGCCGGGATCAACAATGCCATCCTCAATCTGGACGAGCCGAGCACCGCGATCAATCAGGTGGTCCAGCTCAAGATCGGGCGGGCGCTGAAAACCACGGTGCGTTTCGCGATCAATTCGACGATCGGCATCGGCGGCCTGATCGATGTCGCCTCGGCGGGCGGATTGCGCCGCCGCCCGGCCGATTTCGGCCAGACGCTGGGCCGCTATGGCGCCAAGCCGGGGCCCTATGTGATGCTGCCCTTCCTTGGGCCGTCGAATCTGCGCGACGGGTTTGGGCGGCTGGTCGATACGTTTACGGATCCGGTGGGCTTTGTCATCGGCGGTGTCTTTACCTCACCGGGCGGCGCGGCGCGTTATGCGATGGCCGGGATCAACTGGCGCGAAAAGAATGACGGCACGATGGCGGCCATTTACGGGGCGTCCGATCCCTATGCCTTCACCCGCGCGGCCTACAGCCAGCAGCGTGCAGCCGTTGTTCAGGACGCCACGGGTAAGGCGGCGGCATTGCCGGATTTTTGATTCGGCTAACCTTCAAAAACGCCGGATTTTTGATTCGACCAACCTTATAAAAGCGTCGGATTTTTGATTCGGCTCGTCTGTTAACAAACGCCGGATTTTCTGGTCCGGCGGATTTTCTTCACGCGTTGGTGCGGGGCTTGGGCATTGACCAAAACCTGTGTCGCGGCCAAGAGGTTCCGCGACCGGCAGGCCAATGTAATCCCCCACGATGCTGGTCATGGAGCTGTCGATGTTTCGCGCTGATCTGAAGCTGTCTTTCGCGCTGGGCGTGGCAGGTGTGGTAGCCGCCGCGCTGCCGGTCGCCGCGCCTGTGGCGCTTGCCCAATCCCCCCGCGATGCCAATGCCGAAGCCTTTGTCCAGCAGGGCGCACGCGAAGTGCTGGCCGTGCTGAACGACCGGAGCAAGAATGATGCGGCCAAGAAGGAGGCGTTTCGCGTCCTTATCAACCGTCTGGTCGATGTGCCCAAGGTGACGCGCTTTGTGCTGGGCAAATATGCCCGCAGCGCGACGCCCGACCAATATAACCGCTTTGCCGCCGCCTTCCGCACCTATGCCGAGGGCGTCTATATGAGCCGGATCGACGATTATCACGGCGAAAAGGTCGTGGTGCTGGGCTCGCTGGTGCGCAAGCCGGGCGATGTGCTGGTCACGACGCAGCTTGCCGGGGGCCGGTCGAGCGCGCCCACCAATCTGGTCTGGCGCGTGCTGAACGATGGTTCAGGGTGGAAAGTTGTAGACGTTCAGGTATCGGGCGTCTGGCTGGCCATTACCCAGCAGCAGGATTTCGTCTCGACCATCGACAACAATGGCGGCAAGATCGATGTGCTGATCGCCCAGTTGATCAAGGATGGCGGCACGGGCAAGATCCTGCGCAGCGGCAAGTAAGTACAAGAAAAAGGGTAGGAAAGACGCATGAGGGCAAGTTGGGCCGAAACGATCATGGGCTTTGCCGTGCTGGCCTTTGCCGCCTTGATGCTGACCTACGCGCTGGGCGTTTCCGGACTGAAGCACAGCAGCGGCACCTATGAGGTGAGCGCGCGCTTTGGCGAGGCGGGCGGCATTCAGCCCGGCGCCAAGGTGACGGTTTCGGGGGTCAAGGTGGGGGCGGTCAGCGATGTGACGATCGACCCCAAGACCTATCTGGCGGTGATGCACCTTTCGTTGACCAAGGATGTGAAGCTGCCTTCGGATTCGACGGCCAAGATCACCAGCGACGGCCTGCTGGGCGGCGCGCATATCGCGCTGACGCCGGGCGGGGCCGAGGATGACCTGAAGCCGGGCGGCGAGATCAACAACACGCAGGGCGCGGTCGATCTGTTCGGCCTGATCGGGCAATTCATCCGCCCGCAGAGCGGCTCCTCGGCTGCTTCCTCGGCCGATGGCGTCGCCAAGGCGCCCGCCCCTGCTGCCCCCAAGGCCTCCTCCGACCTGCCCGAGATGTAAGCCATGGGGCTGTTCTCCACAAACCCGGTGGCGGCTCTTGGGCGCGCCACATTGGAGGGGATTGCCGCGATCGGCCGGGTGGGGCTGTTTGCCGCGCGCGGCATCAGCGCCGCCCTTTCTCCGCCATGGTATCCGCGCCAGATCCTCGCCCAATTCGCCAGTGTCGGTTTCCTCTCGCTGCCGGTTGTGGGGCTGACGGCGTGGTTCACGGGTGCGGCGCTGGCGCTCAACATCTATTCGGGCGGGGATCGGTTCAACGCCGAAACCGTGCTGCCCCAGATCGTCGCGCTGGGCATCACGCGCGAACTGGGGCCGGTGCTGGCCGCGCTGATGCTGGCCGGGCGGGTGGCGTCGGCCATGGCCTCGGAAATCGGGGCGATGCGCGCGACCGAGCAGGTCGATGCGATGGTCACGCTCTCCACCGATCCGCGCCGCTATCTGATCGCGCCGCGCCTGATCGCGGCCACGCTCAGCCTGCCGCTGCTTACGCTGATCACCGACATCATCGGTGTGGCGGGCGGTATGCAGGTGTCGAATTACCTGATCGACCTCTCGCCCAGCATCTATATCACCAACACGATGGACTTTTTGACCGCGTGGGACGTGGAATCGGGGCTGATCAAATCGGCGGTGTTCGGTTTCATCATCGGCCTGATGGGCTGTTTCCATGGCGACAATGCCAAGGGCGGCGCGCGCGGCGTGGGCCGGGCCACCACCTCGGCCATGGTGTCGGCCGCCGTGCTGATCCTGGCTTCGGACTATCTGCTGACCTCGGTGTTTGCCCTGAAATGACCCAGACCCCCATGACAACCAACGCTAAAATCGCATGGATGGGTATCACCAAGCGTTTCGGCGCGCAGGTGGTGCTGGACGGGCTGGATCTGGCGGTGGCGCCGGGGCGCTCGCTGGCCTTGCTGGGCCGTTCGGGCCAGGGCAAGTCGGTGACGCTCAAGCTGGCGCTGGGGCTGATGAAGCCCGATGCGGGGCAGGTGCTGCTCGACGGCGTGGATGTGACGCGGCAGAGCGAGGCCGAGCGCCGCGCCAGTTTTCGCGGCATCGGCATGCTGTTTCAGGGCGGGGCGCTGTTCGACAGTCTGCCGGTCTGGGAAAATGTCGCCTTCCGCCTGATCAACGCCGATGGCATCGGGCGGCGCGAGGCGCGCGAGCGCGCGGTCGAGGCTTTGGCCTTGGTCAAGCTCGCGCCCGATGTGGCCGACCGCTATCCGTCCGAACTCTCGGGCGGGATGCAGAAGCGCGCGGGTCTGGCCCGCGCCATCGTCGGCACGCCCAGCCTGCTGTTCTTTGATGAACCCACCACCGGCCTTGATCCGATCACGGCGGGCGCGATCAATGAACTGATCCGCGACCGTGTGACCTCGCTGGGCTGCACCGCTGTTTCGATCACGCATGACATGGCCTCGGCCCGCACGATTGCCGATGAACTGGCGATGCTGGACAATGGGCGGATCGTGTGGCGCGGGCGCGCCGATGAACTCGATGATGCCGATCATCCGCTGGTGCGCGCCTTTGTCACCGGCAAGAGTATGGAATAAAACAAACTATACGCAATTCGCGCCATTCCCATTAGAGTGCCCTCCTTGCAGCTTCGCGCCGCCAAGGGGAGATCATGATGAGCAGCCAGAACTGGTATCCGCAAGCGGGCCGAAATGCTCATTACGCGCGGCGGCAAATGCTGCGCGGGGGCGCGGCGCTGGGCGCGGTGGGGGCTTTGTCGGCCTGCACCGGCGCGGGCAAGGTGGCGTCGGCCGGTCCTGCGCCCCGGCGGCCTTACCTCACGCCGATGCGCGTGACGCCCGATCAACTGATCGACATGAAATGTTGTATCCGCCCGGTCCGCGCGGCGGGGCCAAACCTTGGCACGCAGATGATCGGCGATACGCTGGTCGTGCACAATTACGGCCATGGCGGCTCGGGCTGGTCGCTGTCCTGGGGCAGCGCCGAGGTGGCGGTGGGCAAGGCTCTGTCCGTCCTGCCCTCGGAAATCGCGGTGGTGGGCTGCGGCATCATTGGCCTGACGACCGCCGTGGTGGCGCAAAGGGCGGGGCTGAAGGTCACGATCTATACACGCGATGTGATCCAGCGGACGCGATCCTTCCGTGCGCATGGCTCGTTTACGCCGGATTCGCGCGTGGCTCTGTCGGCGCCTGCCGGGGCGGGCTTTGGCGATCTGTGGGAGCAGATGACGCGCCTGTCATGGAAGGGCTTCCGCTCGATGCTGGGCCTGCCGGGCGATCCGGTGGTGTTTCAGGATGCCTTCGCGCTCTCCGACGCGCCGCCGGTCAAAAAGCACCACGATGCCGACCCCGCGATCAAGGGCGCGTGGGAACCGGGCGGGCTGCCTTTGCAGGAATCGGAATGGGCGCATTATATGGACCGGATCAAGGATCTGGTGCCCGATCCGGTGATGCTGGAGGCGGCGGAAAATCCGTTTCCGGTGGCCTATACCCGCCGGTCATCGGAAATGCATTTCAACTTCCCCTCCTATGCCCATCATCTGCTGACCGAGTTTTATCAGCGTGGCGGTTTGATGGTGATGCGCGATTTCAACGATCCCTCGCAATATGGTCAGCTCAAGGAAAAGGTGGTCATCAACGCCACCGGCTATGCTGCGCGCGATCTGTGGCGCGACAAGACCGTCTTCCCCGTGCGCGGCCAGACCGGATGGCTGGTGCCCCAGCACGACGCTTCCTATTCGCTGCGCTATAAAAACGCCTCGCTGATGGCCAAGAATGACGGCATCGTGGTGATGAACAACCCCATTGATCTGGGCGAAATGTTCGGCGTGGGCGACAGTATGGAATTGCCCGATCCGGCGCCGATCCTTGAGGTGATGAAGATTGTCGAGCCGATCATGGCGGGCATGAAGGGGATTGCGTGATGGGCGGGCTGAAATGGGTGTTGGCCGGGGCTTTGACTCTGGCGGCGGTGCCGGTGAATGCGGGCACGGCCAATGGCGTTTACACCGAGGCGCAGGCCACCGAGGGCGCCGCGGTCTTTGCCGAGCGCTGCGCCATGTGTCACGGCAAACAGGCCGAGGGGACCTGGGAAGTGCCCGCGCTGAAGGGCAAGTTCATGGCCAATTGGGGGCGGGAATCCGTGGCGGCTCTGTCCGATTATCTGGCGCGCGCCATGCCGCAATTCGCGCCCGGTACGCTGGAACCCAAGGATAATGGGCGGCTGGTGGCTTATCTTTTGAAGATCAATGGCCATCCGGCGGGGGCAAAGCCCTTGCCCGAGGACCATGCCGCGCTTGCCGCGATCCGCATTGATCCTCTGGCGGCAACGACAGTTAAATAGGGGACGGTTAAATAAGGCGCGATTGACAAGAACACATGGGCGGGCGATATGATGTAGATGCATCATGATTCCCTCGCCAGCGCCCCCTGCGCCTGCACCAGCCTGCGCAAGGCGACCCGTACGCTCGACCGGCTTTATGACGCGGCGCTGGCGCCCCATGGCATCACCACCACGCAATTCGCGCTGATGCGCAATATCGAGCGGGCGGGGGCCATCGTCCTCAATCAACTGGCCACGCTTTTGGTGATGGACCGCACCTCGCTCTATCGCACCATCCGCGCGATCGAGGAGGCGGGATGGGTGAGCATCACCGATGGTCCGGGCAAGGCGCGGCTGGCGCAGATCACCGATGCGGGCCGGGCCATGCTGCGCGCCGCCGAGCCGGACTGGGAGGATTTGCAGGCCCGGATCCATGGCCGTTTGGGCGAGGACGGCTGGGCGCGGCTGATGGAGATGAGCGGGGCAATCATTGCGCTTGGCCAGACCGCAGGCCGGGAGGCGCGGGCATGAGCCGCCGTTTCCACCCCGCCTTTCTGGTGGCGGCGATCACCTTTCTGACCCTGCTCGTTTCCGCAGGCGTGCGTTCCGCGCCCAGCGTGATGATCGTGCCCCTGCAACTTCATTTCGGCTGGGATCGGGCCAGCATTTCGGCCACCGCCGCGCTGGGGATCTTTCTTTATGGGCTGATCGGCCCCTTTGCCGCCGCGCTGATGATGAGCGTGGGCGTGCGGCGAGTGATGATGACGGGTCTTGCGCTGATGGGCGCCTCGGCGCTGATCAGCCAGTATATGACGCAAGCCTGGCAATTCACCGCGACATGGGGCGTGGTTTCCGGCCTTGGCACGGGCATGGTGGCCAGCGTGCTGGGCGCGACCATGGTCAACCGCTGGTTTGCCCGCAATCAGGGGTTGGTGATGGGCATTTTCGCGGCCAGCACGGCCACCGGATCGCTGATCTTCCTGCCTTTCCTCGCCTGGCTGACTCAGGGCGGGGCGTGGGTGGGCGTGGTGCGCACGGTGGGTATTGCCTGTCTGGCGCTGGTGCCGCTGGTGGCTTGGCTGGTGCCTGAAAGTCCGGCCAGTGCAGGCGTCGGCCGCTTTGGCGAGGAGCCGGGCGCGAACCCCGCTCGCAAGCAGAGCGGCAGCCCGCTCTTTGCGCTCCAGATCCTGTGGAAGGTGCGCGGCAATGGCACGTTCTGGCTGCTGTTCGGCACGTTCTTTGTCTGCGGGCTGACCACCAATGGGCTGGTGGGGACGCATCTGATCGCGTTTTGCGGCGATCATGGGATTGCGCCTGTGGCGGCGGCGGGCCTGCTCTCGCTGATGGGCCTGTTCGATCTGGTGGGCACAACGGCTTCGGGCTGGCTGACCGACCGGCATAATCCGCGCTATCTGCTGGCTGTCTATTACGGTTTGCGCGGGTTGTCGCTGATTGCCTTGCCTTTCATGGATTTTGGGCCGGTTTCGCTGGGGGCCTTCGCCATCTTTTACGGGCTGGACTGGATCGCCACGGTGCCGCCAACGCTCGCCATCGCCAATCGCAGCTTTGGCGAGGGCGAGGCGCCGGTGGTGTTCGGCTGGGTGGCGGTGGGCCATCAGGTGGGCGCGGCGGTGGCGGCTTTTGGCGGCGGCCTCGTGCGTCAGGAATGGGGCAGCTATTCCCCCGCCTTCATCGTGGCGGGCGGTTTCGGGCTGGTGGCGACGCTGGCTCTGCTGATGTTTCGCGATGGTCGGACGGGGGATAAGAGCGCGCTTCTGACCGCTGCGGCAGTGTAGCGTTAAGCTCATGAGAGCTTGCCAGTCAGTTTCCAAAATGCAACATAAGGTTACATAGAAAGATAAGCGCAAGGCAGGGTTGTAAATGGGTCGAATGGAGTGCGGGCGGGCCGTGGCGGCCTTGCTGCCCTTGGGCGGCACCCTGATTTCAGGGACCCGTCGTTGCGCCCTGCGCATGGATCCGAAAATGGGGGGTGTCGCTTGATCATGCCCCATTATCCCAAAGCATCGACCTCGGCCGACCTCAAGACAGACGCTTTGGATCATCTCGACAATGCCGAAACGGGGGCAAGGCGCCTGCTGGGCGCGGGATTGATGGGCGCTCTGGTCGTGGAGGCGGTGACGGGCCTCGACCTTTTGCAAAATCCGCTCGATCTGGCGCACAGCGTCACGCTGGCGGCGATGCCCGCGCTGGCAGGGCTGGGGCTTTACACGTTTCGCCGGTGGCAGGAATGCCATGCGCGCTGGCGTCATGCGGCATCGACTATCGACGAGCATGTCAAGGCGCGTCAGGCCGCCGAAACCGCCAACGAGGCCAAGAGCCGCTATCTGGCCAATGTCAGCCACGAGATACGCTCGCCCCTGAACGCGATCTATGGCTATGCCCAATTGGTCGAGCGCAACGATGGCGCGGGCGCGCAGGAGGCGGCCACCGTCATTCGCCGTTGTTCGGAACATATCACCAGCCTTGTCGAAGCGCTGCTCGACATTTCGCAGGTTGAGGTGGGCGTGATCCGGGTCAAGCCCGAGCCGGTGCGGCTGGACCAGTTCATCGAGCAATTGATCCGCATGGTGCGCCCGGCGGCCAGCGCCAAGGGGCTGGATTTCCATTACGAGACCAAGGGGCGCCTGCCCGCTGTGGTGCGGATGGATCAGAGCCGGCTGAAACAGGTTCTGCTCAACCTCTTGCTCAATGCCGTCAAATATACCGATCAGGGTTCGGTCACGCTGTTCCTACGCTATTCGGGGCAGGTCGCCACCTTTGAGGTGCGCGACACCGGGCCCGGCATCCGCGAGGAAGATCAGCGCGCCATCTTCGAACCCTTTGACCGGGGCGGCAATGATGCGCTGCATTCGCGCCCCGGCGTCGGGCTGGGGTTGGCGATTGCGCGGGCGATCATGGGCATTCTGGGCGGCCAGCTCGAATTGGCCGGGACATCGGATGAGGGCACCTGTTTCCGCCTGACCATCATGCTGGGCGAGGTGGCGCAGACCACCAGCCAACCGGCGAAAAAGCGCGAGGTCAGCGGCTATCTGGGGCGTCGGCGCCATGTGCTGATCTGTGATGATGATGCCGAACAGCGCAAGTTCCTGACCGAATTGCTCACCTCGCTGGGCTTTGTGGTGCAGGCGGTGCCCAATGGCGAAACCGCCGTGGCGCTGGTGGAGAGCGAGAGCGCGCCCGCCTTCGATCTGGCCATTCTGGACATCTCGCTGCCGGGCATTGATGGGTGGACCACGGCCCAGCATGTCCGCGAACGCTTTGGCGAGGATATCCGCATCCTCATGCTTTCGGCCAATGCGGGCGAATTCCACCGGCCCGAAACGCGCAAGCCCGTGCATGATCAATTCCTGGTTAAGCCTGTCGCCTTCAATCAGCTGATCGAGACGATCGGCGGATTGCTGGATCTGGCATGGGGGGTCGAATCCGAACCGCCCCGCGCGACTCTGCCCCTGTTTGCGGCAAGCGATGAAGCGCCGGTGTCAGATTCCGGCACAACCGAGATTGCAGACCGCACGGCAAGGCTTCGCGAATTGCTCAGAATAGGTTATGTGCGTGGCCTTGAGCAGGAGATCCGCCAATTGGCGGCCCAGCCCGAAACTGCCGAATTGGCCGGAAAACTGTTTACATGCCTCGATCGTTTTGATCTGAGCGGCATGACGCGCATACTTGAGGAGTGCTAACTGCATGTCGCTGCCTGTTCATACGCAGACCGTGCTGGTCGTCGATGACGAACCGGATTCGCTGCGCATGCTCACCGCCGCGTTGGAAGGCGCGGAATTGAGCGTTCTGGTGGCAACCTCGGGGCAGGCTGCGCTTGATCTGTTGGGCCATATCCTTCCCGATCTGATCCTGATGGATGCGGTGATGCCCGGCATCGACGGGTTTGAAACCACCGCGCGGATCAAGGCGCGGCCCGAACTGGCCAATGTGCCGGTGATCTTCATGACCGGCCTGACCGAGAGCGAGCATGTGGTCGAGGCCTTCGAGGTGGGCGGCACCGATTATGTGCGCAAGCCGGTCAATCTGATGGAACTGATCGCGCGGGTGCGGGTGCATATGGCGCAAAGCCGCGCGATGCATGCCAGCGTGGCCAGCCTTGATGCCACCGGCCGCCTGATGATGGCCACCGATGCGCAGGGGCGGATGCTGTGGTGCACTCCGCGCGCCGAACAGGCGATCGCGCGGCTGGTGCCCGAGTGGAGCCGCGAAGGCGGGTTGCCGCCTGCGGTGTCGGTGCTGGTCGAGCGCCTTTTGCAGCGCGGGGGCAAGCCGGGGTCGGCGGTGAAGGGTGAATTTGGCGAGAGTTCGCTCGAATTGCTGGTCATCGCCCATTACCGCGAGAATGAGGTGCTGATCCGCCTCAATGAAATCAGCCACGAACAGAACGTCGCCAAATTGCGCGACAGTCTGGACCTGACCCAGCGCGAGGCCGAGGTGCTGCTGTGGGTGGGCTATGGCAAGGCCAGCAATGATATTTCCGACGTGCTGGATATCAGCCCGCGCACCGTTCAGAAGCATCTGGAGCGGATTTATGTGAAGCTGGGCGTCGAGAAGCGTTCGGCTGCTGCCGCCATCGCGATCAGGATTATCGAGCAGTAAGATCCCGGCGCCGGTCCTCTCCCCCGGTCCTGTTACCCTATCAGGGTAAGCTATTGGGTGGCAGGGCCGGGGGAGAGGGCCGGTGCCGGGCAAATCGCGGAGCCGATTGCCAACCAACAGAGACTCGCCGCAAGCGAAGGCCGGATGGCCTGAGCGCACCCAACAAAAACTGTCGCCGCGCCACCTGAATGGCGAAGAATGACGCGGCGACAGGCACCGGTTCGACCATCGCGCCGAAACCGGTGCTAACTCTCCCAATTATGCCGGGTTTACTTCTTGGCCTTGGCGGCGGGGGCCGGCTTCTTGGCGGCAATCGCCTCGATCTCGATCAGGAATTGCGGGGCCACCAGATTGGCCACCTGAAACGCCGAGCGGGCCACGGTGTCGGGGTTTTCCGCGCTGCCGAAGAATTCCTTGAACCCGGCATTGGCCCCGGCAAAGTCGATCTTGCCCAGCTTGGGATCGGCCGCGATGAACAGCGTCATCTTGACCACGTCCTTGATCGAATAGCCCTGCGATTCGAGCTGCTTCTTGATCTTGTTCAGCACGCTGACGGTCTGGGTCTTGGTGTCGCCGAAATCTTCCATCGTGGTGGCCTTGGCCGGGTCGATGGGCGAGGCGAGCTGGCCCGAGAGGAAGTAGATTTCATTGCCGGGCGCCACGCGCACGCCGTCGAGAATGAAGGCGGACGGGTTGGTCTTGATGCGAGTCACCTGCGCCTGGGCCGGAGCGGCCGCCATCAGGATCGGCAGCAGAGCGGCACAGCCGGCGGTTTTCAGCATTTTACGCAGCATAATAGACTTCCTCACTTTACGTAACACGCGCCATTTCGGGCAGAAGAACTGTGGCCATATTGTCGCGATTTTGCGCGTTGAACAGTCCAGTTTCGCCACCTGACAGGCCGGTACGCAAATCGGCGTATGGGCATTTAGGACGGAAAATTGTGCATTTGCGAAGGGCGACGACGTAGAGGGAAACTGCGTCGTCTGCCCTCGTCACGAATGCTTTAAAATTTTCGCCGCGTACCAGATCAAAAGCGAAAGCGCTTTTGGTGAGGGACTTTTGTTGCATCGCAGCATGCGCGGCCTGTTCAGGGGGACTTTCATGCAGGCCATTAACATACGGGCCATCAAGAAGGCTGCGCTCGCCACGCTCCTTTCCAGCACCGTTCTGGGTGCGACCTCGGCCTATGCCGCCGAACCTGCCGCCGCCGCCGCGCCCGAAGAGGGCACTGCGATCATCGTGACCGGCACGCGCACCACGGGCCTGAAGGCCGGCGACAGCCCGGCCCCGGTCCAGGTGCTCAGCTCCGATCTGATGGCGCGCGCGGGCCGCTCTGACATCAACCAGGCGCTTTCGCTCTCGGTGCCCAGCATCCAGATCCAGACCTTCGGCAATGACATGACCGCGTTCCACCCCTCGGTGAAGTTGCGCGGTCTGAACCCCAACCACACGCTGGTGATGATCAACGGCAAGCGCCGCCACGGCACTGCCAACGTGGTGGTGACCAATGCGATGTGGACGGGCGCGGCCGCTCCCGACATGGGCCTCATTCCCATGGAGGCGGTCGAGCATGTCGAAGTGCTGCAGGATGGCGCGGCGGCCCAGTACGGCACGGACGCGGTGGCGGGCGTGGTCAACCTGATCCTGAAAAAGAAGGACAAGGGCGGCTATATCAGCGGCTCGGTGGGCCAGTATTATGCCGGGGACGGGTTCAACTATGAACTGGCGGGCAATATCGGCATGGCGCCGGTCGAGAACATGTACCTGAACCTGACCGTGCAGCATAAGGTCAAGGATTACAGCTTCCGCGGCGATGTCGATCCGCGCGTGGTTTCGGGCACGACGCAGGGCGCCACGCTGCTCTCGCGCTTTCCGGGCCTGACGGGCGCGGCCAATTATCCCTATGTGAACCGCATCTTTGGCGATGGCCGCATGGCGCTCACCAACATGTTCTATAACATGGGCTATACCGGCATTCAGGATATCGAGATCTACTCTTTCGGTTCCTATTCGACCCGCACGGGCAGCACCTATCAGAACTACCGCCTGCCCAACGTGGTCTATGGGCAAAGCGCGGTGGTGGCGCCGCCCGCCGGTTCGGTCGCCTCGGGCGACATTCCTTTCCCGCTGGGTTTCTCGCCGCTTGAAGCGCTGAAGGAAACCGACTTTGCCTGGACCGGCGGGGTCAAGGGCACTTTCGGCAAATCCACGATCGACCTGTCGGCCACCTATGGCAAGGACATCAACAAGGTCTACGTGGTGAACTCGGCCAATGCCGCGCTCTACTATGACTCTTCGACGACCACCCGCGCCGGTTACACTCCGCGCGATGTGTTCGACGGTTCGTTCACCGCCTCGCAATTGACCGTCAACCTTGATGCCACCCATGAGCTGGAAGTCGGCCTGTCCGAACCGGTCCACCTGGCCGCGGGCGGCGAATGGCGCCGCGACACCTATGCGCTGGGCGCGGGCGAAGTGGCCTCCTATTATGTCGGCACCGGCAAGCTGGGCGGGGGCATCCAGTCCTTCTTCGGCTATTCGCCCGCCAATGCCAGCAACAACAGCCGCACCAACCTCTCGCAATATTTCGACATTTCATTGAAGCCGCTGGAAAAGTGGCTGGTCGACGGGGCAGTGCGTCATGAACATTATTCCGACTTTGGCGACACCACCGTCTTCAAACTGACCAGCCGTTACGACTTCAGCCCGGCGATTGCGGTGCGAGGCACGGTTTCGACCGGTTTCCGCGCCCCCACGCTGGCCGAAGGTTTCTATTCGGGCATCAACGTGGGTCCGGCCTCGCTCTCGGGCATTTTCGCGCCCAATTCGGCGGGCGCCAAGGCGCTGGGCATTTCGGGCCTGAAGCCGGAAAAGTCGACCAACCTCAGCCTTGGTCTGGTGCTCAACCCGCTGCCCAAGCTGACGATCACGGTCGATGCCTATTCGATCTATCTGCGCGACCGTATCGTGCAGTCCTCGGGCTTCCTGGGCTATTCGAACAACTGCAGATATCTGCCCGGCGGTTATACGCCCACGACCAACCTGTCTGCGGCCCTGACGGCGGCCAATTGCCCCAGCAATGTGATCGTTTCGCCCTCGGTGTTGACCGCGCTGTATAACAATGGCGTGCCGATCACCTCGATCATCGACACGATCAATGGTGGCCAGTCCGGTTCGCTCACCATCAACTCTTTCGTCAACGGTCTGAGCACGCTGACGCGCGGCGTGGACTTCCTTGCGACGTATAACACCCGCGCGCTGGGCGGGCGTGTCGATTTCTCGCTGTCGGCCAATTACAACGAAACCTCGATCAAGGCGACCAATGCGGCGCCTTCGAACATCAACCCGCTTCAGGGCATTTTCGACAAATATTCCAAGTCTGCTCTGACCGACACCACGCCCAAGTGGCGCGCGACCTTCAACACCTATTGGGAAAGCGGCAAGTTCAGCGTCAACCTGCGCGAATCGGTCTATGGCCCGGCCAAGCTGCTGGCCCAGTCGGCGCAGAAGGCTGAGGACTACTACCAGCATGTCGGTACGATGTTCGTGACCGATCTGGAAGGCACCTTTGCCTTTACCCGCGACGTCAAGTTCTCGATCGGTGCCAACAACCTGTTCGGCATCTATCCCGACAAGATCGACGCGGCGCGCCGTCAGGAGCAGTTCAACGTCGCCTCCACCGCCTATGTCAGCCAGTATCCCTCCTTCTCCTCGGTCGGGATCAACGGCGGCTATTATTATGCCAAGCTGGGCGTGAAGTTCTGATCGCCTGAGCGGGCCATAAGGGCCATGCAAAAGGGCCGCCTTGGGGCAATCCCCTTGGCGGCCTTTTGGGTGTTTGGCGGGCAAAGAAAGCAAGCCGGCAGCGATGGGGTCGATGCGTCGCTGCCGGCTTGTTCACTTGCGTAAGAACGCAAGTGAAGGGGGGTGCAGCCCCGAGGGGCTGCGTTCGGAAAGCTGTGGGTCCCACCGGCGGGGACGGCCAACTTTCCTTTTTCGCACATCCGGCATGCCGGTATGCCGGGAACGGAAGACGCATTCGCCTCGCGTCTGCTCTTCCGGTGATCCCACTGCCTTCAGCCGCCGATCTGGCAGGGGGCAAACCGTCAACGGCTGGATCCTGACGACCCCAGACGCAGTGGGCGTGGGCAATATGATTGTTGTTTCCGTTTTGCCGGGGCCTCCTCCCGGTCGCTCATGCACTGTTCCTTAAAGCGGATTTCTGACCGCATCCTGACCAGGCGGACCAAAAACCACCGCAGCCGGGTTAATCCCCGCCTGCCGCCCCGCCTTCGCATTGGTGATGCGATCCGGGTATCTTGCTGTAACCGAGGCGTCAAAATCCCCGGCCGCCGACAGTGCGGCGAGCATGAAACGCATGGCATCTTCTCCTGCGAACAGTTAACTGTTCCTGACCGGCAGTGATTTTCGAAAACCCGTGCCAAAGGCGAAGGTCTGGGTAAATCCTCTGTTGGCCACCCTTTTTGGGCTTGTCTTGGCAATTAATACAAATCCCCCCCTTCATCAACAGGAATTGCATGCTGCGCCGCAAAGTTGCGGCAGAATGCATTGCTGCACTTGCGAAATAGTGATGGAATCGTGATTCGCGATGGCGCCGTCGCTGCACGGCCGATGGCCCAGAAAGGTGCGAAATCGAGCTAATTCCGTCCCAGTTTGTGACGCGATGCAGGGGCGGTATACGGATAACTACCTGTTAAGTCTCAAAGCGGAACAGTTCGCGCCCGTTTACTACATCCGTTATCGTTGATTCCTTCCACGGTGCGGCGGAAGAGATGGACATGACCCAACGCACCCACACCTCCACCAAGGCCCTGACGATGACTATCGGCGAATGGCGCCTGCGACTGGCCGAATTGTGCCGCGACTGTGTGCTGACCGACTCGGATGACGAAGGGGATTGCCTGCGAGTGGCCCATGCGCTGATGATGCAGGCGCCCGAGACCCCCGGCGCGGCCGGTGGATTCGATCTGGCCATGGCTCTTGCGCATTTGCCGCCCATGGCGCGCATCGAATGCCTGATCGAACAGGGCGCGCTCGACAGCGTGGCGCTGGCGCTGCTGCCCGAAGAGGCCAGCTACCTGATGTCGCGCTCGATCGAAGGGGCCTGGCTCGCCTCGGTCTTTCTGCCCGGCATGGAGGAGGAGGTGACCTCGGAAGGCGGCAGTCTGGCCATGGCGCTGACCTCGGCGCTGCTGGCCGCGCTGGCTCATGTAACCCAGAGCAACGGGGCAGTTGCCGTCGCCGCGCGCGAGCGTGATGCCCGGTCGCAGGGCAGCGATGCCTATGCCGACAACCTTTGGCAGCGGCCCGCCGGGACGCTGCTCAACTGATGCTCCATGCGCGCGGGGCGCGGCGTCTCATCAATGCGCGCGGGGCGCGGCGTCTCATCAATGCGCGCGGGGCGCGGCAAAGCGCGCCTTGAGCGCCTCGACCCCGATCGTATCGACCGCCGACAGCGGGCAATCGGCATGAAGCAGCGTGGCCAGCCAGCGCTGTTTCTGCGCTATCAGATCGATCGATTGCAGCGTGCCCACATGATGGGCGATGATCGCCGGATCGAGGCAGAGCGTGGTGCCCAGCTCCTCGATCTCGGCGGCCAGTTCGCCCAGGACATCGGCCACAGTGGTCAGATGGGCGGCGATGCGGGCGGGATCGGGCATGGCGTTGTCCTCGGTCATGCGGCCTCGCCAAACTCGTCGCCATCGGCCAGCGCCGCCAGATTGAGCACCATCACCATGCGATCCTCAATCGCGGCCAGCCCTTCGAGGAAGGAGATGATGCTGTCATTGGCGGTGGTGGGCGGAGGCTGCAGCGCGTCATTGTTGAGCGTCACGATGTCGCTGACCGAATCGACGATCAGCCCGCACACCTGCGCGCCCAGTTGCGTGACGATGATCGCATGGCGCGGCGTCGGCTCGGTCGGTTCCCAGCCCAGCCGCGCGGCCAGATCGATCACCGGCAGCACAGACCCGCGCAGATTGACTACGCCCGCCACATAATGCGGCACACGGGGCAGACGGGTGGCCGGGCTCCACGCGCGGATTTCGCGGATGGCCATGATGTCGATGCCGAAAACCTGCCCGCCGACTTCGAAAGTGATGAGTTCACGGTGCATGGGTCGCTCCTTTGCCAATATCAGTGAGAAACGCGGCGCACGGCGGCGACCAGCTTTTCCGGGTCAAACGGCTTGACGATCCAGCCGGTGGCGCCGGCGGCGCGGGCGCGGGCCTTCTTTTCCTCGCTCGATTCGGTGGTCAGCACCAGAATCGGACGGTCGCGGTGGCGGTTGCCCTGACGCAGCTTTTCGATCAGGCCAAAGCCGTCCAGACGCGGCATGTTGATGTCGGTGATCACCACGTCAACCTCGTTGAGCGCCAGCCATTCGAGGGCGACTTCGCCGTCCTCGGCCTGCGCAACGTCAAAGCCCTGGCTGGTCAGCGCATGGTTCAGCAGGGCGCGCATGCTTGCGCTGTCGTCAACGGTCAGAATGCGGGTAGTCTTATCCATGGGGCAGGCTCGCTTTCGTTAAAACAGTTCGACATCGCCGCGCGACACGGCGGGGCGCATGATGGGTTTGGGTTCGGGGGCCAGCGTGTTTTCCACCGTCCGACAGCGCACCTGGCCGCGCGCCGGGCGGAAATCGACGCGGCGTGCATTCATCCCGCCCAGATCTTCGCGCACCACGGTGATGCGCTCGCTGGCCAGAAAGGTGCGGGCGAATTCGGCGTTCTTGGTGCCGATCCGGGCAAAGCCGCTGTTCAGATTGGCGCCGCCGTAAAGATGGGCGCGCATCCGCGATTTGGCCGCACCATGGGCCAGCATCTCGTTGATCAGCAGCTCCATCAGATAGACGCCGTAATGCTCGTCGAAATCGCCGCTGTGGGTGTTGGGCGGCGGTTCGGCCAGCAGGAAGTGGTTCATTCCGCCCACCTCGATGTCGGGATCGAACAGGCATGTGGCCACGCAACTGCCCAGCACGGTGGAAAATTCCACGCGCGGGCCCGCCGAGACACGCGCCTGCCCCTGAAGGATGTTGATCCGCGTGACGGGTGAGGCGGGGGAGGATTCAAAAGGCATATTCGGTTTCCCCCGATTTACGAAAAGGCATGTTGGGCAATCCGGCCCAGCGGGGCGACAACCTGTGCCGCGCCCAGAGAAATGGCGACGCGCGGCATCCCAAAGACGGTGCAACTGGCCTCGTCCTGCGCGATGGTCAGCGCGCCTGCCTGGCTCATCGCCAGCAGGCCCTTGGCCCCGTCAGCCCCCATACCGGTCAGCAGGATGCCGATGGCATCGGCCCCGATCCGCTGCGCCACGGAGGCAAAAAGCGCGTCCACGCTGGGGCGATGGCCCGAAATCAGTTCGCCCGGACGCAGTTTGGCATGAAGGCTGTTGGCGCCCGCCACCATCAGATGGCGATCATCGCCCGGCGCCAGATAGATATGGCCGCGTTTGAGCGGCATGTCCGGTTCGGCCAGTTGGACCGTGGCGGGCGAGGCCTGATTGAGCGTGCGGGCAATGGCGGGGGCAAAGCGCGCATCGACATGCTGAACGATCAGCGTGGGCGGGCAATCCTCGGGGAAATTGCGCAGCAGCACCTGCAGCGCCTCGACCCCGCCGGTGGAGGAGCCGATGGCGATGACCCGCGTGTTGGTGCGACCATGGCCGGCGCTGATCGCGCGGACCGGATCGGCCATGTGATGCACTTCGGTGGCGCGGCGGCGCACGGTCACTTGCGCGGCTTGCCGCACCATCCCGGCCAGCTTGCCGCCGTCCTGCATCGCGGCGCCCGAATAGTCGGTCTTGCAATAGCAATCGACCGCCCCCAGCGCGAGCGCGCGCGCCGTGGCATCGCTGCCCGCCGCCGTCAGGCCCGAGACGATGATGACCGGCATGGGCCGCAGCGTCATGATCTTGTCAAGGAAATCGAGGCCGTTCATGCCCGGCATCTCGATGTCCAGCGTCACGACATCGGGCTCCAGTTCCTTGATAAGCTGGCGCCCCTCGGAGGCATTGTTGGCAAGGCCCACCACCTGAATATCCGGATTGCCCGACAGGCGCGCGGCCAGCACCGCGCGCATCGTGGCCGAATCATCAATGATCAAGACGCGGATCGTCACCGACCTCTCCTGTGGTAAATCGTGGGACCGACCGGTTCGAGCAGGGCCTCGGCAGGGCCCGACACGCGCTCGGAATGGCCGATATAGAGGAACCCGCCGGGGCTGAGCGCTTCGGCCAGGCGGGCGACCAGCCGGTCCTTGGTCGGCTGGTCGAAATAGATCATCACATTGCGGCAGAAGATCACCTGAAACGGGCGGCGCATCGGCCATTCGCCCTGCAAATTCAGCCGTTTGAACTGTACCAGCGAACGCGCCTCCGGCCCGATCACCATCTCCTTGCCCTGCGTGCCGGTCCAGTTCTGGCGCAGATCGGCGGGCAGGGCGTCGCCATCGCTGACGCCATAGCGCCCTTCGCTGGCCTTTTTCAGCGCGTGGTCGGCAATGTCGCTGGCCAGAATGCGGATGTCGCGGCGAGCGATCTGCGCGCCCTCGTGGCGATCATGGCCCAGCATGGTCATGGTCAGCGAAAACACCTCCTCGCCGCTCGAACATCCCGCCGACCACATGCGCACCGCCTCGCCATGGTTCAGATCGGCCAGCAATTGCGGGCGCGCCACGCGGGCGAAATGCTCGAAATGATGCGCCTCGCGGTAAAAGAACGTGTGGTTGGTGGTCAGCGCATTGATCGTCTTGCGCAATTCCCCGGCATCGACCTCGACATGGCGGATATAGGCGGCAAAGGTGCCAAGCCCGCTGGCGCGCACCAAGGGCGCAAGGCGCGAATAGACCAGCATCGCCTTGCCCGAGGGCAGCATGATCCCCGCCTCGCGGTACACGATCGCCGCCACGGCCCGGAAGTCCCGCTCGTCATAGACGCCGGGGCTGATGCCGGGCATGGCATCGGCAAAGGTGCTGGCAAGGTCGGGCGCGGTGCTCATGCCGCTTCAAGCCCGAACCCGGCGGAAACCGCGCCCTGGACCAGCGTGTCGACATTGAGGATCAGCGCCACGCGCCCGTCGCCCAGAATGGTCGCGCCGGCCACGCCGTCGACATTGCGGTAATGCGTGTCCAGGCTCTTGATGACGAACTGGCGCTGGTCCCAGATATTGTCGACCAGCAGGGCTGCCTGCCCTGCGCTTTCGGTGTCCACCACGATCAGCACGCCCTGCGAAGGATTGTCCACCGCATCATAGGCGCCCACCGCCTCGGCCACCGAGACGACCGGAATGAAGCGCCCGCGCACGTTGAGCATCTGGCGGCTGGCGCCAAGGCCCTGCACATCCTTGGGTTCGGGGCGCAGGCTTTCCACCACATGGGTCAGCGGCACCACCAGCGTCTGGTCGCCCACCTTGACGATCATGCCATCGGAAATGGCCAGCGTCAGCGGCAGGGTGAGGATGAAGGTCGTGCCCTTGTCCTCTTCGGATTCGATGGAAATGCGCCCGCCCAGATCCTTGACGTTCTGGCGCACCACATCCATGCCCACGCCGCGGCCCGAAACATTGGTGATGGTGGCCGCGGTCGAAAAACCGGCGGCAAAGATCAATTGCTCGATCTCTTCCTTGGACATCACCGCATCGGGGGCGACGATGCCCTTTTCCACCGCCTTGGCAAAGACGCGGGCGCGGTTGATGCCCGCGCCATCGTCGGCGATCTTGATGAGGATGCGGCCCGAGCGATGCTCGGCCGAAAGCGTGAGAGTGCCCTCGGCGCTCTTGCCCTTGGCCAGACGGTCTTCCGGGCTTTCGATGCCATGGTCCACCGCATTGCGGATCAGGTGAGTCAAAGGCTCGCCCAGTCGTTCGATGACGGTTTTGTCCAGTTCGGTGGTTTCACCAAAGACCTGCAGGTTCACATGCTTGCCCGTGCTGGCCGACAATTCGCGCAGGATGCGGGGCACGCGGCTGAACACGCTGCCGATGGGCTGGGCGCGGATCGACATCGCGCTTTCCTGAATGTCGCGCGTCAGGCTTTCCAGCAGGGTCAGTTCCTCGACCGACTGGACATTCTCGTTCTGCAGACGCTGGGCCAGCATGGCCTGCGCGATCACCAGTTCGCCCACCGTGTCGATCAGCTTGTCCAGCTTGACCAGATCGATGCGGATCGACTGGCCGGGCGCGGGGGCGGCGGGCGGGGCGCTGCCTGCGGCCGCCTCGGGCGCAGGTGCGGGGGCGGCGGGGGCAGGAGCCGGGTTGGCCGCGACGGGCGCCTGAACAGGGGCGGCAACCGGCGCGGGCGCGGGGGCCACCGCCTTGGGCGCCGAAGGGGCGGGCGCGGGCAGGGTGCTGGACGGCTCGATCTGGATCGGCGGGATCGTGGCGTCCGGGCCGATGGCGATCGGGCAATCGTCGCCCACGAAATCGAAGATATCGCGCACGCTGGCCTCGGAGACATCCTGAGGGACCAGATAGGTCCAGCCCAGATAGCCCTGATGCGGATCGAAATCATCAAGAGCCGGGATCGAGGTCGTATCGCATTCGCACGCCACCGCGCCCAGTGCCGACAATTCGCGCAGCAGCAGCAGCGGTTCGCCGCCATTGCGCATCGCGCCCGCATGGGGGCGCAGGTGGACCTTCCACCCGGTCTCCGGCGCAGGGGCATCCCCGGCCGGGCCATCTGCCGACGGATCCTCGCCTGCCGGACTGCCGCCCGCCAGATCGTTGAGCAGATCGTCAAGGTCGAGGTCGCTGGTCAGGTCGTCCTCGTCAAAGGTGACGGCATGGGTGGGGGCGGTCGGTTCGGGCTCGCCGGGCGCGTCATGTTGCCCCTGGGCATTCGCCATCGCGCCTTCCATCTCGCGGATCAGCGAGGCGTCCTCGGGCGGGCTGCCGCCATCGCGCGCGGCCGTCACATGATCGGACAGCACATCGAGCGCGCGCAGCAGCAGATCGATCAGCGTGGGCGTGATCGGCACCAGATTCTCGCGCACATCCGAGAGCAGCGTCTCAAACGTATGGGTAAAGGCCTGAAGCGCCTCGAAGCCGAATGCGCCCGCGCCGCCCTTGATCGAATGGACCGCACGGAAAATCGCGTTGACGGTGTCGCTGTCCTGGGTTCCCGCCTTGCATGCGGCCAGCCCCTGTTCGGCGGCTACCAGCGATTCCTCGCATTCGAGGAAGAAAATTCCCTGAATTTCTTCCGGGCTCATACCATATTCCCTTCAAACAGCGCATTTTCCAGACCCGTCAGCCGGGCCGCATCGCGCAGGGCGGAGGAAGGATTGATCGTCGCGCCATCGCCGGTGCGCCGCGCGCTCAGCAACAGTTGCAGCATGGCCTGACCGATCTGCCTGGTTTCGCTGGCGTCGATCGACAGCGGCCCGGCGCCCAGCGCGGCCTGAAATTCGGGCAGCAATGCCTCGGCGGCGGCCCGGTCGCATCGGGCGGGCAGGACAATCTTGCGCATCATGCAAATTCCCGTCTTGGGTGTGGGGCTGGGCCCGAAGGGTTAGAATTCCGACCAGTCATCGGTGGAGACTTCGGCCTGCGGCTTGATGGCCAGATTGCCCTGGACCATGCCGCCCTGACCGGAGCCCGCCGTGCGGGACGGAGGCGGGGCGGCGGCAAGGCGGGGCGCGCTGCGGGCGCTCTGGCGGACAAAGGGAACCGCAGCTTCATGGCCCTGTTGCCGGTTTTGCTGGCCGTATGTGTCCTCAAGCGCGTCCGACTGGAACCGGCTGACGACAGTGTTCAATTCGCGCGCTTCATCGGCAAGGCTGCGCGCGGCGGCCGTGGCCTGTTCGACCATCGCCGCATTCTGCTGGGTCACGCGGTCCATCTCGCCCACGGCGGTGTTGACCATTTCCAGCCCGTCGGCCTGAATATTGGCGTTTTCGGCAATTTCGCCCACGAGGCCCGTGATCTCGCCCACGCGGTGCACGATCTTGCCCAGCAAGGTGCCGGTTTCGC
This sequence comes from Novosphingobium sp. 63-713, assembly GCF_001898925.1. Taxonomy (NCBI): domain Bacteria; kingdom Pseudomonadati; phylum Pseudomonadota; class Alphaproteobacteria; order Sphingomonadales; family Sphingomonadaceae; genus Novosphingobium; species Novosphingobium sp. 63-713. Next base: position 704,353 of record NZ_MKVS01000047.1, read on the forward strand.
GCACCAGCGTGACGCCTCCGGCCACCTGCTCGCTCGACGTGGTGATCAGCGCCTTGATTTCCTTGGCGGCATCCGCGCTGCGCTGGGCCAGCGCGCGCACTTCGTTGGCGACCACGGCAAAGCCCTTGCCCGCATCGCCCGCGCGCGCCGCCTCGACGCCCGCGTTCAGTGCAAGCAGGTTGGTCTGGAAGGCGATGCCGTCGATCACGCCGATGATCTGGTTGATCTCCTGTGCGCTGCGTTCGATGGCGGCCATGGCCTCCACCGCGCGGCTGACGACGATGCCGCCCTCGGTGGCTTCCTCATGCGCCTCGGTGATCGACTTTTGCACATCATGCGCGCTGCGGGCGCTCTCGCGCACACCCTCGGTCACCTGGTTCATCGCGGCGGCGGTTTCCTCCAGTGTGGCGGCCTGCTGCTCGTTGCGGTTCGACAGGTCGTTGGAGGCGGAGTGGATCTCGTTGGCGCCGTTCAGCACATGGCGCGCGCTGGCGGACACCGCCGCGATCGCATCGGCCAGAGCGCCCACCGCATTGTTGAAGTCCTTGCGCACCTCGTCATAGGGCGCGGGAAAGGGTTCGCGGATCTGGCAGTCGAGCTGGTTGCGCCCCATCTTTTTGAGCGCTTCGCCCAGATGGTCGAACAGAACGGCCAGTTGCTTCTGCTGCTGGTGCTGGGCTTCGCGCTCCTGCGCATGGGCGCGGAACACTTCCATCGCCCGCGCGATGCGGCCCACGCAATCGGCATTCTCCGTGTGGGGGATGGCGCTGGTCAGATCATTGGCCGCCAGACCTTCCATCCGTTCGACCGTGGCGACATAAGGCGTGGCGATCACCCGGCCGGCAAGCGCCACGGACAAAACGGCCAGCACGGCTGCGGCGGCTGATACCGCCAGAGCCGCGCCCGCTGACAGCGATCCATTGTCCTGCATCACATTGGCCGCGACACCCGCCGCGCCCATCAGCGCCACCAGCGCCGTCAAACTATGGAATTTGGTCCGGATCGGAGCCTGCTTTGCAAACCAGTCGAGCATTGTCTGTTCCCTCCGCGTCAGTTTCGGGTAATATGAGAGGCCCGAAAGACACGCTTTCCCTTGTGGTTAATCATAGGCCTTGGTTGGCAACGTCATGTTTGCGGGCTCATCTGTAGAATCGCGGGGAAATTGGGCGGCAATCTTCACGCAGCGGTAGAAAATTGGCCCTGTTCGCGCGCGAATTCGCGCCTGCGGCTGCGGGTGAAGGGGACAGGCTCGGCCCGATCCCATTCGCGGCCTCGATCATGGCCCCGGTCACGGCTCCAGCCGCGGTCATCCTCGCGATCCCATTCCCGGCTCCAGCCCTGTTGCCGGTTCTGATTCCAGCCGCGCATGTGCGGATCGTCCGTTTCAAACCGGCCCACCATTGCATTCATTGCCTGCGCCTGTTGGGCCAGACTGCGCGCGGCGGCATTGGCCTGCTCGGACATGGCCGCGTTCTGCTGGGTGATGCCGTCCATTTGGGCGATCGCCTTGTTGATTTCGCTCAGATACGCGGCCTGCAACTCGGTCGAACTGGTCATGTCGCTGACCTGCGCGTTGATGAGCCCGACCTGCTCGACGATATTGCCCAGCACGGCCCCTGTTTGGCGCACCAGCGCCACCCCGCCCAGCACCTGATCGGTCGAGGCGTGGATCAGCGCCTTGATATCCTTGGCCGCGCCCGCGCTGCGTTGGGCCAGAGCGCGCACTTCATTGGCCACGACCGCAAAGCCCTTGCCCGCGTCACCTGCGCGCGCCGCCTCAACGCCCGCGTTCAGCGCGAGAAGGTTGGTCTGAAAGGCGATGCCGTCGATCACATTGATGATCTGGTTGATTTCCTGGGATGAACGCTCGATTCCCGTCATCGCCTGCGTGGCGCGGGCCACCACATCGCCCCCGGCCACGGCGGCCTGATGGGTCTGGGCGATCGAACCTTGAACATGGGTGGCGTGGCTGGCCGATTCGCGGATCGTGTGGGTGACCTGATCCATGGTTGCGGCCATTTCCTCCAGCGTGCCGGCGTGGGTTTCATTGCGGCGGGCCAGATCGTCGGAGGCGCCGCGAATTTCCGAGGCGCCTTTCTCGACCCGGGCGGCCGTGGCCATCACGCCGCCGATGGCCTCGCCCAACTCCTGCATCGCGCCATTGAAGTCCTGACGCAGCGACTCGTATTCCTCGCCCAGCGGAGTGTGGATCCGGTAATGCAATTGCCCCCCGGCCAGACGCTGCAAACCCTGCGAGAGCGAATCGACCACGCGCTGCTGGCGGGCGGCGGCTTCCCGCGCGGCGAGGGCCGCGGCGCGGAACACTTCGATGGCGGCGGTCATCGCCCCTATCTCATCCTCGCGGTGGCGGGTGCTGCGCCCGGCCTCCAGATCGCCTGCGGCCATCCGGCTCATCACCTGTGCGGTTTGCGCCAGAGGTTCGAGCACATGGCGGCGCTGCCAGCGCAAAGCCCCCAGAATCAGCCACAGCACGACCACGCCCAGCAGCCCAAGCCCCGCCATGATCGCCCACATCGTCGTCGCGCTGGAGGCGGCAATGTCCTTCTGCCGCAGCAGCGCGGCCTGCGTCAGCGCCTCGATCTGGCCGCGATGGGTGGTGTAAATGGCGCTCAATCGGTCATAGGCGGCCTGCGCGCCGGGGGCATCGCCGCGCGACAGGGCGGGCAGAAAGTCTTCATCGAGGACGGCCCAAAACTGTTCCCCGCTGCGCTGGGCCTGACCGGCCAGTTGCTGTTTCAGATCGGCATCGAGGTCCGAGGCCGCCCAATCGCTGCTCTTTTGCCGAAAGGTCCTTTCCAGATCGCCCAGACGGCTGCGCTTGTCGGCCAGAAGCGCGGGATTGTTGTGCAGCAGGCTGGCTTCGAGAAAGCCTTCGATCACATATTCGGGCGGGGGCAGGATGTCGGCGACGAAATCGCTGACCTGTTGATTGCGGCGATGCAGCGCCCCGCCCAGCCTTATATCGTTAAAGCCCCACCCGGCCAGCAACCCCGCCGTCAGCAGGACAAACAGGATGGTCATGGCGCCGATGCGGGTCTTCCTGGCAATGGATCGGTGTTTCATGCGCGCTGCTGCCTTATCTTTCTTAATGCCCAAAACCGGCGCGCCGGGGCCAATTTCGCCCGGTTTGCGCGGTTCCGCCATGAGTTGCTACAGGCGCAGCGCTGAATTGTGATTAGGTGGGGATTAGGCCTAACCACTTAGTTAGGGGCGGATATTTGCTTTGTGAATCACGGTTAAACATGTCCGCACAGGCCAATACGGCCGGTTTATCAACGTAAGACGGGAAAGCTGCGACAATGAACGATGCACGTGTGCTGGTTGTGGACGATTCTGCCGCCATGCGAGCGCTGTTTTCCGATGTGTTGGAGCAGCAGCGCAATGTGACCGTGATCGGCACCGCCGCCAATGCCGACGAGGCCCGCGACCAGATCGCCCAGCTCAAGCCCAATGTGGTGACGCTGGATGTGGAAATGCCGGGCATGAGCGGCATCGAATTTCTCGAAGAGATCATGGCCACCAACCCGCTGCCGGTGGTCATGCTCTCCTCGCTGACACAGAGCGGGACCGAAACCTCGCTCAAGGCCTATGCGCTGGGCGCGGTGGAATGTTTCCCCAAGCCGCTCAAGGCCACGCCCGAGCAATTTGCCAAGACCGTTGGCAAGCTGGGCAAGATCGTGCTGGCGGCGGCCAATTCCAATGTGAAGGCGCAAAAAACGGGCCACCGCGAGGCGCGCCACAGCGAAGTGCAGTTCACTTGGAACGGTCACTATTTGGCCATGGCCACATCCATGGGCGGCATTGATGCGTTAACGCAGATGCTGGTCGATTTCCCCGCCGAATGCCCGCCCACGGTGATCGTGCTGCAGAGCGAACCGGCGCTGGTCGATACGTTCATCTGCCGCATGGCGGGCGAATTGAAGTGTAAGATCGGCATGGCCAAGGACGGTGCGACGCTGACGCCGGGCATGATCCATATTGCCGCCGACCCGGAAAAGCATGTCGTGTTCGAGCCCGGTTCGCCGCCGCGCCTGCGCATGGTCCAGCGCGATCCGGTCGATGGCGCGCGCCCTTCGGCCACGCTGCTGTTCGGCACGATGGCGCGCGCGGGCGTGCCGGCGGTCGGCGCGATTCTGACCGGCATGGGCGGCGATGGGGCCAAGGGGCTGCGCCTGCTGCGCGATGCCGGTTCGCGCACCTTTGTCGAGGACCCCGCCACCGCCAAGGTTGGCGAAACTCCCGCTGCGGCCGTGGCCGCCAATGCCGCTGAAAAAGTCCTTTCGCTCGACGAGCTGGGCGTGGCCCTGATGGCGTCCTGTAATCAGGGCTGAGGCAAAAAGAGGCCGCCCCCCGCCGCATTGGAACGGCGGCAGGGCGGCGGCAGAAAAGCGGCCAGGTCGGGCATCCCGGCGGCAGGGCCGATAAACAGCATGGCCACATTTTTGGGGCGTGGCATTTGGGTGAATGGATCGGGCCAATCTGTTCCGGGCGGCTGTCCTTGGGATGCCGCCTCGGCGTGCCGATCCTGCAAGCTGTTTATCGGAAGGGACATTCGGGCTTGTTCGGGGGTATTGCTCTTGGATTGGGCAATTTATTCCCTTTCTGCCGCCTTGGTGAAAGCGCAGATCCCGCCATTCCGGACAGGTTTTGCCCCCATTGCTCCCGAAATGAAAAACGGCGCCCGTATCGAGCGCCGTTTGTTTTTGCCAAAAGCATCAACCTGATAGGTTAGCTGATCCCCCCGAATCAGCTGACCAGAGCCGCCTCGATCGCGATGCGGATCGCCTCTGACGTGTGGTTGGCGCCCATCTTGGTCAGCATATTGGCGCGGTGAATTTCCACCGTGCGCGGCGAGATCGAGAGCTTTTCCCCGATCATCCGGTTCGACAGGCCGCCCGCCACACCCGCCAGCACTTCGCGCTCGCGCTTGGTCAGGCGGTCCACCCGGCTGCGGGCCAGCGCCTCGCGCAGCTTGGCGCTGCCAAAGACTTCGGCCTTGGCCTCGGCCTGTTCGACCACGCCGATGATTTCCTCACGCGTGAAAGGCCAGGAAACATAGTCGATCGCGCCCTCGAGGACGGCCCCCACAACCTGCCTCGTGCTGGGCTCCTGGGCAAAGCCGATGACGGGCAGCCATTGGCCCAACCGGCCCATTTGGGCCAGCAGCATGCCGATGGAGCGGCCATCATCATGCACCAGCAGCAGCCCGTTTTTGGGCCAGCGTGCGATAAGTTCGGATGGATCCTCAAAAGGTTCGACATGCACCGTGCTGCCCGCCAGACAGTGAGAAATGGCGGCACGACGGCGGACATCGCCATCGACGAGAAAAAGGCTGGTCCCGTTGTTCAATGTAACCTCACCCCCAGAAGTGATCTTGGTTAATGCCTAGCAAAACTTGCCTAGGCATTGGACGTTAACTGGCTCCGTTACGGCGTAGCGTTCGATCCGAAACCGTTTCATTCAAGGGATGATAAGTATTTGAACGTAAGAGCTAATCCGAGGTTTTCAGGACTTGCGGTTCCTGATCCCAAATTTTCTGACGAGCGGCTGTATTCTAACGATTTTTCTGTTTATCTCGCGTTTCAGTTTATGAAAAAATGATGCGAAATTTTTCTTCATCGGCTCGTATTTTTATACAACTCATGCCGATCCGGCCGGTCATTCCCATCAATTCGCGGCCCGACTCATGCTTTCGGAGATGTCGATAAAGTCCTGACGCACCTGCGCAATAGTATCGGCGTCGAAATCCAGCACACTGTCCAGCACCGCGCGGCGCGTGGCGGTATAGAAGTGGATCAGCGCCGCGGCGATGCCATCCTCGCCCGCAACGCCCATATGCAGCGCGTTGAGCGCCGAAATCGCGCGGGTCAGCATCTGGCTCTTCATCTGGTTGTCGCCGCGCTGCACCGCGATCAGCGCGCCGCCCAGCGAGGAGATCAGCTGTTCATAGCAAAGGCGCACCAGTTCGCCCGGCGTGGCTCCGGAAACTCGGGCGTCAAAATCCACCCGGCGATAGGCTTCGCCAGGATTGCGGCGGGCTAGCATGTCGAGCGATCCTTCTTAATTGCCGGTCTTGTTCCACGCCGCGATCTGGTTCTTCAGATAGGTCAGCGTGGAATTGGAGGCGGCCACCGCGCTGTTGGCGGCGGCATATTGTGTGATCAGCCTTGCGCGCAGGGCTGCCTGCTGATCGCTCAGCTTGCTCTTCTGCGTGGTCAGCGTGGTTTGCTGCGCGGTATAGCGCGTGATCGATCCGGCCAGCGACCCGGTGTCGGTGCTGGTCGTCAGCGCCGAGGTCACTTTATAGACCGTGCTGTAGATGCCGTTGACGCCCTTGGTGAACATCGCCGCCACCGCAGCCGGATTGTCCGACAGCGCCTTGGCCAGCTTGGTCGTGTCCAGCGCGAAAGAGCCGTCCTTCTTGGTCGAAACGCCCAGATCGGCCAGTGTCTTGGGCTCGCCGTCGGCGGCATTCTTCATGATCGTCGTGCCCGCCAGTTGCGAAAAGGCGCGCGAGACGGCCTTGGCGCCCTGATCGTTATACAGATTGCCGGTCGCGGCCGACATATCGGTGTTCAGCTCGGTCATGATCGCGTTGAGCGCGCTGACCAGATTGCTCATGGTCGAGGTGATGCCGCTGGACGGATCGGAATAGGTGATCGTGGTGGGATTGCCGTTGTTGGTGCCGGTCAGCTTGAGCGAAAGGCCGGGGGCAGCGTTGTCGATCGTGTTGGTCGTGCTGGTGCGGCTGATCCCGTCCAGCTTGTAGGCGGCATCGCCTGCGGACTGCTGGCGCGTGATGGTGGCCGATGCCGCGCCCGGATCATAGGCCAGAGTGCTCAGGCTGCTGGCCCCGGTGCTGGTGCCGGTCGAGGTGTCATTGGCGGTGATGGTAAAGCCGTTGGCGGCCCCTTCCGATCCCTTGAACACCAGTTGCGATCCATTGGCATTGGTGGCCACATAGGCGGTCACGCCGATCCGCGCGCTGTTCACGGCGCTGGCCACCTGGGCCAGCGTGGCGCCATCGGCGATGGTGATGGTGGCGGGGGCATGGCTGGCGTCGGCGGTAAAGGTGCTGCCGCTGCTCGCGCCGAAATTGAAGGTCAGCGTGCCCGGCTTCATCGTCGCGGCACTGGCGGAGAAGCTGGTGGTGGCCAGCACCTGCGGCTGGGCCAGCGCGGTGACTTCGAGCGCATAGGTGCCGGTGATGCCGCTGCTGCCGCTGGGCAGCGTGGCGCTGGCCACCGAGGCGTTGGTGACGGTGGGCGCGGGCAACAGATTGCCGCTGTCGACCAGCGAGGAAAAAGACGAGGAGAGCGTAAGGAGATCGCTCTTCAACTGCGACGCCTGAGAAATCTGGAGCGCCACGTTCGACAGGCGGGTGTTCACCGCGTCGGTCTGGGTGGCATATTGCGCGGTGGCGATGTTGGTCGCCATGGCGGTCATGTCCACCCCGGTCCCCACGCCCAGCGAGGTGAGCAACTGGGAGCCGACCGAGCTGGCCGATGAGCTACTGGCCGTGGTCGTCGTGGTGGTCGACGCCGTGCTGGTGCTGGTTGTGGCGCTGGTGGTGGTCATGGTTGAAAGAACGTCCGTTGGGAGCCTGACTTAAGGGGCTGCGAAGGGATCATAATCATTGGCCGGATCGGGACGCCCATCGCCGTCGAAACGCAGATCGACGGGCACATCGATGGTGGGCGCGGGACGGTTTTCGCCGCGTTTCAGCGCATAAACGAAGGACAAAACGGCCGCGACCGCTATATAGAGTTCCTCGCGGATCATCTGCTGTTCGCGGGTGGTGTAATAGATCGCGCGGGCAAGTCCGGGAAATTCCAGACAGGGCAGCGCGCATTCGGCCGCCAGTTCGCGGATCGCCAGCGCCTTTTCGCCCCGTCCCTTGGCCAGCACATAGGGCGCGGCGGCCACTTCGGGATCATAGGTCAGCGCGATCGCGAAATGGGTGGGGTTGGTGACCACGAATTGCGCCTTGGCCATGGCGGTGGCGATGGCGCCCATGGCGATCTGGCGCTGGCGGCGCTTTTGCGCGCCCTTGGCCTCTGGGCTGCCTTCCTGCTGCTTGTTCTCTTCCTTGATTTCCTCAAGGCTCATGCGCAAGCGCCGCATCCGGCGGATCCATTGCACCGGAAAATCGAACAGAGCGATGAGGATCAGCCCGCCCGCCAATTGAAACAACAGGCTGGTCAGCGCGTCCCACGCAAAATTCAATTGCCCGGCCAGCCCCACCGCGCCCAGTTCAAGCATCGGTTCAATCCGCGATCCGGCCCAGAACCACGCAATCGCGCCCAGCAGGCCCAGCTTGAGCAGGCCCTTGCCCACCTCGATCCAGCCATTGACGCCGAACATGCGCTTGAAACCCGACATGGGGTTCAACCGGCTGAATTTGGGCGCGACATTGCTCATCATGAAACGTCCGCCCGGCGAGGGGCCAAGCTGTGTTATCACCGCCATCACCGCCATCAACAAGCCCAGCACCAACACCGGCGGCGCGGTCAGCCACAGCGCCGTGGCGGCCATGCGCGCGGGGTTGAAATCCTCGAGGATGGCGCGGTCCCAGGTAAAGCCGGTCCGCATCACCTGGGTCAGCGCGTCGAGCATCCACGGCCCGGCGGTGCGCAAAAAGGCGGCGGCCAGCAGCATCGTGACCGCCACGCCCAGATCGCGCGAGCGTAGGACATCGCCGCCTTCCGCAGCCTCTTTCAGCCGCTTGGCGGTTGGGGCATGGGTCTTTTCGCCGGGACCTTCCTCCGCCACGGCCTCAGGCTCCGATCATGCGCGCGGTCGCGCGTATCGCATCGGCGGACAATTCGATCATCCGGTCTGTCAGCATCGGGCTGGTGGCCAGCATGGCGGCAAACCCGGCCGCAATCGCCGCAGGCAGGCCCAGCGAGAAAAGATTGAGCGCCGGGGCCGAGCGTGACAAGACCCCCGCCACCACCAGCACCAGCAGCAACAGCAGCGTCACCGGCAGCGCCATGGCGACGGCGGTGGCAAACAGCACCGATCCGAAAGAGAGGATCGCCTGTATCCGGTCCGGCCCGATCCATGTGTGGCCCGGCGCAAAGACCTCATAGCTTTTGACCACCAGCGCGATCCATTGCAGATGGCACCCAAGGCCAAAGAACACCAGCGTCAGCACCACGGTGAAATATTGGCCCAGCGCGGGCGAATGCGCGCCATTCTGCGGGTCCACCGTCGAGGCCATCGACAGGCCCATGCCAGAACCGATCAGTTCGGCGGCAATCGCCGGGGCGGCAAAGGCGAATTGCAGGACAAAGCCCATCACCGTGCCCACCAGCACCTCGCCCGCCACCGCCAGCAGGCCCGAGAGCGAGAAGAGATGGGCGGGCATCGCCGTATCGGTCCAGGCCGCTACCAGCACGGCAATCGCGCCTGCGGTAATCACGCGGACCTGCACCGGAATGTTCATCATGCCGAAAAAGGGCGCGGCCACCAGCGCGGCTCCGATCCGCGTCATCAGGAACATCCAGCGGAAGAATTCATCCTGAAGCGGGCCAAAGCCGAAATCGAGGCCGATCATCGCGCGCCGCCCCTATTGACCGGGCATCGCGCCCAGATGGGCGATGGCGGCAAAGATCTCGCGGGCAAAATCCTCGATCAGCCCCAGCATTCCCGCGCCAAACAGCACCAGCACCAGCCCGGTGGCCACCACCTTGGGGATAAAGGTTAAGGTCTGTTCGTTGACGGAAGTGGCCGCCTGAAAGATCGAGACGACAAGGCCGACGGCAAGGCTGGTAAGCAGCACCGGCGCGCCGCACAGCGCCACCACATACAGCATCCGGTCGGCCAGAGCGAGGAGGGGGGATGTCTCGTCCATCAGTTGAAGGACGCCGCAAGGCTGCCCATCAGCAGCGCCCAGCCGTCGACCAGTACGAAAAGCAAGAGCTTGAAGGGCAAGGAGATCATCGCCGGGCTGAGCATCATCATGCCAAGGCTCATCAGCACCGCCGAGACCACAAGGTCGATCACCAGAAAGGGCAGATAGAGCATGAAGCCGATCTGAAACGCGGTTTTCAGCTCAGACGTGACATAGGCCGGCAGCAGGATTGAAAAGGGCACATCCTCGGGTCGGTTGAATTTGGGCGCCTTGGCCATATCGGCAAACATTTGCAGGTCGGCGCGGCGCGTCTGGCGGATCATGAAGGCGTGAAATTCCACCCCCGATGCCGCAATCGCCTGCTGGGCGTTGATCTGTCCCGCCGAATAGGGGGTGATCGCGTTGGCGTTCACCTTGTCGAGCGTGGGCGTCATGATGAAGAGGGAGAGGAACAGCGCCAGCCCGATCAACACCTGATTGGGCGGCGATTGCTGCAACCCCATCGCTTGCCGGAGGATCGAAAACACCACCAGCACGCGGGTAAAGCTGGTCATCATCAGGATCAGCGTGGGCAGGACCGAGAGCAGGCCCATGATGAGCAGCATCTGCATCGAGAGCGTCATGCCGCCCCCCGGCCCGCCGTTCATGGACGAGAACGCGCGGTCCAGCGCGCCCGGAATGGCCGACCCCGGCGGGGCGGCCTGCGCCATGGCCGCGCCCGCGTGCAACAGCATGGGGATCGCCCAAAGGGCGCGGATCATCCGTCTCACTTGTCGATCCTCCGCAAGGTCTGGGCGAAATCGGCCCCGTCGCGGAAATTTTCCTCAAACGCCTCGCCGTCGATCACTTCGACTTCGGACAGGCGCGTCATGCCATGGCGCGTGCTGGCCACCAGAATTTCGCGCCCGTGAAAGGCGATCACCGCCAGCTTCTGGGTCGGGCTGAGCATCACGGTTTCCACGATGCGGATGCGGCGGCCCTGCCCGGCGGCCATAAAGCGCGACTGGAATTTCTGCGAGAGTTTCAGGCTGCCCCAGATCATGCCGCCGATCAGCGGCAGGAGGATCAACAGCTTGGCGATATACCACAGCATTATTCGGCGTCCGAGGCCCTGCCGCGACCGCGCGCGGTGGGGGCGGGCATTTCGGGGCTGTCCTCGGCCCCGGCCATTTCCACGATGCGCAGGCCAAAGCGGTTGCCCTGCGCCACGATCTCGCCCTTGGCGATCACCTTGCCGTTGACCATCACGTCGAGCAGTTCATCGGTCAGCCGGTCGAGCAGCACCACGCTTTCCTCGCCCAGCGCCAGAACGTCTTTCAGCTTCATGTCGGTCCGGCCCAATTCGACCGAGAGGCGCACATCGACATCCTTGAGGAAGTCAAAGCCGCGCGCGCCAAAGCCCTGCGAAGTTTCGAAATTCATGGGTTATTCCTCTCATCGGTAAAGGCTTTGTCGATTTTTACGGCCACGCGGTCGTCCATCGTGCCCACGGTGCCATGGGCGATGGTGTTTTCGCCCACGCGCAGGGGAATCTGGCGCGAGACCGAAACCGGCAGGATGACGCCGGGCGCCAGCGTGGCAATCGCGGGGAAGGGCACGCGCATGTCCACCAGCACTGCGCTGAGCGTAACCGGCACATCGCCAAAGGGCGCGGCCGTCGGATCGCCACGATAATAGGGCGCGGCGCGGCGCGCGGGCTTTTCGGCATAGCCAAAGATCCGCCCGAGCGTGGCAAAGGGCATCGCCACCGTCATCAGCCAGGGCAGAACCCCGCCATCGTCCACCTCCAGCGACAGCATGGCCAGCGGCAGATTGTCGTCGAAAGGCGACAGGTCGATCAGGCTGCCGCTGCGGCGCATGGCGGCGATCTCGGGCATTTCGACATCGCCGCCGCGCCCGGCCGTGGCCGCCACGGCCGCCATCAGGTGTTCGGCCAGCAGCACTTCAAGCCGGGCGATCATCAGATCGGCGGCGGGCGGAAATTGCTTGGGCAGGGGGGCCGGGGCCTCGCCCTTGCCGCCAAAGGCGCGATCAACGATGCGCAGCACAGGTTCGGCCTCGATCGACACCAGCATCGGCGTCTGCGGCCCGCCCACCGCCAGCAGGCTGTTGGCGGCCAGAGCGGCAATCGAGGAATTCAGGCTGGCCAGCTTGGTTTCGCGCGGGCTGGTGCAGCTGACAAACGGAGCCTCGCCGCCCATCAGCGGGGCAAAGGCGCCCGACAGGCGGCGGGCAAAACGCTGGCCCATCTTTTCCAGCAGATGCAGCAGGTCTTCGGGCGCGGGGCCGCGCTTGAGCAGCTCGGGGCAATGCTCGGCCAGGGGGCGCTCGGCGATGAACTCGCGCTGCGGTTTCATGATGCGGGTCTCCGGTCGCTCTGGCGCATTATTGGACGAGGAAGCTCTTGAAATAGACGGCATCGACGCCGCCAAAGCCCTCTTCCTCTGTCAGGACATGGTTAATTGAGCCGGTAAGCCGCTTTTGCAGTTTTTCCTTACCTTCCATGGTCGAAACGTCCTCCTCGGGCGTGTCGGCCAGCACTTTGAGCATTTCCGAACGGATCGCCAATTCGTGCTTTTTCAGCCACATAAGAACGCGACCATCGCGATGCGTCGAACAGGCGATCGAGATCTGGACCAGCGACGAAGAATTTTTGAGATTGGAGGTGAAATCATCCGAAAACGTATAATACGAGGTCTTGTAGGGGCTGCCGCCTTCGCCTTCGACTTCCTTGACCGCGCCTTCGCCTTCCTTGCCGCCCTCGGCGGGTTTGGGGGCATAGGGGTCCTCCTGGCCCTTGCGGATCAGCTTGGGCGAGTTGTCCTCCTTGCGCGGCGCTTCCTTGACGCCGCCGATAATGCCCATCTTGACCAGGGCAAAGGCGCCGCCCCCGCCCACCGCCAGCATCAGCACCGCCGTGATCGCGATCAGCAGAATCGGGCTTTTGCCCTTGGCGGGTTTATCGCCGGTCTCGGTCTTGTCTTTGCTCATGATGTCGGTCTCTGAATTGTTTCAAACAGGGTATCAGGCCAGAATGCCCGAGCGGCTTGAGGGTGCGCGGCTTTGGGGCGCGCTGCCCGCCGTGTCGCCGGGGGTGTGACCCTGCTGTGCGGCCGTGGTTGTATTGGCAAAGGGCGCCTGCTGGCGCGTGGCGGGCTGCTGGTGCTGGCCGCCGGACTGACCATTGAACTGGCCGGTGAATTGCCCGCCCGGCTGGCTGCCGGAGTGGCTGTTCTGGCCCTGGTTCTGACCCGAATTCTGGCCGGAGTTCTGATCCGTATCGGCGCTGCTCCGGCTGGCTGCGGCCGGTTGCAACAGGCTTTGCGAGCCGTTGAGCGCGGCCTGTGCGGCGGGTGCAAAGCCGGGATCATTGCTGGCCATCGCCACCGAGAGATTGTCGCCGTCCTGCCGGATCTGCAAGGCGACCCGGCCAAATTCGACGTGCTGGATCGATGTCTGCACCCATTGCGCCGGGGCGCCCGAACGCATCGCTGCCCGCGTCTCGACCAGCCGGTCGACCAGCGCGCTCATATCGCGGGATACGCCGGTGTCGGGCGCCGGGGAGGGCGCGGCAATGCGGGTGGTCTCGCCGCTCGGTTGCGTGGCGGTCAGCGCGCTGTTCGTCGTGTCGGTGATGGTGTCGGCGGCTGGCGATGCGCCGCCCTGCATGGCGGCCGCTGCGGTTGGGGGCAGCGGTGTCCCGGCCTGTCGCGCCGCCACGGGATCCTCGGTAGATGCCGACAGGTCGGCGTCAGCGGGTTTCGCCAGCCTGGCGGTGGTCTTTGCCGATGCAAGAGGGGCCGGGGTAAGAGATGCGATCGGCGCGCGGGCTTGCGTGACCGCCTCGCCCGTCTGAGGCAGACCTGCAGGCCAGACGGCGCCGGTCGCCAAGGCCGGTGCACTCGGATCAATCATTGCCGCCGCCGGATCGGCGGGTGCCGCAGGGCGCTGAAGCGGGGCGGCTGTCATGGTCGCTGCCACGGGCGTTCTGGCGGCGAGGGCGGCGGGGGCAATTGCCGAAACGCCCGAAATGGCGGATTGGCCGGCGGCCTCATCCATCCTGGGCGCGGCATTGCCGGCGGTGGGCGCAGGCTGCGCGGGCGGATTGATGGACAGCATGACAGCAGGCGCGGCATTGCCCGGAACAGGGGCATCGGGTGTGATCGCCGGGGGCATCGGTGCGTCGGGTGTCATGGTCTGCGCCATGGCTGCGGGCGTATCCTGATCGCCGGTATCGTCGCGGGTCTCGGCAACCGCCTTTTCCGCCTGCGCGGTGGCCGGGGCGGCATCCTGCTCGTCCGGTTCGGCGGCGGGTTTGCGCGGGCGCGGCGCGGCGGCCTTGGCAAGCATCGGTTTGATCGTATCCGGCGCGGTGGCGGGGGCCGCATCCGCCGAGGGATCGGCTGTATCCGGCTCGCTGTCCGGGGGAGCAAGGGGCACCGGCAAGATCTTGCCGCCCACCGGCAAATTGCCGTTTGAAATCACGATGGGGGCATTCGCGGCGGCGGCCCCGGTTTCCGGCGCCACGATATCGGCCCCGTTCATGGCCGCGCCATTGTTGCGCAGGGCCGTCATGGTCGCCACCACCGGCGCGGGCGCGGCTTTGCTCGCCGGATCGGAGGCTGCCGGGGGTGGCGGAGCCGCCGACAAAGCCAATGCCGTCGGGGCCGCTGTCAAAGCCGAGGGTGGCGGAGCCGCTGACAAAGCCAAGGTCGGCGTGGAAAACAGGCCTGCGCCCGCGTTCTGCTCCATGCCGGGGGCCGTGGCCGGGCCTGTCTGCGCGGCCAGCGTCGCCTGAAAGCCATGGGGGTTGCCATCCTCCGCCTGCGCCGCCACGCCCGCCGCCCCGGTGCCGAACAGGGCATTGAGGGGGCTGGAACCGATGTTGAAACTGGTGGCTTCGGGCATGGATGCTGGCTCCGGTTGAGGGTTCACCACTGAATTAAGCAAACTGCGTGCCAATTCCCGAAATGCCGATCACCCCCGGGAATCGCGGCGTTTTGCGCCCTGCATCGCTCCGGCCAATGCGGCATAGGACTGCCGGGCGGCCATTTGCCGGGCTTGGGCGGTGGCGCGGTCCTCGACGGCGGCGCGGCGGCGCTCGGCGATGGCCAATTCCTGCTGGCGCTTGTCGGCAATGGCCTGCGCGCGGTTGGCGTCGGCCTGCGTTGCGGCGCGGATGCCCTGCAATCCGGCGGCAAAACGGTTCATCTCGCGCAGGGCCGCGCCATCGGTGATATCGGTGCGCGCGGCATAATCGGCGGCCAGTTGCCCGGTCCGCTCGGCCAACTGCATCAATTGGGTATAGGTGCCCTCGGCGCGGGCGGCCTCGGTGGCCACGGTCTGCTTGGCGATGGCGCGCACGCGCTCGAGCCTTTGCAAACGCTTCAGCTTGTCGCGCTCAGCCTTCATCGTCAGCCTTCATGACCCAATAGCGCCCCCAATTGCGCCACGGCCTGATCCAGCGTGACCACCGAGCCGCCCTCCTGCGTCAGGAATTGCACCAGAGCGGGATGCATGGCGATGGCGCGGTCCAGTTGCGGATCGGCCCCGGCGCGATAGGCGCCCATCAGCACCAGATCGCGGTTGGCCTCATAGGCGGCCACCAAGGCGCGGAAGGCGCGGGCAAGGCGCTGGTGTTCCTTGCTGGTGATGTCGGTCATCACGCGCGAGAGCGAGGCGGCGATGTCGATGGCCGGATATTGCCCGCGCTGGGCCAAGTCGCGCGACAGCACGATATGCCCGTCGAGGATCGAGCGGGCGGTATCGACCACCGGATCATCCTGCGAATCGCCATCGGCCAGCACGGTATAGAGGCCGGTAATCGAGCCTCCGCTCTGCGCCGAATTACCCGCGCGTTCGACCAGCTTGGTGATCGTGGCCAGCGCCGAGGGCGGATAGCCCCGCGCCGCTCCGGGCTCTCCCAGCAGCAGGCCGATCTCACGCCCGGCATGGGCCACGCGGGTCAGCGAATCCATGATGAGCAGGACGCGGCGTCCCTGCGCGCGGAAATATTCGGCCATGGATGTGGCCAGCATCGCGCCGCGAATACGCAGGTTGGGCGCATGGTCGGCGGGCACGGCGATGACGGCGGTGGTGGCGCGTTTGCTGCCCGCCATATGGCGCTCGACAAAATCGGAGACTTCGCGCGCGCGTTCGCCGATCAGGCCGACGATGACGATTTCCGCGCTGGCGCCATGGGCGATCATGTCGAGCAGCACCGATTTGCCCACGCCCGACCCGGCCATAATGCCGATACGCTGGCCCACGCCAAAGGTGGTGATGGCGTTGAGCGCGCGGATGCCGGTGTCGAAACTCTGGCGCACCGGGCTGCGGTCCAGCGCGCCCGCGCGCACGCCGCCTGCGGGCCACAGGGCGCGGGGGTGCAAAGGCCCAAGGCCGTCAATCGGCTTGCCCTCGCCATCGACCGCGCGGCCCAAAAACACCTCGCCCACCGGCAGCATCCCCGGCTTGCCCACCGGGCGAACCCGCGCGCCGGGACGCAGCAGCACCGTATCGCCCAGCAGCATCATCAGCGTGCGGCCATTGCGAAAACCGATCACCTCGGCGGGCAGCGATTGCCCGTTGCCATGGCTGATCCGGCACAGCGCTCCCACCGGCACCGACAGGCCCGAAACCTCCAGCAAGCCGCCATCGCAGGCCGCCACCACGCCATAGCGCTGCGCCGTCAGATCAATCGGTTGCGGATCGCCCAGCAAATCGTCGAAAATGCGCAGCATCAGTCCAGCCCGCCCACATCAAGCGCCTCGATAATCGCGCGGCGCCATTGTTCGGGACCGTCCTCGGCCCCGCCGGTTTCCACCCCGCCGCTGCGGCTTTCCATGCGGATCGCGCCGCGCGCCAGGGTGGGGTCGGCCTGCACCTGCCAGTCATTGGGCAGGTAGGCGCGGATGGCAGCCAGATCTTCGGGATGCAGCCGGATCAGGCGGTCATCATCGGCGCGGTTGAACATCGCGACGGCGCGCTCGACCCGGCGCAGCAGCGCGTCCTTGTCCAGCGCCAGCGGCGCAAGACAGCTTTCGCACAGCGCGATCACCGTTTCCATCAGGCGCTGGCGGAATTGTTCGGCCAATTCGCCGTCCAGCCGCCGGACCACCGTTTCCATGCGTCCGCGCGTTTCATCCGCCTTGGCGGCGGCCAGTTCGGCGGCCTCCTGCGCATCGGCCCAGCCCTGCGCATAGGCATCGGCGCGGGCCTCCTCGATGGGATCGGGCGCGACGGGGAATTCGGGCACGATGACTGGGGGCGGCACAGTCTCCGGGGCAGGATCGGCGGCAAAGCGCATCCGCATGACCGAGAGCGGACGGGGCAGATCCTCCTCGATCCCGCGTAGCCCGGCAAAGCGCGCATCGGGGGTGAACCCACCGCCGCCGCTGCCCAGCATGGCGCCCAGGTCAGACATAATCGTCCTCGCCGCCGCCGAAGGAGATCACGCCCTCGGCCGCCAGACGGCGCGCGGCGGTGACGATCTGCTTTTGCGCCTCGACGCAATCGGCCATTTTCAACCGGCCGCGGCTGGCGATCTCGTCCTTGACGCCATCGGCGGCGCGGCTGGACATCGCGGCGAAGAACACATCGCGCTGATCCTCGGCAATGCCCTTGAGCGCGTTGATGAGAACGTCGCTTTCCACCTCGCGCAGCAGGGCGCCCATGGACTTGGGGTCGAGTTCGAAGAGATGTTCGAATTTGAACATCTCGTTCTCGATCGCGCGGGCCAGCGCCTTGTCCATCTTGGTGATCTCGGGGATGACCCGCTTTTCCACCGTCTTGGCCGAGTTGTTGATGATTTCGGCGGCGTTTTTTGCGCCCCCCATCGACAGCGTGCCGCGCCCGTGAAACTCGATGATCCGGCGGCTGAGCAATTCCTCCAGCATCAGCAGCGCCTCGGGGCTGACCGGCCCCATCGTGGCCACGCGGTGAACCACCTGCGTCTGTTGTTCGGGGGGCAGCGAATGGAGCACCTTGGCCGCGACATCGGGTTCAAGCTGGACCAGCAGCACGGCAATCGCCTGCGGATGCTCGCCCCGTACCAGCGGCACGATGGCGGCCGGATTGAGCCATTTGGTGATGTCGAGCGGGCTGGCGGGCGGGGCCTCGGGGGCGATGCGCTCCATCAGATTGTCGGCCTTGATCGTGCCCACCGCGCGGCGCATCAAGCCATGCACGCGGTCGGTGCGGCCCCATGCGTGGATGCCCAGCTTTTCGGTGCGCGCGGCAAAACCATCGACCGCGCGGCAGATCGCCTCAGGCCCGATTTCGCCCAGCGCGCACATCTTCTGTCCCAGCAACTGCAACTCGGCCGGGCTCAATTGCCCTAGCATCCGGCTGGCCTGATCCTCATCCAGCAGCATCACCAGCACGGCGGCGGCCTCGGCATCCGAGAGCGAGGGCACGGCGAGCGCCTGGGCGCCTGCGGTTTCGAGGGAATTCATCTCGCTCATGGGTTGGGCGCCTCTTCCTGGGTGGGCTGCTGCAGCATCTGGCGCAGGGCGATGACCGCCGTGTCGGGCTTGGTATCGACGATCTGCTGGGCCAGGCCGACCTGCCGCTCGATCATATCGGCGTCGATAGGTTGCGGTTCGGGATCGCGGCTGCGCGGCGAAATGGCGGCAAGGCCGGGGGGATCGGCGGCATTGACGGTTTCAGCCGCTTCTGCGCTTTCCTCTTCGGCGGCGGCCTGCGCCTTGGCCTTATCGGCCTTGGAGAGCTTTTTGGGCGCGGCCGGCTTGTCGCCCCGCACCGCCTTGATCAGCGGGCGCACGCCCAGCAGCAGCACCATCAGCGTGCCCAGCAGCATCGCCCCGTAATGCAGCGCGCGGGCAAACCACGGTGCTTCATAGAAAGGCACCGGGGCCGCCGTCACAGGCTCGAAACTGCGCACCACCACGGCCACCTGATCGCCGCGCGCCGGGTCGGCGCCCACGGCGGCCGAGACCAGCGACTTGATCTGGTCTATGTCGCTCTGTTTGGCCTTGGCCATCGCCTTGGACGAGAGCGCGACCGCCACTGACAGACGCCGGATCCGGCCCGGCCCGCGATTGGTCACGGCCACCTCGCGGCCCAGCTCGTAATTCTTGCTGGCGCTGGTTTCGCTGGCGGTGGGGGCGGGGCTGGCGGCGGCGGAGGGCGTGCCTTGCGGCGCGCCGGGCGAAGGCTGGGTGGTGGGCGGCGGCGTATTCGACAGCGTGCCGGGGATGCCGGAAGGCTGGGGCGTGGCGGCCTGCTGGCTTTGCTGGCTGGTTTCGCTGCGCACCACGCCCTGTTTGTCATAGGATTCGCGCGCGCTGGTCACCTGTTCCATGTCCAGATCGATCTGGATCTCGCTGGTGAAATTGTCATCGCCCAGCATCGGAGTCAGCAGCGCGGCCACCTGACCGTGCAGCTTTTCCTCCATCCGGGCCTGCATTTCCAGCCGGTCGCTGTCCGCCCCACCGCGATCGGTCAGCAGGCGGCCGCGTTGATCGATCACCCGCACCGCATCGGGCGAGAGGCCGGGCACCGAGCCCGCCACCAGATTGACGACCGCCTGAACCTGATTGTCCGAAAGCTGACGCCCATCGGCAAGGCGCAGCATGACCGAGGCCGAAGGGGCGATCTGATCGCGCACAAAGACCGATTTCTCGCCCTCGGCAATATGGACGCGCACCGACTGGACGCCGTCGATCTCTTTGAGCGAGAGCATCAGTTCATGTTCGCGCGCGGCGCGCAGGCGTTCGCCTTCCAGCGCGCGGCTTGCCCCCATCGGCAATTTGTCGAGGCTGTCATTGGCCGTATCGGGCATCGAGAGCGTCCCGCTCTGCGCCACGACCATCCGCGCCTTGTAGAGATTGCTCTCGTCCACCGTCAGCGTGCCGGTGGCATTGTCGATCGAATAGGTGATCTTGGCCTTGTCGAGCTGTTCGGCGACATTGGCGCGCTCGCCATCGTCGAGATGCGAATAAAGCACGCGCTGGGGCGGCTGGGCCAACATGCCCCATGCCAAAGCGCCCGCGCCCAGCAGGGACACTCCCGCGAACCACGGCAGCGCCTTTTTGACCGGGCCTTGCCCCAGAAACGCGCGGGCGCGGGCCATCGGCGGCCCGGCATCGGGCGCGGTCAGCGGGGTGAGGATCGAGCCCGGCGACGCGGCGGGCAGGCCGCCCATTTCGGCGGCCGGAACGAGGTCGGCCATTTATCAGACCCCCATTTTCATGATGTCTTGATAGGCGGAAAGCAGCTTGTTGCGCACCTGAAGCGTGGCCTCGAAACCGACCGAGGCTTCCTGCCGCGCCAGCATCACCTTGGCGACATCCTGCGTCTGGCCGGTTTCATAGGCGGTGGTCAGCTGGTCCGCGCGCTGCTGGCTGGTGTTGACCGACTGCATCGCGTCGTTCAGCCTGTCGGTGAAATGGCCCTGACCAGAGGTGGCGCCGACAGACTGGGTCTGGGGCGAGTGGATCTGTTGCAGGATCTGTGATTTTTCGATGATCTGGGCGCGCAGATTCATGATATCGCGCAGGCCCGATGCCCCGCCCGATGCGCCGCCGCCCGCGATGCCCCCGATGGCGCTCATCTGCGGCCTCCGCCCACCGCGGCCACCGGCATCCCGGCTTCACGAAGCGAGGCAAGGCGATAGCGCAGCGTGCGCTCGGAAATGCCCAATTGGCGCGCGGCGGCGATCCGGCTGCCGCCACAGGCCGCCAGCGTTTCAAGGATGGCCTTGGCCTCGCTGACCTGCACGATGCTGGCCAGTTTGCGCCCGGTGGCTGCGGTCGGCTCGGGCATCGAGGCGACAGGCGCGGGAACAGCGGCTGTTTCGCTTGCCGCCGGTTCGTCGACCAGCTTGGCCACGCAGTCAAAGCGGATATGTTCCGGGCCGATTTCGGCGCTGGGCGAACCGCCCAGCCCTTCGGCCAGCAGGAGCGCGCGGCGGATGACATTTTCCAGCTCGCGCACATTGCCCGGCCAACCATGGCTGCGCAGCATGTGCAGCGCCTCTTCGCCGATCCAGGGCACCGCGCGATGGGCGGGCGTGTGGCGCATCGCCAGCGCAAAGGCGAGCGGGGCAATATCCTCGGGCCGCTCGCGCAGCGGCTTGAGCGCCAGGGGAAAGACGTTGAGGCGATAGAACAGATCGGCGCGGAACCGGCCCTGCGCCACTTCGGTGGGCAGATCGCGGTTGGCTGCGGCGATGATGCGGACATCGAAACGCACCGGCTGGGTTGCGCCGATCGGCACCACTTCGCCTTCCTGAAGCGCGCGCAGCAATTTGGCCTGCAGCGCCAGCGGCATTTCGGCAATTTCGTCGAGCAGCAGCGTGCCGCCGTCGGCCGCGCGGAAGAAACCCTCGTTGGCGCTGGTCGCGCCGGTAAAGGCGCCCTTGGTGTGGCCGAACAGCAGGGCTTCGAGCATGGCTTCGGGCATGGCGGCGCAGTTAACGGCGATGAAGGGGCCGTTGCGGCGCGGGCTGCTGTCGTGAATATAGCGGCTGAGCACTTCCTTGCCCGTGCCGGTTGGTCCGCCGATGAGCACGGGAATGTCGCTCATCGCCAGACGTTCGGCCAGCGCCAGTACCGAAAGCGAGTCCGGATCGGCTGCGACCGGACCACCCAATGTGGCACAAGAGATTAACGCGGCCAGCGCGTCCTCTCCGGCAGGGTCCACATAGTTGAGCGCGAAATGCGGCCTGCGCCCGCCGTGCGGCGTGGGCAGCCGGTCGAGCCGGTTGGTCCGTCCATGAAACAGCGAGATTGTCGTGCGATCGTCACCATGGACGCTGGCTTTGCCATCGGCATCGCCTTCGACCAGGCGCAGCCGGCAGGTGTTGCCCATCGAGGCGATGACCGCCCCGGCGCGCTGAACCAGCGGGGCATGCCGCTGTGCCGTGCTGTTGGTGACCTCGATATAGTCCATTGCTTCCCAGTCCCGGATTTAACCATTCCCGAGGCTGTTTTTGACACCCCAACGTCAAAATCCGGCGTTATTTAAGTCCTCGTAACAATCCCTAGTTTGCCGGTTTCACCCCCCTGTTTTGCGGCTGTGGCGGCATGCTTGCCCAACAAGCGGCAAAAAAATTTTGTTTTGGGGCTTAATAAAGGGTGAAAGCGGCCGTCGCATGCGCGCTCCGCAGGATTGATTCGTTACCGCGGACAGGGCCGGGCGAATCACCTGACTGGATAAAACACGCACAGCCCGGCGACGCGCACAAATTTTCGCAAAGGGCTTAAAACCGCGCTCTCCCGGCCGCTCTAGAGGCTGGCAGCCAGTACCGGATGGACCGGCGGGCTGGCAACCTTCGGGACCAATCGGGAGTGAACCATGACTGTCATCAACACCAACGTTAACGCCCTTCAGGCGACCAATGCATCGAACAGCGCCGCCAACATGACCGCCAAGGCGATGACTCGCCTGTCGACCGGCACGCGCATCAACTCGGCCGCCGACGACGCGGCAGGTCTGGCGATCTCGACCTCGATGACCAGCCAGATCAACGGTATGAACCAGGGCATCAAGAACGCCAATGACGGCATCTCGCTGGCTCAGACGGCGCAGGGCTCGCTGACCGAAGTGACCAACATGATGCAGCGCGTCCGCGAACTGTCGGTGCAGTCCACCTCGGGCACCTATCAGGACACCGACCGTCAGGACATGCAGCAGGAAGTGGACTCGCTCAAGACCCAGATCGGCTCGATTCTCTCGGACACCAAGTTCAACGGCAACGCGCTGTTCAACACCGCCGGCGCCGGCTCGGCCTCGACCACGACCTTCTCGATCCAGGCCGGTGCGAACAGCTCGGACACGATCACGCTGACCTCGCAGGGCATCGACTGGGCCGCGCAAAGCAGCAGCATCGACGTTTCGACCAGCGGTTCGGCCTCGGCCACCATCGACACGATGGACACGCTGATCCGTCAGGTTTCGACCGCAGCGGCCGGTTTCGGCGCCGGTCAGAGCCAGCTCCAGTCGGCGGTCAACAACCTGACCAACAACTCGACCAACCTCTCGGCCGCCCGCAGCCGCATTCAGGACACCGACTATTCGGCTGAATCGACCGCGATGGCCAAGGCCCAGATCCTCTCGCAGGCATCGACCGCGATGATTGCCCAGGCCAACCAGAGCCAGCAGAATGTCCTCTCGCTGCTCAAGTAAGCCGCGATCCGGGTAAATCCGGAACAAGCCCGGTGCTTTCCCGCCAAAGGGAGGCGCCGGGTTTTTCCGCGTTTGCCTCCCGATTATCCAATGCCGGTCCATAAAGAAAAACGCCGCGTCCCGATGGGGGCGCGGCGTTTTGCTGTTGTCGGTGGCGCGGTTCAGACGGTCACACCTTCCTTCCATGTCACCGGGCGAAACACCACCAGCAACATCATCGGCGTATCATCGCCGCGCGGCGGCGGGTTGATCAGCGCAAAGCCATGGGGCGATGTGCATTGCCACAGATTGCCCGAACGCGCCTCGATCCCCTCGAGCAGCGGCGACATGGCGATCTCGCGGCTGGCGGTATCATGCTTGTTGTTCAGATGCTCGGCCTGGGGCAGGGCGGTGATCGAATAGATCTCGACCCAGTCGAACAGCGCGCCGAACTGGATCGCGGCGGTAAAGCGGCAATCGCCGATCGGGATGCACAGGCTGTGATAGCCGTTATGCGTGGGCAGCGCGTTGAAGCGCGTTTCGACCACTTCCTGACCGTTGCTGTAGATCGTTGGCACCAGGAAGCCGCCCTCGGCGACGAAATCGCCCACGTTGAGCATCATGCCGAAACGGCTGGTGGCCAGATAGGCGAGACGGGTGGCCATGCCTTCCTCGGACAGTTCGGCAGGCAGGAACATGCGCCGCGCGCCCTTCAGATAGAACAGGCCCTGCTGGCGCAGCCCCCTTTGCGCATGGCCCTTGTGAAACAGCGCGATGGTTTCGTCCGTGCCCAGATTGACGTCATGTTCGAAACTTTCAAACACGCCCAATTCATAGGGCATGGGCAAAAACATCAGCCGGGTCAGCGTGGCGGCATTGGCGCGGCGCCAGTGTTCGGCCTCCATCGCGGGGTCGCGGCTGGCGCGCTGGCTGGCTGCCGGTTGGGTCCGGGCGAAATGCAGGCATCCCTGCTGGGCCGCCTCGCGGATCGCGCTTTGCGCCTGCTTGATGTCATTGGCGCGACGGATCGGGGCGCCCCGCTCGGTATAGTCGATCACTGAGCCTGCGGTGTTGGTGCAGAACTGTTCGAACACCGCGACATTGTTGGCCATGGCGCCCAGCGCATCATGATCATAATGACGCTCGTCGAAATAGCCCGCCTTGTCCAGCCCGCTCACCTCCACCTCGCGCAGCAGCAGATAGCGCCCCGCGACATGCACCCCCATCGCCTCGGCCAGCAGCGCGTCGATCCGGTTCTGCACCGAGCCGTTATAGCCAAGGTCGATCAGCATCAGCGTATCGCCGGGCCGGGGATCGGCGGCATGGCGGATATGGGTGATGATCCGGTCGGCCATGCGGCGCGCGGCCTTGTGGATGAAGCGGCGGATCTCGCGCCGGTCGAGCAGGGCATAGAGCGCCTGCGTCCCCTTGGTCTTGTCGGGAATCGCGGCCAGTTTCTTGACCTCGGCGGGCGGGGCCAGCAACTGTCGGGCGATCACGGCCGGGTCGGTGCCCAACTGGTCCTCGACATAGGCGTCGATGGCCGCATCGGTGGTAAAGATCGCGCCCGTGGCGGTAAAACGGCTGATCTCGACTGCGTGGCCCTGGTCGCCGCTGCGTTGGCGATGGACCTGCATCGGCAGATGGCCGTCGCGCATCAGGAACAGCCGGTGGACCGTGCCGCCATGCCTTTGCCGCAGCGCCTCGGCTTCATCATCCAGCCAGCGGTCATAACCGGCAAAGACCGGCCCGAGCACGGCATAGCCGAAATGCTGCGCCGTATCGGTCAATTGCGGCGTCCATTGCGCCAGTGCGGCGCGGTGGGGCTGGGGGGCGCCCAGCGTGCCCTTGCCCTCGGACAGCAGCGTGTCGAGGCAGGCCTCCAGCCGCAACTGGCGCTCGATTTCGGCATGGAATTGCTTGAGGTGGACCGCCTGTACGCCAAAGGGCGTCACGCCGCGCACGTCGGCATTCAGATTGTCGCCGATATGCAGCACGGCCGCCGCATCGACCCCCAGTTCGGGCAGCACGTGACGATAGAGCCCGCGCGCCTTGGGCAGGCGCCAATGCGAGGAGACGAAGACCCGGTCGATCATGGCCGAAAGCTCCTCGCCCCCCGCCCGCGCGATCAGTTCGCGCAGCATGTCCTCGCTCAGATAGGTGTCGGATACGATCACCACCTGCATCCCGCGCGCCTTGGCCCGGCGGATCAGCTCGACCGTGGGGGTAAAGGCATAGCAATGGGTGGCCTCGGCATCCAGTTCGGCGCGGATCGCGGCCTCGCGCGTCTCGGGCGCGGCGCCGGGCATCAGCTTGTCATAGATCTCGGCAATGGTGATATCCTCGCCGCGCACCATCAGATGGGCGGCGCGGCGGGCGGCCTCCTCGGCGCGGGCGCGCTGGGAACCGGCGATGCCCGGCAGCACCTTGAACACATCGACCGGCCGATAGGTGTCGCGCCAGATCAGCGTGTCGAAACAGTCGAGGCTGAGCACCCGCGCCATCGGGAAATCATCGAGCACATCGGGCAGTTCATGGGGCAGAACTTCGCTGCGGGCGGGGGTGACCCGATCGGATGCCAGCGTGGCGTGGTCGAGTGGCGCAGACATGACAAGGCTCCATACTTGACGGAGCCGCGCCTTGGGCCGAATATAGCGCCAGACCTCGCCCCGTTCCTGTGTTGCCAAGAAGTAAATGGGCGAGGTGAAGAAGCCGTCTTGGCTGAATTACGCAGCTTTACTGGTAATTGAGCAGGATCGACATGCGCCGGTTGCGTGCGTCATTGGGGTCGTCGGCGATCAATGGTTCGCGGTCGGCCACGCCCTCGATCCGGCGAAACCGCGTCTCGCCCAGACCATCGCGCATCAGCGCCTGCCGCGTGGCTTCGGCGCGCCCGGCCGACAGCGACCAGTTGTTGACCGTATCGCCCCGTTTCCATTTCAGCCCGTCGGTATGGCCGCGGATGATCAGCCCGCCATCCTCATCCTTGAGCACCGCGCCGATGGCATGGAGCAATTGCACCGCATCGGGGGTCAGGATCGTCGTGCCCAACTGGAACATCGAGAAATCGGCGTCATCGACCAGATCGAGCCGGATGCCTTCGGGCGTGGCCGTCACCTTCAACGTGCGGGCCAGCTTTTGCAGCTTTTCCGTCGCCGAAAGGCGCTGCTGCAATTTCTGCGTGACCGAGGCGACCTTCTTGACCTTGCTGCCGCCTTCGCGGGGGCCGCCGGTGGCGTCGCGCGGGATGGACATGGCGCGGGTGCCGGTCTGGCCCTGACGATTGGGATAATCATCCACATCGGTCAGCGAATTGCCGTGCAGCAGCCCGTTCGAGCCCGCGCTGCCCTGCCGCGTCTTGACCAGCGTGGGGGTGAAATAATCGGCGATGCCCTTGCGCTGCTTTTCCGTGGTCGCGCCCAACAGCCACATCAGCAGAAAGAAGGCCATCATTGCGGTCACAAAGTCGGCATAGGCCACTTTCCACGCGCCGCCATGATGGCCGCCGGCCACCACGGTTATCTTCTTGACGATGATGGGGGCAGGGATCTCGTTCTTGCCCGGTTTTTTCGGCGGAGCCATAGCCTGTGCGCCCCCTTATCTTCCGCGCAGCGCGTCGAGCAGTTCGGACAGGCCGGGGCGGAAATCATGGCCCAGCCCGGAACGCGCGCTTTCCACCACCAGCGGTTGCGGCCAGCCATGGAGCGAGGCGATGATGACCTGCTTGACCGCCTGAAAGATCTGTTCGTCGGCCTCGTTCACCTGTTGCAGGCGGCCCGCCATCGGCGCCACCATGCCATAGGCCAGCAGCACGCCCATGAACGTGCCCACTAGCGCCGAACCGATCATCGCGCCCAGCACGCTGGGGGGCTTGTCGATCGAGCCCATGGTTTTCACCACGCCCAGGACCGCCGCCACGATACCCAGCGCGGGCAAGGCATCGGCCAGGTTCTGGATCGCATGTTGCGGCGCGTGCAGCGAATGGAAATGGGTCTTCATCGCATTGTCCATCACATCCTCGACCGCATGGACCTCCAGCGTGCCCGAGGAGACCACGATCAGCGTAAGCGTGTCGCAGATCAGATCGATCAACTCCTGATTGGCCAGCAGGCGCGGATATTCGGCAAAAATGGCCGAGCTTTTGGGGTCCTGCACATGGCTTTCCATCGCCACCGGCCCTTCGGTGCGCAGCAGCTTCATCAGCTTGGTGGTCAGCGCGATCACATCGATGTGATCCTGCTTGTTGTGCTTGGGCCCCTTGAACACCCGCGCAAACCCGCCGCCCAGCGCCTTCAATCCGTGCATGTCATTGCCCGTGATCAGCGCGCCGATCGCCGCGCCGCAGATGATCAGCAATTCATGCGGGATCGCCTCCATCACGGGGCCAAGCGCGCCCCCGGTGATGGCAAAGCCGCCAAACACCATGGCAAACAGCACGACGATACCGATACCGGCAAACATGGTTAACGTCCTTTGTCAGTCAAAAAGGGCCCGGCCATAGAACGGCATGGCGCGGAAAAAATTCAGGTCCGCCAATCAGTTCAGCATCGAGAAGAGCGAAAGATTGGCCACTTTCACAAAACTGGACTGCGCCGCCTGCAGCACGGTCATCTGCTGGCTGAGCTTGGCGATGGTGGCGGCCAGATCGGTGCCGCCCACATCGGCCTCGCGCGTGGCACGCTGGGCGGCGGTCTGGGTCTGCATATTGGTGGTGGTGGTGATCCAGTCCAGCCGCGCGCCCACCACGGTCTGGCTGGCCGACACCGACGCGGTGGCCGCGCCCAGATCGTCGAGCGCGTTTTTCGCCGCCGACACGGCCGCCGCCGTCGAGGACGGATTTTGCAGTGTGTTGGCCAGCGTCTTGACC
The DNA here is from genome assembly GCF_001898925.1 of Novosphingobium sp. 63-713. NCBI lineage: Bacteria > Pseudomonadati > Pseudomonadota > Alphaproteobacteria > Sphingomonadales > Sphingomonadaceae > Novosphingobium > Novosphingobium sp. 63-713. The sequence continues at coordinate 732,225 of NZ_MKVS01000047.1, forward strand.
GTGGTCAGCAGGTTTTTCGACACGCCGCCCGACTGGAAATCCAGAAATTCCGGCCCCGTCACCCCGGTCGTCACCGACAGCCCCGGCCCCAGCGAGAGGGTGGAGGCGGTGGTGGTGCCATTATAGGTGGGCGCCCCGGTGGTGGGGTCGAACGTATAGGCGTTGCCGGTGGCCTGTCCGCCAAACAGCGGGTTGCCCTGCGCGTCCTTGGTGTTGGCCAGATTGGCCAGACTGTCGTAATAGGCGCCGATCTGCTGGCCCACCGAGGCGCGCTGGCTGTCGCTCAGCGTCGAGGAAGCGGCCTGCGTGGTCAGCGTGGTGATCTGCGAGAGGATGTCGGTGAACTGGCTGAGCGTGTCGTCGGTCTGGGTCAGCTGCGTCTTGGCCGCGCTGGTATTGGCCTTGTCGGCGCTCGCCAGCGTGTCGGCGGCCTGCAGCGCGCGCATCTGGGCCGCGGCCAGCGGATTGTCGCGCGAATGCTGGATCGTGCTGCCGGTGTCGATCTGGGCCTGCAGCTTTTCGGTCTGCTTGCGCAGATCCGTCATCGACGCGATTGCGTTCTGGTAAAAGGCGCTGGTGCTGACATTGGTCATGGTGCTTGGCCTTTCCGTTACAGATTCAGCAATTGGTCGAAGAGGGTCGAGGCTACCTGAATAACCTTGCTCGAAGCCTGATAGGCCTGTTGGTATCGTACCAGATTGGCCGCCTCGGTATCGAGATCGACCCCCGATGCGGCGGCCAGCGAGGTCTTGGCATTGGTGGCGATCGTGTCGAAGGCGTCGCGCATCGTGGTGTTGCTGGCCACCGCGCTCGACAGGCCGAACAGATAGTCGTTCATCTGGCCCGAGACATTGGCGCTGGTAAGCGAACTGATCATCGCGCTCAGATTGCTGCCGTTCTGGCTGCTGACGGTCGATCCGGCCGATGCGGCGGCCAACTGGTTGGGGTTGGTCAGCGCCATGGTCATGTCGGCCGCGCCATTGCCGGTAAACATCGCCGCGCCGGTGGCCCCGGTCTGATCGACGCCATGGCCCTGTGCGGTGTTGATGGTGCTCATCATGGCGCTGGCCACGCTGTCCAGCCCCGACAGGGCGGTGACGCCCGCGCTGATCGCCTGCTGCTGTCCGGCCAGCGAGCCGCCCGCCGGAGTGATCGCCGTAGAGGCGCCCGTCGTGTCGGCCAGCGTGAAGGAGATGTTGCCGTCGCTGCCCTTGGTCATGGCCAGGCTGCCCGCCGCGGCATGATCGACCAGCGTGGTGCCGGTGCCCGTGCCCAGTTGCACGGTGACGGTGTTGTCGGCATTGATCGTGGTGTTGATATGGGTGATCGCGGCCATCTTTTGCAGGATGGTGTCGCGTTCATCCAGCAGGCCCGCGCTGTTGCTGGCCGGGTCGGTGTCGGCCGAGATGCGGATGTTGACCTGCGCCAGATTGGTGGCCAGATCATTGAGATCCTTGACCCCGGCGGCGGCCTCGTTCTGCATGCCGGTGACGGCCGATTGCAGCCCGTTATTGGCCGCATTGAAGCTTTGCGCCATCGTGCGCGCGGCCTCGACCACATTGGCGCGCAGCGAGGAATTGGCCGGGCTGGCCGTCATTTGTGACAGGGCGGACTGAAAATTGGTGATCGCGGTAAAGACGCCCGAATTGTCCGCCGTATCCGACAATTGCGTCAATCCGTCGACCAGTGTGTCGGCGCGGGTGGCGTCCGATGTGGTGCGGCGCACTTCGGCCTGGTCAAAGCCCGAGACATTGCGCGTGATCCCCGCAACCCGCACGCCCAGCTGCGAAATCTCGCCATAGCTGGCGTGCAGGTTGCTGGCCGACAATTCGTTTTGCGAAACGCTGCGCCGGACATAGCCTTCGGTGCCGGCATTGGCGATGTTCTGCGATGTCACGTCCAGCGCGGCGCGCGCGGCCCGCAGGCCGCTCGACGCGATGGAGATCATGTTGGCGCTCATCGGCTCACTCTCCGTTGTCCGCGCCGCTCTGGCGGGCCAGTTGGGCCTCGATCATCCGCGCAAAGCCCAAAGTGCCCCGCTGCGCCATGGTGTCGGCCATTTTGCTGTCCTGCATGTCGCGGAAATTCTCAGCTGCCTTGTTGTCGAACAGCGTGTTGCCGAAATCGACCTTGCGCGCCTGCGCCAGCATCTGCCGCAGCATCAGCGCCTCGAACTTTTGCGCCGCCTCGTGGATCTGGGCCTTGGTCGGCTTGGGCGAAGCGCCGGTGGCCGAGGGCGCCGAGGCGCTGCTGATGGTCGTATCGCTCATATCACCACCATCTCGGCCTTGAGGGCGCCTGCCTCTTTCAACGCTTCGAGGATGGCCACCAGATCCGAGGGCGTGACGCCCAGCAGATTGAGCGCATCGACGATCTTGGACAGCGAGGCGCCGTTTTTCAGCAGCGCGACATGAGCCTTCTCCTCCTCGGCGGAGATGTTGCTGTTGGGCGTGACGGCGGTGCGGCCATTGGAAAAGGGCGCGGGCTGGGTCACGCGGGATTTCTCGTCGATCCGCACGGTCAGCTTGCCGTGGCTGACGGCGGCGGGCGAGAGGCGCACCGCGCTGTTGATGACCACGGTGCCGGTGCGGCTGTTGACGATGACCTTGGCGGCGGCCTCGGCGGGGCTGACGTTGATCATCTCGATCGCGGCCAGCATCGAGGCGCGCGTATCGGCGCCATCGGGCATGCGCAGCGCCACGGTCACGGCGTCCTCGGCGCTGGCCATGCCGGGATAGCGCAGGTTGATCGCATCGCGCACGCGCTGGGCGGTGAGGAAATCGGCGGTGTTGAGATTGTAGCGCAGGATCGGCGCCTTGTCGAAACCGGTGCTGACCGCGCGTTCGACCGTGGCCCCTTCGGCAATGCGGCCGGTGGTGGGCACATTGACCGACAATTGCGACCCGTCGCGCGCGGCAATGCCAAGGCCGCCCACCGCCAGATTGCCCTGCGCCATCGCATAGATCTGGCCATCGGCGCCATACATCGGCGTCAGGATCAGCGCCCCGCCGCGCAGAGACTTGGCCTTGCCGATGGCCGAAACGGTGATGTCGATGCGTTGGCCCGGCTTGGAAAAGGCGGGCAGGTCGGCAATCACCATCACGGCGGCGGCGTTTTTCAGCCCCGGATTGACGCCCGGCGGCAATTGCAGGCCCATGCGGCCCGACACGCCCTTCATCGCCTGGGTCAGATAGTCGAGCGTATCATCGCCCGTGCCGTCGAGCCCCACCACGATGCCATAGCCGGTGAGCTGGTTTGAGCGGACGCCCTGAAAGCTGCCGATATCGCGCACGCGTTCGGCATGAAGCGGGGCCGCGCAAAGCGCCAGAAGAGCGGCAAGGAGAGAGATGATACGCATGAGGCTTCCTCAGAATGGGCTGATATAGCTGAAGAATTTTGAGAGCCAGCCTTCGCGTGCGCTTTGCGCCACGGTGCCGTTGCCCGCATATTCGATCCGGGCATCGGCCACCTGGCCCGACTGGATCTGATTGGCCGCATCCACATCGGCCAGGCGCACGATGCCGGAAAACTGGATCCACTCCTTGCCCTGTGCCAGCAGCATGCGTTTCTCTCCTCGCACCAAGGCGGTGCCGTTCGGGCGTACCTCGGCAATGGTCACGGAGATCATTCCGCTGAAGGAATTGGTCTGCGTGGCATTGCCCTGACCATTGAACGACCCGGAGGAGGATGCATTAAGGGGCGTCGATGTCATGGAGAGCGGGCCAAGCGTGGGCGGGGTGATATTGGCGCTGCCGCTGCGCTGGGTCTTGGCGGTGCTGGTTTTCGCGGTGGATGTGTTTTCATTCAGGATGATGGTCAACACATCGCCCACCCTTTGCGCCCGCGCGCCCGACACCAGCGGGGCATAACCGGCCGCCGCGATAAAGATCGCGCCCTCGGTGGGGGCCATGGCGGGAGGCGTGGGCAGCGTGGCGTTGAAACCGGGCGCGGGGCGGCGTCCGGCCTGCGCGGGCGTTGCAAGCAGCAGCGATGCAGCCAGCGCAGGCAGCAGGGGGCGCAGGGTCATGGCGTGTCTCACAGTGTCTGGTTCGCGTTCTTGAGCATGTCATCGACCGCCGAGATCATCTTGGAATTGATCTCATAGGCGCGCTGGCATTCGATCATGTCGACCAGTTCGGTGACGATGTTGACGTTCGAGGTTTCCAGATAGCCCTGCGAAATGTCGCCGCGCCCGGCTGTACCCGCCGCGCCGATCTGGGCCGGGCCGCTGGCCAGCGTTTCGGCATAGAGGTTGTCGCCGCTGGCCTGCAGCGCGGCCGGGTTGACGAAGCTGGCAATGGTGAGCTGGCCCACCTGCGTTGCCGCCGTGGTGCCGGGCAGCATGGCCGAAACCGTGCCGTCCTTGGCAATGGTGATGGATGTGGCGCCATTGGGGATGGTGATCGCCGGCTGCACCACATAGCCTTGCGAGGTGACGAGTTGCCCTTCGGCCGAGAGGGTGAAATTGCCCGCCCGCGTATAGGACAATTGCCCGGTGGGCAGCAGGATCTGGAAATAGCCATTGCCCGAAATCGCCAGATCCAGCGCATTGGTGGTGGAATTGAGCGTGCCTTGCTCATCGACGCGGGTGGTCGATTGCACGCCAACGCCCGTGCCAAGGTTCAGGCCCGTGGCGTAATTGGTCTGGTTCGACGAGGCCTGACCCGCCACGCGCATGTCCTGATAGGCGAGCGTCGCGAAATTGGCGCGGTCGCGCTTGTAGGCGGTGGTGCTGACATTGGCCAGATTGTTGGCAATGACGCGCATCCTTGTGTCCTGCGCGTCCAGACCGGTGCGGGCGACTTGAAGAGCGGTTGAAGGCATCGGGCGCTTCCTTTTTTAAAGATGGAGTGTCAGGAGCCGGAGATACGCAGCAGCGAGGTGCCCGACTGGTCCACCTCCTTGGCCGTGGCGATCAGCTTGGTGCGGATGTCATAGAGGCGCTGGGCCTGGATCATCTGGGTCAGAACCTCCGAAGGGTTGACGTTGGACTGTTCCAGACTGCTCGGAATGGCCCGCGCATTTTCATCGGCGGGCAAGACGCCTCCGCCCACCACGCGAAACAGGCCGTCCAGGCCTTTGGCGATGGTGGTGCCCGATGTGCTGGCCAGTTTGATCCGGTCGGTGGGCTGGGGCGGCAGATTGGGGTTTTCCGTATTGGCCACCAGCACCATGCCGTCCGGCCCGATGGTAATCTGCGCGTCCAGAGGCACAGTGATCGGGCCGCCATTGCCTATCACCGGGCGCCCATCGCCATTTTCCAGCACGCCCGTGGGCGAAACCGTCAGATCGCCGCGCCTTGTATAGCTTTCGGTGCCGTCGGCCGATTGCACCGCCATCATCGCATCGCCCAGCAGGGCGATATCCAGCTTGCGTCCGGTCTGGGTAATATTGCCGGCTGACATATCGGCGCTCTTGACCTGACCATCGGCCATGGCGCGCGCTTCCAGCGCGGGGCCTTTGAGCGTGACGGGCGTGGTGTAGAGCTTTTCGGCCTTGAAGCCGATGGTGCTGGAATTGGCCATGTTCGAGGCGATGACGCGTTCGCGCACCATCGAATCGGACATGCCCGAAACCGCCGTATAGATCAGCCGGTCCATCCCTCAGCCCTTAGGAGCGCAGGTTGATGACAGCGTCGGCAATCGCCGTTGACGTGTCGATCGCCTTGGAATTGGCCTGAAAAAAGCGCTGAGCGGTAATCAGGCTGACCATTTCCTCGGCCATGTCGACGTTCGAGCCTTCCAGCTCGCCCGACAGGATCTGGCCCAGACCGGCGGTGGTGGGCTGGTTATAGGTCGGCGCGCCCGACAGGCCGGTGGCTGCCCAGTTCTGATTGCCCGTTTGCAGCAGGCCGCTGGGCGAGGTGAAGGCGGCCAGCGCGACCTTGCCCACGGTGCTGGTCGTGCCATCGCCATAGGCGGCCACGACGGTGCCGTCGGTCTTGATCTGAACCCCGGCAAAGGCCGCGCCCGAGCTGCTGGTGGGGGCAAGCAGGCCGCTCGAAGGGGTGGTGGCATAGGTGCCGGTGGTGGAATTATAGGCCAGCACCTGCAGTTGGTTGTTGTTGGCATCGACGACATAGCCGTTGACATCGGTGCTGAATTTGCCGTTGCGGGTAAAGCTCATGTCGCCGGTCAGCGGGTTTTTCATGGCAAAGAAACCTTCGCCGTTGATCGCCATGTCCAGCGCCGAACCGGTCGACTGCATCGGGCCGGTCGAGAAATTCTGGTCGATGCTCTTTACCATCGAGCCGATGCCGTGGACCAGCTTGGGATTGGTATAGGCCGAACCCGCCACCAGATCCGAAAAGTTCACGCGGCTCTTTTTGAAGCCGGTGGTTTCGGCATTGGCCAGATTGTTCGAGATCGTGTCCAGTTCGGTCTGGGCATTCTTGAGGCCGTTAAGAGAGATGGAAAAAGCCATGGTAAGTCCTGTCTGGCAAAAGGGGGGATCAGGCGGTGGTCGAGCCGGTGCCGGCGGCCTTCTGGGCGGAAATCAGCGTGTCCAGCTTGGTCGAGATGCTCGACACGCTGGTGGCCAGATCCGAGAGCGAGCCAAGCTGGCCCGAAATGGCCGAGGAGGTGGTGTTCAATTGCGAGATCCCCGAAAGGGTCGAGAATTGCGCCATCTGGGCCACCATCTGGCTGTTGTCGGTGGGCGCGGTCGGGTCCTGATATTTCAGCTGCGTGGTCAGCAGGCTGATGTAATCCTTGAAGCTGAGCGAGGAGGCGCCATTGCTGGACACCGTGCTGGAAGACGAGGTGTTTGTGCCGGTGGAGCCGGTTGCAGATACAGTGGTCATCACTTCATCCTTATGGTGTCGAGCATGAGCTGCTTGGCGGTGGAGAGGGTTTCGACGAGGTTTTGGTACTGGCGCGAGGAATCGAGCATCTCGACCATCTCTGCGCTTTCATCGACCGGGGCGGCCCAGACATCGCCGTTTTCATCGGCCAGGGGGTTGCCCGGATCATGCTGGCGCACGGGCGTGGCATCGGCGCGCACGACGCTGCTGACATTGACGGTGGCCAGCCCGGTGGCCTTGTCCATCTGGGTTGCGAACACCGCCTTGATCGGGCGATAGGCATCGGATTCCTTGCTGGACACCGCGCTGGCATTGGCCAGATTGGAGGCGGCGGTGTTCATCCGCACCTGCTGGGCCGACATGGCCCGGCCCGCGACGGAAAAGATGTTAAGGTCGGTTCCGGCCATCCTTATTCTCCCTTGATCGCGCGCTTGACCTCGCCGACATCGTCGGAAAGGAAGGCGAGGGTGGAGGCATAACCCACCGCATTCTGGGAAAAGGCGACCTGTTCGTTGCCCGTTTCCACCGTGTTGCCATCCAGGCTGGGCATCACCGGCACACGGTATTGCACGGCGGCCGCGGCGGCCTGATCCTGGCTGGCGCCCTTGATGCGGGCATTGAGCGCGGTGTTGAAATCAATGTCGCGCGCCTTGTAATTGGGCGTGGCGGCATTGGCGATGTTGCTGGCAATCAGCCCCATGCGCTGGGACCGCAATTCCAGCGCCATGCCATGGACTCCGAACAGTCCGGTATTGCTGGCAGGATCGCTCATCAGGTGGCTCCACGGTTGAAACGAGGGGGCGGGACGCCCGAACCATCAGAATAGCAAAGCCCGTGCCAATTGCGGTGCGAGATGCGCAAAACACTGGGAAAGCACCGATGGCCGGGGCCGGACGGCAAGCGTCCCATGCTGGGCGGCAAGGCTTTGCCGGGGGGCGGCAATTGCTGGCCGTGGGGTGAATTTGCGCTGATGGCCGCCGTTCTTGGCCGTGTATCGCAAAGATTTGGGTCAAAGGATTTCGGCAGGCATGGATCTTACCGCCCTCTATGATGGCACCACGCTGGCAATCGTTGTGGGCGGCACGGCGCTGGCCACGGTGCTGCGCTGCGGGCGCTCGGACGTGACGGCCACGATCCGCGTCGCCGCGCGCCAGATGTTGGCGCCCAGCCGCTTTGACGGCGAGGCGGTGCGCGCCTCTCTCGCCCGTGCGGCGCAGGATTTTCAGCGCAACGGCCCGCTGCGCGCCAATCCGCGCAGCACCGGCGATGGCGAATTCGACGATGCGCTTCATGCGCTGTTGGCGCATCGCTCGATGGCGCGCTTTGACGATGCGCTGGCCGATGCGCGCGAAAAGCGGTTGGGTCCGGTCGAGGCGGCCATCCGTACACTGATGCAGGCCACCGAACTGGCTCCGGTTTTCGGGCTGGCCGGAACGCTGATTTCCTTGTCGCAAATGCCCGCGCAGGGGGTGGATCGCGGGGCCTATCTGGCCGCCATCGGCATGGCGGTCCATGCCACGCTTTACGGGCTGGTGCTGGCCAATCTGCTCCTGGCCCCGCTGGCGCGCGTGGTCGAACGCCACGCCCGCGCCGAGGAAGCGGCTCGCCATGCTCTGGCCCAGTGGTTCGAGGCCGAGATCGCCCCGGCCATGGTGCCGCAGCATGAGGCACGCGGCCATCACCACCAGCCCGGCGTGGCGGCATGATCCGCTCACGGCCCGTCGAACGCCCCGGCGACCGTCTGCGCGCGGGGGCCGTCTTTGTGCCCCGCTCGCCGGTCGGCTGGCAGACGATGCTGGCCGATCTGTCGCTGATCCTGTTCATGGTGACGGCCGCCGCGATGGCCGATGTACCTGATCGCAAAGGCACATCCCGGCCCGCTGCTGCCCCTGCATCCACCGCGCCCGCCATCAGCGAGCCTCTGGCCATCTGGCGCCCGGCGCCCGGAGGCCCCACGCTGGCGCAATGGCTGGCTGAACAACAGGCGGACAGTCGCCAGTTGCTTTCGATCACCCTGCGCTATCCCCCTCTCGCACAGGCCGAGGCGCTGCGCCTTGCCGCGCAAATGGCGGCGGCGGCGGGCGGCAAGGGCGCGCGGGCGCGTATCGTGATCGAACCGGTCGCGGAGGCTACGGGCATCGAGGCGCTGGCGGCGCTGGCCTATGACAAGGGGCCCGCCTGATTGGCACAGAATATGCTTTGATCGTCCCTGTATCCGGCGCCCTTTCGCGCCGGGCCCCATTGCATCGGGCAAGGACGATCATGCGAAACAAGGCTTTCACCCCTTTCACCCTGCGTGCGGCGTTGCTGACGGCCGGTCTGGTCTGGATCAGCCCGCCCCAGGCCCATGCCGCCGCCAGCCCCGCCGCCAGCCCTTTTGTCGATCTGGTTGCGATCGACCGCGAGGTGGCCGAATTCACCGGCAAGGCGATCGGCCAGAGTGGCGGCGCGATGATGCCGGTGGATCGGCGGCTGCGGCTTAACGCCTGCATGTCCCCCCTTGCGCTCAGTTGGCGCACCACCCGCCGCGATGCGGTGCTGGTGCAATGCCCCGATCCGGGCAGTTGGCGCGTCTTTGTACCGGTCCGCATGGCCGAAAATGCCCCCTCGGCCGTTGCCCGCGGCGAGGCGGTGACGATTGCCGTGGTGGGTGAGGGTTTTGCCGTTTCGCAACCGGGCGAGGCGCTGGATGCGGGCGCGGTGGGCGACTGGATCCGGGTGCGCACCCTGCGCAGCGGGGCGGCCTCCTATTCGCAAACCGACGCCGTGCGCGCGCGCATCACCCGCCCCGGCGAGGTTGAGGTCGAATTGCGCGAATGACGCGCCCATGCGGTCTTTTTCCCTTGCGCGCGGTTTTAAGCGCTTTTTCATGTTTGGCCGTCATGGATGGCGCCACGCTGCGCCGCCCGTGTTCGCGCCACCCGGCAAAATCGCGCAAATTTTTGCCGCCATCTCTTAAAACCGGCAAACCTTCTCCGTTCTTGGCCTTGTAGAAAGCAAGGAGCGGTTCGATGTCCAGCATCGGTTCCGGCCCTGGCATTGGTTCAGGGCCTAAATTACAAGTGAATGCGGTGCGCCCCGTCGCCACCTCTTCGGCTGCCACGCCTTCGGTTTCCACCGAAACGCGCAGCGCCGGTCAGGCGGCCGCCGGTTCGCCCGTCAACGGCGATGGCGCCACCGTGGTCAGCACCACCGCGATCAGCGCGGGCGATGCCCCTGTGGACACCGATCGCGTGGCCTCGATCCGCAAGGCCATCGCGGACGGCAATTATCCCATCATCCCCACCAAGATCAGCGACGCGATGATCGCCGCTGGCATGATGCTGCGAGTTTGACCCATGAGCCAGGCCCTTTCCCCTTTCGATCTGCGTGACACGCTGCGGCAAATGGTTGCCGTCCTGCAAGAGGAGCGGCAGGCCTTGGCCGGGCTCGATCTGGACGGGATCATGGGTTCGGCCTCGGCCAAGAGCACGATGTGCGATGCCATTGACATGGCCGGGATCAGTGCGATCGACGATGAATGTCGCGGATTGCTCGAAGCGGCCAAAAAGATGAATGAAGTCAATCGCCAGGTGCGCAACCTGATCGCAGCCAACGTGGCCGCGCGGCTTGAGGCCTTTACCGGCGGTTCCTCGGTCTATCGCGCGCGGGCCAACGCGCCCGCCTATGCCTATGCGGCGGCCCGGGGGTAGGGCGTGGCCCGCCATGGCCTGCGCTGGCGCGGCTGTGGCACGATAAAGCACCGCTTTGCCCGATGGGCGCGGTTTTCGCTCCAATTGGCACGGCTTTTGCAGAATCTGCTCCCGAACCTTTTGCTTTGGGAGTTGGGCTTGAGCCAGCCGGATATGTCGCCCTCATGGGCGGCCAACCTCGACAAGATCCAGTCCGCCCGCGGGGCGGCCAATGGCGTGCCCGGCGGCAATGTCCGCGCCGCGATTGCCCGTGCGGCGGGCGCCACGGGGGTGGATTTCTCCTATCTGGCGGCGCAGGCGCGGCTGGAATCGGGGTTGAACCCTGCGGCCCGCAACGGCGCCTCCAGCGCGTCGGGCCTTTATCAGTTCACCAACAGCACCTGGCTGCAGACGCTGCAAAAGCATGGCGATATGCTGGGGCTGGGCAATACGGGGGCGGCGGTGGCCGATCCGGCCCAGCGCACGGCGCTGCTGGGCCTGCGCGGCGATCCCCATGCCTCCGCGATGATGGCGGCCAGTCTGGCCAGCGACAATGCCGATGCCTTGACCGCCGTGCTGGGCCGCGCGCCCGATGCCAGCGAATTGTATGTCGCGCATTTTCTGGGCGCGGATGGCGCGGCCAAATTCCTTTCGGCCCTCGGCTCTAGCCCGGATCAACCGGCGGCGGGACTCTTGCCCAAGGCGGCCTCGGCCAATCGCTCGATCTTTTACGATGATGCCGAAAACCCGCGCAGCGTGGCGGCGGTCATGGGCCTGATCCGGGGGCGGATGGAAGGCGCGCTGGCCGCAGAAGGGATCAGCGCGGATGCGGTGATGGCGGGCGGCGCGGCCTATGGCGGTGAGGGTATGGGGATTGGGGGTATGGCATGGGCCATGCCCTCCGATCCCGCCACAACCGGCGCCGCTTCGGCCCCGCCGCAGACCGGCGGCCCGCTCTCACGCGAATTCAATGCGATGCAGGCGGCCGCGCCCGCCGCATCCGCGCATTCGATGGCCGATACGCTGCAATCGGCCTTTGGGCTGGGGGCCGAAAATGGCGCCACCCCCGAATTTGTCCGCAATGCCTATGGGCGCCTGCGCGCGTTGGGGATGTAGGTGATGGACAAGCTGCTGACCATCGCCAGTCCGCGCCAATTGGCGCTGCCCTTCGGCATTTTGACCATCATCGTGCTGATGGTGGTGCCGATCCCGGCCTTTATGCTGGATGTGTTTTTCGTGTTCAACATCGCGCTCTCGGTGGCGGTGCTGATGGCCTCGATGAATGCGGAAAAACCGCTGGATTTCTCTTCCTTTCCCACCGTTCTGCTGTTTGCCACGCTGCTGCGTCTGGCGCTCAATGTGGCCTCCACCCGCGTGGTGCTGGTCCATGGCCATGAAGGGCCCGAGGCGGCGGGCCATGTGATCGAGGCTTTCGGCGCTTTCCTGATCGGCGGCAATTTCGCGGTCGGCCTGTTTGTGTTCATGATCCTGATGATCATCAACATGGTGGTGATAACCAAGGGCGCGGGGCGCGTGTCGGAAGTCTCGGCCCGCTTCACGCTGGACGCGATGCCGGGCAAGCAGATGGCGATCGACGCCGATCTGGCGGGCGGTCTGATCACCGCCGATGAGGCCCGCAGCCGCCGCCGGGAAATCACCACCGAGGCCGATTTCTACGGCTCGATGGATGGCGCCAGCAAATTCGTGAAGGGCGATGCGATTGCCGCTCTGCTGATCCTTGGCGTCAATATCATCGCCGGTTTTTGCCTTGGCATGATTACCCATGGCCTGTCGGCCAGCGATGCGGCGAGCCGCTATATCAGCCTTTCCATCGGCGACGCGCTGGTGGCGCAGGTGCCCGCGCTCTTGCTCTCCATCGCCGCCGCCGTGATCGTCACGCGCGTCACCGACAGCCGTGATCTTGCCGGGCAGATCGGCGGGCAATTTGCCGATTCACGCACATGGCTGCCGGTGGCGGGCATTCTGGGGGCGATCGGCATGATCCCCGCCATGCCTCAGACGGTCTTCCTGCCTGCGGCGGGGCTGGCCTTCTTCCTCTGGAAAAAGCTGCGTGAGCGCGAGGCCAGGAGCAAGATTGCCGAGGCTGCCCCCGCGCCTGTCGCCAAGGCCGACCCGACCCGCATCGAGCTGGAGGATGTGTCCGACCATACGCTTGTCACCATCGAGCTGGGCTATGGCCTTGTGCAACTGGTCGATGAACGGCGCGGGTCGCCTCTTGTCAGCCGGGTGACGGGCGTGCGCAAGCAATTGTCGCAGAGCTTCGGCTTTATCGTGCCGCAATTCCGGGTGCGCGATTCGCTGGAGATCGCGCCCAATGATTACCGCATCCTGTTGGGCGGCGTACCGTTGGGCGGGGCAACGCTGCGCACGGAAAAGGTGATGGCGATTGATGCCAGCGAGGCCAACCCCCATGCCCGCCTTCAGGGCGAGCAGACCACCGACCCCACCTTTGGCTGTCCGGCATGGTGGATCGACCCGGCCTCGCGCGATCTGGCGATTGCCGAGGGGTTCCTGACCGTTGACGCCTCCACGATCATCGCCACGCAGTTGAACCAGCTCCTGTCCGAGCGCGCGCATATGCTGTTGGGGCCGGATGAGGTCAAAACGCTGATCGAGGCGATCAAGACGCGCGCGGCGGGGCTGGTGGAAACGGTCTATCCTTCGCCGCTGGGGCTGGCGGCTCTGACGCGCCTGTTCCGCAATCTGCTGGAGGACGGCATTTCGGTGGCCCATCCGCTGCCGATCCTTTCCTCGATTTCGCAGGCGGTGCAGCAGACGCAGGACCATGACCGCATTGTCGATCTGGTGCGGGCGGATCTTGGCGGGCTGATCGTCGGGCGGATCTGTTCGCCGCGCGAACGCCTGCCGGTGGTCACGCTGGACGCCGGGCTGGAGGCGATGATCGCGGGCGGCCTGGTCGATCCGATCAGCGGCCAGCCTGTCATCGAACCCGACCTTGCCCGCAACATTGGCGAGCAGGCCAGCGCCATCGTGGCCGAGCGCGGCACCGGGGCGACCGTCGCCCTGATCGTCCAGCCGCGCCTGCGCCGCCCGCTGGCCGCGCTGCTGCGGCTGCGCGCGCCCGGATGCGTGGTGATGTCGATTGCCGAATTGCCCGAAACCCAGCCTGTCGAGGTGATCGCGGTCATCGGCGCGTCGGCCCCGCAAGCGCTGGGCCTGCCTTCGCCCGATTTCGATCCTTCCAGCCAGACCTCTGAAAGTATGGCCGCATGAAACATGATCCCCAGTCTTTCGCAAAACCCCGGCCGGCAGGCAATGCGGCGCGCGCCTATGGCGGCGCGGCTAGGGCCTATGGCGGCGATATTGCCGACCGTGTCCGCCGCTTTATGCCGATGGTGCGGCGCCTTGCCTGGCATCTCCAGTCCTCGGGCCGCGATGGCATAGAGGTCGAGGATCTGATGCAGGCGGGCCTTGTCGCCCTGACCGAATGCGCCCAGCGCCATCAGGGGCCGACCGAGGACGGCTTTGCCGCCTATGCCAAGATGCGGGTGAGGGGGGCGATGGTCGATCTGATCCGCCGCCATGTCCCCCTGTCGCGCGGGGCGGTCGAGCGGCGGCGGCTTATGCGCGAAAAGACGCAGGAATTGACCGGGAAACTGGGGCGCGAACCCTATGATGTGGAATTGTCCGGCGCGCTGGGCATCACTCTGGGCGAGCTTGAGGCCTTGCGCAATTCCTCAGAACCGCTGCGTTTCGAGGCTATCGACGATGCCTATTCCGACAGCAACATGGCCTTTGCCGACGATGCGCCTGATAGCCTCGCGCTGCTGGCCGACGAGGAATTGCGCCAGAGCGTGGCAGGCGCCATCGCCGAGCTGCCCGAGAGGCTTCAGATGGTGATCCAGCTCTATTTCGTTGAGGAGCTCAACCTTGCCGAAATTGCCGAGGTGCTCTCGGTGTCCATCCCGCGCGTGCATCAGTTGAAGGCGCAGGCGATCGAGAAATTGCGCCATGCGTTGCAGGGTGTGGCGGATATTTTGTAGGTTTGGTTGAGGTTTTAAGGGGGCCTCCGGCGGGCAAAGGGCGGGGGCCCTTTGCAATCCCATTTTTTGGGCGGCCAAAATTGGCGAGATGGTGTTTGGGGCCATGTTTGAAAGCCTGCGGCGCGGTAAGGTTATCCCTGTCCGCGCCGCAGGCTTTCAAATCCAAACGTCGCGCCCGGCACCAAAGGCCAGACCCAATACGCACCGCTGACAATAACGGGATTGCAAAGGGCCCCCGCCCTTTGCCCGCCGGAGGCAACTTTACACTTTCCAAATCCCCTAAAATAAAACGCTCCCAACCCATACTCCACCAAAGTGCAGCATTGCCCGAAGGGGGCAAGGCTGTTAGATACGCATACATGTCTTCTTGCGATCAATGCGTAGTCCGTAACCGGGCGATCTGTTCGGCCCTGGATAAGGATGAAATCAACTCGCTCAACGGGATTGGGCGGCGGCGCAGCCTTGTGGCCGGCGAATCGCTGATCTGGGAAGGCGAGGATTCGGTGCTGGTCGCCAATGTGATCGAGGGCGTGCTCAAGCTCTCGACCGGGACCGAGGACGGCCGCGAGCAGATCGTGGGCGTGGTTTATCCCAGCGATTTCATTGGGCGTCCCTTTGGCGGCACGACCAACCATGGCGTGACGGCGCTGACCGACGCGCGGGTCTGCGTGTTTTCGCGGGGCGACTTTGATAATTTCGCGCGTGAACATCCCGGCCTTGAGCACAAGCTGCTGCAACGCACGCTGACCGAGCTGGATCGCACGCGGCGCTGGATGCTGCTGCTGGGCCGCAAGTCTGCCAGTGAGAAGGTGGCGAGCTTCCTGCTCGAATTGTCGGACCGTCTGGCCCCGGCCACGTGCGAGCCGGGCGACGAGGGCAAGGCGAACCGCTTTGTCCTGCCATTCAGCCGCCAGCAGATCGCCGATGTGCTGGGCCTGACCATCGAGACCGTCAGCCGCCAGTTTACCCGTTTGCGCGGCGAGGGGATCATCGATCTGCCTTCGCGCCGCGAGGTGATCATCACCGATCGTTTTGCGCTGACCGCCGAAGCGGGCTGATCGCGCTTTTGCCTGTCAGGCCCCCGCCGTTTGTGCGGGGCCGGTTTGACGGGTGAAACATGCCTTCCCACATTTCACCCGTCCGGTCGCCTGTGTGGCGGACCTGTCTGTCTGCCCGCCGATTGCGCCTGATCCAGAGCCAGAAGATCAGACGCAAGGACCACGGCGGGCAGAGCAGCCCTTAGAAGCGGTAGGACACGCCCGCGCTCAGCACCCACGGGTCAAGCTTGTTGCGGGTCACCAGGGCACGGGTCGAACCGGCATAGACGGTGGCATCGGTGCCGACCCAGTATTTCTTGGCGTCGAAGGACAGGCCATAGCCCTTGCCCAGCGCGATATCGATGCCGCCCTGAAGCGCCACGCCGAATTCGCTGCTCAGCTTGGTGCGGGTGACGGCGGGCAGCGCGGCCTTGAGCGCGGCGCTGGGCTCGTCGGCCAGCACGATGAACAGGGCGGGACCGGCGCCGATATAGGGCTTGATGCCGTGGCCCAGCGGCAGATGATACTTGGCGGTCAGCGTGGCCGGAACGATGTGGATCTTGCTGATCAGCTCGGTGCCCTTAAGCGCGCCCGCCGAGGCCGACACATGGTGCGCCGTCACGCCCGCGATGGTTTCCACCGAGATATTGGGCGTAAAGAAATATTCGATCGACACGGTGGGGGTCACATTGTCGCTGGCCACGGTGTTGCCCACAGCGGCAGGCACCAGGCCCAGAACGTCGGTCTTGACCTGCTTCACCGCGCCATCCGGCAGAACGGCGGTGGCCAGCACCTTGAACTGGATCTTGCCGTCGGCCTTGCCTTCGGCATGGGCCGCGCCGGCCATCATGGTGGCGGCGGCAAGAGCGGTCAGGGCGGCCGCAGCCTTGGTGAAATTGCGCATAGTCCCTCATCTTTCGCCGCCGAGCCCGCCCTGTGCGAGCCGTTCTTGCGCGGCGTTGGATGTGTCTTTGGGCCTGTACTTGGCATCGGGCATTGATCGCGGACAAGGGCCGAGTTGATCCTGCTCAATTCATGCTGCAACTGCGGCAAATCGGGTCTCTACAGAGACCAATATTAATAAGCCTGATTTTTTATGCTGCGACAATTCGGTCGGCGCCAATATCGCGTTCTGGCCACCCCCTGCGCGAATCGGCAAAAATCCATCAACTTGCGCGCAAGGGGGCGCAGAACGGCCGCCGGGCGGATAAACGCCTTATCGCAGACGCACAATTGGACCAATTAACTATCTGCATCGCTTCATAAATTTTCCATTTTAGGATATTCTGAAAATGAATTCCCCCGCGCGCCCGCGCTTTTGACGGGAATCAATGTGATCCGGTCTGGCCCCGCCCATAGGCGAGGCTTCCACAAACCTGAGAGGGAAGGCTCATGGTTACCCTAGTCTCGCGAGCAGGCATCTGGCTGGTGCTTCTGCTTCTATCTATCATGGCCAGCGTGGCCGCGCATGACACCGCCTTTGCCATCCAGGCAGCTACGGTGGCTGTCGCCTGCCTTGTCGGTCTGATCTTCGCCATTCGTTCGCCCGACTATCAACGGGTGAGCCGTGGGCTGGCCGCCCCCACCGGGGACGCATCAAAGTATGACGACGATGTGATCCGCTGGGGCGTGATCGCCACGGTGTTCTGGGGCGTCGCCGGTTTTCTGGTCGGCGTCGTCATCGCTTTTCAGCTGGCCTATCCGCAGATCAACCTTGAACCCTGGTTCAATTTTGGCCGCATGCGCCCGCTGCACACTTCTGCGGTCATCTTCGCTTTCGGAGGCAACGCGCTGATCGCCACGTCGTTTTACGTGGTCCAGCGCACTTGCCGGGCGAGGCTGGCCTTCCCCGGCCTCGCCCGTTTCGTGTTCTGGGGTTATCAGCTCTTCATCGTGCTGGCGGCCACCGGATACCTGCTGGGCGTCACGCAGGCCAAGGAATATGCCGAGCCGGAATGGTATGTCGACCTGTGGCTGACGGTGGTCTGGGTGTCGTATCTGGTCGTCTATGGCGGCACGATCATGAAGCGCAGCGAACCGCATATCTATGTCGCCAACTGGTTCTATCTGTCCTTCATCATCACCGTGGCGATGCTGCACCTGGTCAACAATCTGGCCGTTCCCGTCAGCTTCCTGGGCAGCCAGTCGATCAGCTGGTTCGCGGGCGTTCAGGGCGCGCTGGTGCAATGGTGGTATGGCCATAATGCGGTGGGCTTCTTCCTGACCGCTGGCTTCCTTGGCATGATGTATTATTTCGTGCCCAAGCAGGCCCAGCGTCCGGTCTATTCCTATCGCCTGTCGATCATCCACTTCTGGGCGCTGATCTTCCTCTATATCTGGGCCGGTCCCCACCACCTGCACTATACCGCGCTGCCCGACTGGGCGCAGACGCTGGGCATGGTGTTCTCGGTGATGCTGTGGATGCCCAGCTGGGGCGGCATGATCAACGGTCTGATGACGCTGAACGGCGCATGGGACAAGCTGCGTACCGATCCGGTGCTGCGCATGTTCGTGATGAGCCTTGCCTTCTACGGCATGTCCACGTTCGAAGGCCCGATGATGTCGGTGAAAAGCGTCAACTCGCTGTCGCACTACACCAACTGGACCATCGGCCACGTTCACTCCGGCGCTCTGGGCTGGAACGGCATGGTCACCTTTGGCGCCATCTATTACCTGACGCCGCGCCTGTGGAACCGCACGCAGCTCTATTCGCTGCGCATGGTCAACTGGCACTTCTGGACCGCCACTATCGGTATCGTGTTCTATGCGGCCTCGATGTGGGTGGCCGGGATCACGCAGGGTCTGATGTGGCGTGAATATGGCGCCGACGGCTATCTGCTCAACAGCTTTGCCGACGTGCTGCCTGCCATCCATCCGATGTATGTGCTGCGTGGGTTGGGCGGTGTGCTTTATCTCTCGGGCGCGGCCTTCATGGTCATCAACGTCTGGAAGACCATCGCGGGCAGCCCGCTGCGCGCCGAAGCGCCGCTGTATAACATCGACCAGAACAAGGCGAACGACGTGCCTCTCGTCGCTCAGCCTGCCGAATAAGGGGGACCGATCATGGCTACCCAAGAGAAGCAACCGTTCCATTGGCATGGCGCCATTGAAAAGAACATCACGCTGCTCGGCGTCCTGTCGCTGCTGGTGGTTCTGGTGGGCGGCATCGTGGAAATCGCGCCGCTGTTCTGGATCGACAACACTATCGAGAAGGTGAAGGGCGTTCGTCCCTACACCCCGCTCGAACAGGCCGGGCGCGACATCTATGTCCGCGAGGGCTGTTATCTGTGCCACAGCCAGATGATCCGTCCGTTCCGTGACGAGACCGAACGCTATGGCCATTACAGCCTTGCCGCCGAATCGATGTATGACCACCCGTTCCAGTGGGGCTCGGAGCGTACCGGGCCGGATCTGGCCCGCGTGGGCGGCAAATATTCCGACGCTTGGCATGTCCAGCATCTGACCGCGCCGCGCAGCGTTGTGCCTGAATCGATCATGCCCAACTATGCCTTTCTGGCAAAGAACGAGCTGAAGAAGCCCGATATCGCCGCCGAGGTGAAGGCCCTGTCGATCACCGGCGTGCCCTATACCAAGGACGATATCGCCAAGGCCAAGGACGACCTGATCAACCAGGCCAACCCCGATGCCGACAACACCGACCTGCTCAAGCGCTATCCCAAGGCGCAGGCCCGCGATTTTGACGGCAATCCGAAAAAGCTGACCGAAATGGACGCGCTGATCGCCTATCTGCAGGTGCTGGGCACCTTTGTGGATACCGAAAGCGCCGCCGCGCAGGAAGCTCTGGCCAAGGAGAAGGGACGGTGAACCAGACCGAAACCTATCAGGCCCTGCGCCAGTTCGCCGACAGCTGGGGGCTGCTGGCGATGACGATCAGCTTTGTGGTGCTTTGCGCTTGGCCCTTCCGCCCCGGCGGGCGGAAGAACAGCGACGAGGCCGCCACCATGATTTTCGAGGAGGACGATCATGTCCGCACCTGAGAATGAACATGCCAAGGAGCACGGCGGCCCACGCGTGGACGAGCCGACCGGCACCGCCACCATGGGCCATGAATGGGATGGCATCGAGGAACTGAACACCCCGCTGCCCACCTGGTGGCTCTACACGTTCTATGCCTGTATCGTTTTCGCGATCGGCTATTGCGTGGTCTATCCGGCCATTCCGGGCATCAAGGAAGGCAGCCACGGCACCTTCGGCTGGACCAGCCGTGGCCAGCTCGCCTCGGAAATGGATGCGGCCAAGGCGGCCCGCGCGCCGGTTCTGGCAGCGCTCGACGCCACGCCCATCGAAGACCTGCCCAAGAACCCGGAACTGCTGGCCAAGGCGGTTGCGGGCGGCAAGGCGGCCTTCAAGGTCAACTGCGTTCCCTGCCACGGTTCGGGCGCGGCCGGTTCCATCGGCTATCCCAACCTGAATGACGATGACTGGCTGTGGGGCGGCACGCTGACCGACATCCAGACCACGCTGGAACATGGCATCCGCCAGCCCGGCGATGATGCCACCCGCACCAGCATGATGCCCAGCTTTGGCCGCGACGGCATCCTGAAACCCGCCGATGTGCAGGACGTGGTCAGCTATGTCCGCCAGATCTCGGGCCAGGAACCGGGCAATGCCTCGGCTCAGCGCGGCGCGGCCCTGTTTGCGGCCAATTGCGTGGCCTGCCACAATCCCGATGGCAAGGGCAACCGCATGTTCGGCGCGCCGAACCTGACCGACAAGGTCTGGCTCTATGGCGGCAGCCGCACCGCGATCACCGAAACGGTGACCAATGCCCATGCCGGCGTGATGCCTGCCTGGGGCAATCGCCTCAGCCCGGCCACGATCAAGATGCTGGCGGCTTATGTCCACAGCCTTGGCGGTGGTGAAGCCTTTGCCGCTCCGGCGGCCCCTGCGGCGGAAACCGCTGCAAGCACAGGACAATAACTATGACCAACATGGACCCCAAAGGGCTGACCAGACAGCCTCCTAAGCGGCTCCATGCGGAAACTCAGGCCGTCCACCCGCGTGCGGTGGACGGCCGTTTCCGGCGCCTGAAATGGGCGGTGATGACCTTCTGCCTCGCCGTCTATTACATTACCCCGTGGCTGCGCTGGCACCGCGGGCCCTATTCCCCCGATCAGGCGGTGCTGATCGATCTTGAACACCGCCGCTTCTATATGTTTGCGATCGAGATCTGGCCGCAGGAGTTCTACTTCGTCGCGGGCCTGCTCATCATGGCCGGGATCGGCCTGTTTCTGGTCACATCGGCGGTGGGGCGCGCATGGTGCGGCTATGCCTGTCCGCAAACGGTGTGGACCGACCTGTTTCAGCATGTCGACCGCCTGATCGACGGCGACCGCAATGCGCAGATGAAGCTGGCCAAGGCCCCGTGGGGCCCGGCCAAGATCGCGCGGCGGCTGGGGAAATGGAGCATCTATCTGCTCATTTCCATTTCGACGGGCGGCGCATGGATCTTCTATTTCGCCGATGCGCCCACGCTGGCGCGTGAATTCGTCACGCTTCAGGCGCCCTCCATCGCCTATTCCACCGTCTTTGTGCTGACCTGCACGACGATGTGGTTCGGCGGCTTCATGCGCGAACAGGTGTGCATCTATATGTGCCCCTGGCCGCGCATTCAGTCGGCAATGCTGGACGAGAAATCGCTGCTGGTCACTTATAAGGACTGGCGCGGCGAACCGCGCGGCAAGAAGAGCCCGACCGGCGCGCCGCTGGGCGATTGCATTGATTGCGGGTTGTGCGCGGCGGTTTGCCCCACCGGCATCGACATCCGCGAAGGGCCCCAGATCGGCTGCATCACCTGCGCTTTGTGCATCGATGCCTGCGACGGGGTGATGGAAAAGACCGGCCGCCCGCGTGGGTTGATCGACTATGTGACGCTGGAGGATTCGGCCCGCGAGCGGCAGGGCCTGCCCGCAACGCCGCATTGGAAGCTGATCTGGCATGCGCGCACGCTGATCTATCTGGGCATCTGGTCGGCCATCGGCGCGGCTCTGCTCTTCGCGCTGGGCACGCGCCAGCACCTGTCCATCGCGGTCAGCAAGGATCGCAACCCGCCCTATATGATCCTGTCCTCGGGCGAGATCCGCAATGCCTATGCGGTGCGCTGGAAGAACATGGAAGGTCGCCCGCGCAAGATGCAATTGACGCTGGATGGCCCCGCAGGCGCGAAAATGTGGAGCGAGGACATGGCAAAGGAGATGGCCGCGCGCGATTTGACGCGGATCATTCCCGCCGACACCACCGCTCCGCTAAGGATCTATGTGACGGCGCCGGTCGGAACGCATGAGGGCAAGCTCAGCTTTACTCTTCGCGCGCTGGATCAGGACGGCGGCGAGGTGAGCTATGCAACGCGCTTTGACGCGCCCGATGAAGACCACGACTGAACCTTAAGAGGAGTACCCCCGCCATGACTGCTCCTGTGACGCCTGCTCCTGCCGCCCGCCGCGCTTTCCGGTTCACCGGATGGCATATGACCATGATCCTGGTGGCTTTTTTCGGCATCGTGATCGTCGTCAACGTCTATATGGCCACCCTTGCCAGTCGCAGTTTCAGCGGCGTGGTGGTCGATAATTCCTATGTCGCCAGCCAGCATTACAACACATGGCTGGACGAGGCGGCGAAGGAAAAGGCGCTGGGCTGGCAGGTGAGCGCGGTGCGGCAGGCCGATGGCCGCGTCGCGGTCTCGCTGATCGGTGAGGCTCGCCCGCAAAACGCCGTGCTGGGCGGCGAGGCATGGCACCCGCTGGGCCAGGAAGCGGACCGCACCGTATCCTTCCGCAAGGCGGGCGACGGGCGCTGGATCTCGATCGATCCGCTGCCCGAAGGCCGCTGGCGCCTGCGGCTGAAGCTGGACGGCGATGATGCCGCCGGCCATCACGCTGTTCGCCTGCAGCAGATGCTCTGACCAAGGACGCATGAGATGGCCAGCGCCCCGCCCCTGACCCAAAGCGAGAGCATCGAGACCACCACGCTGGTGGTTCCGGGCATGCATTGCGCCAGTTGCATGGGCAAGGTCGAGCGGGCGCTGGGCGCTTTGCCCGGCGTGCAATCGGCGCGGGTCAATCTGACCGCGCGGCAAGTCAATGTGGCGCATGACGCGGCGCTGGGCGTGCCCGATCTGGTGGGCGCGCTGGTCGCCATCGGTTTCCCCAGCCAGCCTCGCGTCGAGGATCTGGCCCCGCCGCCCTCTGCGGTGAAACCCTTGCTGGCGCCGCTGGCGGTGGCCGGTTTTGCCTGCATGAATGTCATGCTGCTCTCGGTCAGCATCTGGTCGGGGGCCGAAGGTTCGACGCGCGATCTGTTTCACCTGCTCTCGGCGGCTATCGGCATTCCCGCGATTCTCTATGCGGGGCGGGTGTTCTTTGCCTCGGCATGGGGGGCGCTCAAACATGGGCGCACCAATATGGATGTGCCGATCTCCATCGGCGTGATCCTGGCGACCGGCCTCAGTCTCTATGAAACGCTCAACCATGGCGCCGAAGCATGGTTTGACGGCACGCTGATGCTGCTGCTCTTTCTGCTGGCGGGCCGAGTGCTGGACGCGATGATGCGCGACCGGGCGCGGGCCGGGGTGGATGCGCTGCTGCGTCAGGCCGCGCCCGGCGCGATGGTGGTGGCCAAGGGAGCCATCGATTGGGTTCCTGCGCGCGATCTGCTGCCCGGCATGGTGATGCGCGTGGCCTCGGGTGAGCGTCTGGCCGCCGATGGCGAGATCGTGAGCGGCGCGAGCCGTTTCGACCGCAGCCTGCTGACCGGTGAGAGCGCGGCGGTGCCGGTGGCGCAGGGCGATGCGGTTCATGCGGGCATGTTGAATATGGACGCGCCGGTCGATGTGCGCGTGACGGCGGCGGGTTCGGACACGACCCTTGCCGAAATCGCGCGCACGATGGAGGCAGCGGGCCAGCATCGCAGCGCCTATGTCCGCATCGCCGACCGGGCGAGCCGCCTTTACGCGCCCGCCGTGCATACGCTGGCGGCGCTGACCTTTGTCGGGTGGATGGTGGCGGGCGCGGGGGCCTATGAGAGCCTCAAGATTGCGATTGCCGTGCTGATCATCACCTGCCCCTGCGCGCTGGGACTGGCCGTGCCGGTGGCGCAGGTGGTGGCCGCGGGCGCGCTGATGCGGCGCGGGATCATGGTCAAGGATGGCAGCGCGATGGAGCGCATGGCCCGCATCGACCGCGCTTTGCTGGACAAGACCGGCACGCTGACGCTGGGGCGCCCTACGCCTGATCCGCAGGCTTTGGATGCTCTGCCCGCGCAGGCCGCGCAGGTCGCCCTCGCGCTGGCCAGCCATTCGCGCCATCCGCTCAGCCGCGCGTTGGTCGAGGCGCTGGGCGCGCGGGGCGTGACGGCGGCGGAGCTGACACAGGTCGAGGAAGTGGCGGGGCAGGGCGTTCATGCGCTCTGGCACGGCGGCCCGGTGGCGCTGCGCCGCCCGGATGGGGCGACCGCCGGCACCAATGGAAGTATGGCCAGCGCGCTGGATATCGAAGGTATGCCGGTGCGCCTGATCCTGTTTGCCGACCGTTTGCGCCCCGATGCCAATCAGGCGCTGGGCTGGATGCGCGCCATGGGGGTCGAGCCTTCGATTCTGTCGGGCGATGCCATGGGCGCCGTGGCCGAGGTGGCCCGCGCCACGCATATGACCGCGCAAGGCCACGCCAGCCCCTCCGACAAGCTGGAGGCGATCCAGCGTTTGCAGGGCGCGGGGCATCATGTGCTGATGGCGGGCGACGGGCTGAACGATGGCCCCGCCCTGGCCGCCGCCCATGCCTCCATCGCGCCGGGCACGGCCAGCGATGTCGGGCGGCAGGCGGCGGACTTTGTGTTCCTCTCCGATTCGCTGTTGGCGATCCCGCGCGCCATGGCGACTTCGCGCGCGACGATGCGCGTGGTGCGGCAGAATTTCGTGCTGGCGATTGGCTATAATGTGCTGGCCGTGCCAATGGCGATGGCGGGGCTGGTTACGCCTTTGATCGCGGCGGTGGCGATGTCCACCTCTTCGCTGATCGTGATCGGCAATTCGCTGCGTCTGGCGATGGCGGCAAGGGAGCCAAAAGCATGACCGGACTGGCTTTTCTGATCCCTGTGGCCTTGCTGATGGGGCTGACCGGGCTGGCAGCCTTCTTCTGGTCGCTGCGCAATGGCCAGTTCGAGGATCTGGATGGGGCCGCCGCGCGCATCCTGATCGATGACGAGGAATTGCCCGTGGAAACGAAGGGGGAGCGCGGATGAGGCGGATTTCGCTCTTTGCGCTGATCGCAATGGCGCCGGCGGTGTTCAATGCGGCCCCGGCGGCGGCGAAGGGGGCGATTGTCGCCGCGATCTGTTCGGGCGACGGGGTGACGCGCAGCATCTCCGTGCCGGTGGGGCCGCAGGATGTTCCGGGCAAGCAGACCCCCGGCTGCTGTGTCAAGGGATGCCATGGCGGCGAGCGCAAGCGCACGGGAAAGAAGTGCTGCTGAACTTTTTTCACCCTTGATCGCGCGCAAAGAAAACCGCCCGGCGCGCGGGCATTACGATCTGCATGTGGCCTTATCATCCTGAACTGCTGGAACGGCCTGTGCCGCGTTACACCAGCTATCCGACCGCAGCGGAGTTCACGCCTGCCATTGGCGCGGATGCGCTGGATGAAGCGTTGCGCGCCACGGTGGGCGAGGTCTCGCTCTATATCCACATTCCCTATTGCGAGCAGATCTGCTGGTATTGCGGGTGCAACACGGGCGCATCGGGCAAGAGGCAGCGGTTGGCTTCCTATCTGGACGCGCTGACGCGGGAGATCGCGATTGTCGGGCCGCGTCTGGACGGGCGGATCAAGGTGCGCCGCATCGCCTTTGGAGGGGGCAGCCCCAATGCGATCAGCCCGACCGATTTCGTCCGGCTGGTCGATGCGATCACCGTGCATTTCAGCCTGGACAATCCCGTCTGGTCGATCGAACTCGATCCGCGCACGCTGACGCAGGATTGGGGCGATGTGCTGAGTTTTGTCGGCATCACGCGGGCGAGCCTTGGCGTGCAGACCTTTTCGCCTACGTTGCAGGCCGCGATCGGTCGCATCCAGCCGGGCGAGATGATCGAGCGCGCCACCACCATGCTGCGCGGGGCAGGTGTCAATTCGCTCAACTATGACCTGATGTATGGCCTGCCGGGTCAGGATTGGGACATGGTGGAGGAGAGCCTGTCGCGCGCCTGCGAACTGGGCGCGGATCGTATCGCGCTCTTTGGCTATGCCCATGTGCCGCATATGCTGCCGCGCCAGCGCCGGATCGACGCGCAGAACCTGCCGGGTCAGGACGAGCGTTTCATGATGGCCGCGCGCGGGCATGATTACCTTGTCGATGCGGGCTATCAGCCGGTGGGCTTCGACCATTTCGCGCTGCCCGGCGATGCTATCGCGCAGGCGACAGTCGCGGGGCGGCTCCATCGGAATTTTCAGGGCTTTACCGAGGATACAGCACCGGTTCTGATCGGGCTGGGGGCTTCGGCCATTTCCTGCTTCCCCGACCGGATCATCCAGAACGAGAAGAACGCGGGGCGCTATCGCATGCTCCTCTCGCAGGATCGGCTGACGGGCGTTGGCGGCATTCGCCGCAGCGCCGACGACCAAAAGCGCGGTGCGATCATCGAGGCGCTGCTGTGTCAAGGGGAGGCGGACATCGGCGGCGAACTGGCGGCGGCTTTGCGCGGTTCTCTTGCGCCCTTCATCGAACGGGGGCTGGCGCGGCTGGAGGGCGGGCGTCTGGCGATTTTGCCGGGCGGGCTGCCCTATGCGCGCACAATTGCGGCTTTGTTCGATCCCTACCGGGTGGATTCAGGGAAGAAGTTTTCTTCGGCGGTTTAATTGGGTTTTTGGGGGTTGTGCCTCCGGCGGGTTAAGGGCGGGGGCCCTTAACAATCCCGATATTGTCATGGTGGCGCTATGGGGTCGACCATTGGCGTCGGGTGCGGGGTTTGGAATTTAAAGCCTGCGGCGCCGATCAGCGCAATATCGCCGCGCCGCAGGCTTTTGCAACCATCGCACAACACACTCCATCGTCAGCCTCACGCACCCCAGTAACGGGATTGCAAAGGGACAAGTCCCTTTGCCCGCCGGAGGCATAAAACCCCAAAACCCAATAAAAAGATGGGCGGCATCCATAAAGGAAACCGCCCAAGGTGGGGAGAAAGCCTTAAAGTCTGGGGGGATTTCCAAAAGAAAACCCGCCGGTCTTGAGGTTTGATTAGCGAAAGCCGCCGCTCCCCACCTTGATCGTTGTCAAAAGATGATGGGCAATCTGCCCTGCCTTACGATTTTGTGCCGCGCGCCAGTTCGGCCAGTGTTTCGGGGCCGAGGACCTGGGGCAACTGGCTGGGTTGTTTCGCGCCCTTGGGATACCAGACGTAGAGCGGCACACCGGCCGCGCCATGGGCAGTCAGATATCGCGTGATCGCCGGATCGCGGCGAGTCCAGTCGCCCTTGAACACTTTGACGCCCGCTTTGGCGAAGGCTTCGCGGGTTTCCTCGCGCTCGATGGCGACGCGTTCGTTGACCTTGCAGGTCAGGCACCAGTCGGCGGTGAAATAGACGAAGGCGGGCTGTCCGCTGCCCAGCGCGGCGCCCAGGGCGGCCTCGCTGAAGGCCTGCGCGCCCAGCAGGTCGGCGCCTTCATCGCCGGGGTGCTGGATCGTGCGCGGCATGATGACCGCCGCCGCCACCGCGCCCGCCGCGATCAGGCCCAGCGCCTTGACGCCCCGGCCCAGACCCTTGCGCTGTCCATCGCCCAGCATGGCCAGCACCGCGATCAGCACGATGGCTAGCACGAGGCAGAAGCCCGCAAAGCCATTACCGCCCAGCCGCGAAGCCAGCCACAGCAGGCCCAGCGCCGTCAGCCCCATCGGCACCGCCATCGCGCGGCGGAACCAGTTCATCCATGCCCCCGGACGCGGCAGCGCGCGGCGCAGCGCAGGCACAAAGGCAATCGCCAGAAACGGCAACGCAATGCCAAGGCCCAGCGAGGCGAACAGCAGCATCGCCGCCGGAACCGGCAGCAGCAACGCCGCGCCCATCGCGCTGGCCATGAAGGGGCCGGTGCAGGGCGTGGCGACAAAGGCCGCCAGCAGGCCGGTGGCGAAGGCCGAGCGTGAAGAGCCCGCGCCATGCGAGGCAAAACCCGGCACCGAAAATTCAAACAGGCCCAGCAGATTGGCCGTGATCGCCACCGCCAGCATCAGCAGCGCGGCGACCACGCCCGGCTCCTGCAACTGAAACGCCCAGCCGACCTGTTGCCCTGCCGCGCGCAGCGAGAGCAGCAGCGCGCCCAGCAGCGAGCAGGCGACGATCACGCCAGCAGAATAGAAGATCCCCTCGGCGCGGGCCTCGGCCTGCGATTCGCCCGCGCGGGCCAGTGAGAGCGCCTTCAAGGAGAGGACCGGAAACACGCAGGGCATGATGTTGAGCAGCAGCCCACCCGCCACCGCGGCCAGGATCAGCCATGGCAGCGCGGGCAATTCCGGCCCCTTGCTCTCGCCCGTGGCGATAGGTTCGCCATCGGCGGGCACGGCGCCCTGCGTGGCCGACACCTCAACCCCATCGCCCGCGCTGTTCAGGCGCAGCACGCCTGACAGATCCTTCAACGCCCCTTGGCCCGCGCGTTTCAGCGTGACGATCAGCATGTCGCCCTTGCGCGAGAAGCTCTGCGGCGCGGCATAGGCGACGGCGTTTTCCGAGGCAGCGAAGAAATGCGGATTTTCCACCTTGCCGCTGGCGGGGAAGGGGATGGCGAGGCGCAAAGTATCGCCCGCAATCGCCCAATGCGCCGCCGCGCCCAAAGGCGCGGGCAATTTCGCGCGCCATGCATCAAAGCGCGGATCGGAAGGCCCCTCGCCGCTCGCCCGCGTGATCTTCAGCACCGTACTCATCTCGCCCGATTCGGGCACGCACATCGTATCGGTGCAGGCCAGCCAGTCGGCCTTGAGTTTCAGAGGAATCTCGCTGCCCGCCTTTGCGTCCACCGGCACCGTATAGGGCACCAGCAGTGCGAAATCGGATTGATAGACATGGTTCATCAGCCCGGAAATCAGCAGGGTTTCGGGCACAGGATAGGAGGGCGCCCCCGCCTTGCCCGGCCCCGTCCATGTCAAAACCGTGCCAAGGCCTGCATCGCCGGGGTTCTGCCAGTATCCGTGATAGGTCTTTTCCGGCGTGAAATGCACCGCCAGCGTCACCGTGCCGCCCGGCGCGACGCCATGTTCGGCGATCAATTGCGCGGCAATATGGTTTGCGCCCGGCGCATCAGCCGCCCGCAATGGCGCGCAAAATCCCAAAATCGCCAAGCATAACAGGATGCCTTGCCATAAAGGCGCAACATGGCGATGCAAGGCGGGGGCGGTCATCAATCGTCTTCTCCGTCGGGGGGCAGGCAGATCGGCTTGGGGGCAAAGGTGGTTCTCGCACTTGCGAAAATCGCGCCCACGCGCCATCACCTACCCCTGCCGCCGATCGAAACATTTTGCAAGGAAAGCCCCGTGGCCCGATCCATTGCCATTTCTCATAAGTCGTGTCTTGCCGCATTGGCGCTTTGTCTGGTCGCCGCCCCGGCCATGGCCAAGGAGGCCCCCGCCGCCGATGCGCCCCAGACTGAGGTCAAACCGGCCGCGCCCAAGCTGATCGTCGCCATTTCGGTGGACCAGTTCAGCGCCGATCTGTTTGCCGAATATCGCGAACATTACACCGGCGGCCTTGCCCGCTTGCTGAAGGGCGCGGTGTTCCCCGCCGGTTTCCAGAGCCACGCGGCCACCGAAACCTGCCCCGGCCATTCGACGCTGATGACCGGCGCCCATCCGGCGCGCACCGGGATCATCGCCAACACCTGGGTCGATCTGTCGGCGGCGCGCGCGGAAAAGAAGGTTTACTGCGTCGAGGATGAGAGCAAGCCCGAAAGCTCGACCGCCAAGCCCTTCGTGTCCTCGGTGCATCTCAAGGTGCCCACGCTTGGCGAATGGGCCAAGAAGCAGTGGCCCGCCAGCCGCAATGTCGCCGTCTCCACCAAGGATCGCGCCGTGGTGATGATGGGCGGGCATCAGATTGACGCGGCCTTCTGGTATGATCGCGGGGCCTATACCAGCTTTGTCGGCGCGCCTCTGCCGCCCGAAGTGTTGAAGCTCAACGATGGCCTCAAGGCGCTGCTGGCCAAGGGTGCCCCCGCGATGGCGGTTCCGGCATGGTGCGCCGCGCGCGACCGCGCGGTTCAGGCCGGATCGGTTACGGTGGGCACGGGCCGCTTCGTGCTGGACCCCAAGGGCAAGGTGAAGCCTGCCGATCAGCTGCGCGTTTCCCCGCGCGCCGATGCCGCAACGCTTGATCTGGCCGCCTCGCTGCTCACTTCGATGAAGCTGGGCAAGGGGACCGCTCCCGACATTCTCTCGGTCAGCCTTTCGGCCAATGATTATGTCGGCCATGCCTATGGCACGGAAGGGCTCGAAATGTGCATCCAGCAGCATGAGCTGGATCAGAAGCTGGGCGCTTTCTTTGCCAAGCTGGATGCATCGGGCGTGGATTATGCCGTGATGCTTTCGGCCGACCATGGCGGGATCGACCTGCCCGAACGCCTGCGCGAACAGGGCGTGCCCGAGGCCGGGCGCGGCGATGCTGCGCTGAGCGGCGAGGTGCTGGGCCGCGCGATTGCCGCAGAGTTGGGCATCACCAAGCCCCTGCCTTCGTGCAATCCGGGGCCGGATGTGGCGGGCAATATCGTCTGCTCGGACGGCGTGGGTGGCGATTACTGGATCAGCCCGCAATTGACGCCCGAAGAACGCGCCAAGGTCAGCGAGAAGCTGGTGGCCCGTTTGAAGGCTCATCCGCAGGTCGAGGCCGTCTTTACCGCCGATGAGATCGCCGCGACCCCATACCCCCATGGCCATCCGCAGGACTGGAGCCTGATCCAGCGCGCCCGCGCCTCGTTCGATCCCACCCGTTCGGGACAGGTCTATGCGGCCCTGAAGCGCGCGATCATCGCCATGCCCAAGGCCGGGCCGGGCTATGTCACCACCCATGGCAGCATCTGGGACTATGACCGCCGCGTGCCGATGATCTTCTGGCGCAAGGGCATGAAGGGCATGGAGCAGCCCCAACCGGTCGAAACGGTTGATATTGCGCCCACTCTGGCCGCGCTGATCGGGCTGAAAGTGCCCGAGGGCGCGTTCGACGGGCGCTGTCTTGATGTTGACGGTGGCCCTGCGGACACTTGCCGCTGAGGCATAACAGGCGTAGCGGGATGGCATGAACAGCCATCCCGACTCCGCAACGCTTTTGCCGTCCAAAGATCTGGTTATTCTGGGGGGCGGCCTTGTCGGCATGACGCTGGCCCTTGCCGCGGCGAAACAGGGCATCACCTCGCATGTCGTCGAGCGTGAGGACCCCGCCGATCTGACCGCCGAGGGCGTCGATGGGCGCGCCTCGGCGATCAGCGCGGCAAGCTGGAACCTGTTTGCCAATATCGGCCTTGGCGATGTGCTGGCCCCGCTGGGATGTCCGATCGACGCAATTGCCGTGACCGACCAGCACAAGCCCGGCCGCATTGATTTCCGCCCCAAGGCCGACGAGGGCACGCTGGGCCGGATGTATTCCAATCGCGATATCCGCCTCGCTTTGTTCGAGGCCGCGCGCCATGAGCCGAATATCGCATGGCATACCAAGGCCGATGTGGTGAAGCGCGAACGCGGGCCGCATGGCGTGTCGGCCACCTTATCCGATGGCCGCGTCCTGCCGGGCAATCTGCTGATCGGGGCCGAGGGGCGCCGCAGCCCGACCCGCGAAGAGGACGGCATCGGCCTTGTCGCGTGGGACTATCACCATACTGCGATCGTCACCGCGCTGGCCCATGACAAGCCGCATGACAATGTGGCCTGGGAAATTTTCTATTCGGCGGGGCCTTTTGCGCTGCTGCCCTTGCTGGACCTGAAGGAGCCGACCGCTTCGGGCCGCGTGCATCGCAGCGCGCTGGTCTGGACCGTGCCGACCAAGGATGCCGCCGGGGTCAAGGCGCTGTCGGACGGTACGTTTATTGCCGAAATCGAAAAGCGGATGCAGGGCATGTTCGGCGGGATCGAGCTGATTGCAAAGCGTATGGCCTATCCGCTGACCTATCAGAACGCCACGCGCATCGTGGGCGACCGTCTGGCGCTGGTGGGCGATGCGGCGCATGGGATGCACCCGATTGCGGGGCAGGGGCTCAACCTTGGCCTGCGCGATGTGGGGGCCTTGGTCGAGGTGCTGGCCGAAAGCATGCGCCTTGGGCTGGAGCCGGGCGATGCGCAGGTTTTGAAGCGTTATGAAAACTGGCGCGCGCTGGACAATTTCACAACGATGAGCGTGATGGACGGCATCGTGCGCCTGTTCGGCGTGCCGGGGCGCACGGCAAGTGCGGTTCGGCGGCTTGGCATGGGCACGGTGCAGCGGATGCCAAGCCTGAAAACCTTCTTCATGAACGAGGCGCGCGGCCTTTCGGGCCAGCTCCCCAATCTGCTGCGTTAAGGTTTGACTGGCGAGGGCGCGGGGGCCGGAGACGGCGTTGCCGACGCCTGAACCCCGGCAACCGGCGCTCCGCTGGCCTGCGTCGCAGGAACCTGCGCAGGCCCGGCCAGCGGGCTGGCCTGTTCGATCAGCCGTCCCTGACCATCGCGCAGGCCCTTGGGTTCGAGCAGCGCGGAGGTATCCAGCGCATCGAGCGCATGCATCGCGGCGGCATAGCGCTGTGCGTCCGTAATCCAGCCCTGCGCCGCCTTGGCCCCCGGCAACAGGCGCACATCCGCAATCGCATCCTCGATCCGCCCCTCACGCAGGCACAGGCGTGCATGATCGAGCCGCACCTTGGGATCGGGCGCGGCGGGGCGCGTCTCGCTGTGCAGCACGAACAGGCCCGACAGATCGCGCTGGACCTTGGCCCATGTGCTTTGCTTTTCCTCCGGCCCGGTCAATTGCGGGGCCAGAACATCGAGCTGCGCCGAAAGCCGGTCCTGCGTGATGGGCGCGCGGCCAAAGGCGATCACGCCATTGACCACCTGCGGCAGCGCCTCGCCAAAGCGGATGCGCAATTGCCCCTCCAGATAGCCCAGCGGCGTGCCCCGCTCGATGGCGCGGCGGGTGGCGATGGAGACCAGCAGCGCCTCGGCCCGCCCGGCCTGACCGCTGGCCAGCGCGGCCTGCGTTTCAATCGCGCGCAGCTTTTGATCGAGCGCGACGATGCGCGCATTCATCTGCGCCTCGTCCAGCGGATTGATGGCCGGGGCATTGGGGGTCATCATCGGCATGATGCCATGATGCATCCAGCCCATCTGCCACCCGGCAAAGCCCGTCACCCCCGCGCCCAGCGCAAAAACCAGCGCAAAAGCGACCGCCCGCCCGGCGCAGCCCGCCCGCTTGGCGGCGCGTGGCTGATTGGGATATTCCTCATTCATTGTCCGGCCAGACCCCCATCTAAACCAGTGCCATGCAAACCCGTTTCAGTCTGGCACGTTTGCCGCGCCAATGCCAGCATGGCGGCATCGCTTGGCTCCGATGCGGTCAACACATCGCGCCAGCCCCCCGTTTCGTCGCAGATTTGCGCGACGCGCGGCCCGATGGTGATGGCGACGATCCGCGCCCGAGACAGGCCCAGTCGGGCGCATTCGGCAACAAAATGGCGCGCAGCCGCGCCCGAATGCAGCATCACGATTAGGCCCGGCAGCGCCGCCACTCCCATCAGCCGCGCCAGCTCCATCGGCATGGGCGCGGGCAGGCTGGCATAGACCACCCGCTCTTCAACCGTCACGCCGGGGGGAGGGCAGAGCGTCACCCGCTCCTCGCCCGAGAGGCGCAGCAGGCGGGTATGGCCCGAAACCTTGTCCAGCACATCCTGAAGCCCGCCGCTGCCCTGCCCCGCCACGGCCAGCCCGCGCGACACGGCCGCCTGCGTCGTGACATCGCCCACGCAATAGGCCGGTTTGCCCGCATAGGCGTCCAGACCCTCGCCGCCATGGCGCAGCGCATTGGCGCTGCCCAGCAGCAGGGCGTCGAAAGCATCGGGCGCGGGCGCATCCCATTCGCGCGCCGCCGTGATGAACAGAGGAAAGGCATAAGCATCCAGCCCCAACGCCACCGCTGCCTGCAACGATGCGCTGGCGCCCGGTTCGGGGCGCAGGATCACGATGGGGGGATTCATGAGGGCGTAACGGCTCCGGAAAAATGCATGGCAATCGTATCAGGCGCCCGTGACAGGAGATCGGTGGCCAGAGCGGCAATCGGGCCATGGTCGAGCGGGGCAAAAGCAGTCTGTCCGTCGATTCGGTCCGCGCCATTGGGGCTGAACAGGCTGGCTAGCAGATGCCAACTGCCGGATTGCTGAACGGTGCGCACGGCGATGGCCGAATGGCATGTGCCGCCGAGCCCTGCCAGCAAGGCGCGTTCGGCCAGCACGGCGATGCGGCTGTCGGCATCGTCAATCGCGGCCAGCAACGCGCGCGTGGCGGCATCGTCGCTGCGGCATTCGATGGCGATGGCCCCCTGGCCCGGCGCGGGCAACCATTCGTCAGCCTCCAGCGGCGTGCCCGCATCCCCCTGATCCAGCCGGTTGAGGCCCGCCATGGCCAGCAAGGTGGCATCGGCTTCCCCCGCCGCCAGTTTGCCAAGGCGCGTCGCGACATTGCCGCGAAAGGGCACAATTTTCAGATCGGGCCGCAAATTCAACGCCTGCGCCGCGCGGCGCGGCGCGCTGGTGCCCAGCCGCGCCCCATGGGGCAGGGCTGCGATGCTCTGTGCGCCGACCAGACAATCGCGCACATCCTCTCGCGGGAGAATCGCCGCGATGGTCAGCCAGTCAGGGCGGATGGTTTCCACATCTTTCAGGCTGTGGACCGCAAAGTCGATCACGCCTTCGTGCAGCCACAGGTCCAGCTCCTTGGTCCACAAGGCTTTTCCGCCAATATCGGCCAGTGGGCGGTCGAGCACCTTGTCGCCGCTGGCCGTGACGGGCACGATTTCCACCGCGCTTTCGTCCCAGCCATGGGCGGCGCAAAGCCGGGCGCGGGTCTCATGGGCCTGGGCCATGGCGAGGGGGGAGGCACGGGTGCCGAGGCGCAAAATGCGGATTTGGGTTTCTGGTGATTCAGGCATGGTGGGTTGTGCTAAACTGCAATCTCGCTAAGGGGAAGCACAGAACGCGCAATGTCAGGGTGCGCGGGCGCGTGTTGTGATAAAGTACGACATGCGCGCAAGGTTCAGGTTGCGCCAACGCGCAGACGCATGAGGACGGGTGGCCAAACCCTTGAAGATTATTCTGGGTATCGAATCATCCTGCGATGAAACCGCGGTGGCGCTGGTCACCGATGGCCGGGTGATTCTGGCCCAGCGCATCGCCAGTCAGGACGAAGAGCATCGCCCCTATGGCGGCGTGGTGCCCGAAATCGCCGCGCGCGCCCATGCCGAAAGGCTGGCCCCGATGGTCGAGGCGACGCTGGCGGACGCGGGGCTGGGGCTGGATGATGTCGATGCGATCGCGGCCACGGCCGGGCCGGGGCTGATCGGCGGGGTGATGGTCGGGCTGGTGACGGCCAAGGCGTTGGCGATGGCGGCGGACAAGCCGCTGCTGGCGATCAATCATCTCGAAGGACACGCGCTTTCGCCGCGTCTGGCCGACAGCGAGCTTGCCTATCCCTATCTGCTGCTGCTGGTCAGCGGGGGGCATTGCCAGTTGCTGCGCGTCAATGGTGTGGGCGATTATACCCGCCTTGCCACCACCATCGACGACGCGCTGGGCGAGGCGTTTGACAAGACCGCCAAGGTTTTGGGTCTGGGCTATCCGGGCGGGCCTGCGGTGGAAAGGCTGGCGCTGGAGGGTAATCCGCGCGCGGTGCCTCTGCCGCGTCCGCTGCTGGGCGGGACAGAACCGCATTTCTCCTTTGCGGGCCTGAAAAGCGCGGTGCTGCGCGCCTATGAAACGGGCCAATATTCCAAGGCTGATCTGGCCGCCAGTTTTCAGCAGGCCGCTCTGGACTGCGTGGTGGACCGCACGAAGCGCGCGATGGCGGCGGCGGGCGATGTGACCGCGCTGGTCGTGGCGGGGGGCGTTGCGGCCAACAAGGCGGTGCGCGCCGCGCTCGAAGGGCTGGCGGCGGGGGCGGGCTTGCGCTTTGTTGCACCACCGCTCAAACTTTGCACCGATAATGCCGCGATGATCGCATGGGCGGGCGTTGAACGTTTCGCTCTGGGCATCAGCGATCCCCTCGATTTTGCCGCAAGGCCGCGCTGGCCGCTGGACCCCGATGCCGCGCCCGCGCGCGGGGCGGGAGTGAAGGCGTGAGTGCCGCCCGGAACATCAGCGTTGGCGTCATTGGCGCAGGCGCCTGGGGCACCGCTCTGGCGCAAATGGTGGCCGGCGATGGCACGCCTGTGATCCTTTGGGCGCGCGAGGCGGCGTTGGTCGAGGAAATCAACACGCGCCGGACCAATGCGACCTATCTGCCCGGCGTGACCATCGCCGCGCCTGTGCGCGCCACCTGCGATATGGGCGAACTGGCCGGTCTCTCGACGATTCTGGTGGTTTGCCCGGCGCAATTCATGGGCGGCGTGCTGGCGGGGCTGCCTGATGCCCCGCGCGATCTGGTGCTGTGCTCGAAGGGGATCGAGGCGGGGACGGGGCGGCTGATGGCCGATGTGGCCGCTGCGGCTCACCCCTCGGCGCAGATCGCCGTCCTGTCGGGCCCGACCTTTGCGCGCGAAGTGGCGATGGGATTGCCCACCGCCATCACGCTTGCCTGTTCGGGCGGCGAGGAACAATGGCGGCGCCTCTCGCCAGTCATCGCCCGTGCAGCTTTCCGCCCGTATTATTCGCCCGATGTGGTGGGCGCCGAGATCGGCGGGGCGGTGAAGAACGTGTTGGCGATTGCATGCGGCGTGGTGGAAGGTCTGGAGCTGGGCGAGAATGCGCGCGCGGCGCTGATCGCGCGCGGCTATGCCGAGATGCTGCGTTTTGGGGTGGCGCGGGGCGCGCGGGCCGAAACGCTTTCGGGCCTGTGCGGGCTGGGTGATCTCATCCTGACCTGCGCCAGCACGGCCAGTCGCAATTATTCACTTGGCAAGGCGCTGGGCCAAGGGCAGAGCGCTGCACAGGCATTGTCGGGGAAATCCAGTGTTGCGGAGGGCGCGCACACTGCTCCGGTTCTGGCGGATTTGGCCCGTCGGGCCGGGATCGCCATGCCGATTGTTGATGCCGTCTGTCGGTTGCTTACGGGGAAAGCACCGGCGGGGGCGGTGGTGTCGGATCTGTTGGCAAGGCCTTTGAAGGCCGAACTGGCCGATCCATCCGAGCCGGGGGATGATACCCCGGCGCACGGGAGTTTTGCTTGAGTCAACCTGTTGCCCTTCCCCTGACCGATGCGGCCGCCCCGGGTGCCGCGTCCGGCGCCGCGCTGGACGAAGTGGTCAATCGCGATCTCAACACGCTGGCCAAGGGTGGGCGGACCAATTTCTTTGGTTTCCTGCTGCGTCTGGCCGCGCGTCTGCCGTTTCTGTTCATCGCCGGGCGGCTGTATGGCGCCGATGCGCTGGGGCGGTTTGCCTCGGCGCTGGTGGTGATCGAACTGGCCTCGCAGCTCTGCACCCTGGGGCAAAAGCGCGGGATCGCGCAAAGATTGTCCGATGACGATCGCGATGCGGCCCATGTGATTGCCGATGGCGTGGTGCTGACGGTGCTGATCGCGGTGCCGGTGACGGTGGGCCTGTTCCTCTTTCCCTGGCCGATGTTCCCCTCGGGCGAGTTTTCCGCATGGGACCGCTGGCTGGTGCTGGCCATTGCGCCGACGGCACTGACCGATATTGCGCTGGCGGCGCTGGCCTATCGCTTTGACGTGGGCGCCACGGTGCGTGCGCGTTCGGTGATCGAGCCATGGACGCTTTCCATCGCGGCGGGCGTGTTCTGGGCGGCGGGTAAATGGGGCGGCACGCATGGCTGGTGGACCCATCTGGGCGCCAGCGGGTTGACGCTTTCCTATGTGGTTTCGGTGTCGGCCGCGATGCTGTCGGCGGCGCTGCCGCTGCTGCGCTCCTATGGTCTGCCGCTGGACTGGACGCCGCATCCGCTGCGGATCGGGCGGCTTGCGCTCAACACCATGCCGCTGGCGGTGGCCGATGCGGTGGAATGGGGCACGCGGCGCATCGACATCGCCATCCTGGGCATGTTTGCCACGCCCACCTCGGTCGGCGTCTATTATGTGGCGCAGCAGGTGGCCAGCCTGCCGCAAAAGCTGAAAACAAGTTTCGAGCCGATCCTTGGCCCGGTCATCACCCGCAATCTGAAGGAAGGCAATCTGGAAGCGATTGCCAAGCAGGTGTGTCAGGTCGGCTTCTGGATCACTGCGGCGCAGGCGGGCATCGCGCTGGCGCTGGGCATTCCGGGCGACGGGGTGCTGGGGCTGGTCGGGCCGCAATTCACCGGCGGGATGCTGGCGCTGGCGTTTTTGCTGGGCGCCGAAGTCTGCGCCGCGCCTGCGGTTGTGAGCGAGGCGGCGCTGATCTATATCGCGCCCTTGCGCAATCTCTGGCTTTCGCTGGCCACGATCGGGCTGCAGGCGATCTTCACGCTGGCGGGCATGCTGATTTCGGGCGGATTTTACTTCGACGAGATGGATCAGGCCGCCTCTGCCGCAGGCGCGCTGATGGTCACGCTCTCCATCGCCAGTCTGGTCAAGTCGCGGCTGCTGCAATGGCATCTGGGCTATAAGGTCGAGACGCTGCGCTGGTCGCTGTTTGTGGCGGCGGTGGCGGCGGGCGCGCTGGGCTGGGCGGTGGTGCGGTTTCTGCCGGAATGGGCGCAGATTGCTCTGGGCATTCCCGCGATTCTGGGGCTTTATTGTCTCGTCATCTGGAGGCTGGGCTTTGGCCCGGCCGACCGCTTGCTGTTTCGCCGCCAGAAGGGCGAGCCGACCGCGTAATCGATTGATGTTGTGAGGCGTTTTGATGGTTGAGTTGTTCCAGTCCTATCCTCTGGTCCTTGCCGGCGCGCTGGTTCTGCTGGCGCTGTTGGCAGGCCTGCTGCTGCGCCGGGGCAAGGCGACGCGCGAACGCCACCGCGCGCCCGATGCCATGGACGAGGGCGTAGGGCCCGCACAGCGCAATTCCGCGCTTATCAACGCGCCCAGCGCCGCCTCGAAAGTGTCGCTGCGGCCGGTGGAGCCGGTGGCCGATGTGGCGGTCAAGGTCGAGGCCGAGGTCGAGCCGGACGCTTTTGGCGAACTGGCCGAAGCCGTGGCCGCGCAGGAGGCCGCCACCCAGAGCGATGATCTGACCCGCATCAAGGGGCTGGGGCCGAAGCTGAAATCGCGCCTTGCCGAGCTGGGCGTGGTCAGCTTTGCCCAGATTGCAGGGTGGAGCGAGGCTGATATTGCCAAGATCGATGCGCAACTGGGCACGTTCGCCGGGCGCGCCACGCGGGATCAGTGGGTCGCGCAGGCGCAGTTCCTCGCAGCCGGGGATGTGGCGGGGTATGAGGCGAAGTTTGGGAAGTTGTGAGGTTTTGGGTTTGATGCCTCCGGCGGGTTAAGGGCGGGGCCCCTTAACAATCCCGATAGTGTCTATGTTGTGTTGGGCTGGCGGCGTTGCTCTTTGGGGCAGCGCCGCAGGCATTTATGGCCTCCGGCGGTGAGGGGGCGCGCCTTGGGAGAGGCTGGGCGCGGCAAAGACAGTAAGGGGAGCGCGAGGGACGAGTCCCTCGCATCTATCTTTCCTTTTTGCCAGCCTGAAAGGCCAAGAAGGCAATGGTGATGATCCCAATCACGACCAGCAGAAGTTGGAGATCGTGATTGGCCAGATCGAGTGGTTTCATGTTTGCGCTCCTGTTTGCAAGAACGCATTTAGCTTCAAATAAATTTGAGATCATGTGGCTCGAAAACGAGATCCTCAGGCAAGCTCACTTCCCCCACTTCTTCTGCTGCTTGCCAAACCGCGTCTTGCGCGTCCCCGGCTTGCCCTCATTCGAGCGCCCGACGATGGGGGCCTTACGCTCACCCTCGGGCAGACCAAGCTCGGTCGCCTCCAAACGCCGGATTTCGTCGCGCAGCCGCCCGGCTTCTTCAAACTCAAGATCGGCAGCGGCGGTGCGCATCCGCTTTTCGAGGTCTTCGATATAGGCGCGCAGGTTGTGGCCGACGAGGTTGTTGACGCCGTCATCCTCGATATCGACCAGCACGCCATCGCGCGAGGCGGTGTCGGCGACGATATCGTGGATGTTGCGCTTGATGCTCTGGGGCGTGATGCCGTGGGCCTCGTTATAGGCCTGTTGCTTGGCGCGTCGGCGGTCGGTTTCGGCGATGGCGCGTTCCATGCTGCCGGTCATGCGGTCGGCATAGAGGATCACGCGGCCATCGACATTGCGCGCCGCGCGGCCGATGGTCTGCACCAGCGAGGTTTCTGAGCGCAGGAAGCCTTCCTTGTCCGCGTCGAGGATGCACACCAGCCCGCATTCGGGAATGTCGAGCCCTTCGC
Source organism: Novosphingobium sp. 63-713 (assembly GCF_001898925.1). NCBI lineage: Bacteria > Pseudomonadati > Pseudomonadota > Alphaproteobacteria > Sphingomonadales > Sphingomonadaceae > Novosphingobium > Novosphingobium sp. 63-713. The sequence goes on from NZ_MKVS01000047.1 coordinate 772,271, forward strand.
GCAGCAGGTTGATGCCGATGAGCACATCATAGACCCCAAGGCGTAGGTCGCGGATCAGTTCGATACGTTCGAGCGTTTCCACATCGGAGTGCATATAGCGGACCCGCACGCCCGCTTCATGCATGAATTCGGTCAGATCCTCGGCCATGCGCTTGGTCAGCGTCGTGACCAGCGTGCGATAGCCGTTGGCGGCGGTCTTGCGGCATTCCTCGATGCAATCCTGCACCTGATCCTCGACCGGGCGGATTTCGACCGGAGGATCGATCAGGCCGGTGGGGCGGATCACCTGTTCGGCAAAGGTGCCGCCTGATTCCTCCATCTCCCAGGATCCGGGCGTGGCCGAAACCGCCACCGTCTGGGGCCGCATCGCATCCCATTCGTTGAAGCGCAGCGGGCGGTTGTCGATACAACTGGGCAGGCGAAAGCCATATTCGGCCAGCGTGATCTTGCGCCGATGGTCGCCTCGGGCCATCGCGCTGATCTGGGGCACGGTCTGGTGGCTTTCATCGACGAACAGCAGCGCATTGTCGGGCAGATATTCAAACAGGGTCGGCGGCGGCTCGCCTGGCAGGCGGCCGGAGAGGAAGCGCGAGTAATTTTCGACGCCTGCGCACGAACCCGTTGCCGCGATCATCTCAAGATCGAAATTGGTGCGCTGTTCCAGCCTTTGCGCCTCCAGCAATTTGCCTTCCGCGTTCAGCTCCTCCAGCCGCACCTGCAGTTCGAAACGGATCGCCTCCATCGCCTGCTTCATGGTCGGGCCGGGGGTGACGTGGTGGCTGTTGGCGTAAACGCGGATCTTGTCCAGCTTGGCCCCCGCCTTGCCGGTCAGGGGATCGAACTCGCTGATCGCCTCGACTTCATCGCCGAAAAAGCTGATGCGCCAGGCGATGTCCTCATAGTGGCTGGGGAAGATTTCCAGATTGTCGCCGCGCACGCGGAATGTGCCGCGCGCAAAGGCCACCTCGTTGCGCTTATACTGCATCGCAACCAGCTTGCGGATGATCTCGCCCTGATCCTGCGATTCTCCGACCTTCAGGTCAAAGATCATCGCGGCATAGGTTTCCACCGAGCCGATGCCGTAGAGGCAGGACACCGAGGCGACGATGATCACATCCTCGCGTTCCAGCAAGGCGCGCGTGGCCGAGTGGCGCATCCGGTCGATGGCCTCGTTAACGCTGGATTCCTTTTCGATATAGGTGTCCGAACGCGCGACATAGGCTTCGGGCTGATAGTAATCGTAATAGGAGACGAAATATTCCACGGCATTGTCGGGGAAGAAGCTCTTCATCTCGCCATACAATTGCGCGGCCAGAATTTTGTTGGGCGCCAGGATCAGCGCGGGGCGCTGCGTCGCCTGAATGACCTGCGCCATGGTGAAGGTCTTGCCCGAGCCCGTAACACCCAGCAAAACCTGTGTTTTATCCCCGCTCTCGATGCCCTGCACCAGTTCAGCGATGGCCGTGGGCTGGTCGCCGCTGGGCGTGTAATCGCTGACGATACGCAGGGGTGGGCTGCCTTCGGCCTTGGGCGGGCGGGCAGGGCGATGGGGGACAAAGGTGCCATCGGTATCGGGTTCGGAAAGGCCCCGGCGGATGATGAGTTCAGCCATGATCCATCTATGGGCGTTCGCGATGCGTTCTGCAAGGGCGCGGCCGCGCAAGAGGCGAACAAGGACGCGGCGCGGCGGACTTTAAAGGCAAATCGGCGCTTGTCTATACACCGCTATTTTTTCTTTCGCATACGCAGCAAGGCGCTTGGCAATGGCAGAAGTTTGTTGCAGCTTGAGCCCAGATAACCGGCCGTGGGTGTTCGAGCCGGACAGTATTCAAGGGGTGTTCTATGCCATCCACCACGATCTCGTCTTATGACGAGATGCTCGATGCCGAGGGGAATGTGCGTCCCGCCTATGCCGGCTATCGCGAGTGGTACGAAGCCCAAAGTCCCAAGTGGCTGGAGAAACAGGGCAAGAATGCCGAGGATGTGTTTCGCCGCACCGGCATCACCTTCAATGTCTATGGCGAGGATGCCGGGCAGGAACGCCTGATCCCCTTTGACATGATCCCCCGCATCATCACGGCGGATGAATGGAAGAAACTGTCGCGCGGGATTGACCAGCGGGTGCGCGCGCTCAACGCTTTCCTCCACGACCTTTATCACAAGCGCGAGATTGTGAAGGCGGGGAAGCTGCCCGAACGCTTGCTGGCCCAGAATGAGGCTTTTCTGCCCGAAATGGTGGGCTTTACGCCGCCGGGCGGGGTTTACACCCATATCGTGGGCATCGACCTTGTGCGCACCGGGCCTGATGATTTCATGGTGCTGGAGGATAATGCGCGCACGCCTTCGGGCGTCTCCTATATGCTGGAGAACCGCGAGACGATGATGGCGATGTTCCCCGACCTGTTCACCAAGGTCGCGGTCCAGCCGGTGTCGGATTACCCGCGCGCGCTGGCTCGTTCGCTGGCCGCCTGCGCCCCGCCCGCCGCGCAAGGGAGCGACCGGCCGGTGCTGGCGGTGCTGACGCCGGGCATCTACAATTCGGCCTATTACGAACACGCTTTCCTTGCCGATCAGATGGGCGCCGAACTGGTCGAGGCGGCAGATCTGCGGGTGGTCGATGGGCGTGTCTGTATGCGCACCACGCGGGGTTGGCGGGCGATCGACGTGCTCTATCGCCGGGTGGACGACAATTTCCTCGATCCGCTGACCTATAATCCCGATTCGATGCTGGGCGTGGCGGGCATCATGGATGTCTATCGCAGCGGGGGCATCACTATCGCCAATGCGCCCGGCACAGGCATAGCGGACGACAAGGCGATCTATTCCTTCATGCCCGAGATCGTCGAGTTTTATACCGGCGAAAAACCGATCCTGAAGAATGTGCCGACATGGCGGTGCAGCGAGGCCGATGCGCTGGCCTATGTGCTCGATCACCTGCCCGAACTGGTGGTGAAGGAGGTGCATGGCAGCGGCGGTTATGGCATGTTGATCGGGCCGACCAGCAGCAAGGGAGAAATCGCCGCCTTTGAAAAGAAGCTGCGCGCCAACCCGGACAATTACATCGCCCAGCCCACGCTTTCGCTCTCCACCGTGCCGATCTTTACCAAGGCGGGACTGGCCCCGCGCCATGTCGATCTGCGGCCCTTCGTGCTGGTTTCGCCCCATGGCATCAACATCACGCCGGGCGGCCTGACCCGCGTGGCGCTCAAGAAAGGCTCGCTGGTGGTCAATTCCTCGCAGGGCGGGGGCACCAAGGACAGCTGGGTTCTGGCGGAATAAGGGATAGGATATGTTGGGACGTTCCGCCTGGGGCATTTTCTGGATGGCGCGCTATTTGGAGCGCGCCGAGAACACCGCGCGCTTGCTCGACGCCGGTTTTCGCATGGCATTGACGCGCGGCAATACGGTGGCCAGCGATGAATGGCGCTCCGTGCTGGTCACGCTGGGGATGGATGATGGCTATACCGGCGATATGTCGGGGCCTGCCATCACCAACTGGCTGCTGCGGGGGGCGGGCAATTCGGGCAGCGTGCTGTCCATGATGGAGGCCGCGCGCACGAACGCGCGCATGGTGCGCACCGCCATCACCCGCGAGGTCTGGGAAGTGACCAATGAAAGCTGGATGCAGCTTCAGTCGCTGCTGGCCAAGCCGGTCAAGGAAGCCGATCTGGGGCATGTCCTCGACGTTATCCGGCGGCAAGCCACCAGCGTGCGCGGCGCGATGGAAGGCACGATGCTGCGCAATGACATTTTCAACTTTGCCCGCATCGGCACCCATCTGGAGCGGGCGGACAATACGGCGCGCATTCTGGACGTGAAATACCATGTGCTGTTGCCTTCCGCCGCCTGGGTGGGGTCGCGGTTGGACAATGCGCAATGGGAAATGGTGCTGCGCAGCGTCGCGGGCGAGCGGGCGTTCCGCTGGCTTCATGCAGGCGCGCTTGATCCCAAGGGGATTGCGCAATTCCTCATCCTCGACGGGCGTTTCCCGCGCAGCCTGACCTATTGCCTGCGTAAACTGACCAGCAATATGGAATGGCTGTGCCGCGATTATCATCAGGAAACGGCCGCCTATCGGATGCAGAAAGAGGCCAGCGACAGGCTGGGTAAGACCACGATCACCGATATTTTCGAACATGGCCTGCATGAATTCATCACCGAATTCCTCGCCACCAACCGTCTGGTGGCCGATGCCATTGCCGCCGATTACCGTTTCACCGAATAGGCCCGGAGCCAGCTCATGCGTATCTCGATCCAGCACCAGACGCATTACCGCTTTGACCAGCCGGTCTGGCATGGGGTGCAACGCCTGCGCCTGACCCCGCGCGATTGCGCGATGCAAAAGGTGCTGGGCTGGCAATTGTCGGTTCAGGGCGGGGCGATCGAATGTTCCTATGAGGATCACAACCGCAATCTCGTCTCGCTGATCTCGCTGGGCACGGGCAATGGCGAGATCACGATCACCGGGCAGGGGATGATCGAAACCTATGACAAGGCGGGCGTGGTGGGCACGCATACCGGCTTCATGCCGCTTTGGCGGTTGGCCAATCCCACCGAATTGACCAAGCCGGGGCCGAAGATCCGCGCCCTGGCGGCGAAATTCAGCGATGACGGCAGCAATACGATTGCCGTGCTGCATGATCTGATGGCGGCGGTGAATAAGGCGGTGGTCTATGAGGCGGGCCATTCCGGCGCGGCCACCACGGCCGAGGCCGCTTTGGCCACCGGCAAGGGCGTGTGTCAGGACCATGCGCAGGTGTTCATGGCGGCCGCGCGCCTGATGGGCCTGCCTGCGCGCTATGTCTCGGGCTATCTGGTGATCGAGGGGCGCGTGGATCAGGATGCGGGCCATGGCTGGGCCGAGGTGCATGTGCCGGGGCTGGGCTGGGTGGGCTTTGATGCGGCCAATGACACCTGCCCGGATGACACCTATGTGCGCCTGGCCGTGGGCGCGGATTACCGCGATGCCGCGCCCGTCACCAGCATGGCGCAGGGCGGCGGCGCGGCGGTGCTGTCCGTGGCGGTGCAGGTGGCCCAGCAGCAGGTGGTGGAACAGTAAGCCCTTTGCGCGCATTCGGCCTATAGGAGCCTACGCAGGGGAGCGGTGACGGGATGCTTGGCATTTTGCCATAGGGTCGGCCATCAAGGCCATCTTCCCTTGACGGGGAGGTCTAATTTTGTGCAACCGCGACTTTAAGGATTCGCGCGGGTTTTGCGCTACATTTCGCGCTGTGTCCGGCGCCCGAGGGGAAGAAAGTGACCTACTGTGTTGGCATGATGCTGGATGCCGGGCTGGTGTTGATGAGCGACACCCGCACCAATTCGGGCGTCGACAACATCTCCACCTTCCGCAAACTGTTTCACTGGGAAGTGCCGGGCGAGCGGGTCGTGGCGCTGATGACCAGCGGAAATCTGGCGACAACCCAGGCGGTTGTCTCCAAGATTGAGGAACGGTTCAAACTGCCCAGCGAACGGCACAATTGCGTGCTGGAGGCCTCGACCATGTTTCAGATGGCGGGCATCGTGGGCAAGACGCTGCGCGAGACGATTGCCGAGCGCGACGCCGATGTCGGCCCGCAGGCGGCCGGGCAATTTGGCGCGACGCTGATTCTGGCCGGACAGATCGAGGGGCAGGAGCCGCGTCTGTTCATGATCTATCCCGAGGGCAATTTCATCGAGGCGACGCTCGACACGCCCTTTTTCCAGATCGGCGAGACAAAATATGGCCGCCCGATCATCCTGCGCGGCTATGACCGCAAGATGGCCTTCGAGGATGCGGTCAAGCTGCTGATGGTCAGCTTCGATTCGACGCTCAAGGCCAATCTGTCGGTGGGTATGCCGCTGGATCTGGTGGTGATCGGGCGCGACGATCTGGGCATCAAGTATGAGCGCCGGATCGAGGCCAATGATTCGTGGTATCGCGTGATCTCGGCCAGCTGGAGCGACAGCCTCAAGGCCGCGCTTGACGGGTTGCCCGATTTTCCGTTTCACGCCGCGCAGGGTTGATCCTTATTTCCGGCTCTCCTGCCTTCGGCAAGCTCCGGCGGATTTGAGCGCCGCGCTCAATTCCGCGCTGGCCAGGCGCACGCGCATCGCGCCAAATTCGTGGCCGATGCGCGCGTTGGCCCCGGTGGGGTCGCCCGAATAGCCCAATGCGTTGACCGGCCCGTTGCCGTCATTGTCGATTGTGCCGGGCAGATAGGGGCCAGGGCGCACCAGCGAGGGATCGACCGCCAGCGTTTCGGATGTATCCCATAATCCGCCATGGCCGCCGCCCACCTTGCCCTCGGCGCGGATGGCGGCCTCGATCTCGCGGCGGGCGCGGGTATAACCGTCGGAAATGTAGAAGACCTGCGCGCCCTTGTCGGCAAATTCGGCATTGAGGCGGGCCGCGACTTCGGCCAGCGGCTTCTGGCTGGGGCCATGTTCACTCATCAGCGCGATCCGGCGGAAACCGCCATTGATAAGGCTGCGGGCAACATCTTCGTTAACGGCGGCAAAGACCTCGGGGCGCAGGCTGATCGTGCCGGGAAAGGGCGTTATATAAGGCGGATTGGGCGCATAATGCAGCACCGGCGCGATCAGCGCATCGCCCACATTGCGCGCAATAGCCTCGCCATAGGCGCGGATGCGCGCGGCATGTTTGCCCAGCGCCAGATAGGGCCCTGTCTCTTCGGTGCCGCCGCTGAACACGATAACCACCGGACAACCCTTGTCTATTCGGCTCTTCAGCTCGGCGGTGGTATAGTCATCGAGCCAGACGCTGGGCGCACGCGGGATGATGCGCGGGGCCGCCGACAGAGGGGCCGCCAAAGCAACCATACCCAGTGCGCAGGCCCAGCGGCGGATGGCGATTGATTGACGAAACATGGCCCAAACCCTCCCGAACAGCGGTTCAGATTGGAGGGAGGCACCCCATTGTCAAGCTGGACGATGGTTAACGGCCGTCCCGTTTAATGACAGATGCCGTTGTTCATCAGGTCCACATGCAAATGATTGCGATGGGCGGCATTGAAATCAGGCCCCAAAGTGGTGCCAAAGCGGCGGCAGGCCGATTGATGAACGGTGCGCAGAAATTCGCGCTCGGCCGGATCCGGCGAATTCCATCCGTTCAGCACGGTAATTCGCCGCCCGTCGGCCAGTACAAAGGCGGCCACGTCGATGGCATTGCCGGTGGCATGGGCGCTGCGCTTGTCGGTGCCCGCCACGTTGCGACAACTGTAGCTGCCCATGGTTTCGATGCGCACCAGCGGACTGCCCAGAATCGCGCGGGCGGCGCGGTCCACCCCGAATCGCGCCCATCCGGCAAAGGTGTTGGCCAGCGGGCAGGTGACAGGGCCGAGATTGGAAATGTTGAAGGATTGGCTGTCGCCCGACAGGCTGGCCAGACGCACCGCGTTGAAGGTCGCGCATCCCGCGCCGTAATATTGGTCGGGCAGGGGCGTGAAACCGGCGGCCTTGGCGCCCAGATCGGACAGGCATTGCCCCTCGTCCGGGCGGATGGGCTGATAGGCGATGGTGGCTTGCGGCCGGGCGCGGTGGGGCGTGTCGGGAATGGCCCCGCCGCATCCGCCCAGCGTGAGGGTGATGGCGAGCGTGGCCAGCAATGTTGAACGAGGGGGCTGTTCCATATGGCGTGATGAACCCTGTGGCGGCCGGATACTAGGTAATGGCGCGTGGTTAAAACGAGGTTTATCATCGGGTTGAAGTATGCGGCGCCTACGCAGGAAAATGCCGCATTTTTGCCGGATTGGCGCGAAATTCTTCACGGCCAATGGAAAATTTTCGCATCTGTTGCAAAAAAGTCTGCTTGACTGTTCCGCGCCGATCTCTAGAGCGGCCGGCGGGCCACGCGGTCCCAACGCCGCGCGTGCTCTCTGTAAGGAGAGACTACATGACTATCCAAGTTCCGGCCAAGAAGCCGGCTCGCCCCTTTTTCTCGTCGGGGCCCTGCGCCAAGCCGCCTGTCTACGATCTCGCCAAGCTCGCGACCGAGTCGCTGGGCCGTTCGCACCGCGCGAAGATCGGCAAGACGCGCCTGGCCTATTGCATCGATCTGATGCGCGAAATTCTCCAGCTCCCTGAAACGCACCGCATCGGCATCGTGCCCGGTTCGGACACGGGCGCTTTCGAAATGGCGATGTGGACCATGCTGGGCGCCAAGCCCGTCACCACGCTTGCATGGGAATCGTTCGGTGAGGGTTGGGTCACCGACGTTGCCAAGCAGCTCAAGCTGGACCCCACGATCATCCGCGCCGATTATGGCCAGATCCCCGATCTGAACACGATCGACTGGACCAATGACGTGCTGTTCACCTGGAACGGCACCACCAGCGGCGCGCGCGTTCCGAACGCCGATTTCATCCCCGCCGACCGCGAGGGCCTGTCTTTCGCTGACGCCACCTCGGCGGTGTTCGCTTACGACATCGACTGGTCGAAGATCGACGTCGCCACCTTCTCTTGGCAGAAGGTTCTGGGCGGCGAAGGCGGCCATGGCGTGCTGATCCTCGGCCCCCGCGCTGTTGAGCGCCTTGAAACCTACACCCCCGCATGGCCGCTGCCCAAGGTGTTCCGCCTTGTGTCGAAGGGCAAGCTGGCCGAAGGCGTGTTCAAGGGCGAAACCATCAACACCCCCTCGATGCTGGCCGTGGAAGACGCGATTTTCGCGCTGGAATGGGCCAAGGATCTGGGCGGTCTGAAGGGTCTTCAGGCTCGCAGCGACGCCAATGCCGCCGCGCTGAACAAGATCGTTGAAGAGCGTTCGTGGCTCTCGCATCTGGCCGCTGATGAAGCGACCCGTTCGAAGACCTCGGTTTGCCTGAGCGTTGAAGGCGCGGACGCTGACTTCATCAAGAAGTTCGCCGCTGTGCTGGAAAAGGCGGATGCCGCCTATGACATCGCGGGCTATCGCGATGCGCCCGCTGGCCTTCGTATCTGGTGCGGCGCCACGGTCAATGTCGAGGATATCGAAGACCTCGGCCCCTGGCTGGATTACGCCTACGCCACCGTCAAGGCTGGCTAAACCAAGCTGATTTTTTGCGGGGACGCGCTCAAGTCGTCCCCGCCATTTTCCCCCATTCACATGAGGATACGATTCCCATGACCGAGACTCGCAAGCCCCGCGTCCTTATTTCGGACAAGATGGACCCCAACGCCGCCCGCATTTTCACCGAAATGGGCTGCGATGTGGACGTCATCACCGGCGAAACCCCCGAACAGCTGATCGCTCGCATCGGCGACTATGATGGTCTGGCCATCCGTTCGTCGACCCGCGTGACCAAGGAAGTGCTCGACGCCGCCACCAATCTGAAGGTGATCGGCCGCGCCGGTATCGGCGTGGATAACGTGGACATCCCCTATGCCAGCGCCAAGGGCGTTGTCGTGATGAACACGCCTTTCGGCAACTCGATCACCACCGCCGAACACGCCATCGCCATGATCTTCGCTCTGGCCCGCCAGATCCCCGAAGCCAACGAGCAGACCCAGAAGGGCCTGTGGCCGAAGAACGGCTTCATGGGCGTTGAAGTCACCGGCAAGACGCTCGGCCTGATCGGCGCGGGCAACATCGGTTCGATCGTTGCTTCGCGCGCGCTGGGTCTGCGCATGAAGGTCGTCGCTTACGATCCGTTCCTGACGCCCGAGCGCGCCGTGGAAATGGGCGTTGAAAAGGCCGACCTCGACACGCTGCTGGCCAAGGCTGACTTCATCACGCTGCACACGCCGCTGACGGCGGAAACCAAGAACATCCTGAGCCGCGAAAATCTGGCCAAGACCAAGAAGGGCGTGCGCATCGTCAACTGTGCCCGTGGCGGCCTGATCGACGAAGCGGCTCTCAAGGATGCTCTGGATTCGGGCCATGTTGCGGGCGCCGCTCTCGACGTGTTCCAGACCGAACCGGCCAAGGAATCGCCGCTGTTCGGCACCAAGAACTTCATCTGCACCCCGCACCTTGGCGCTTCGACCACCGAAGCTCAGGTCAATGTGGCGCTCCAGGTTGCTGAACAGCTTGGCGAATATCTGACCACGGGCGGCGTGACCAACGCGCTCAACGTGCCTTCGCTGTCGGCTGAAGAAGCCCCCAAGCTGCGCCCCTACATGGCTCTCGCTGAAAAGCTGGGCAGCCTCGTGGGCCAGCTCACCCCCTCGGCCGTGGCTCGCATCTCGATCCACACCGAAGGCGCGGCGACCGAACTCAACGCCAAGCCCATCGTGGCGGCCGTTCTCTGCGGCTTCCTGCGCGTGCAGTCGGCCACGGTGAACATGGTCAACGCTCCGTTCCTCGCCAAGGAACGCGGCCTTGAAGTGCGCGAAGTGAAGACTGAAAAGACCGGTGACTACCACACGCTCATCCGCGTCTCGGTCAAGACCGAAGCGGGCGAGCGCTCGGTGGCGGGTACGCTGTTCTCGAACGCCGAACCGCGCCTCGTCGAACTGTTCGGCATCAAGGTTGAAGCCGAACTGACCGGCGACATGATGTATATCGTCAACGAAGACGCCCCCGGCTTCATCGGCCGCATCGGTACGCTCCTTGGCGAAAACGGCATCAACATCGGCACGTTCAACCTCGGTCGCCGCGAAGCCGGCGGCGAGGCGGTCCTGCTGCTCTCGGTCGATAGCCCGGTCGCCGGCGACGTGCTCGAAGCCGCAGGCAAGCTGCCCGGCGTGAAGCGTGCCAAGGCGCTGGCGTTCTGATCTGAACGTTAGGGTTTGAAAAAATTAGGGCGGGGGTCTCGGATGAGGCTTCCGTCCTTTTTCTTTGGGAATTTGCCTCCGGCGGGCAAAGGGCGGGGGCCCTTTGCAATCCCATTATGGGGTTGCGCTAGGGGTTCGGCGGAGGCACCATGGTTTTAAAAGCCTGCGGCGCGGCGAAGTTGCGGAAAAAGCGCCGCAGGCTTTAAAATTCCAACGGAGCGTCTGACACCCATTGGCTGAACCCGACCCGCAACGCAGACAGTAATGGGAGCGCGAGGGACGAGTCCCTCGCATCTATTCTGCCTTCCTAAAACGCCAAACCCCCGCTAAAGCCCGCCCCATGATGGACACCGAAACCCGCGATTTGCTGCCCGAGGGCCTGGAAGACCGACTGCCGCAGGATACGGCGGCCGCGACGCGCATTACGCGCGCGATCATGGATGTGCTGGACAGCCATGGCTATGACCGGGTTCAGCCGCCGGGGGTTGAGTTCGAGCGCTCCTTGGCCAGCCGCATGGCGGGCATCGAGACGCGGCGCATGGTGCGCTTCATTGATCCCTCGTCCCTGCGGATGATGGCGCTGCGCAGCGATATCACGCCGCAGGTGGGTCGTATTGCCGTGACGCGTTTGAAGGATGCCCCGCGCCCGCTGCGTCTGGCCTATGCCGGGCAGGTGACGGCGATCAAGGGTGATGGCCTCGACCCCACGCGTGAGCGTTTGCAGATCGGCGCCGAGCTGATCGGCCATGCGGGCACGGCGGCGGCGGGCGAGGTGGTGGCGGTGGCCATCGAGGCGCTTCAGGCGGCCGGGGCCACCGGAATTTCGGTCGATTTCACGATGCCGGGTCTGGTCGATGCCTTGGCCCTTGGCCCTTGGCCGTTGACGTCTGCGCAACTGGATGCTGTCCGCCGCGAACTGGACGCCAAGGATGCGGGCGCTTTGGTCACCGAGGGCGGGGCGGCATACCTGCCGCTGATCCACGCCACCGGGCCGCTGGACGCCGCGATTGCCCGCCTTGAGGCGCTGGCTCTGGGCGAGGTGCTCGACGAGCGCATCGCCGCGCTGCGCCAGATTGCGGCGCGCCTGCCTGCCGGTGTGCGCATGACGCTGGACCCGACCGAGCGGCATGGGTTTGAATATCAGAGCTGGTTTGGCTTCCAGATCTTTGCCGATGGGGTGCGCGGCGCGGTGGCGCGTGGCGGGTCCTATTCGATTCTGGGCGAACCGGCCGAACCGGCGGTGGGTTTCTCGCTCTATCCCGATCCGTTGATTACGGCGCTGGCCGCGCATGAGGCGCCGCGCGATCTGCTGTTTCTGCCGCTGGGCCATGATACGGGCGCGGCGGCGCGGCTGCGCGCGGTGGGCTGGCGCACGGTGGCGGCGCTGGGCGATGCCTGCGATGCGGCAACCTTGGGCGCCACCCACCGGCTTGAGGGCGGCGAGGTGGTCGCGCTTTAATCTGCGCTGAGGAGGGCGTCGAACCGGCTTCGCGCGCCTTCCACTTCCTCCAGATGGGCTTCGGCCCATTGCCAGACCCCGCAGAACGCGGCGCTCAGGCTATGGCCCAGCGGCGTCAGTTCATAATCGACGCGCGGCGGGATCACGGGATGGATGGTGCGTGTCACCAGCCCGTCGCGCTCCATCGCGCGCAGGGTCTGCGTCAGCATCTTCTGGCTGATCCCCTGCACGGCGCGGCCCACCTGCGTAAAGCGCATCACGCCGCCTTCCTCCAGCACTTCCAGAATCAGCAGCGTCCATTTGTCGGCCACCCGGCCGATCAGATCGTTGACGAGCGCATCGACGCGCGGATCACTTGCGGGATAGTTACTCTCCATAGGGTAAGTATAAATATTTTGGGTGCCTTCTTCAACCGGGAGAGCGAAGGCGTAAATGGAGTGTCGCACCCCAAAAGGAGACATTCCATGCAGACCAGCGGCAACACCATCCTCATCACCGGCGGCACATCGGGCATCGGGCGCGCCTTGGCCGAGCGGTTTCATGCGCAAGGCAATCAGGTCATCATCGCCGGGCGGCGTCAGGCCCTGATCGACGAGATCATCGCGGCCAATCCCGGCATGGCGGGCTTTGCGTTGAACATTGACGATCCGGCCGATATTGCCCGTGCCGCAGGGGAGATTATCGCGGCCTATCCCGCGCTCAACGTGCTTATCAACAATGCGGGCATCATGCGTTTCGAGGATGCGACCGGCGCCCGCGACCTGTCCGATGCGGAGGGGATGATCAACTCCAACCTGCTTGGCCCGATCCGCATGACGGATGCCTTAATCGACCATCTGAAATCGCAGGCCAATCCGGCCATCGTCAATGTGACCTCGGGGCTGGCCTTTGTGCCGCTGCTCTCCACGCCCACCTATAACGCCACCAAGGCCGCGCTTCATTCCTATACGCTGGCCCTGCGCGCGCTGCTGGCCGGGCGGGTCGAGGTGATCGAACTGGCCCCGCCCGCCGTGCAGACCGACCTGACACCGGGGCAGGCGACCCGCGAGGGCTATCTGCCGCTGGTCGACTTCATCGACGAGGTGATGGGCCTCTTCGCGCAAACCCCCACCCCGGCCGAGATCAATGTCGAGCGCGTGCAATTCCTGCGCCGCGCCGAGATCGAGGGGCGGCTGGATCAGACCATCGTCATGATCAACGCGCATTGATGCGTTTTGCATTCAGGCTGACGCGAATGCAAAGCAACGCTCAGGCGCCGCGCGGGCTTGGCTAACCGCCAAACACCCCCTTCAACCAGCGGTCCACCACCGGGGTGGCGGCATAGTCGGGATCGCCCAGACGGCGGTTGATCTCGACATGCCCCTGCAATCCGCGCCCGTCAAAGCTCTGGGTCTCGACCTGCGCGCCCGCATGGCGCAGCGCTTCGGCCAGAGCTTTGGCCTGCGCCAGCCCATCCTCGCGCCGAACGTTGATAAACAGGAAGCGCGAGGCATTGGGCGCGGCGGCGTAGGTCAAAGGCGAAAGCGCACGCTGGCGGGCGGGATCATCGCCAAAGGCCTGCTTATACCGGCCCTGCATATAGGACCCCGCCGCTGTCATCTGCGAGGGGACATCATAGGCCGCCCCGTCAATCGGCAGGACCCCGGCCAGATCTCCCTGCGAGAGGCCGACCCGCGCCAGATAGCGTTCATCCGTGCCCAGCAGCGCCACCAGATGCGCGCCCGCCGAATGGCCCATCAGCACGATGCGATGCCGGTCGATCCCCAGCCGATCCGCATCCGCGATCAGGCGGGCCAGCGCGGCGGCCACATCGCCCGCCTCATCCTCGACGCCGACCTGCGGAACAAGGCGATAGTTGATGGATGCAAAGGCATAGCCCAGTGATGTGTAATGCGGGGCCTTCCAACTGCCGGTGGCATTGTCCTTGTTGCCCTGGGTCCATGCGCCGCCATGGACAAAGACCACCAGCGGCACCGGACCTTTCGCGCCGGGGGGCGGTGTAAAGTCCAGATTCTGCATCGGATCGGCACCATAGGCGATGGTCTGATGCGCAGGCGCGGCGGGGGCGGGCGTGCCTTTGTGTGCGGCCCGTGCCATGCGGCGCATCATCATCGCACCCATCAGCAATTGCGATTGCGCCGGAAACGATACGGCCATCATGGCCGCCATGCTGAGCCCGCCGATCACGCGGCGAAGAGGGAATGCCATCAGGCAAGATCCTTTTCTGTCATACACTTTGCCAAGCATAACCCATCGCGCGCGGTTAGGCCATTGACGCCGCGCATCAGTCTGGCTAACGGCGCGGTCGAAATCGGGGCTTTCCTTTGGGAATCGCGCCCCACCGTCCCATCCGCTGCGCCGAGTCCTGTCGAAGGGCGCTTCCGGATTTACTTGGCAGGGTGAGGGATTCTATCCATGGCAAATGTGACCGTTGTCGGCGCCCAGTGGGGCGACGAGGGCAAAGGCAAGATCGTCGACTGGCTGGCCAGCCGTGCCGATGTGGTGGTGCGCTTTCAGGGCGGCCATAATGCGGGCCATACTCTGGTCGTGGGCGAAAAGGTGTACAAGCTCTCGCTGCTGCCCAGCGGCATTGTGACCGGTACGCTCTCGATCATCGGCAATGGCGTGGTGCTCGATCCCTGGGCGCTCAAGGCCGAGATCGAGAAGCTGGAATCGCAGGGCGTGGTGATCAACCGCGAGAATTTCGCGATTGCCGAAAACTGCCCGCTGATCCTGCCGATGCACCGCGATCTCGACGGTCTGCGCGAAACGGCGGCGGGCGCGGGCAAGATCGGCACCACCGGTCGCGGCATTGGCCCGGCCTATGAAGACAAGGTTGGCCGCCGCGCGATCCGTGTGTGCGATCTGGCGCATCTCGATTCGCTCGATGCCCAGCTTGACCGCCTCTGCGCCCACCACGACGCGCTGCGCGCCGGTTTCGGCCAGCCTGCGGTGGACCGCGAGGCGCTGATCGCCGAGCTGAAGGAAATCGCGCCCTTCGTGCTGCAATTTGCCGAGCCGGTGTGGAAGCGGCTGAACACGGTGAAGAAGGCCGGTGCGCGCGTGCTGTTCGAAGGCGCGCAGGGCGTGCTGCTCGACGTCGATCATGGCACCTATCCGTTTGTGACCAGCTCGAACACGGTGTCGGGCACGGCGGCCAGCGGCTCGGGCATGGGTCCGTCCTCGGCCGGTTTCGTGCTGGGCATTGTGAAGGCCTATACGACTCGCGTCGGCTCGGGTCCGTTCCCGACCGAACTGGAGGACGAAGTGGGCCAGCGTCTGGGCGAGCGCGGCCATGAATTCGGCACCGTCACGGGCCGCAAGCGCCGCTGCGGCTGGTTTGACGCGGTGCTGGTGCGCCAATCCTGCGCCATTTCGGGCGTAACCGGCATTGCGCTGACCAAGCTCGACGTTCTCGACGGGTTTGACAAGGTGCGGATCTGCACCGGCTATCGTCTGCGGGGCAAGGTTTTGGATTACTATCCTTCGCACGCCGCCGATCAGGCCGCTGTTGAGCCGATCTACGAGGAAATGGATGGCTGGCAGGGCACGACTGCGGGCGCGCGTTCGTGGGCCGATCTGCCCGCGCAGGCAATCAAGTACATCCAGCGCGTGCAGGAATTGATCGAAACGCCGGTGGCTCTGGTTTCGACCAGCCCCGAGCGTGAGGACACGATTCTGGTGCGCGATCCCTTTATCGATTGATAATGATTCCAAGGGTTTGATTGGGCCGCCCGGTTGCGTTTAGGGAGCGACCGGGCGGCCTTTTCGTTTGCGGCGGGCGCGGGAATTGCCTCCAAAACGGATGATCTGTTCTTGGATGTTTTCTAAATGTTCCATTTTTGATCTTGACGGTGTTCCGCTTTGTTCTAGGTTCTAAGTATTCCTACTGGGAACTTGAAAGACGGAGTCGGATATCATGCTCAATGCGCCCTATGCCGGTTTTTTGGATGCTGCCGATGATTTCTCCTATGGCTCGGGCCATGATGTCTCGGGCCTGCGTCTTAAGGTTTCGATCTTTGCCGACCGCCCCTATCTGCGCGATCAGATGCGCGAGGATGCCGAGGGCGCCGGTTTCCGCCTGGCCGAGGCCAGCCCGATTGCCCGCCTGCTCTCGGGCGAGGCGATGCCGCTGGGCGATGTCGTGCTGCTCGATTGCCCGGTGGTCGATTGCGAGGTGATGGCGGCGCTTTCGCGGCTGGATCTGCGCGCGGGCCAGACGGGCGCGGCGCTGGTGGTGTCGACCAGCGTGAATGCGCTTGACGATGTGTTCGGTTGCCTTGATCAGTCCGGGCCGCAGATTCTGGTTGATCCCAGCCGGGCCGAACGCCTGATCGCGCTGGGTCAGGTGATGGCGCGGATGCCGACGAAGCGCGTGCGCGAATTGTCGGACGAGGATCGCATGGTGCTGCTGCGCCTGACCGAGCAGGTCACGCAGATCGGCGAGCGGCTGAACACGCTGACCCCCGGCATCGGCGCGGCGGCCCAGACCGTCCCGGCCCAGGCCGCCTCGGCCTTCCGCTTTGACCCTGCGCGCAAGGATGCCCCGGGCGACCGGCAGGTGGCCCAGCAGCGCCCGGAAATGCCCGATCCGCGCATGGTCCGCCGCGTGATCCGCCAGCGCCAGATGCGCGCGCGTTTCTTTGACGGCGATCTGTTTGCCGATCCGGCATGGGATATGCTGCTCGACCTGACCGCCGCTCATGTGGAAAAGACCAAAGTGTCGGTCACGAGCCTGTGCATCGCTTCCAGCGTGCCGCCCACCACTGCGCTGCGCTGGATCGGCCAGATGACCGAGGCGGGGCTGCTCAAGCGGATCGAGGATGAATCGGATCGCCGCCGCGCCTTCATCACCCTGACCGACAAGGCCGCCGATGCGATGGCGGGCTATTTTGCCGATCTTGGCAATTCGGCGGGCCGGGTGGGCATGGTGTAAGGGGGCTATCCGCTCCCTGCCTCAAGGCTGCGCGCCGGCCGCCGGCTTGGGTTGAAAGCTCAGGCGCAGCGGGATGATCTCCCCGTTGGGCTTCAGGCGAAAGCGCAGAATGGCCTGCTGCGCCGGATCGGTCAGCGCGCGTTCCATCCCGGCCGCTTCGCTTTGCGGCACGAACAGGCGGCCTTCGCGCGGAACGCTCGAGATTTGGCCTGGCGCCATCGGGCCGGGATGGGCGCCTTGTCCCGCTGCCCGCGCGATGCCCTGACAATCCCCGGCCTGATCCTCATCGGTCATCCTGATCGTGCGGCGGATGGCCGGGGCTTCGCCCTCGATACAGAGGCGGGTGGCCGAGGAGGCTTCATCGGTGACGGTGCCCGGTGTCGGTGTTGTCAGGCTGTCATCAGGCCAGACATAGGTGAAGCGAATATAATGCCCGCGTAGCAGGTCGCGCGGATCATAGCCGGTGACGGCCACATCCCATTCGACGCCCTGCGCCGCCGATTGCCGCGTGGCGTGCCAAGTGTAGGCAAGGCCCGCCAGCGGCAGCATGATGGCCAATGTCCGCAACAGGCCACGCATCAGGCGATCCCCCGCGCCGGGGCAAACCGGCGCGAGATCCGCAGCGCGCCCCAGGCCACGCCCAGCACCAGCATCCCGCCAAGGATCAGCCCGACGCCGCTGGCCAACAATCCGCCCGCCTCTTCAAACGCCAGAATGATCAGCCGCAGCGCAACCACCGCGACCGCCATCTGAAAGGCCCAGCGCGCCCGCGCGTGGAGCGCCGCCCCCGCCAGCCCGGCCCACAGCACCATGAACAACAGGCCCATCGCCAAACCATGACCGCTCAGCCGATCCGCCGCCAGCATGGCCAGTGCCAGCATGGCAAAAACCGCTGCGCCTGCCGCGCCCTGCACCGTGCGGTCCGATTGCCAAAGCGCGAGCCCTGCCAGCCCCAGCACCCCGGCGACGGCCACCAGCGCCGTATCCACATTGCCCTGCGGATCGCCCGCCCAATGGCCATGACCCCAATCGCCAAAGCCCGAGGCGATCACGAACAGGCTGACAGCGATAATGGCATAGGCAAAGCCGATCTCGCCCAACCGCAACCAGAAGCCGCCGCGCGCCGAACCGCCCAGCATCAAGGCCGATAGCGGCGTCAGCGCCACCGGAAGCGCGCATTCAATCGCGCCCCGGATCACGCCCGGCCCGGCCTGACCGCCGGAAAAGCCCAGCGCCGGATCGCCAAACCGCATCCAAGGCAGCGCAATGCATCCCCCCGCCAGCAGCGCGGCCGATAGCCAGCCCTGACCCCCGCCCAGCAGCAGCGGGGCAAACAGCGCCAGCCACAGGCCGATGGCCACCCATGTCGGCGAACTGGTCTGATAGACTTGCCCAAGATGGCCGATGAAGCCCAGCCCCAGCGCGGCAAAGACGAAAATCCCCACCTCGGCCCAGCGCCGCGCCGTATCGCCCCCCTGCGCCAGGAGCGCCCAGAGCGCCGCCGCCAACCCGACCATCAGCGCGGCATGGAGCGCAAGGCGCGTCTCGCCCGGGATCGCGGCCCAATTGGCCGCCACCAAAGAGATGATCCCAAGCCCTATCGACAGCGCGGCCAGCCCCACCACCGCCCAGAGCGCGACCGGGCGACTGTGTTGCGCCTCCCATGCGCGGATGCGGTCGGCGGCGGCCGCGTCGATCAATCCCGCCGCCACCCATGCCTTCAGTTTGCGTTCAGCCATAAAATCATCATGCTATGGCATCAGTAAAGGTCAAGCTAACTTGGCACACAGGTTTATGGCGAGAAGGGGCATTGCGATGATGAAGCGGCGGGCGGCAAATTGGGCGCCTTTGTTGTTGGGCGCGATGACTTATGCGTCGGGCGCCTATGCAGCCCCGGTCAATGCGCAGGGTCAGGTGGCGATCACGATTTATAACAATGATCTGGCGCTGGTTCAGGATGTGCGGCAACTGGATTTGCCCAAGGGGCGGGCTTTGACCGATTTTGCCGATGTTTCGGCCCAGATCCGGCCCGAGACGGTGACGATTGCCGCGCCCGGCGCGGCCGTGGTCGAACAAAATTTCGATTATGACCTGCTCAGCCCCGAAAGGCTGGTGGACAAGGGCGTGGGGCAACCGGTGACGATCATCCGCACCAACCGCGCCACGGGCGTGGAAACCACCGAGCGCGGCACGATCCTGGCCAATAATAACGGTACGCTGGTCCAGATCGGCAACCGGATCGAGGTGCTGGGCGATATGGATGCGCGGCTGGTGTTCGACCAGTTGCCCGAGGGGCTGAAGGCGCGGCCTACGCTTTCGGTCACGCTGGATGCGGCGCAGGGGGGCAGGAGGCCGGTGACGCTGTCCTATCTCTCGCGCGGGTTCAGTTGGAAGGCCGACTATGTCGCCATGTTCGATGAAAAGGCGGGCAAGCTGGATGTGCAGGGCTGGGTCACGCTGAACAACACCAGCGGCACGACCTATCCGGCGGCCAAATTGCTGCTGGTGGCGGGCGCAGTTGGCGATGGTGGGGGGGGCGATGGCGCGGAGCAGCCCCGTTTCCGCCCGACCCGGCCCGCGGGCATCGTCGGCACGCAGGCCGCAGCGCGCGAACAGGTGGGCGATTTCTACCTCTACCCCATCGCCAATCCCACCACGCTGGCGCAGGCGCAGCAAAAGCAGGTCAGCTTTCTGGATGTGAAGGGGGCGAGCGCGACCAAGTCCTATTGGTATCGCAACGCTTGGGCAGCCACCAGTGACGAGGCGCAGAGCTTTGCCAGCGTCATCAATTTTTCCAATGCGCGCGAGGGCGGCCTTGGCGATGCGCTGCCTGCGGGCACGGTGCGCGTTTATACGCGCGATGCGTCCGGCGCGCCGCAATTCGTGGGCGAGGACAATATCGGCCACACGCCGATGGGATCGACCCTCGCGCTCAAAACCGGCGAGGCGTTTGATGTGAAGATCCAGCCCACAGTGGAAAAGCGCGAGAAGATCGACGGCGCCGAATGGGAACGCGTGGCCCAATATCGCATCACCCGCGACGGCAAGGCCGAGACCGTTTCGGTCGACGCGCCCAAGGCCTATTGGCGCACCCATATGGCCTACCGCCTGACCAATGCGCGCGCGGTGCCGGTGACGGTCGAGGTGGTGCAGGCGGGGCTGGATCGCGGATGGCATGACACGCGCGTTTCGGCCGAAAGCGCCAAGGGCGAGATGCGCAATGCCGACGAGCGGGTCTGGAAGATCACCATCCCTGCGCAAGGCTCGGTCAATCTGACCGCCCAGATCGACGCGCGGTATTGATCGTGCGGCCGATTGTGCTGGGCGCGGCCCTGATGGCCGCCGCGCCCCTTGCGGCGCAGCAGGTGGTGACATCATCCGGCCCGGCCCGTGTGGCCGTGACCATCTATCGCGCGCCCGATCGCGGCGCGGCCGATGCGATCAATCCGGCATGGCTGGGCGGTTATGCGCTGATTTCCGAGGAGCGCGAGGTGGCGATCCCGGCGGGCGATGCCACGATCCGCTTCGAGGGCGTGGCGGCGGGTATGCTGGCCGAAACCGCGCTGGTCGAGGGGCTGGGCGCGGGGGTTTCGGAAAAGAACCTCGATGCCGAGCTGCTCTCGCCGCGCAATCTCTATGCCCGCGCCTTTGGCCGCCCGGTCACGCTGCGCCGCACGGACGCGAAGGGACACACCCGCGAAGAACCCGCTATCATCCGATCGGCCCCCGATGGCGCGGCGATTGTCCAGACCAAGGCGGGTTTCGAGATCGCCAATTGCGGCGGGCTGAAAGACGCCATCGCCTATGAAGGTTTGCCGGAAGGGCTGAACGCGCGGCCCACGCTGTCCATCGCCACCCATGCGGCCTCGGCGCAAAAGGCGCGGGTGCGGCTGACCTATCTGGCCTGGGGCTTTGATTGGCAGGCGCATTATGTCGTCAAACTGGCCCCCGGCGCGCAGGCCGCAGAAATGACGGCTTGGGTCACGCTGGCCAATGGCGACACGACCGGATTTGCCCAGGCGCAGGCCGCCGTGGTGGGCGGCAAGCCGAAGTTTGAGGAGAGCCGCGAGGAACCGGAGGAGGCGCAGGATCTGGTGCTGCATTGCCGCCTTTCGCCGGTGCCGCCCCCCTTGAATGAGGCCGCGCCGGTCTTTGCACCGCCTGCTCCGGTGGCGATGATGGCCGACATCATGGTCACGGGCAGCAAGCGCATGATGGCCCCTCCTGTGGTGGTGAAAGAGGAAGTGCTGGGTGATCTGCGGCTCTATCGCGTGCCGATGCCCACCAATGTGACCGCTCATTCGCAAAAGCAGGTGGCGCTGATGGCGGCGCGGCGGGTGAAATTGGGCCTGATCCACCGCGCCGATGTCGATGTGGGCGCCGAAGACGGCGAGAGCCAGCAGGCGCGCATCCGCCTGCGCATGGCCAACCGCAAGGCTGATGGGCTGGGCCTTGCGCTGCCCGCTGGCGGGGTGGCGGTGGTGCAGCAGGTGGGCGCGGCGGCGCTGCCCGTGGGCGAGGGCGCGATGGAGGACAAGGCGGTGGGCGAGACGGCCAATGTCGAGATCGGCACCTCGCCGCAGGTGCGGCTGGAAAGCCGGACGCGGCGGATCAATGATCGGGTGGAAATGATCACCGCCACGGCGCGCAATGCCAACCGCTGGCCGGTGCATTTCGAATCGCAGCAATTGCTGCCCGATGGCGCACGGGTGATTTCGGCCTCGGCAAAGCTGGGGCGGCAGGACGGGCATCCGCTTTGGGCGGTGACGATCCCGGCGGGGGGCAAGGTCAGCCTAAGCTATCGATTGCAGTTGCCGCGCTGAAGGACGCTTTGAAAAGCATCGGCTTTTTGGCCTGACCGGACCAATTGGGTGAAAACTCCGCGCAAACCGCAAGGCTTTGTGCGTCTTTTGCATCTGCAAAATAGGCGCAAAACCGGCCCAAAGCCTTGCGTGCACCTGCACAAATTGGCATTGGCGTGCAATCTGTATATATTCCATACAGTCATTGGCACTACCACCCAGAAAGGTTCCCCCGCCGTGCTCGACACTCGCGCTCCTCGCCGCCGGCTGAACGATATTGACGTTGCCGAAACCGACGCGCCCGAGACCGACGGGCTGGCGGGCGCCATCAATACGGCCGGGCTGGAAAGCCTGCTGGGCTTCAATCTGGGCATTGCCTATGCGGCGCTCTCGTTCGACCTTGATCCGGCGCTGCGGCTGATGGACCTGACGCCCAAGCAGACCTCGATCCTCTGGCTGGTTCAGGCCAATCCGGGCGTTACGCAATCCCAGCTTGCCCGCCTGTTCCGCATGCGCCGCGCCACCATCCACCAGATGATTGCCAGCCTGACGCGCAAGAACCTGCTGGTGCTGGAAAGCATCGAGAGCGACCGGCGCGCGCAGGGCCTGTTCATCACCGAAGCGGGCAAGACCGCGCTGGTCGAGGCGCAAAAGGTGGTGGTGCCTATCGAGAACGCCTTTGCCGGGGTGCTGACCGAGGCGGAAATGGGCATGGCGCTGGAATTGCTGCAAAAGATTCAGGCCGGGCGCAAGCTGGGCTGATCGGCGTAATACGCGGCCCTGATAAGGTAATACGCCATTTGCGCGATTGCCGCTTCGGCGGCGGCGCGCTCATCTCTGCATTATAAAAAGCAGGGGTGAACAATGATGCCGCTCGATCTGGATGAATTGCGCCGATTATACGCGGGGGCCGGGGGCGCCGATATGCATGACCCCCATTTCCGCGAAGTGGCCGGGCTGAATTTCAAGGATGGTGACAAGCGCCATTGGCCCTTTGCCAATCCTTCGACGCTGTTGGGCGCGCCCTATATGGCGGGCGGGCTGAATTACGAATTGCTGCGCGGGCTGGATGTGGCGCTGATCGGGGTGCCGATGGATCTGGGCGTGACCAACCGGCCCGGCGCGCGCTATGGCCCGCGCGCCTTGCGGGCGGTGGACCGGATCGGGCCCTATGAACATGCCTTGCGCATCGCGCCGATGAACATGCTGCGCGTGGCCGATCTGGGCGATGTGCCGATGAACAGCCGCTATGATCTGGCCGCTTGCCATGCCGATATCGAGGCGGCCTATCGCATGATCGCACGCACGCGGGCGGTGCCGCTGTCGGTGGGGGGCGATCATTCGATCACGGGCTCGATCATGAAGGGGCTGGCCGAGCGCAGCGGACCGATGGGCATGGTCCAGATCGACGCCCATTGCGACACCGGCGGCATTTACGAAGGCACCCGCTTTCACCATAGCGCACCCTTTCGCGAGGCGGTGCTGGCGGGCGTGCTGGATCCGCGCCGCTGCGTCCAGATCGGCATTCGCGGCGGGGCGACCTATCTCTGGGAATTTTCGCATGCCAGCGGGATGACCGTGATCCATGCCGAGGAGGTGCAGCAACGCGGCATCGACTGGGTCATCGCCAAGGCGCGCGAGGTGGTGGGCGACGGGCCGACCTATGTCAGCTTTGACGTGGACGCGCTGGACCCCGCCTTCGCGCCGGGCACCGGCACGCCCGAGGTGGGCGGCCTTTCCACGCGTGAGGCAATTGCGATCCTGCGCGGGCTGGCGGGCATCGACATCATCGGCGGCGATGTGGTCGAGGTCGCGCCCGAATATGACCCCGGCACGATCACTGCGCAGGCCGGGGCGCAGATGCTGTTTCAACTGCTTTGTCTGGTTGCGCTGCGCACCTAGGCGATGGGCCGCGCAACCATGGCATGAACTTGCCGGAGGGACGTTGCGATCGCCGCCTAATCATGACTATGGCGTAGGTATTCCCTACAATGACAGCCGGGAGGGTGCCTCATGCCCTCCCGGCCTTTCTTTGCCGAGATATTGCTTCATGACCCATGCTTCCTCTCCGGTTTCCTCCCATGCTGTCGGCCTGATCGGGCGGGGCATCGGCGCCAGCCGCTCACCCGCGATCCATGAGGGCGAGGCGCGGGCGCTGGGTTTGCCGCTGACCTATCGCCTGTTCGATTTCGACGCGATGCATTGGGGCGATGAGGAACTGGGGCGGGCGGTGCGCCTGATGCGCGATGTCGGCTATTCGGGCAGCAATGTGACCTTTCCCTTCAAGCAGCAGGTGATCGCCCATTGCGATGAATTGAGCGATGAGGCCAAAGTGCTGGGCGCGGTCAACACACTGGTGTTTCGCGATGGGCGGGTGCGCGGCGAGAACACCGACTGGATCGGGTTCTCATGGCTGGTCGAACGCGCTTTCGGCTCGATTGCCGGAGCCCGCGTCGCCCAGATCGGCACCGGCGGCGCGGGCAGCGCGACGGCTCTGGCGCTGGCTCAACTGGGCGCGGTCGAGGTGGTGCTGTTCGACCCCGAGGCGGCGCGGGCCGCGCGGCTGGCCGACAGCCTTTCGCAGGCGGTTCCGGCCTGCCGCTTTACCGTGGCCCGGGATGTGGGCGCGGCGATTGCCCTTTGTGCAGGCGTGGTCAATGCAACGCCCGTCGGCATGGCCAAATTGCCGGGCATGCCGTTTGATCCGGCCCTGATGCGCGCCGATCAATGGCTGGCCGACATCATCTATTTCCCCTTGGAAACAGAGCTGTTGGCCGCCGCCCGTGCGCAGGGGCAAAGGGTGGCCAATGGTGTGTCCATGGTGGTAGGACAGGCGGCCGAAGCCTTTCGCCACATCACCGGCATCGCTCCTGACCGGGAGCGTATGCTGGCGCGTCTGTTGGCGGATATTGCAGGAGAACAGGCTGCATGACCTCCCCGTTTCGCTCCTCCATCGCGACCATCTCCATCAGCGGCACGCTGGCCGAGAAGCTGAATGCCATTGCGGCGGCGGGCTATCAGGCGGTCGAGATTTTCGAGAACGATCTGCTCAGCGCCCCGCAATCGGCGGTTGAGATCGGGGCGATGTGCCGCGATTTGGGGCTGGATGTGGCGATGCTCCAGCCTTTCCGCGATTATGAGGGCCTGCCCGTCGACCAGCGCGCGCGGGCCGAGGAGCGTATGCGCCGCAAATTCGCGGTGATGGAGGATCTCGGCACCGATCTGGTCCTGCTCTGCTCGAACTGCGCCCCCCATGCGGCGGGGGATCGCGACACGCTGCTTGCCGATCTTTCCCGCATCGCGGGAATCGCGGGCGAGCATGGTAAGCGCATCGCCTATGAGGCGCTGGCATGGGGCACGCATGTCAACGATCACCGCGATGCATGGAGCCTTGTGCGCGATGTCGATCATCCCGCGCTCGGCCTGACGCTCGACAGTTTCCACTCGCTCTCGCGCAATATCCCCAGCGCCAGCATCGGCGACATTCGGCCTGACAAGCTGTTCATCGTGCAATGGGCCGATGCGCCGCGCCTGCAAATGGACCCGCTCAACTGGAGCCGCCATTTCCGCTGTATGCCCGGCCAGGGCGACTTTGCGCTGGACGAATTTGCCGCACAATTGCTGCGCATCGGCTATGACGGTTATTGGAGCCTTGAAATCTTCAATGACCGGTTCCGTGCGGGATCGGCCAGCCAGGTCGCGCGCGATGGTCTGCGCGGGTTGAAAGTGCTGCATGACGGCGCCTTGCGCGCGCTGGGGCGGACGCCCGAAATGCCCGCCGCCATCGCCCCCATGGGCGTCGAATTCATCGAATTTGCCGCCAGCCATGCCGAAGCCGAGGAGTTCACCGGTATTTTCAAGGCGCTGGGTTTCGAACGCACCGGCCACCACCGTTCCAAACAGGTTGAGCGCTGGCAGCAGGGCGGTATCAACCTTGTCATCAATTCCGAGCCTGAAGGTCTCGCGCATAGTTTCGACATGGTGCATGGCGGCTCGGTCTGCGCCATCGGCCTTGCCGTGCCCGATCAATCCGCCGCCATTGCGCGAGCCCAAGCGCTCGACATTCCCCGTTTCAGCCAACCGGTCGCCCCCGATGAATGGCAGATCCCGGCGGTGCGCGGGGTGGGGGGCTCGCTGTTCTATCTGGTCGATGCGGCCACCGATGCGGATATGTGGGCGCAGGAATTTCCGGGCAGCACTGCGCCCGGCACCACCGGCCTGACCCGCGTCGATCATATCGCCCAGACGATGCAATATGAGGAAATGCTGAGCTGGCTGCTCTATTACACCGCGCTGTTCGATTTCGCCAAAACGCCCCAGCTCGAAATCTCCGACCCCATGGGCATCGTCTATTCGCAGGCGGTGGAAAGCCGGAACGCGGCCAAACCGGTGCGCTTCACGCTCAACGGCTCGATGGCGGCCAATGCGCTCTCGACGCGCTTTCTACATAATTACTTCGGCGCCGGGGTCCAGCATATCGCCTTTGCCTGCGACGACATCTTTGCCGTGGCCGCGCGGGCCAAGGCGGCGGGCCTGCCCTTCCTGGCCATCGGCCCCAATTATTACGAGGATCTCGAGGCCCGCTTTGGCCTTGAGCCTGCGTTGGTGGCCCGGCTGGCCGAACATAACATCCTTTATGACCGCGATGATGCGGGCGAATATTTCCAGTTCTACAGCCGGGCCGTGGCCAAGCGCATCTTTTTCGAGGTGGTGGAGCGGCGTGGCTATGACGCCTATGGCGCGACCAATGCCTCAATCCGCCTGAACGCGCAGGCCGCCCACCGCGATCCCGTCCAATTCTGACCTCCCAAGGATAGACCCTCAATGGCCTTTGTCTCCGCTGCGTCTGATGCGGCGCTCGATACGGCGGATGACCGCTGGACCCGCAAGGCTATGGGCATTGTCGCGCTGTGTTTTGCGCTGAACATGGCCGATGGGATGGATTTGCTGGTCGTCTCCTTTATTGCGCCCTCGCTGCAGAATGAATGGGGCGTCTCGTCCGGGCAATTCGCCATTGTCTTCAGCGCCGGCCTTGCGGGCATGGCGCTGGGGGGCTTGGCCTTGCGCCCATGGCGGATCGTTTTGGGCGGCGGCGGATGGTGGCGCTGGCCATGGCGCTTATGGCGCTGGCCATGGCGGTGTCCAGCCTGACCCGTTCGGTGCCGGAACTGGCCTTTGTGCGCTTTTTCATCGGCACAGGGATCGGCACGGTGCTGGCCTGCATTTCGGCCATTGCCGCGCGCGTGGCCCCGCGCAGGCATCGCAATTTCGCCGTGGGTGTGCTTCAGGCGGGCTATCCCATCGGGGCGATGTTTACCGGCTTCATCACCGCATGGGCGCTCCCGATCTTTGGCTGGCATTGCGTCCTGCTGGGCACGGCGGCGGTTTCGGCGCTGCTGGTGCCGGTGATCCTTGCCATCCTGCCCGCCGGATTGGACGCGGGCGCATCGGGGCAACGGCCCAGCATCGGCGAAGTGGTCAGCGGCGTGCGGCGCGCCAATTCGATCCGCCTGTGGGTGGCCACGATCTGCGGCTTCATGGCGCTCTATTTCATCACCAGCTGGATCACCAAACTCTCGATCGAGGCGGGCCTGCCCCAGACGCAGGCGATCATCGCCAGCGCGATCTATAATTTCGGTGCCTTTGCCGGAACCGTGGCGATGAGCATTGCGGGCACCCATTATGACGTGCGTCGCCTGTGCAGCATCCTGCTGGCGGCAACGGCGGGCGTGTTTCTGTTCTTTGGCGGCGTGTCCATGCCGCTGTGGGGCGTGCTGGCCTCGGCTTTCCTGATGGGCGTGACGCTTCAGGGCGGCTTTAACATGCTCTATCCGCTGGCCGCGCAGGTCTATCCCGATGCGGTGCGCGCCACGGGCATCGGCTGGGCCTTTGGCATTGGCCGGATCGGGGCGTTTACCGGCCCGCTGCTGGGCGGCTGGGCGCTGGGTCAGCATTGGCCGCTGGTGGCGATCTTTGCGCTGTTCTGCGGCCCGCTGCTGATCGCCGCCATCTCGGCCGCCGGGGTCAGCAAGGACGTGTGATCCTATTCACGCCATGGATAGCTGCCCATCGGCGGATTGAAATAGCAGCCTCGCGCCAAAGCGCCTAATCAAGGGACAAGAGAAAATAGGCCTCAAAAGCCGAGGCCGCGCATCGGGAGAAGACGCAGGTGACAGGCCACCATCAGCCGGGTTTCATGACAGGCCTATCGCTGCTGATCCCGATAACGCTCTCCACCATGGCCATCGTGCTGCTGGCGCCGATCCTGCCGGGATTGCTGAACGAGTTTTCCGGGATTGCGGGCCATGAATATTGGGTGCCGATGATCCTGACGGTGCCGGCGCTCTGCGTGGCGCTGTTCTCGCCGGTGGCGGGGATGCTGGGCGACTGGTTCGGGCGGCGGCGCCTGCTGATCTGGGCTCTGGTGGCCTATGCGGCGGTGGGCATTGCGCCGGTATTCCTCACCGATCTGACCGCGATCATCATCAGCCGCATCGGCGTCGGCGTGGCCGAGGCGCTGATCATGGTGCTGACCACGACGATGATCGGCGATTATTTTAAGGGCGCCGCGCGCGACAAATGGCTGGCGGGGCAAACGGCTTTCGCCTCGATGTCGGCGCTGCTGTTCTTCAACATCGGCGGGCAATTGGGCCGCTTTGGCTGGCGCGCGCCGTTCTGGGTCTATGGCTGCGCACTGGTCATGCTGGCGCTGGTGCTGATCTTCACCTGGGAACCGTCCGAGGCCGACGCCGAGGAGGAGGCCGATCACGCTCCGCATCATGGCGCTTGGGGCGGGTTCCCGTGGAGCCGGATGGCCGGGATCATCGCCATCACCATCTATGGCTCGGTCCTGTTCTACACGGTCCAGATTCAGGCCGGGCGGGGTATTGCCCTGCTGGGCGTGAGCGATCCGGGCCGGATCGGTTTCCTGACCTCGGTGGCTAGCCTGGGCGTGCCGATCGGCACCTTCATCTATTCGCGGATCGGGCGGGCGCGGGTGGCGCATCTGCTGCTGGGCGAGTTTGCCTTTCTCACGGTGGGCTTTCTGCTGATGGGCCGGGCCGGGACAACCACGCCCTTCCTGATCGGCTGTTTCATCAATCAATTGGGCGCGGGCGTGCTGCTGCCGACCTTGCTGGTCTGGGCGATGGACGGGCTGCCTTTCGACATTCGCGCCCGCGCGGCGGGCCTGTGGACGGGGGCCTTTTCCATCGGGCAATTCCTTTGCCCGGTGGTGGTGACTTTGGGCAGCAGCCATGCTGGCGGGCTGATGGGGGCGTTCAGCCTGCTGTCGGGCGCGGCGCTGGTGGGGGCGATGGGCGCTCTGGTCGGATCGCTGCGCAAAGGGCAGGCGTTGAACGCAGCACAGAAGGTGGCGCTCCATGGCTGATCGTTTGGCGGGTAAGGTGGCGGTGGTCACCGGTGCGGGCAATGGCATTGGCGCGGGCTGCGCCGAGCATTTCCGGGCGCAGGGGGCAACGGTCATCGGCGTCGATATTGCGGGCGCGGACCGCGACTGCGATCTGACCGATGAGAGCGCGGTGGCCGATCTGTTCGCCGCCATTGGCGCGGAGCATGGGCGGGTGGACATCCTGCTCAATGCCGCTGCTTTCGCCACTTTCGCTTGGATCGAGGAGATGACCTATGCCCAGTGGAAGCGGACGCTGCTGGGCGAACTCGACATCGTGTTTCTGCCCACGCGCGCGGCATGGAGCCTGCTGAAGGCCAGCGGGCGGGCCAGCATCGTCAATTTCGCCAGCGCCAATGCGGCTCATGCTCTGGAAGGATCGGCCGCGCTGGCGCATTGCGCGGGCAAGGGCGGGGTGCTGGCCATGACGCGCCAGCTGGCGATGGAGGGTGCCCCCCATGGCATCCGCGCCAATACGATCGCGCCGGGCTTCATCCTGACCGCCGCCACGCGCGCGCATATGGAGAGCGAACCTGCCCTGCGCGAGAAAGTGCTGGCCAAGAATATGGTCAAGATCCTTGGCGAGCCGCAGGACATTGCCCATGCCGCGACATGGCTGGCCAGCGATGAGGCGCGCTATGTGACGGGCGCGAATATCGCGGTGGATGCCGGCGCGACTGCGTGGTGATTAGCTGCCGTCCGTAATCAGCGTTCCGCCATCCACCACCAGATTGTGGCCGGTGACAAAACCGCCCGCCGCGCTCGACAGGAACACCGTCGCGCCCGCCACTTCTTCGGGCTTGCCGGGGCGGCGCAGCGGGGTCATGCCCATGCGGCGGGTCATGAATGCCTCATTGGCCAACAGCGGCGCGGAGAGTTCGGTGGCGATGAAACCGGGCGAAATCGCATTGGCCCGCACCCCATGCGGCCCCCATTCCACCGCCAGATTGCGCGCAAGCTGCGCCACGCCCGCCTTGGCCAGCGCATAGGCATTAATCGCCCCATTGCCGCGCAGACCCGACAGGCTGGCGATCAGCACCGCATTGCCGCTCCGCGCGCGCAGATGCGGATAGGCCAGATTGCACAGCACGACCTGAGAGCGCAGGTTGATCGCCATCACGCGGGCGTAATCCGCCATGTCGACGGAGGAGAAAGGACCGGGCCGCCCGGTGATCCCGGCGTTGCACACGACAATATCGATCCCGCCCAGCGCCGCCACCGTGCCATCGACCAGCGCGCCCAGTGCCGCATCATCGGCAACATCGCACGCGATGCCAAGCGCCCCCATCTCCGCCGCCGCGCGGGCGGTGTCGGCCTCGTCCTCGCTGGAGATCACCACGCGCGCCCCGGCGTCCATCATCGCCTGCGCAATCGCGTGGCCGATGCCGCGCGTGGAGCCGGTGACAATCGCCACCTTGCCGGTCAGATCGAACATCATAGCTTCAACCCCGCCGCTGCGCAGACTTCATCCTGATGGCCCACCGGAATGCCCGCCGCGCCGCTCACGGCAATCGCGCCGATGATCCGGCCATTCGCGTGGATCGGCACCGCGCCGCCTTCGACGAACATTGCCGGGGTGACTTTGGCTTTTAAAGCAGGATCATGGCGCAGCGCTTCATGGGCCTCGCCGCTGGTCGAGCCGAAGGCCAGCGCGACCGCCGCCTTGCGCATGGCCACAAACACATGGCTGCCATCCGCGCCATCGGCGGTCAGCATCGCGCGCGCCTCGCCCGCGCTGTCCACCACCGCCACGCCCACGCGAAAACCGCGCCGTGTGCAATCGTCCAATGCGGCCTGTGCCATGCGCGTGGCCTGTTTCAGGCTGGGCGCGGGGGCGGTGCTTTCGGGCGGATCGCCGGGCGCGGGCAGATGTGTGCCGGGCGGCAGAGGCGGGGGATCAAGCGGCAGTTCGCCCCCATCGGTCAGCATCGCAAAGGGCGGCAGCCGATCCCCCGGAAGGGCGCGCGGCCCCGCCGGGATTTCGTGGAAAGGCATAGCCACCGCTGCACCCGCGATCAGCAGAGCGACCGCGCCCAGCGCATATTTCATTCGCCCATTTCCCCATAGGCGGGATCGACCTGCTCGGGCTTGGCCTCGTCCAGCGGCACGCCGTTATGCTTGTAGGCGGGAGCCTCGATCAGGATGAAGGCGATGCGGCAGACCTGATCGGTGGTGTTGCGCCACAGGTGGTTGGTGCCGCGCTGGACGATGATGCCGCCCTCGCGGATGGTCTTTTTGCGCCCGTCGTCCAGTTCCAGCTCGATCTCGCCCTTCAGCACGATGCCGTAATCGACGCTGTTGGTGCGGTGAAACGGGCTTTCCTTGCCGGGCAGCATATCGGTGATGCGGATCACGCTGCCGCGTTCCAGCGTCAGGCCGGTGGGCAGGTCGCGCCCGTCGCGCTCATCGTTTAGGTCAGCCGGGACCGTTTCGGTGGTCCAGATGGTCAGGAAGCTGGCATCGCCGCTGGGGATCATCCTGGTGGGGGTCACATCTTCGGATTTGAAGATGGCGCGGCCGTTTTCATCGTGGCCGGTGACCACGCGCTGGATCGGCGGCAGGCCGGAATCGGACATTTCCATGGTTTCAATCCTTTTGGCTGGAAACAAAAATCCTGGGGCGGGTGACCAGCACAGAGGCCGGAGCATCGGCAAAATAGGCCTGCGCCGCAGCGGTCAGGGCATTGGCCAGATCAGCCGGAATAGGGCCGCGCAGCGAAACTTCGTCAAACAATTCCGCAGGAGCCGGGCCTTCCAATGTACGGGCAACTGTATTGATGCGCCATGCCGCAATCGGTCCGTCCACGCCCTGCGCGGCAAGGATGGGGGCCAGTGCTTCGGCCCAGCCTTGCGCATCCTGCGCATCGGCGCCGTGGCGGAAAATGAAGAGCTTGCGCGCGACATCCTCCGGCCCGGCCAAAACGGTGGTTTCGGACAGCAGCATGGCCAGCGACCCGGCCAGCTCGCGGAAATTGTCTTCGTCCGGCCCGACGATCTGCGCATAGGCGGGCGAGGCCTTGGAAGCGGCCATATCCTCGATACAGGCGAAACGGATGATGGTCAGCGCATCGCGATCCGCCAAAGCTGCGCCCAGCGGCGAGGGCTCATCCTGAACATAGTGATGGACATAGCCGGCAAACATGCCGCTGACCTCGCCATGGGCCATGACCAGCGGGCCATGGGAATGGGCCAGATAGGCCTGCAACCCTTCGCGGCTCAGACCCGCGCGCGTGCGGGGCAGGATGGCCAGCTTGATGCTCACGCGCGCACCACCTTCTGCTCCAGCACGCCAAAGGGCGCGCGTCCGTCGGGCAATTGCGCCTCCATGCGCACGCTGTCGCCATAGGTCATGAATTCGGTGCGGGGCGCGCCTTCATCGACGATCTCGATCCCGCGCCGCTCGGCGATGCAGGAAGAGCCGACCTCGCGGAAATTCTCGTTCGAGACGGTGCCCGAGCCGATCACCGTGCCTGCCACCAGATTGCGCGTGCGCGCGCCATGGGCGACCAGATCGTCGAAACCGTAAGCCATCGGCTCGCCATAGGCATGGCCGAATTGCGCGCCGTTCCATTGCACGTTGAGGTGCAGGGCGGGGCGAAAATTGCGCCAGTTTTCGCCCAATTCATCGGGCGTGACGGCAAAGGGGGCCATGCCGCAGGGGGGCTTGGCCTGAATCCAGCCAAAGCCGGTCTTCATTTCCGGCCCGGCCAGTTTGCGCAGCGACCAGTCATTGATCTGGACCACCAGCGCGATGTGATCACCGGCCTCGGCGGCGGGCGTGCCCATCGGGACGGCGGTGGTGATGATGCCGAATTCGCCCTCGAAATCGATGCCCAGCGCCTCATCGGCCATCGGCACTTCGGCGCGCGGGGCATAGAACGTGTCCGACACGCCCTGATACATGAGCGGCGCATCGGGCTTTTCCGGCTCGATGCCCAGCACCTTGTCCATCAACGCGCCATGGCTGGGATAGACCGAGCCGTCGAGCCATTGCCATGCGCGCGGCAGGGGGGCTAGCAGTTGGTCCATATCGAGGCTTTCGGGAAAATCCGTGATTGCGGCCAGCAAGGGTTTTGCCTTGTCCCAGTCCTCCAGCGCGGCCTGCATCGTTGCGATGGGCGCGGGCGCGTAATGGGCGCCATCGGGCGAAACCACGATCAGCCGCCCATCCCTTGTGCCATTATTCAGCGTGGCCAGACGCATCGCATATGTCTCCCGTAACTTATCATCTGGCGTGGAATCTAGCGTGCGGGCGCGAGGCGGCAACGGCATTTGGTCGATAGCAAACCATCGATAACATGCGATGGTCGGGTGGCGGGGCGCGTGTCAGATGACAGCCAAACAGCCTTTTATGGGGAGATTTTGGCATGGCCATCTGGCTGAAGCGCGGCGCGGCTGCGGAAGAGAAGGCGCAGGCGGATCGCAAGGTTCGCGATATTGTCGAGGCGGCGCTGGGCGATATTGAGAAGCGCGGCGATGCGGCGGTGCGCGAGATGAGCATCAAGTTCGACGGCTGGGACCGGGAAGATTACCGGCTGAGCCAGTCCGAGATCGACGCGGCGGTCGACAGCCTGAGCCCGCAGGAGCGCAAGGATATCGAATTTGCGCAGGCGCAGGTGAAGAACTTCGCGCAGATCCAGCGCGCCAGCATGACCGACGTTGAGGTGGAAACCATGCCCGGCGTGGTGCTGGGGCATAAGAACCTGCCGATCCAGAATGCGGGTTGCTATGTGCCGGGCGGCAAATATCCGCTGCTGGCCAGCGCGCATATGTCGGTCATCACCGCCAAGGTGGCGGGCGTGCCGCGGGTCATCACCTGCGCCCCGCCGTTTCAGGGCAAGCCCGCACGCGCGATTGTGGCGGCCCAAGCTCTGGCGGGCGCCGATGCGATCTATGCGCTGGGCGGGATTCAGGCGATCGGCGCGATGGCCATCGGCACGCAGACGATTGATCCGGTTGATATTCTCGTCGGTCCCGGCAATGCTTTCGTGGCAGAGGCCAAGCGGCAATTGTTCGGCCGCGTGGGCATCGACCTGTTTGCCGGGCCGACCGAAACGCTGATCATCGCCGATGAGATCGGCTGCGACCCCGAAATGGCTGCGACCGACATTCTGGGTCAGGTCGAGCATGGGCCGGACAGCCCCGGCGTGTTGCTGACCAATTCGGAAGCCTTTGCCCGTGCGACGATGAAGGAAATCGAGCGCCTGCTGGAAATCCTGCCCACCGCCGACCATGCCCGCAAGGCGTGGGAGATCTTTGGCGAGGTGATCGTGGCCGAAAGCTATGAGGAGATGGTGCGGATCGCCGATGACATCGCCAGCGAGCATGTGCAGGTGATGACGCGGGACCCCGATTACTTCCTGAAGAACATGACCAATTACGGCGCGCTCTTCCTTGGCAACCGCACGAATGTGTCGTTTGGCGATAAGGTGATCGGCACCAATCACACGCTGCCGACGAAGAAATCGGCGCGTTACACGGGCGGGTTGTGGGTCGGCAAGTTCCTCAAAACCTGCACCTATCAGCGCGTGACCAGCGATGATGCCTCGGCGCTGATCGGCGAATATTGCAGCCGGTTGTGCGCGCTTGAAGGCTTTGCGGGCCATGGCGAGCAGGCCAATATCCGCGTGCGCCGTTTCGGTGGCCGCGATGTGCCCTATGCCGGTCAGGCCGTGCCCAGCGAGCTGACGAAAGCATGAGCCTGCCCCAGACCCCCAGCTTCCGGCTGGACGGTCGGCGGGCGCTGGTGACAGGGGCGGGGCGGGGCATTGGCCTTGCCGCCGCCGCCGCGCTGGCGCAGGCGGGCGCGCAGGTGACGCTGGCCGCGCGGACGCGCGATGAGATCGAGGCTGGCGCCGCCGCGATCCGTGAGGCTGGCGGTTTGGCCGAGGCGGCGGCGCTGGATGTGAGCGACCTGCGCGCGGTGGAGGCCTTCTTCGCCGCGCGTCCGGCGTTTCATGTGCTGGTCAACAATGCAGGGACCAACCGGCCCAAGGCGGTTTGGGAGGTGACGCCCGAGGACTATGACGCCGTTCTCGACCTCAATGTGAAGTCGGCCTTCTTTGTGGCCCAGCACGCGGTCAAGGCTATGTTGCGCGATGGGATGGCGGGATCTCTGATCCATATGGGTTCGCAGATGGGCCATGTCGGCGGCCCGCGCCGCTCGCTCTACTGCGCGTCGAAATGGGCGATCGAGGGCATGAACAAAGCCTTCGCCCTCGACCTTGCGCCCCATGGCATCCGGTCGAACACCATCGCGCCCACCTTCATCGAAACCCCGATGACGCGGCCCTTCTTCGAGGACCAGGCCTTCCTCGACAGCGTGCTGGCCAAGATCAAACTGGGCCGTTTGGGACAGGTCGAGGATCTCATGGGGCCGGTGCTTTTCCTCGCCAGCGACGCTTCGGCCCTCATCACCGGAACCAGCCTCATCGTCGATGGCGGTTGGACTGCGGATTAAAGGAAATACAGATGTTTGAACCCTTTCCCGGAAATTACGTGTGGAATCTGGCCACGAATCTGGCGCTGGTCTGCGGCGGCAATCATGGCGAGATTGACGAGGCCTGCCGCCCGGTGCGCGAGGCGTCCAAGGCCGGGGCCGATGCAGGGTCTGCGCTGCTGTTCGACAGCTGGATTGCAGTGGCCGATCAGGTGGCGAACAATGCCGACGATGATCTGGCCAATGGCTATGCGCTCTCGGCGGGCACCAAATATCTGCGCGCCTCGGGCTATTATCTGGCGGCCGAACGGATGCAGAGCCGCGATTATGCGCCCCGCTGGGCGGCCTATGATCGCGGGCTGGAACTGTACCACAAGGGTTCGCAATTGCGCGGGCTGCATGTGGACAAGGTCGAGATCCCCTATGAGGGCAGCAGCTATACCGCGATCTTTGTCCATGACGGATCGGGCACGCCGCGTCCCACGCTGGTTTCGGTCAATGGCCTCGATTCCATGAAGGAACAGGTCAATATGGCTGGACATGGCCTGTCCAATCTCGAACGCGGCATGAACACGCTGTTCCTCGACCAGCCCGGCACCGGCGAGGCAATCCGCAAGCGCAATCTGGCCGCCGTCTATGATGCCGAGCGTTGGGGGTCGCCTGCGTTTGACTATCTGCTGACGCGCAGCGATGTGATCCACGACAAGATCGGCATTTTCGGCCTGTCCTTCGGCGGCTATCACGCGCCGCGCATCGCCGCCAATGATCCGCGCTATGCCCTGTGCGCGGTGATGGGCGCCAACCACGTCTGGGGCGAGCGTCAGCGCCAGCGTGTGGCCAATGAGGGCGAAAACCCCGTGCCGCATTACTGGGATCATGTGCTGTGGGTGTTCGGCATGGATGATCGCGACGCGTTCCTCGATTATGCCGACCAGATCACGCTCAATGGGCAAGTGGAGAAGATCCGCGTGCCTTTCCTCATCACCCATGGCGAGAATGACCGCCAGATCCCGGCCTTCAACGCCCATCTGTCCTACGATCAGGCGGTGAACAGCCCCAAGCGGACCTTGCGCATGTTCACCAAGGCGGATTTCGAGGTCGAGCATTGCGGCGCCGACAATGGCACCGGGATGCGTGATTACATTGCGGATTGGTGCGCGCAGACCTTTGCGGAGATGGCTTGATGGCCGAATTTACCTTCCACCACGGGGGCGTTTCGGTGCCCTCGTTGCAGGAGGCGATTGACTGGTACGGCCGCGTGCTGGGCTTTGAGGTGGAAAAGCGGTTTTATATTGAGGCCGCCAAAAGCCACACCGCGATGCTCTGCAAAGGCCCGCTGCGTTTCGAAATCTTCGAGGTGGAGGGCGCCGCCCCTCTGCCCGAGGATCGCCGTCATCCGCCCGCCGATCTGCGCACCCATGGCAACAAGCATGTGGCCTTTCGGGTCGAGGATCTGGAAAAGTTTCTGAGCGAAATGGAGCAAAAGCAAGTCGATATTGCCTTTGTCGTGCGCGAAAACTTTGGCAAAGGATGCTTTATCCGCGACTGCGCGGGCAATCTGATCGAATTTGTCGAGGAGCCGAACTGATGACCTTCGAAATCGCCCGCATCACCATCGACCCGGCCCGCGCCGCCGATTTCGAAGCCGCCGTGGCCCAGGCCGAGCCGCATTTCCGCGCCGATCCGGGCTGCACCGGCTTTGCCCTGCAGCGTGTGGTCGAGGAGCCGGGCGTCTATCACCTGCTCGTCGGCTGGGTGTCGGTGGAGGCCCATACCGTCGATTTCCGTGCGACCGAGAATTTTGCCAAGTGGCGCGCGTTGGCCGGGCCGTTTTTCGTTGAGCCGCCCAAGGTGGTGCATGTGGAGACGGTGATTGGGGAGGCGGGGGTGAAGTAAGGTTTGCCTCCGGCGGGCAAAGGGCGGGGGCCCTTTGCAATCCCGTTAATGAAAGCGCCTCGTTTGCAAGCGGGGCGCTTTTTCTATGGGAAAGCCTGCGGCGCGGCGAAGTAGCGTAAAAGGCGCCGCAGGCTTTATCATTCAAACATCGCGTCCGACACAAAACGCCGAACCCATAACGCAAACGCAGACAGTAATGGGAGCGCGAGGGACGAGTCCCTCGCATCTAAACCCCTTACTTCTTAAATCCCATGCTCATCCTCTTCGGTAATCTCGGCCAAGGCTCCCTCAACCGCATGCTTGCCCGGAGCCGCCTTGCGATAGGGTTCAAAACTGCGCCGATCGGCATCGAACTGCATATCCCACGGAATGTCGGGCCCGCGGAAGATCGGCGGGGCATTATTGGCCCACAACAAAGAGCCAAAGCGGAAGTCCCAAGCGCGCGGCACCCAATTGTCGTCGAGATAGTCGGTGTCGGCGTGATATTCGGCTTCGCCGCCCTTGCCGGGGATGTCGCAGTAATAATAGATCGCGGAGGAAATCCGGTGGCGCGAGATGCCGCCTGACGAGTTCATGCTCTCGTTCTTCCAGCCCTTTTCGGCCATCAGGTTCGCGCCTAGCATCACTTCGTCAATGTCGTCCATGCCAAAGGCGATATGCATGAATTTGAAATTGTCGGGGGCAAAGGGCAGGTCGCAATTGACCCAGAAGATCGAGTGATGCTCGAACGTGCCGCCCGCGCGCGAGAAAATGCCGACGCCCTTGCTGTGGTCGATATAGCGAAAGCCCAGATGGCGTTCGTAAAATTCAAACGACCCCACATAATCGGGCGAGAAGAACACCACATGGTTGATCGTCTTGGGGATCGCCCGCTGGCGCCAGATGCGGTGCTGGTTGAAACGCGGATAGGAGGTGGGCGTGTTGACCGGGCTGGCTGCGGAATGGAACGCCCGCTTGGCCCAGACGCGGATGGCGATAGGCTGGCCATCGGGGCAGACGCAATGGACGGTGCCGTCATCGTCGCGCGTAATCGCCACTTCGCTTGCCAGACTGGCAGCGATCTTTTCAAGGTTTTCGGCCGTATCGACGCCCCAGACCGTTTCCTTGACCCCATTGCCGGGGAAGGGATCGGGGCTGGGCAGGCGCGCGTCGCCATGGGGCAACAGGATCACCCGGCTGCCCGAGGCAAGGCGGAACACGGCTTCATTTTCGGTGATGCTTTCCACCGGCAGGCCGAAATCACTCCAGAACTTGGCGTTCTGCGCCAGATCATCGACGCCGAACAGGACGGATTCAACGCCCAGAATGCTCATACAAATCTCCCCAAAGTTTGCGCCCTTATGATGGGGCGCAACCTTGGGGAGAAACGCATTGCATCGGATCGGTGCTATCGGTTTCGTTAAACCGGCTCGGCCAGCTTCTTGCGGATGCGGTCGGTCACTTCGACCGGATCGCCAGCGCTTTCGGGGTGCATTTCCCATTCGCCCAACTGGATCGAGGATGTGCCGACCAGCTTGGCCCGTTCAAACCGCCGCTCCATAAAGGCGCGCAGGGCCGCCGGAATATCACCCTGACCCAGTTCTTCGGCCAGAACCACCGCATCCTCGACCGCCATGGCCGCGCCCTGGCCCAGATGGGGCGTGGCCGAATGAGCGGCGTCACCAATCAGCACCACGCGGCCCTTGTGCCACGGATCGGGCATGATGCAGGCCTCCAGCGGGCGATAGACCACCAGCGCAGGATCGGTGATCGTCTTGGCCGCCTCGCCCAGAATGCCGCCATAACCGGCAAGGCGGGCGCGCATTTCATGGGCAAGCGTTTCGGGGGCAAAGCGCGGGTTGCCCTTTTCCTCGATCACGGCGAAAATATACATTTCATCGGGCGTCAGCGGGCAATAGCCGGCCTTGCCGTTGAAGCCGTTGTGGCCGTTTCCGATGTAGATATCGCTCCATTCGAGGCCCTCGGGGCGCGGCACGTTGTAGCGCCACACGCCTTGCCCGGTGAATTTGGGGGTGGCTTCGGGAAAGATCGCCTTGCGCACCGCCGAGTAGTTGCCATCCGCGCCCACGACCAGATCATACGAACCGGACGTGCCATCGGAAAAGCCCAGTTCCACATGGTCGCCATAATCCGCCATCGTGGTGAAAGTGACGCCCAGACGCACCGGAATGCCCAGTTCCTTCACCTTGTCGGTCAAGACCTTGTGCAGCGCGGGGCGGGTCAGGCCCAGATCGGAGGGCAGGCCATCGACCGCCGTATCGCCGGGCAATTCGGCAATCGTGTTGCCGTTAACGTCCACAAAGCGCGCCCCGCGATAGGCATAGCCCGCCTTCACCGCCGCATCGCCCACGCCCAGCGCGTTGAGGGCCCGCACGAAATTGGCCTGCACGATGATGCCCACGTGATAGACCTTCCAGTCCTTGTCACGCTCCACCACTTCGCAGGCTACGCCGCGCTGATGCAGGCCGATGGCCAGAGCAAGGCCCGCCACCCCGCCGCCGATGATGCAAATCGTCATAATCTCTCTCCCTTATTCAGCAGCTTGGGCCGGAACCGGTTTCGGATCGGCGGGCAGGTAACGAAGCTGATCCTCGCGGGCATAGGCCACGTCCCAGACCGGCTCTTCCTGCAACCAATGGGGCAGGTCGTGCATATAGATCAGCGTGCCAAAGGCGCCGTCCCACACGCGCACCTTCCAACTGTCATCCACACAGTCGCAATCCGCGCCATATTCCATGTCGCCGCCCAGTTCGGGCACCGCCAGATACAGAAACGCCGCGCTGGTCAACCGGTGGCGGCCAAGACCCCAGCCACCTTCAAAGCTGTAGCCCAGACGGTCGAGGTGGTTCTTGCCCACCATGATTTCGTCAATGTCCTCGCATTCGAAATTGGCGTGGTGGAATTTCAGCGTGCCGTCGAAACCGGGCATCCGCGCATGGGCATTGGCCAGAAAGATATTGTGATGCTCATAGGCCCCATCGGCGCGCATATAGACGCCAAAGCCCTTTTGCACATCGGTCAGGCGAAAACCGAGGCGGTCGCGGTAGTATTCCATCGCCTCCTGCACATCGGGGAAGGTCCAGACCGTGTGGTGAATGCGTTTCGGCACCGCGCGGGCCAGCCATTTGCGCGGCTGGTTGAGGCGGCCCACGGTGCCGGGCGTGTTGCTGGGGCTAGGCGCGCCATGGACGGCGCGGGGTTGCCAGACCTGCAATCCGATGGCCTGGCCAAAGGGCGTGATGAAATGGGTGACGCCCTCGGCATCGACGCGCAATTCATGATCGCGCGACAGGTCGGCGGAGAGGCGCGCCATGGCCTCGGC
The DNA here is from genome assembly GCF_001898925.1 of Novosphingobium sp. 63-713. NCBI lineage: Bacteria > Pseudomonadati > Pseudomonadota > Alphaproteobacteria > Sphingomonadales > Sphingomonadaceae > Novosphingobium > Novosphingobium sp. 63-713. The sequence goes on from NZ_MKVS01000047.1 coordinate 813,224, forward strand.
GCTGTCCACGCTCCAGATGCATTCGTGGACGCCGATGCCGGTCTGTGCGGCGCCCTTGGGCAGATCACCATGCCCGCGCAGCAGCAGGCGGGCCTGCGCGCCGTTCATGGTTTCGAACCTTGCGCTGGTGGCGTCCTGTTCGATGGGCCGCAGCCCGTAATCGGTGAAAAACCGGCTGGTGGTGGCCAGATCCTCCACCAGAAACACCAGCCGCTTTATGCCTGTGATCGCCATCTCGCGCATCTCCCTTTGCTTTGTCGGGCCAAGGATGATGCGCGAGGGGCTTGGGCTTCTTGATCTGGCTCAATCCGATTTCATGGATTGAATGGGATTTACCTATTGATGAAATCGAATTGAGGCAGGTTTCACTTGCGCAGCAGCAGGGTAATCAAAAACCAGATGGTTTTGGCATCCAGCAGCTTCAATCCGGCCCGCGCCTGCTCCGGCGTCAGTTTCGCCACCATCGGCATAGCGCCAAAGATCTTGCCGCGAATGACCAGATCATTGCCGTCGCGCTCGATCCTGCGCACGGCCATCAGCTCTTTGTTATTGGCGTCGAGCACCTTCATCGGCGCAATCTTCTTCTCGGCCATCAGATCGCCCCCCCAATGTCCTTGGCGCAGACCTTGTCATAGTCAATGTCCATATCGTCCATCATCTGGATCGCGGTGGCGCGCCCGGCGCCGAAGACCCCCCCGCCCGGATGCATGAAGGGGCCGACCAGATAGAGGTCATCGATGCCCGGCACGCGGAACGATCCCAGATCGGGCGTGGGGCGATGGGCCACCGATTGATACATGAAGGGCGCGCAACCATGGATGTCGCCCTTGATAAAGCTGGCCGGGCTGTCGCGTTCATGGTCGATGGGCGAGCGGATCAGACGGCCGGTGATGTTGTCATCGCTCAGGTTCGAATAGAACTTGCGATATTGTTCGAGCGCCCGGTCGGCGAACTCTCCCTTGCGCGCGTCCCAAGAACCCGGCCCGTCGGGATAGAGATTATAGGGCGCGAAATTGACGCCATAGAACACGCCCGCCCCTTCCGGCGCGCGGCTGGGGTCAAAGATCGTGTTGTCGCCGCCCGCGATCAGGCGGTGCGAAACCTCACCCCGGCGCAGCTTGTCATATTCCAGCAGCATGTCGCGGATGGTGTAGAAATCCATCAGCTCGGTCATCATGGCGTTGGTTTCATTGCCGACCTTCAGCTTCAAACGCTCTTTCAGCGTCAGATGCATCAGGTTGATCGAGAAGGTCGATTGCGTGACGCGCTCGGCGCGCTGCAAGACCGGCTCCGGCGTTTCGCCCACGAATTTGCGCAGCACATGCGGGTGGATCGCGCCGATCACGCCATCCCTGGCCATAAATGTCTCGCCTGTGGTCAGCTCCAGCCCCAGCGCCTTGCCGCCCGAGACAATCACGCGCGACACCTCGGCATTGCAGCGCACCTCGCCGCCGAAATGCTCGATGGCGCGCACCAAGGCCTTGGACAATTGCCCCGACCCGCCCTTGGGCATCGAGCAGCCATAGGTATGGATGATCCCCGGCATCAGGAACGCGCCCATGCCCGTGCCCAATTCATCGGGCATTTGCAGGTTTTCGGTCACCATGCGCAAGATGTGGAGCTTGAGCAGATCGCTCTCGAAATATTGCTCCACCACGTCCAGCGCGCTGCGGCTCATTACATCGAGCAGGAAGCGGCCCTCGTCCGACTGGTCCATCATCGCCACAAAGGCGCCCATGGGGAAGGGCGGCGCATAAAGCCCGCTCATGAACATCGGGATCGCGTCCATGCTGGCGCGGGCGAATTTGCGATAGGCTTCGGCGTCGCGCGGGCTGAAGGCGGCGATTTCTTCGCAGGTGCGGTCCAGATCCTTCCAACTGCGCACCACCGTGCCATCCTCCCAGATAGAGGCATGGGGCAGGTCGGGATAGATATATTCCAGCCCGAATTTCGACAGCAGCCCCAGCTCGTCCTCGCGCAGCATCGGGTTGCCCTGAATCATGATATGCACATTGGAATGCTCATCATGCCAATATCCGGGCCGGATCAGCTCGCGGGTGGAAACGCCGCCGCCGAAATGGGGTTTGCGCTCCAGCACCAGCACCTTCTTGCCCGCCTTCGCCATATAGGCCGCCGCGGTCAGGCCATTATGGCCGCCGCCCATCACGACGATGTCAAACTGGCTCATGATGCGTGTCCTTCGAAAAATGCGCGAAATCCGCCGAGGCCGGGGACGTGGGATGTGCCGCCGCCATCGCATTCCACGCAGGCGCCGGTGATGTTGCGCGCCGCGTCGCTGGCCAAAAAGGCCACCGCCTCGGCAATGTCCTGTGGGTCGCCCAATTGGTCGCGCAGGGTTTCATCCTCCACCACCTGACGTAGGGCGGCAGGGAAGGCTTCCTTGAGCGCGGGGGTCATGGTCATGCCGGGCGCTACCGCGTTGCATCGCACGCCCGCGCGGCCATGCGATGCGGCAATCGCGCGGGTCATCTGGATGATCGCGGCCTTCGACGAGCTATAGGCGGCCTGAATCATATGGCCCTGCAGCGCGAGACTGCTGACCGTGTTGACGATATTGCCTTTGCTCTCGCGCAGATGCGGCAGCGCCGTGCGGCAGGCAATCATCGTCCCGCGCACATTGACGCGATAGGTCCGGTCCCAAAGGGCCGTCGCCATATGTTCGATATTGCCGTCGGCTCGCGCAATATCGGGGCCGAGCAGGGCCGCATTGTTGTGCAGAATATCCAGCCGCCCGAAATGGGCGACGGTCCGGGCCACCATCGCCTCGATGCTGGCCTCATCCTCCAGGTCGAGATGGATCGGCAGGGCATCAGGAATGCCCGCCGCCACGGCCTGCGCGCGCGGCATGTCGATATCGGCAATGGCGACCCTTGCCCCGCGTAGGGTCATCAATTGCGCGGTGGCCGCGCCGATCCCGCCTGCGCCGCCGGTGATGATGGCGATCTTGCCGTCCAGCCTGATGGCATCATGAGCCATGGGCACCTTCTCCCTCTTGTTTATCCTGTCGGATGCTGGTGTTACTGCCCATCGCGCAAAGCGGAAGAAGGCACTTTTTTGTGCCCAGCACAGGGTGGGGATTGTGGCATTACCCGATGATCTGGAACGCGGCATGGCGGCGCTGGCGGCCGAAATGGCGCGCTATGGCCATGACCGCGAGGCCCCCGTGCGTGAGGTGATGGCGCGGCTGGGGGATCGCTGGTCCACGCTGGTGCTGATCGTGCTGGCGATGGGAGAATGGCGCCATGCGGACCTGCGGCGGGCGCTGGCGCGGCTCTCGTCCGAACAGGCAATTTCGCAGCGGGTGCTGACGCTCAAACTGCGCAGTCTGGAGCGCGACGGCTTTGTGCTGCGCACCGCCACCGACCATGTGCCGCCGCGCGTGTCCTATAGGCTGACCCCGCTGGGCCGCGAATTATCGGTTCAGGCGCGCCGTCTGATCGACTGGGTCAATGCCCAATCCGAGGCGATCCGTATCGCGCGCGCCGGTTTTGACGCGCGCGAAGAGGATTAGACTTCAGGCCCCGCGCATATTGGGGTGGTTATGCTGAAACTGCACGGCGATCTCGTCGCGCCTGGCCTCGGCAATCGGCACGACATTGGTGATGTCGCCCCGCTCCTCCTGCGCCATGGCCGCCAGACGCTCGACCACCCAGCGCAGCGCGCGGTCATTGTTATTGGTGATATGCCATTGGATCGCCTCGCGGATCGGGGGAATATCAAACGGCACCTCGCGCAGCACCAGCGGCAATACCTTGACCATTTGCGAGGCAAGGCGGCGGTGCATTGTGGCGATCCGCTTTGTTCCCACCACCAGCGAGGTTTGCGACAGGAAGGTGGGGGCGACCACCTCGATCCGGCGCTGGGTCTTTTGGCGGCGCACGAACCAGTCGTCGAAGGCGGGGGTACGGCTCTTGCCGAAACGGGCGGTGACATGGCCCAGCGAGAAATATTTCTCGCGCGTCATATCGCCCTCCATCGCCGGATTGGCGGCATCGCCCACCACCACATAATCATCCTCGAACAGCACCTGACTGGGATGGTCCGAACTGATCGCATAATCGATGGTCAGCAGGAGGTCGATCTGGCCTCGCTCCAGCGTGTCGATCGGGCTGTCGCCCATCGGCTGGATTTCAAAGCGCATGTGGGGCGCCTCGGCCTCAATCATCGCCAGCGCGCCCGCCAGCAGCACCTGCGTCGAATAATCCGAGGCCATGAAGCGGATCTGGCGATCACAGGTGGCCGGGTCGAATTCGGGGGCGATGGCGATGGTGGAGCGGATCTGGTCCAGCACCGCGCGCACCGGCTCGATCAGTTCCTCGGCCCGCGCGGTCAGCACCATCGAGCGGCCTTTGACCACCAGCAGTTCATCGCCGAAATAATCGCGCAGACGGCCCAGCGCCGAAGACGTGGCAGATTGCGACAGGCACAGCCGATCCGCCGCAAGGCTCACGCTCTTTTCCGCGAGCAGCACGTCAAGCGCCACCAGCAGGTTGAGGTCCAGTCGCTGGAACCGCATCTTCGCTCTCCTTAATCCAGCGTCTTGAGCGCGCTGGAAACCAGAGTAGCAAGATCGCCATCATGCGCAAAGCCCGCCTTTTCCGCCGCCGCCGTGGTCAGCGGCGGTTGCGCCGCAAAGGCCGCTTCGAGCGCGGCATCGGGTTCATAGCGCACCAGATCGGGCGAAACGCCGCATTGCGCCGCAATTTCCCTGGCCAGATCACCCATCGTGACGCGCTGGGCGGGCAGGGTGACGGCATAGGTGGGCGGCAAAAGCGCGGTGTCGAGGGAAAGCGCATGGATGAAATTATCCGCACAGCGCGCCACCGACTGCGCCCAGATCGTGCCGCCCGCCGAGACGGGGCAGGTAAACTCCTCGCCTGCCTTCAAGGCATGGAACAGGTTCGACATAAAGGCGCTCTTCATGCCGCTCGGCCCCTTGGGGCGGGCCAGAATACCGGGCAGGCGCACGGTCACGCCCTCGATCATGCCGCGATTGGCGAACATGGCGACGGCATGTTCCATCATCGCCTTATGCGCGCCATAGATCATCTTGGGGCTAAGCGGCGTTGCATCATCGACATAGGCGGGCAGCGGGTCGCCATAGACAGCAATTGAGCTGGCATAGACAAAGCGGGGCTTGTTGCCCTTGGCGCTGGCCTCCAGCAAGAGATCATACATGGCGTCAATGTTGATCCGGCGCGAGGCGGCCGGATCGGCTTCGGCCGCGCCGCCGGGCACCGTTGCCAGATGGATCACCGAGGAAACTCCGCCCGACAGCGCATCGGCGCGCACATCGGCATCGCCCAGATCACCCGCAACCACACGCGCTCCGGAGGGAATGCCGCCCGCCACCGTATCCATGGCCACCACCTCGCGGCCCTGCGCCAACAGGCGCGACACGATCTGGCGGCCGACAAAACCCCCGGCTCCGGTGACGATAACTGGCATCAGGCAGGCTCCAAAACAAGGGCCGTGACAGCGCGGGCTGTCACGGCAAAAGGGTATCAGATCATGTAGGGGATCAGAAATTGATCCCTACGCGCGCGCCAAAGTAGCGGCTGGAATCGCGCGCGGGCTGGCCGATCACCAGATTGCCCGTGGTGGCCCCGGCAAAAAAGTCCTCGGCATTGGTCAGATAGAACCTGTCGGTCACATTGTTGACGAAGAAGGTCAGCGTGGCCTTTTCGTCCTTGGTCTGGAAACCAAGGCTCAGGTCCATCAGGCCGAACGCGCTCTGGAAGGTCTGCGGGTTCTGGTTGGCCTGGAGATAGGTGCCCGAACGATAGGACAGGTTGGTGCCTGCGATCAGGTTGAACTTTTCAAACGGGATCGTCTGGACGATCTGGGCATTGACCTTCAGCTTGGGGCTGGCGGGCATCGGCTTGCCCGACAGATCCTGCGTGCCGCTGGCATCGCACCCTTGCGCGGTGGTTTGGGTGGGCCAGCAGACCGCGCCCTTGAAATTGGTGAACTTGGCATCGATCAGCGCCGCCGACAGGCTGGCCCGGGTGTTGCCCTTCACGTAATTCAGGTCGGCCTCGACGCCTTGCGTCCGCGCCCCGGCATTGGCCAGGATCAGCACGCCCACCAGTTTCGATGTGTCGAAGATCTGCGCCTGATAGCCGCTGTAATTGGTGTAGAACGCGGCCAGGTTGAAGGTCAGATGGCGGTCGAGCAGCGTCGATTTCAGGCCCACTTCAAAGCTGTCGATGTGCTCCTGCGCCACCGCCTTGGCAAAGGTGGCGATTTCGGCCAGCCCAGCCGCCGTGGTGTTGCCCGGCGCGATCGACCAGTCATGGACCGTGTTGAACGCCTTGGGCTTATAGCCGCGCGTATAGGAGGCATAGGTCATGATGTCGCGGGTCGGCTTGAACTGGATCGCCGCATCGCCCACCAGCGCGCCCGAGCTGTCCGAGAGGTTCCACGTATAGCCGCCCTGGCCAAAGCCGCCGCTGCCATACTGGCCCGCCGCCGGGTTGAAATATTGCGCGACGTTCCAGCCGATCTTGTCCCAGTTGTAACGCAGGCCGCCCACAAAGGTCAGCCTGTCATTCACATGGGCGGTGGCGCGGCCATAGATCGAGTAATTCTTGGTGGTCGAAATATTGTTCTTGGCCAGCGGGTTGAGCGTCCAAGCGCGCAGCACATACTGGTTGACCGTCATGTCCGAATAGAACAGCCCGACCAGCGCCGAGAGCGGTTTTTTGGCATCGGTGGCCAGTTTGAATTCCTGGCTGGTCTGGCTGACATAGCCCTGCGCCGACTGGAGATTGCTGTAGGGCAGCACCATCGAAGAGGGGAGTTGGCCGATCGCATTGAGGAAAGTTTCAAATTTCAACGCCCAGTTCGGATCATTGCCAAGGAAGGTGTCCTGCGTCTGATACTGGCCCTCGTGGCTGTAGGCGGTGGTCGAGGTCAGCGTCAGATCGCCCAGGCGCCAGTTGAGTACCGCCGAAGTGTCCTTGTCCTCATAGCGCGACACCATCGTGGTATGGGTGGACAGTTTGGTGTTGCCATAGCCGATGGTATAGCCCGGATACATCGTAGCCGCGTCCAGCCCCACCGGCGGGGCAAAGAAGAACGAGCCGGGCGTCCAGTATTGTACGATGAAATTCGCGCCCTTCGACTTCGACATCGCATAATGCCCCATCACCTGCAGGTCGAGATTGTCGCTCAGCTCAAACTTCAGCTTGGCGCGCGTGCCATAGCTTTCCGCGCGGCTTTTGACGCCCGTGGTGATGTTGGTGATCGGATAGGGCGTGCGCTGATAATAGCCGGTCAGGCTGTAGCTGACCTTGTCGGTGATCGGGCCGGCGGCGCGGCCGTCAATATGCCATTCGCCATCATTGGTGGTCAGCGCGTTGACCGCATATTGCGGCGTGGTGGACGGCGCGACGGTCACGAAGTTGATGACGCCCGCCGAGGCCGTGCGCCCGCCCAGCGTCGCCTGCGGACCTTTGAGCACTTCCAATTGCGCCACGTCGGTGATCGTGTTGACGGCAAAGCTGTCGGCGGGCACCGGCACGCCATCGACCTGAATCGACACGCCCGAGGTCAGACCGATCGCGCCTTCATTGGCGTTGGTCGAAATGCCGCGGATACCATAGGGAACGCGCCCGTTGAACGTGCCTTTCAATTCCACCGAGGGCACCACGCGGTTGATGTCGGACAGATCCACCACATGGGCCTGCGCCACGGCGGCCTGCGACAGCACGGCGGCGGCCACGGGAATTTCCTGAAGCTTTTCCGGGCGCTTCTGCGCGGTCACGATGATTTCGGCGGTATCCTTGGCGCCGGTTTGGGCGGGCGCCTGCTGCGCCATGGCGGGCGCGGCCACGGCCAGAGCCAGCACCGACGTCGAGATCCCCATCGACAGACGCGCGGCATGCTTGGCAAAAGTCCTCATATTCCTCCCCTTATTCTCATCCCTGACGCTGCACACGTCTTGCATTCTTGCCTAGCGCGTGGGGGCGCCAAGCTCACACCGATTGTATCAATAGGCATCCATCCATGGTTCGGATTTGCCTGTTGGCGCGCGCGCTCTAGTTTCAGCACCATGGAACGGGAGAACATCAAGGGCGTCCAAGAGGCGCTGATCGTGGGCGGCGGGATCGGCGGCATGGCTGCCGCTATCGCGCTGTCAGAGCGGGGCGTTAAGGTCGATCTGATCGATCTGGACCCTCATTGGCGCGTCTATGGGGCGGGGATCACGATCACCGGGCCGACCTTGCGCGCCTATCGCCGGCTTGGCCTGCTGGAGCAGATCAAGGCGCAGGGGGCGATCACCACAAAAACGCGCCTTTTCAAATATGACGGCACGCATCTGCATGATCTGGAAGAGCCGGTCATCGAGGAAGGCCTGCCCGCCACCGGGGGCATCATGCGCCCCGTGCTGCACCGGATCATGCAGGGGCGAGTGCGCGAGCTGGAGATCCCGGTGCGTCTGGGGCTGACGGTCTCCGCGCTGGTCAATACCGGCGATGGCGTGGATGTGACTTTTTCGGATGGTTCAACCGGCCATTACGATCTGGTCGTGGGTTCCGACAGCGTATATTCGAGTGTGCGCGAGCTGTCCTTCCCGCATATGGCGCCTGCCGTGCCCACCGGGCAGGGCTGCTGGCGCATCTCGATCCGCAAGCCGCCGGGCCTGGAATATGGCGAGTTCTACCTTGGTCATGCCAACCCCTGCGGCATCACGGCCTGCGCGCCGGATCAGGTCTATATGTGGATGCTGACCGCTCATGAGGCGCGTGAAAGCTTCATGGATGAGGAGGAATTGTTCAACGAATTGAAACGTCTGCTGGGTGATTTCGGCGGCAATGCCGGGTGGATCCGCGACAATATGACGCGCGATGACTGGATCAACTATCGCCCGCTGGCCGCCGTGCTTCAGCCCAAGCCGTGGTATGACGGGCGCATCGTGCTGCTGGGCGATGCGGTCCATGCCACCACGCCCCACCTTGCCTCGGGCGCAGGTATGGCGGTGGAAAGCGGCATCGTGCTGGCCGAGGAACTGGCGCGCGCCGACAGCGTCGAGGCGGGTCTGCTAGCCTATCAGGAACGCCGCTATCCGCGCTGCAAGGATGTGATCGACAGCTCGGTTTCGGTGGGCCGCCTGCAACTGGCGCATGGCGACCCGCGCGAACATGCCAAGATCCTCGAAGGCGCGCTTTCGAGGCTCAACGAAGACTTCTGATCTATCGGGGCGGGCGCGTTAAATCGCGCCCGCTTTGATCAACCCCACCGCATGATCGACCGCCCGCGCCGTCAGCGCCATATAGGTCAGCGAGGGGTTCTGGCAGGCGCTCGACGCCATTTGCGCGCCATCGGTAACGAACAGATTGGCCACATCATGGGCCTGACTCCATTTGTTCAGCACGCTGGTCTTGGGATCATGGCCCATGCGCGCGCCGCCCATTTCATGGATCGCCGTGCCGCCGGGCCCGGGTCGGTCCATGCCGAACAAAACCTGTCCGCCCGAGGCCGTCAGCATCGCCCCGGCCTCACGCTTGGCATCGGCCAGCGCGGCCATTTCCCCCGCGCCATGGGCAAAGTGGATCTCCAGTTGCGGCACGCCCATCGGATCGAGTTGTTTTGACAGGGTCAGCCGGTTGGACGCGCGCGGCAGGCTCTCGGCAAAGGCGACCAGCACCATCCGCCATGCTCCGGGCGCGCGCAGGTCGCGCTTGAAATCCGCGCCGATCCCCGCCTGCCTCTTGCCGCGCCCCCAGCCTGATTGCAGCGCGCCGCCCTGAAACGAATAGCCCCGCGTGAAGCCGTCGCCATCGGCCTTGTCCAGATTGCGGAAACGCGGGATGACCACGCCCGTGGGCCGGTTGCCGAAAGAGGTCCGCCCCTCGAACCCCGGCATCAGCGCGACGGCCGAGAGCGTATTGGCATGATCCATAATATGCGTGCCCAGGACGCCGCTGCTGTTGGCCAACCCGCCGGGCATCGCCTCACTGGCCGAATTCATCATCAGATGGACCGAATTGAACGCGCCCGCATTGAGGAACACGATCCGCGCGGTGGCGCTCTTGCGCTCGCGCGTCTTGGTGTTGACCCAGCGCACGCCGGTCACGCGCTTGGTTGCCGGATCATAATCCACCTTCTCCACCTGCGCATCGGTGATGACGGTCAGCCGTCCGGTCCTGGTCGCGGCGGGCAGGGTGGAGGATTGGGTCGAGAAATAGGCTCCGAACGAACAGCCCCGGTTGCAAATGTCGCGCGACTGGCAGGGGGCGCGGCCTTCCTCCTCCTTGCCCTGCGTCAGATTGGCGGTGCGCCCGATGGTCAAGCGGCGGTCGGGCCATTGGGCCGAAACCTTTTCCCGCACCGATTTCTCGACGGCATTGAGCGCAAAAGGCGGCTGAAACTGGCCATCGGGCAGCGAGGGCAGACCCTCCGATGCCCCCGAAACGCCGATGAAGCGCTCCACCTTGTCATACCACGGCGCGATATCGGCATAGCGGATCGGCCAGTCCGTCCCCATGCCATCGCGCGCATTGGCCCCGAAATCATAATCCGACCAGCGATAGCACTGCCGCCCCCAGGTCAGCGATTTTCCGCCAAGCTGATAGGAGCGGAACCATGTGAAGGCGCTGTCCGGCCCCAGTTCATAGGGATTTTCGCGGTCATTGACGAAATGGTCCTCGGTCCATTCGGTGAAATGGCGGTTGAGCATCTGCACCGCATGGTCGCGCTTATAGCGCTGCGTATCGCCGCGCCCGCGAAAGGGCAGTTCCCACGGGGCCTTCATCTCGCGCGGGTAATCGCCATGGACGATCTCGCGTCCGCGCTCGATCATCAGCACTTTCAAACCCGCCTCGGTCAATTCCTTGGCCGCCCAGCCGCCGGTGATGCCCGAGCCCACCACGATTGCATCAAATTCGTAATCCATTATCCGAACTCCACCGCCGTCCAGTCGCTGGAATAGGCGCGCGCGCCGGGCTTAAGCGGGATGTCGGCATCCCAGCGGCCCGGAATAAGGTTATATTGCAGTTCCTTCGATGCCCCGGCCTCGCTGGTGTAATAGCCTGTCAGGATCAGCGCCTTGATCGACACCCATGGGCTGGGCACGGCTGGAGGCGGCCCGGCGGGAAAGGCTCCGGCGTCAAGCTGCGCCACAATTTTTGCCTGTTGCGCCGGGGGCAGGGCGAGGAAATCCCGGCCCGCGCGGCGGTTCAGTTCCTGATCCAGCCACAGATCATGGCGCAGCGATCCATCCGCGCGCAGCAGGTTTGCCGCCACCGCGCCGCGCCCAGGTTCGCGCGTGCCCTCCAGCCCATGCGCAAAGGCCAGCGGGAGAAAGGCCCCGACGCCCACGTCGCCCGCGCCGGGCGTATCGCTGCGCGGGATCACGATCTGCGCGACGGTTTTGAGCAACAGCGCGATCCGGGGCGAGGGCGCCTCGCCGGCCGCCGATGCGGGCATGGGCAGGCCGGTGGCCAGCGCAAAAATCGCCGCCCCGGCCAGAACCTCGCGCCGGGTCGCCTTGGGCTGCTTGTGCCGAAAATGTTGCAAGATGCCTCTCCCAGCGATTCGGAAAGGGCGCGATGCGCTGCCTCCCGATCTAAATCAGAATGATGGTTCTGAAATATCGCTGGTTGGGCATGACTGTCAAGCGGCCTGAGACGGGCCGCCTGCAAGCGGGCCGATCAAAAGCTTGGCGGGGTGACCAGAAAGGCCGCGATCATGCGCGAGAGGTCCTGCAGCAGCACATCCCAGTCACCCTCCCACGCCGCCGTGGTGGCCGAGCCAAAGCCGAGATAGCGGGCAATCGTGGCGTAAAGGATGCGAAAGGCCGAATCGACCGCACGCAGCGGATCGGGCTGTTTCATCTCCGCCGAATGCAGCAGCAGCGCGCCCTTGACCGCATTGGCCGTGGTGACGAAAGACGCCTTGCCCGTGGCCGCCACCAGCGGATCATTGGTCGCGCGCAGCATCAGCGGGCGCATGATATCGGCGTTTTCCTTGAGCGTCTCGCCCACCGCCCGCGTCAGCGCCACCACCAGTTGGTCGAGCGTATTGGCCCCGTTGCGCGCCTCGTCCAGCATCGCGCCCATCTGTCTGTCGACCCGTTCGAGCACGCGCAATTGCACCGCATGGAGCAGGGCGTCCTTGCTTTCAAATCGATTGTAAATCGAGCCGATCGAAACCTTGCCCTTCTTGCTTACCTCCTGCAGCGTGAACTCGTCCGAACCTGCGGCCGCCATCAGCGCCTCTGCGGCGGCCAACATGCGTTCATACGAGGCCTTGGATCGGCCCTGAACGGGCGCGCGCAGGGCGGTGGAGAGGGCAACATCCTTGGTCATGACACGGTTCTTTTCCGGTTTGTGTCACTTTCGTCAACAAAGATCGTTTTAATAGAATTCTAATTCCAAATAAACCCGGGGGCAATTCATGCAAAGGCGCGCTCATGCAAAAAGGCGCGGGAGCCCCCCGACCCCCGCGCCTCTCGTCTGTAACCATCCCCCGATAGGTTACAGCGAGTTGGCCTTGGCAATCGCGCCCAGCACGCCCGCGCTTGGCTTGGCCTTGCGCGCAAAGGTGAGCGGATCGACCGCGGCAAGGCCGAAAGCGCCATGGCCAATCCCTGCGCCCCATTCATAATTGTCCATCAGCGACCAGTGGATATAGCCCAGCACCGGCACGCCATCGGCCATCGCCTGACGCAGCGGCGGCAGCGCCTCGCGGATCAGGCGGACGCGCAGCGTATCGTCATCCGTGCCCACGCCATGCTCGGTGATGAGGACCGGCTTGCCCGTGGCCTCATGCGCATAACGCGCCGCGCCCGCCAGCGAGGGCGGATAGACCTCGGCCCCCCGGAAATTGCGCATACCGCCATCGGGCGCGGGCAGGCGGCCCTTGGGGCCCCACAGGATGCGTTCGTAATTCTGGATCGCCACGAAATCATCCTCGCGCGCCACGTCCAGCCAGTCGCCGTAGAGCTTCTGGCGCATGGCATCGCGCATCGAATCCTTGGTCGCGGCCTGATCGTCGGCCATGGCAAAGCTGAAGCCGACCGGCAGTTCGGGGCGGATCGCCTTGATTGCGGCGCGGGCCAGACGGTGGCCCCGGATCATCCCGGCGGTTACGGCGGGCACATCCTCGGGCGGGACAGTGTTGGCCACCATGAAGCGCGGGACATTGGCCGCGCGCGCGGCGGCGGCCAGATTGGCGCGCAGCCCGTCCAGGAACTGCGGCGGCATCACCAAAGGCAGCAGGCGGGCCAGATTGGGCTCGTTCAGCGTCATGGCCACAGCGATCCCCGCGCCCATATGCCGCATCGCCCGGTCGCAGAATTTGGCGAAGAGTTCGGGCGCCTGCGCATGTGTCCATCCGCCCTGCGCGGCGAACCAGCGCGGGGTGGTGTAATGGTTGAACGTCACCACCGGGGCAAGGCCACGCGCGCGGCAACCGTCGATGATCGCCTTGTAATGGTTGAGCATGGCCAGCGAGAACATGCCTGGCTCGGGCTCGATCCGCGCCCATTCGAGGCTGAAGCGATAGGCGTTGAGGCCAATGGATTGCGCCAGATCGAGATCCTCGCGCCACATTTCAAAACTGTTGACCGCATCGCCCGAAGGCGCGCCGGTGATGGTGGGCGTGACATTTTCCAGCAGCCACTGGTCCGAATTGGTGTTGTTGCCCTCGACCTGATGGCCCGCAGTGGCCGCGCCCCACAAAAAGCCCTTGGGGAAGGCAGGGTCCAGCGGCTTGGGCTTTGCCGCAAAAGCCGGACCGGCGGCCAGAACGGCGGCGCCTGCCAGCAGGGAACGGCGATCAATCACAGAATATCCTCCAGAAATGCGGCGATTTCTTCCTCAAGGCGCCGGTCCGAGGTGCCAAGGTGCATCGCCATCGTGTAATGATTGTGGCCCGGCAGCAGAACGCTGCGCGGCATCGTGCCGTGGCGGGCCAGGCGGGCCTGCATCAGGCCAAGGAATTCGGCCTGAAACCGCGCCGGATCATGCTGGGCGCAGGCCACCAGCAGCGGCAATTGGGTTTCGACCACGGCATCCAGCGGCGCCTTGGCGGCATAATCGTCGCTGCCGTAGTAGCGCTCGTCCTTGGGGTCGATGGGGGTAAAGCCGTAAAGGCCCGAAAGCAGCACCGCCCCGCGCACCAGCGAGCCATGGTCAGGGCGAAGTTTCAGAAAACCGCTGACATGCACCGCGCCTGCCGAGGTGCCCATGACCACGATCCGGTCGGGATCGCCGCCATGTTCGGCCACCGCGCCGCGCAGATAATCGACGGCGGCGGCCACATCCTGACTGCCCGCAGGCCAGAGGTGATCGGGGGCGAGGCGATAGTTCATCACCGCTCCGATCCAGCCGCGCTGCGCCGCCATGCGGCCCACGGCGGCATTGGCCCAACTCGTGTCGCCCTTGTCGCCCAGCACGAAGCCGCCGCCATGGACGAACAGGACAACGGGCTTGGGCGCACCCTCGGCCGCGCCGTAAAGGTCCAGCCGGTGCCTTTCATGCGGCCCATAGGCCAGATCGCGCGCGGCCACCGGCACGGCCCGCGCCAGCGCGCTCTGCTCTTCGTCAAACAGGGCGTGGCATTGATCGAGCACCGATGGCCCAAGACCCTGCCCCATGGCGGCGATGGAATGGCGGATGGGATTCATGGCAAACACCTCATGCAGAATGGGCGGCAGGGTTCGATCCCCCGCCGCCCATGCGCGTTTTATCAGAACTTGGCCGTGGCGTTGACGCCGATGGTGCGGCGCCCTTCGCGCGTCAGCCAGTTCACCTCGCCGCCCGGATCCGAGAAGGGCAGGCCGATCACCGAAGCCTGGAAGCGCTGATCCAGCAGGTTGCGCACGAACAGGCCCACGCGCCATCCGCCATCGGCCGCGCCGATGCCGGTGTTCAGACCGATCGTGTAATAGCCCGGCTGATACGACAGGGCATTGGCCACGTCATACTGCACCTTGCTGCGATAATAGATATTGCTCGACCAGTCGAAGGCCAGACGATCGTTGATCGGCAGCTTCACGTCCGCACCAAAGGTGAAGGAAACCTTGGGCGCGCCCGAGAGCGGCTGACCGGCGGCCTGTACCAGACTGGTGCCGTTCTGAGTGTAGCAGGTGTAGCCGGCCTTCACCACATTGGGGCACGCGGTGACATAATCGGTGAACTTCGTGTCCGAATAGGTCAACCCGCCATTCAGGCTGAATTCCTGGCTGACGCGCCAGCGGGCGTCAAACTCGAAACCCTTGGCCTCAAACCCGCCCGCATTTTCGGTCAGGAATTCGGTGCCGTTGAACACGCTGGTCTGCAGGTTGGTGTATTTGTCAAAGAAGGCGCTGGCGTTGAAGGTCACGGCCCGGTTGAAGAGCTGCGACTTGAAGCCGACCGTGATGTCGCGCACGGTCTGCGGGTTCACATTGGTGCGCGTGCCCGACAGGCCCGAGAACGCCACCGTCGGCCCCAGATAACCGCGCGCGATGGTGCCAAAGAACATCAGGTCGCGGTCAACCTTGTATTCCGCGCCCGCCTTGCCGGACCAGCCGCCCTTTGAGGTCGCGCCGGTCTGCAGCGGGACCGGGGAATAGGGGGTGACAAACACGCCATTGACCACCGTGGCGGGGGCATAGGCCGGATCGATGATCGAATGGAACGAGGCGTTCACCCAGTCATACTGATAGCGGAAACCGCCCAGCAGCGAGAATTTCTCGGTCACATGATACTTGCCGTCGATGAAGGCGGCCAGCGAGTCCGAGCGGGTCTGGGTGTTGGCCTGGCCCGACGAGATGTTGACATAGAAGGCGCTGAACGGGTTGGCGGGCATTAACTGGGCACGGTTGTAATCGCCCGGATTGCCGGTCTTGCGCCGCGACCCGTAAAAGCCTGCGGTATATTCCAGCTTGCTGCCCGAGGGGCTGGTCAGGCGGATTTCCTGGCTCAGGAAGGACTGGTGCTGGGCGGTGGGCTGGGCCTGAAACACCGTCACGCTCGACCCGTCGATGCCGAATTGCGAGGCGCCCTGGATAAAGCCGCGATAGGCGGTGATCGAGGTCAGGTTCAGCCCGCCCAGTTTCTTGTTGATCTCGATGCTGGCGCCGTAATTGCGCTCGCTCGTCCAGCCGTCGGTGTTTTCCGCGCTTTGCGTGTTGTTGAAGCCCGGCGTGATGCCAAGCGCGGTCAGATTGCCGAAACGGGCCGCCATCAGCGGGTTGGCAAAGCTGGGCAGGGCGTTGATCGTCCAGAGCTGGCCGGGGCTGCGCGTGCTGGTGCGGCTGTAATCGCCAATGATATAGACGCTGAAATCATCCGACGGCTGATAGAAGAACTTGGCGCGGCCGCCAAAGCTGGCCTCATCGCCCCAATATTTCTTCAGCGTGGCGTTATAGAGATAGCCGTCATTCTGGCGATAGAATCCATAGAGGCCGATGGCCGAATTCTCGCTGGTGGGCAGGTTGAGCTGGGCGTTGGTGTTCACTTCGTTGAGCGAGCCGTAGGAAGCGA
This sequence comes from Novosphingobium sp. 63-713, assembly GCF_001898925.1. Classification (NCBI taxonomy): domain Bacteria; kingdom Pseudomonadati; phylum Pseudomonadota; class Alphaproteobacteria; order Sphingomonadales; family Sphingomonadaceae; genus Novosphingobium; species Novosphingobium sp. 63-713. Next base: position 829,723 of record NZ_MKVS01000047.1, read on the forward strand.
AGACCTTGCCCGAAACGCGGTCAAAGCGGGGCTTGGCGGTGGTGATGTTGACCACGCCCGAGGAAGCGTTCTTGCCGAACTGGGTGCCCTGCGGGCCTTTGAGCACTTCGACGCGTTCCAGATCGCCAAGGCTGTTGACCGGGTTGCCGAAGGGGATGATCACATTGTCGACCACCGTGCCGACATTCTGTTCCGAGGCCGAGGAAAAGCCGCCCGCCGTGCCCACGCCGCGCAGGCGATAGCCGCTGTCATTGGGCGAGGAGCCGAATTGCAGGCCGGAAAACTGATATTGCAGGTCGGACAGCTTCTGGAAACCGCCCGATGTGATCTGCTGCGCGCTCAGGGCCGAAACGGCCAGCGGCACGTCCTGAAGACGTTCGGCGCGGCGCTGGGCGGTGACGACGATTTCGCCGGGGGCGGCGGATTGGGCGGCGGGGGTGGCCGCCTCTTCGGCCATGGCCGGGCTGGATGCGATCAGGCCGACAAAGGCGGCGCTGCCCAGCAGAAGATGGATGGAACGCATGGTATTCTCCCTAATGTGGCCCGGCGGGATTCTTGTCCCGCCGGTGCCGGAATGTGTGTGTTTCAGACTTCGTCGATGACCGGGTTGGTCAGCGTGCCGATGACGCCGACCGAGATTTCCACCACATCGCCCGCCTTCATGTAGAGCGCGGGCTTGCGCTTATCGCCCACGCCGCCAGGCGTGCCGGTGGCGATGACGTCGCCGGGGTTGAGGTCGGTGAAGGTCGAGCAATAGGCTATGATCGTGGGGATATCCCAGATCATGTCGCTGATCGGCTGATCCTGCACCAGCTCGCCGTTCAGACGCGTCTGAACGCGCTGTGCGCCAAGGTCCGCGATTTCGTCAGGCGTGACCAGCGCGGGGCCGAAGCCGCCGGTGCCGGGCCAGGTCTTGCCGGGGGTGAACTGGATATTGTGGCGCTGCCAGTCGCGGATCGAGCCATCGTTGAAGGGCGCATAGCCCGCGATATGGTCCCAGGCGTTTTCGGGCGCGATGCGGCGGCCCTTCTTGCCGATGATGATGGCCACTTCGCCTTCATAGTCGAAGCGAACGCTCTCGGGCGGGCGCACCATGGCGTCACCTTCGGCGATCAGGCTGTCGGCATAGCGGGTGAAGATCGCGGGATGCTCTTTCTGCTCGCGGCCGGTTTCGGCCACATGAGTGGCATAGTTGAGGCCAACGCAGAGGATCTTGTCCGGGTCGGGGATCACGGGCAGCAGCTTGACGGCATCGAGCGCGAAGGCCTCGCCATCGGCGAGCGAGGCGAGGGCGTCGGCGGCAATCGCGGCCTTCAGGCCGGCATAGGTGCCGCCCAGATCATAGACGGTTTGCCCGTCAAGGCGGCCAAAGCTGGCCTTGCCGTCGGGGCGGGTAAAAGACACATAACGCATGGGGGTTTACGCTCCAGAAGCAATTTGGCCAGAAAATTCGTTGATGGGCGCCGGTTGCCATTCGCGGCGGAAGCGGAAGGCTTCCTCGGCCATGCGCAGACCGGCAAAATCCTTGTCCGACACGCCCCACTGGTCGATCCGCTTTTCGGGCCAGGTCCAGTCGTCGGGCTCGCCCGTCCGGTAATCCTCGCCCACCTTCTCGACGGCGGTGGAATATTCGATCACCGGGCCAAAGGGCGCGATGTAATAGGCATAGACATTGTCGCCCGGCCCATGACGGCCCGGTCCCCATGCCGGGGCAAAGCCATGATCGCGCATATTGCCGATGCCGCGCATGACCGCGTCGAGGTCTTCCATTTCAAAGGCGACATGGTTGAGCGACGAGAAACCGGCGCGGGCAAAGGCGGTCGAATGATGCGCCTCGTTGCAGCGGACAAAGACCATGCCCCTTGTGCGGTCGGAGACGCGGAAGCCGAGGACTTCCTCGACGATATCGCCGCTGGCTTCGGCATCGGCGGAATTGAACACGACATGGGTGAGCTTGACCGGCATCACGCGGCGGCTGGCCTTGGAATGGCCCTCGATGGGCGCCACTTCGGTTGCGTCCACCAGAAAGCGCAGCAGTTCGCCCTCGGCCAGTTCGACCACGATGCCATGGCCGCCGCCCGGATCGCTGCTGACGCAAGGCGCGGCGTTCAACCCACGCGCCATGGCCGCCTGCGCCACTTGCGCCAGACGGTCCGACGAGCACACGAAGGTGGTCGAGCGCACGAAATTATCGGCGCTTTCCGAAATGGCCATCAGATAGGGGAAGGTGCCCGATCCGCGCAGGTAGAACGTATCGCCCATCCGCCCGCCATCGGCGCAGCCCCAGATGTCGATCATCCACTGATGCGCCTCGGCCGCCTTGGGCAGGGCCAGTTCGATGCTGCGAAGTTTCATCATCGCGTGAGTTCCTTTCAAAAACCGGCGGCAGCGATGCCCGCGCTCGCGCATTCGGCATCCATCTCGCCCGTATCGCCCGACACGCCCACCGCGCCCACGACCACGCCATCGGCGCGCACCAGCACCCCGCCCGGCGAAAACACCAGATCGCCGCCCACCGTGGTGACGACCCCGCCAAAGAAGGTCGGGTTGCCCTTGGCCCTTTCGGCCAGAACGCCCGTGTCCGCGCCCATGCCCAGCGCGCCATAGGCTTTGGCGCGGGCAATATCGGCGCGGAAGAAGGTTGCCCCATCCTCGCGCGCCATGGCGACCGGGTGGCCGCCCGCATCCAGCACGACCATCGCCAGAGGCTTGGCCGATTGCGCGCGCGCATGGGCAAACCCGGCGGAGAGGATGGTTTGGGCCTGAGCCAGCGTAATCATGCAGCAGTCTCCAGCGATAGGCCCATTTGCGCCGCATAGGCTTTGCGCAATTCTTCGGCGGTGCCCGTGCCAAATACGTAGTGGTCGGGGCGGATCATTACCGCCTCTGCGCCCCGCGCCGCCAGCCAGGCCGACACCGCGCCGCCATCGGGCAGAGCCGCTGCATCGGCCAGCGTGAACAGGCGCCAGCCACCGCCGGTCAGATCATCAAGCTTGCGCCCGTCCGTCAGCACCGGCTGGATGAAGCGTTCGCCCGCGCCTGCGCTGCCGCGATGGATGATGCCGGTCGAAATCGCCGGGATCAGGTCATGGGCGGTTTCCTGCTTGCCCTTTTGCGCCTCGGCCCGCGCGATCATTTCGGCATCGCGCGCGGCGGCCTTGGCGGGGTCGAGTTCGCAGATGTAGCGGCCCACATTCACCGCCGCACCGATCACGCCGCGCACATGCGGGTCGCGTTCGGGCTGATAGGTGCACAGGATTTCGGGCGAGGCGTGATCCTTGATGATCGCCGCCATTTTCCACGAGAGATTGGCGACATCGCGGCAGCCATGGCACATGCCCTGACCAAAGAAGGGCGGGGTCTGGTGCGCGGCATCGCCCGCCAGAAACACATTCCCTTCCTGCCAGCTTTCCGCGACGAGGCCGTGGAAGCGATAGGTGGCCGAGCGCACGATCTTGTGCGGCACATCGCCAATATAGGGAGCCAGCAATTCGGCAACCTTTTCGGGCGCCATCATCGCGGCATCGTCCTCATCGGGCAACAGCATCAGTTCCCAGCGGCGATGGTTGCCGCGCCCCGGCACGATGGTGGCGGGCCGCTTGGGATCGCACATCATCACCGAGAGGCGTTGCAGATCGGCCTGTTCCGGCACGCCCGCAATATCGGGGAAGCGAACCGGGCCATCGACCTCGGCATCGACCACCAGCCAGGGTTCCTCGAAATCCAGATCGTCGAGCTTGATCCCCAGCGCCTTGCGCACCGGGCTGCGCGAACCGTCGCAGGCAATCGCCCAGCGGGCCGCGACCTGATGCTGTGCGCCATCCTGCGTATAGGTGATGCGCACCGGGCCGTCGGATTGATCGAGCGCGGTGAACTCTGCGCCCTTGCGGAAATCCACATTGGCCATGTCGGCAAAACCGGCGCGCAGATGCTCTTCCAATTCGGGCTGATAGAAGAACCAGTCATTCGACCAGCCGAAGGGGCGGGGCATCCCCACCGTGCCCATATAGCGGATCGCCTGAGCATTCGCGCCGACATGGAGATGCCCGTCGGTGTCCACCATATCGGGCAGCACGCGGTCGAGCACGCCTGCCGATTGGAACAGGCGCATCATCTCGTGGTCGATATGCACCGCGCGCGGCAGGGGATAATGGGTGAGTTCCTTTTCCAGAACCACCACATTGAGCCCCTCGCGGCCGAGCAGGTTCGCAGCCAGCGCGCCGACAGGCCCGCAGCCAATAATCGCAACATCGAACATGGTTTTTTACGCCGTTACCGTTTCCAGAGGGGCCTTGTGAAAGGCGCCGCCTTTCATGATTGCCTTGAAATGGTCCTTGCCCTGAAGGATCGCGACATCCTGCGTGGGGTCGCCATCGACCAGCAGCAGGTCGGCCAGATAGCCTTCCTGAATACGGCCCACGTCGATCCCCATCAGTTCGCCGCCCAGCGAGGTGGCAGCCGCCAGCGCCTCGACCGGCGAATAGCCGAAATAGTCGACGAAATGCTGGAGGTCGCGCGCGTTGCGACCGTTGGGGTTGAAGGGGAAACCATAGTCCCCGCCGATCAGCGTGCGCACGCCCATGGCCTTCAGCGCAGGCACCAGCTTGCCTTCCAGCTCCATGCGCTCGGCGGCGCTGTGCTTCATGTGGCTCATGTCGATATGGGGCGGGGGGCTGGCTTCAAGGGCCGCCACCGAAACGCCGCAGCCGGGGCCGTAGAACACTTCGTCCTTGTGCGCGGCCAGCTTTTCAGCCGTGCGTTCGCCAATATAGCTGGCGTGATAGATGATCCGGGCGCCCGCGCGCAGGGCCAGATCGACCGCCTCGTCCGTATAGGCGTGGGTGGCGATCCAGAGGCCATATTCTTTGGCGGCCTCGCGCGCGGCATCCATTTCGTCCGTGGTGTAGAGCAGGTCGGAATGGCTGCCCGGCTTCAAGGCGTCTTCGCCCGAAATCACCAGCTTGACCGAGCCGATGCCCTGATCGGCGCAATATTTCATGAAGGCGCGCATGGCTTCAGGCCCGCGGCCGTTGAATACGTCGCCCGTATCCACGCCCTCGGCGCCCTCGGGGCTGCGTTCCAGCGTGGAGGGGATCAGGCGGGGGCCGGGCGTTTCACCGGCGTTGATTTTCGCTGCAAGGCGCACCTCGATGCCATCGCCCAGCGCGCCGGCGGAATAGGCGCTGGTGAAACCATGGTCGAGCAGCACGCGCGCATTGCGCGTGGCGGCCACTTCCAGCTCTTCGGGCGGCAGGATGAAGGCGTGATAGATCTTTTCGACCGACGAGGCCCAGGTCAGATGCGCGTGCGCCTCGACCATGCCGGGCATCAGCGTGCCGCCGTGGCCATCGACAATGGTTGCGCCGGGCGCATCAATGGTTTCAGGCGCATAGGCCACCTTGGCGATCCGCTCGCCATCGACCAGAACCTGCCCTTCACGCGATGCGTTGGGGCTGCCGTCGAAAATGCGGATGTTGGTAAAGAGCGTGGTCACGCCCGACTCTCCCTATCACGATTGTGTGCTTGGAGCCTCTTTTGCCAAAGCTGTTGCATCAGGTAAAATATGCAATTTTGGCATTGCCATAGTTTTAGACTATGGTTTCGCCCTCAAGCTGCCGGATCAAAGCGCCCGCCAAAGGCGACATGCCGCGCTGCTTCAGCCAGCGCACGCCCACACTGCGCTCAAACGCCGCCTCGGCAATCGGCAGGGCGCGCAGCACGCCCATCGACAGTTCGCTGGCGGCCACCCGCATGGGCAGGATCGTTACGCGGCGGCAATCGCGCACCAGCGCCTTGGTGGTCAGCAGGGAATCGCAGCGGATCGCATCGCGCGGCACAGGCACCCCGGCGGCGGCGAACAGCGCATCGACCTGACGCCGGAACGCGCCCTGCGCCTCAGGCAAAACCCAGCGCAGCCGGTCAGCCTGTTTCAGCGAAAAGGGGCTGGGCCAATCGCCTCCATCCGGCCCGACAATCAGCGCAAAGGGATCGCGCGCCAGCGTGCGCTCGGCAATATCCTCGTCCGGCTCCTCCATCGCGGTGGTGACGAAAGCCACCTCGATATCGCCCTCGCGCAGCATGGCGGTCAATTCGCGGTCGGCGCGCTCCAGCACGCTCAGCGTGATGTGCGATAGGCTGTCCTCGAAACGCGCCATGGCCAGAGGCAGCAGGCTTACCAAGGCGCCCGGCGTGCCGCCGATGCGCAGGGGGCCGGACAAGCCCTCGGCGGCGGCTGTCACCTCGGCCTGGGCATCGCGCAGCAGATGTTCGAGCATTTGCGCGCGCGCCTGCAAAGCATGGCCCGCCGCCGTCAGCACGATGCCCGCGCGGGTCCGTTCAAACAGGGTCGCGCCCAGCCGCGCCTCGAGCAAGGCGATGGCGCTGGACACCGAGGGTTGGGAAATGTTGAGCGCGCGCGCCGCGCCCGTGATCGAGCCCGCGCGGCAAACTTCGTGAAAGGTGCGCAGGGCGCGCGGGTCGATCATAGAGGCAATCCTAGCGCAGGATCAGCCCCGCGCCAATGCCGCGCGCAGGCCCGCAGGCGTGACAAGCGCGGCCAGAACCACCGCCCAGACCAGCTTGGCCGCCAGCGCGCCGCCCCAAGGCAATTGCTCCAGCCTCAGCGCGAAAAGCAGGCCGCCCGAAATCGCCACCCCGGCCGCCGCGCCGCCCACCGCCATCAGGAGCGAACGCAGCAGCAGCGCCGAAGGCAAAGGCGAGGGCGCATCGACCGCCGCCACCCGCCCGCTGCGCAGCGCCTTGCCCGCCAGCGCGCCGGGCACCAGACTGGCCATCAGCCCGATCATGAAACCCTGCGGCACAAAATCGAACACATAGGCCCCGATGCCCCAGACCGGCACCGGCGCCCCGCTGCGCCCAAAAGCCACGAGAAAGAAGCCCAGCGTGAGCATGGTGTTGATCACCACGCTCACCCCGGTTTCGCGGCGGATATAGGCCGCTGGGTTCACTTAACCTGCCCTTCGACCACCACCGGCCCGATCAGGCCCGAGGCGCGCAGCGGCGCATCCGCGCGATAAGTGGGCATGGTGGTAAAGGTCACAGGCTTGGCCCCCGGTTGCTTGTCGCCGATCAGGCGGTTGATCCACAGGTTCGCCACGCGGACCTCGATGTGGTTCTTGCCAGCCTTCACCGCGCCCGACAAGTCCACCCGATAGGGCGCATGCCAGACCATGCCGACATCCTTGCCGTTGACGCTGACCTGCGCCACCTCGCGCAGATCGCCGAGGTTGAGCCAGAGCGGCTGCCCCGCCTTCCACCCCTTGGGCGCGGCAAAATCCTTGGCATAGGTGGCCACGCCCGAGAAATGGGCAATCCCGGCATCGGCGTTTTCATTCAGGGGCTGCAGCTTGGGCAGCACCGCATTGGCAGGCGCCCCGCGACCCGGCTGGAACGCAACATTCCATGCACCGTCCAGCGTGAGCAGCGGCGCGGGCACCAGCTTCTTGATCATCATGCCATCGGCAGGCGCGGGCTTGCGGAACACGACATGCACCGATTCCTCGCCCGCCAGCGACATGGCGATCACCGTCTCGCCATTGACGATGCGATAGCTGACCGGTTCGAACGTGCCGGTTTCGGCATGCCACAATTCAGGCGCCTTGCCGGTGACGCGGAAATGGGCCTCGAATGTCTCGCCGCGCTCCTTGCGGTTCACAAGGAAGTAACTGTCGCCCGCATCCCAGCGCCGGTGGAGGAAGGGCACCTCGGCATCCGCCGCCCCGCCGACCATGCGGAAATCGGAACCCACGCCCGCCTTGGCCAGCGCGGCCTCGACATCGCCGCTGGCGATCACGCGGCCCTTGCCGACCGTTGCCTCGCCCGATCCGGGCCAGAGCCGCGCCACCAGCGCCTTGTAATCGGCACTGTCCTTGTCGCTCAGGCTGGGCGTGCCCTCGGGCGCCAGACCGATGATCGTCGCGCCCCCTTCGGCCAGAGCGGCGATGCGGTGCAGCGCCGCCAGCGTCATTCGCCGGGACGACCCGCCCAGATACAGCGCCCGATAGCGCGCCCCGCCCTTGGAGACGATCTCAGCCCCATCATTGCGCAGCGCGCCGACCAGAGCGTCGAAATTGACGAAATCATAGGCATGGGTGCTGGGCGCATCGGCCACCCGCTTGTCGCCATAGAGGCCCGTCAGTGGTGCTTCCTCGCCAAAGAAATAGCCGACATCGGCCACATTGCGCCCGTTCTGCAGCATCAGCGAGTTGCGCGACAGATAATCGACCCAGGTCTTGGCCAGCGGCGCCCATGCCTCATGCCGGTTGAAGAACTGGCCAAAGATCATCAGCGAGAGGCCCGGCACCTTGTCATCGACCGGCTGGTGGACGCTGGTGTGGACCACCGGGCGGTTGACGCCGGAGACAAATTCGGTGTCGATTACGTGCTTCAAGGTGCGCGGACTGTCGGCCCAATAGTTGAGCGCCGAGGTCATGCTCTCGGCCGCCACCAGATTTTGCCCATAGATATGCGCGACGCTCGCCGCGCCCTTCATATCGGCCAGATAGGAGGGGTTGGGCCCGTCCTTTTGCGTAAAGGTCCAAAGCGCGGCCATCGGAATATCGGCATGGGTGCGCATCGACATATCGTCGCCAAGGCTGGGACGGTGATCTTCGAGCGCCTCGCCATAGACCTTCAGGCCCGCGCCATGCGCCTTGGCGGCCACCGTGCCGTAATGCTCGGACGCCATCAGATCGCCCAGCGTGCGGCGCCAGTCATAGAGGAACTTGTCGCTCTCCTCACGGCTGCCCACCAGAGCGCCGGTCAGCGCAGGCAGCCAGGGCGTGGCGTCATAGCCGCGCAAAGCCTTGAATTGGGACAGCATCTTGGGCGTCCAGTTGGCCGCGCCCACCTCGATGGAATCGGTCAGGATCGCCCGCACGCCATGCGCACCCATCATGTCGGCCCCGGCGGCATCGCGATACATGCCAAGGTAATGGTCCATATAGCGGCCCACCGCATCGCCGTCGAACTTGTCCACTTCAAGCCCGGTGGCCTCGGGCGGGGCGGGGTGGTTGGTCGTGCCCAGCAAGGAGGAGCCGAGGCGGATGATCCGCCATTGCTGACCCTTGGGCAGGGCGGGGGCCTTCCATTCCAGCGAGCCATCGGCCTGCATCAGGCTGGTCAGATTGACCACCTGCGCCGCCGGTGCGCCGCTCGCGCCATCGGCCGGATTGGTCAGCGCGTAATAATCATGCGCCAGCGCAAAGCCCGACTTGGTTTCCGACAGATTGACCTTGGCCTCGCCCGACAGGCTGAACTGGCCCAATTGCCACGGCTTGTCCTCGCCGCCCAGCATGGCGAAGAGGCCGGGGATTTCCACGCCTTCGGCAGGCGCCCCCATGTTGGCTGAAGAGGATGTCAGCGGATTGAGCACAAGGCGGAAGAATTTGGCCGTGACGGGCGCAAAGCTGATGGTGGTGGGCACGTCATTCACGGTGAAATGCGTGATCTCGCGCCAGTTCTGGCCGTCATCGCTGGCCTCCAGCACGGGATCGACCGTGGGGCCGCGGAACATGACCTTGGCGCCGGGCACAAAGACCGTGGCGCTGCGCATCGTCTGGGGCGCGTCATAGGCATAAACGACGCTGCCTGGCGCGCCCGGCTTGCCGCGCGGCACGGCAAGGCCGGCATTGGGGTTGTCGTCGGACAGCGGCGCAGCATCGACCGGCTTGCCATCGACGCTGGCCTTGGGCGCGGCGGTGGCGGCGACGGCCACCGGCATGGCCACCACGGCCACGTCGCCATAATAGGCGGGCACGGCCTCGGGCTTGTGGCCGCTGGCGATATCGTCAAAGGCCAGCCCCTTGGCCATGCCCTGATAGGGGCCGGTGACCGAAGGCGGGGCGGCGATCTTGCCCTTGAACAGCTTGCCCGGCGCGGCGGTGGTCTCGCTCCACACCAGTTTCTTCAGCCCATCCTCAGGCTTGACCCAAGGCCCGCCCGTCTCGCTCCAGCCCGGCGAGGCGGCGATGGCCAGTTCCAGCCCGTTGCGCTCGGCTTCCTGCGCGGCAAAGCGGAAGGCGTCTTTCCACTCGGGCGTCATATAGACGAGGCGCTTGTCCACCACCTGGGGCGTGTTGAGATTGACGTCGAAATTCTGGAGGCCGCCGATGCCGACAGCCTTCATCCACGCCATATCCTTGGCGATGCCGTCCTTGGTGATGTTGCCGTTCATCCAGTGCCACCACACGCGGGGGCGGGCCTGGGCGGGCGGATCGCGGAACTGGGTTTCCAGATCGGGTGTGCTCTGGGCGTGAACGGGCAGGGCAATCGGCGCGCAGGCGGCAATCAGCGCCATGCGCAGCGCGCGGACAGAAGGGCGCAGTGCGCGGACAGAAGGGCGCAGCGCGCGGACGGAAGGCTTGGTGGCCATGATTTTACATCTCCCCCGAGAAGCGGTTTGATAATGAGGCAAGGTTTTGAAAGTATAAGGCAAAACGCCCGCGGCCATCTCTCTATGGGAGACAGTCCACGGGCGTTGCCGTCAGGTCAATCGCAAAAAGCGCGGATCATACGATCCCGGCGCCAAGGCCGACGGGTTTGCGTTCCTGCGCCTTGCGGGCGCGGTATCCGCTCGCGCGATAGGCGGCCAGAACGTCAATCGCGCCGCCCGCTTCCACGCGGGCCATGGCTAGGATCGGGGCCACATCGACATTATAGGCGCGGCGCAGGGCCTGAAACGCCATCATCGTGTCATTGGCTTCCTGCGCGCCGTGGAGAGCGGCGCGGTCCACCAGCGACGCCTTGGCAAAACAGGCGGCGATGGCTTCGGCGGAGGACAGCATGCTCTCGATCGGATCGGTCACATTATGCGACTGGTCGATCATATAGGACGGGTTGAAACCATCACGCGGGTTCAATTCCGCCTCGGCCAGCTCGTTGAAGACGAGGAAGAGCTGGTGCGGATTGATCGAGCCGCTGTCCAGATCGTCATCGCCATACTTGCTGTCGTTGAAGTGGAAACCGCCCAGCTTGCCGAAGCGGTGGAGGCGAGCCACGATCTGTTCGATGTTGACGTTGGGCGCATGGTGGCCAAGGTCAACGAGGCACTTGCAACGCTCGCCGATCGTCTGGGCCGCAAGGATCGAGCTGCCCCAGTCGGAAATGACGGTCGAGTAGAAGGCCGGTTCAAACATCTTGTGTTCGAGCAGCATCCGCCAGTCGCCGGGCAGGGCGGCATAGATCTGCGATGCGGCGTCGAGATAACGGTCGAGGCTGCGGGCGAAATCCTGCTGACCCGGAAAATTGGTGCCGTCGCCAACCCAGACGGTCAGGTCTTTGCTGCCCAATTGCTGGCCGATTTCGATGCATTCGATGTTGTGGTCGACCGCCTGTTGACGCGCGCCCGCGTCCTGCGAGGAGAGCGAGCCATTGGCATAGGTGTGGGCCTGACCGACCTGATCCTGAAACGTGTTGCTGTTCACCGCGTCCCAGCCAAGGCCGAGCTGCGAGGCTTCCTCGCGCAGGGCCTTGTAGTCGGCAACCTTGTCCCACGGGAAATGGGGCGAGACGCGCGGCGTCACCGTGGAAAGCTGGTTGATGACCGAGCAGTCCTCCAGCTTTTCGTGGATATTGGTCGGCTCGCCCGGAATGGGGAACTTGGCAAAGCGCGTGCCCCCGCGCCCCGCGCCCCACGAAGGGACGGCCACCGAGAAACCGGCGACGCGCTTTTTGATCGCGTCAATGTCGATGCCGGTGCGGGCCAGCTTGCGACCCAGCGCTTCGTAATCCTCATGCAGGGCCTCAAGCCCCTTGGCATTGTGTTCCGCGATCAGGTCGGCGGAAATAGGCAGATTGCTCATAAAATCCTCTCCCAAACCTGTCTTAGCGCGTGAAGGCCTGAACGTTGCCTGCGTCCACATTGATCATGTTGCCGGTCGATTTGGCAGAAGCATCCGAGCCAAGGAAATAGGCCGCTTCGGCAATGTCTTCGGGCAGCACATCGCGCTTGAGCATCGAGCGGTTGCGGTAATGGGCTTCCAGTTCCTCGCCCGCGTCGATCTTGTTCGAGGCGGCGCGCTCCTTGCGCCAGTCGCCGTCCCAGATCTTGCTGCCCTTGATGACGGCATCGGGGTTGACGATGTTGACGCGGATGCCTTCGCCCGCGCCTTCCAGCGCCAGACAGCGGCCAAGGTGGTTCGCCGCCGCCTTGGCGCTGGCATAGGCGCTGGCGCCCGCTGCCGCCGCCACGGCATTCTTCGAACCGATGAACACGAGGCTGGTGCCGCCCAGATCCTTCATGCGCTTGAGCAGGCCCCATGCGTGCTTGGCAGTCAGGAAATAACCCTGCGCCAGCACGTCGAAGTTGCGATCCCACAGCTCGACCGTGGTCTGCTCGATCGGCGCCGAAGACGCAATGCCCGCATTGGCGACCACCACATCCAGCCCGCCGAATTCACGCGCGGCGGTGTCGAACGCGGCCTTGACTTGTGCTTCGTCGGTCACGTCGCAGGTGACGGCGCGAACAACGTCCTTGCCATATTGCTTGGCGAAACCGGCGCGGACTTCCTCAACCGCATTGGCGTCACGGTCGGCCAGCACCACGCAGGCGCCCTCTTTCAAGAAGCGCGCAGCGGTGGCCGCGCCAATCCCGCCAGCGCCGCCGGTGACAAAGGCCACGCGGCCAACCTGCGGCTTGGGGGCGGGCATGCGCTGCAGCTTGGCTTCTTCGAGCAGCCAATATTCGATGTCGAAGGCTTCCTGCTCGTCCAGAGCAATGTAATCACCGATGGCCTCGGCGCCGCGCATCACATTGATGGCATTGCCGTAAAATTCCCCGGCCAGACGCGCAGTGGTCTTGTCTGTGGCAAAGGTGATGCGGCCAACGCCGGGCACCAGCACCACGACCGGGTTGGGGTCGCGCATGGCGGGGCTGTTGGCGCGCTTGCAGCGTTCATAATAGGCGGCGTAGAAATCGCGGTAGGCGCTGATCTTTTCGGCCAGATAGGCATCGTCCTGCAGGCGCGCGGGATCGAGCGTCAGCGGCGCGATTTTGGTGCGCAGGAAGTGGTCGGGGCAGGAGGTGCCGAGCGCTGCCAGCTCTTCAAACTTGGCCGAACCAACGAATTCCAGCGCCTCGGCATCGTCCGAATAATGGCCCAGCTTGCGGCGCGCGCCCGTCATGAAGCCGCGCAGGCGGGGCATCAGGTCGGCGGCGATGGCGGCGCGCTCGGGGTTGGGGGCGACCACCTGACCGCCGAAGGCAGGTTTGCCTTCCATCTTGGCATTGAGATAATTGGCAGCGTCCGCAATCAGGCTGACGGTGTGCTCATAGCATTCCTTGGCGCTGTCGGCCCAGCAGATGATGCCATGGCTGGCCATCATCACGCCCTGAACGCCGGGGTTGGCGCGCTGATAATCGCGCAGCATCGTGCCCAGCGTATAGCCCGGACGCTTCCACGGCAGCCAACCGATCTTGCCGCCCCAGATTTCCTTGGTCGCCGCTTCACCGCCCGAGGAGGCCGCCAGCGCGATGATCGCGTCCGGGTGAACGTGGTCAACATGGGCAAAAGGCAGCAGCGAGTGCAGCGGCGTGTCGATCGAGGCCGCGCGACCGTTCAGGTTGAACGTGCAATGGGGCAGATAGCCGACCATCTTGTCGTCATCTTCCGGGCCATTGTAATGCGCTTCCAGACCCAGCAGCTTTTCCTGATAAAGTGTGGAAAAGCCGTCGAGTTTCATCGAGCCGATGTCGCCGCCCGAACCCTTGACCCACAGCACTTCGACAGTTTCACCGGTGAGAGGATCGGTGCCCGTCAGCTTGGCCGAAGTGTTGCCGCCGCCGAAATTGGTAACGGTCAGATCGCTGCCCAGCAGGTTGGAGCGATAGAGCAGCAGTTCTTCGGGGCTGAGGGTGGCGGCGTAGGCATCGTCCCAGCGGCTGGTGGGGACGGCAAAAGGAATCGCGGAGTTTGTCACGCAGATATGCTCCCATGGGGGTCTGTTTGATCGGCCTCCTAACGAATCTGCTTTCCTTTGGCAATCAGATTCGATATTCAACAATCATAAACGATCAATCAAACGATCAATTTCGCACATGCAGCATGATTTCGCGCTTGCGGCGCGAACCGGAATAAGGCGCTATCGGGCGCGACAGGGAGAGCGTTCTGACACAGGTTTCTGAGCATCGGGGTTGGGCTCCAAAAGGTTGGGCCATTGTGATCGACATCGGCAAGACGATGTCGAAGATCACCCTGTGGTCGCGTGAGGGGCAATTGCTGGACCGTCAGGTGCGCCCCAATGCGAAATGCGAGGAAGGCGGCATTGCGCGCCTTGATGCGGCGGGCATTGCCGATTGGGCCACGGGCGTGCTGCGCGGCCATGCAGACAGCGGCGTCGAATATATCGTGCCGGTGGGGCATGGCGCAGGCTTTGCCGCGATCCTTGATGGCGCATTGGCCTTTGCCCCCATCGATTACGAGGCCGCCCCGCCGCAGGCCACGATGGACGCCTATCGCGCCGCCCGCTCGCCTTTTGCGCAGACCGGATCGCCTGCCCTGCCACAGGGGCTGAATTTCGGCGCCCATGTCTGGTGGGCTGGTGAGCTCTATCCCGATGCGATGGCGCGCGCCACGCTGGTGCCATGGGCGCAATATTGGGCATGGTGGCTTTCGGGCGTGGCGGTCAGCGAGGTCACCTCGCTGGGCTGCCATTCCGACCTGTGGAGCCCAGATGCGGGCGACTGGTCCGATCTGGCCAAGGGGCGGGGCTGGGATCGGCGTTTCGCCTCGGTCGTGAAGGCCGGCGATGTGCTGGGCACGATCAGCCCGGCGCTGGCTGCGGCCACGAGCCTGCCCGCGACGGTCAAGGTGCTGGCGGGTCTGCATGATTCCAATGCGGCGCTGATGGCGGCGCGTGGTTTCACGGAAATCGCCCGTAACGAGGCAACCGTCCTGTCCACCGGCACATGGTTCATCGCCATGCGCCTGCCCGCCTCGCCCATTGCCACGGCCGACCTGCCCGAGGCGCGCGATTGTCTGGTCAATGTCGATGCCTATGGGCGGCCGGTTCCTTCGGCGCGTTTCATGGGCGGGCGTGAGATCGAGGCGCTGATCGAGATCGACACCCGCCGGGTGGATATCAAGCCCGATCAGCCTTTGCTGCTGGCCGCTGTCCCCGCCGTGCTGGCGTCGGGTGCAATGCATATGCCCACGCTGGCCCCCGGCTGCGGGCCTTATCCCGATGGGCAAGGCGGCTGGGTCAACCAACCCGACGACTGGTACGAACGCCGCGCCGGGGCCTGCCTCTATGCCGCGCTGGTGGCCGATCAGGCGCTCGATCTGATCGGATCCGACGAACGCCTGCTGGTCGAGGGCCGCTTTGCCGAGGCGGAGGTCTTTGTCCGCGCGCTGGCCGCGCTGCGCCCCAAGACACAGGTTTTTGTTGGCAGCGCGCATAATGATGTCAGTTTCGGCGCGATCCGCCTGATCGATCCCGCGCTGATGCCCGAGGGCGAATTGCGCAGGATCGAGCCGCTGGACGCCGATCTCGGCACCTATCGCAACCGCTGGCTGGCCCGGCTGGAGAGTCATTGATGATTATCGCTTCTGTCGCCGATTTCCGTGAGGCTGCCCGCCGCCGCCTGCCGCGCTTCCTGTTCGAATATATGGACGGGGGCAGTTACGGCGAAGTGACCTTGCGCAAGAATGCCGAGGATCTGGCCCATCTGGCGCTGCGCCAGCGGGTTTTGCGCGATGTGTCGAAGATCGACATGTCGACCACGCTGTTCGGGGTGAAGCAGGCTTTGCCGGTGGCGCTGGCCCCGGTGGGCCTTGCGGGCCTGAACGCGCGGCGGGGCGAGGCCCAGGCGGTGCGTGCGGCCAACAAGGCGGATATTCCCTTCACGCTTTCCACCGTCTCGGCCTGCGCGCTGCCCGAAGTGTCGGCGGCGGCGACCAAGCCTTTCTGGTTCCAGCTCTACATGATCCGCGACCGCGCCTTCATGAAGGACCTGCTGGCCCAAGCCGTCGAGGCGCAATGCAGCGCGCTGGTCTTCACCGTCGACATGCCCGTGCCCGGCAGCCGTTACCGCGATTACCACACCGGTTTGGCGGGCAGCGGCGGGTTGAAAGGCGCGGCGTGGCGCGTGGCTCAGGCCATGGTGCGGCCCGAATGGGCGTGGGATGTCGGCCTGTTTGGCCGCCCGCATCATCTGGGCAATGTCGCCCCGGTGCTGAAAGGCAATACCGGCATCGAGGATTTCTTTGCTTGGATGCGTAACAATTTCGACCCCAGCATCAACTGGCGCGACCTCGATTTCATCCGCAGCGAATGGAAGGGGCCTTTGATCATCAAGGGCATCCTTGACCCTGAGGACGCCAGGGAAGCGGCCAAGCTGGGCGCCGATGGCATCGTCGTGTCGAACCATGGCGGGCGGCAATTGGATGGCGTGCTGTCCAGCGCGCGCGCACTGCCGCCGATTGCCGATGCGGTGGGCGATGATCTGACCGTGCTGGCCGATGGCGGGGTGCGCTCGGGGCTGGACGTGGTGAGGATGCTGGCGCTGGGCGCCAAGGGCGTGCTGCTGGGCCGGGCTTGGTCCTATGCTCTGGCCGCGCAGGGCGAGGCGGGCGTGTCGAAAATGCTCGACATCATCACCGCCGAAATGCGCGTCGCCATGGCGCTGACGGGCTGCACCGATATTTCACAAATCAACCGCGACATTCTCGCGTAAACAACAAGTTGGGAGAGAGGCTCATGGTGCCTAATCCGGCGCTGGGCGTGGTGTTTCACTGGATCGGGGGTTTTTCCTCGGCCAGTTTCTATGTGCCCTATCGGCGCATCCGTTCGTGGAACTGGGAAGTGTTCTGGCTGGCGGGCGGGTTGTTCAGCTGGCTGATCGCGCCGTGGCTGTTCGCCTCGCTGCGCACCAATGACCTGATCGGCGTGCTGAGCGCCACGCCGCGAGAAACGCTGGCGTGGTGCTGGTTCTGGGGTGTGATGTGGGGTTTTGGCGGGCTGACCTTTGGCCTGACCATGCGCTATCTGGGCCTGTCGCTGGGCATGGCGGTGGCGCTGGGGCTGACCACGGTGATCGGCACGCTGGGGCCGCCGATCTTTCACGGTACGATGGGCGAAATCGCGGCCAAGACCAGCGGGCAACTGACCTTGCTGGGCATTGTCATCACGCTGGTGGGCATTGTCATCGTGGCGCGCGGGGGCGCGGCCAAATCGCGCGAAGTGTCCTCGGGCGAGGCGGTGGCCGAGTTTGACCTGAAAAAGGGTCTGGCGATCGCAACCTTCTCGGGCGTGATGTCGGGCTGTTTCGCATGGGGTCTGGACGCGGGTCAGCCGGTCCGTGATCTGACGCTGGCGGCCGGGACCGATCCGCTTTCGCAGGGCCTGCCGGTGCTGTGCGTCGTGCTGTTGGGCGGGCTGACCACCAATGCTTTGTGGTGCGCCTATCTGATCGTCAAGAACCGCAGCCTTGGGCAATTCTTCGGCGCGTCCAATGACTTGGCCCAGCCGCGTGCGCCCTTGCTGCGCAACTGGCTGCTGGCGGCGCTGGGCGGCACGCTGTGGTATGGCCAGTTCTTCTTCTACACCATGGGCGAAAGCCAGATGGGCAAATACGGCTTCTCAAGCTGGACGCTGCATATGGCTAGCATCATCCTGTTCTCCACGCTCTGGGGCTTTGCGCTCAAGGAATGGCTGGGCACCTCGGTGCGCACGCGCACGCTGGTGTGGAGCGGGATCGGCCTGTTGATCGGGGCGACCGTGGTGATCGGCGGCGGGAATATGTTGGCCGCCGGATGATAGTATGATGGCTTTTGCGCGAATTTGACGGCATAGACTGTCGGTTCGGGCAAAAGCGACGGGCTGAAACCGCGACTGGGGATGGGGCGACACAATTCATGCATGCAACCGAACGCGAAAGGCTGATTCTCGAAGCGCTGGCCCCATCCGGCTTCGTGTCCTATCGCGATCTGGAAAGCCGCCTCGACGCCTCGCCCGCCACGATCCGCCGCGATCTGACGCGGATGGAGGCCGAGGGCCTGTTGCAGCGCGTGCATGGCGGGGCCAAGCTGAGCGAGGCTGAGGAGGGCGAGCCGTCACGCGCCGCCTTGCTGGGCACGCCGTTTGATCAGTCGATCACGATCAATCTTGCCGCCAAACAGGCGATTGGCCGGGCCGCCGCCGCCCTGTGCGAACCGGGCGAGGGCATTATGATCGACGGGGGCAGCACCACGGTCCAGATGTGCCCGCATCTCGACGGGCTCGACCTTCAGGTGCTGACCAATTCGCTCCATATTGTCAACGGCCTGCTGCCGCAGAAGGGTACGCGCATCCTCGTCCCCTCGGGCAGCGTGTTTCGTGAACAGAACATCATCCTGGCTCCGGCGGGCGAGGATTCGATGCCGCGCTTCCACGCGCCCAAATTGTTCATGGGCGCCGCCGCCGTGGGCCAGCAGGGCGTGATGCAGCATGACATCATTCTGGTTGCCGCCGAGCGCCGGTTGGTGGACCGGGCCGAACAGGTGATCCTGCTGGTCGATTCCAGCAAGTTTGCCTCATCCTCGGGCGTGATCGTCTGCGGGCTGGATGAGGTGGATGTGCTGATTACCGATGAAGGCATCACCCCCGCGCAGGCCGAGATCGTGCGCGGCGCGGGGGTGCGGCTGATTATCGCTTAACCGGCCTGCACGACCTTTTGATCGATGGCGCCAAAGGGTTTGGCGCCGGTGCTGCTGATCGCCTCCATGCGGATGGTATCGCCAAAATGCATGAAGCTGGTGGTCGGCTTGCCGTCGGCAATCATCTCGATGGCGCGGCGTTCGGAAATGCAGGCCGAACCGCGCGCGGCATATTCGGCATTCGACACCGTGCCCGACCCGATGATCGTGCCCGCCACAAGGTCGCGGCTGTGCGCGGCATGGGCGATGAGTTCGGGGAAGGAAAAACTCATCTGGTCGCCGCGCACGAGGCCGAAACGCTCACCATTCCATGTGACGGAAAGGTCCGCGCCGATTCGCCCGTTGGCCCAATCCGCGCCCAATTCATCGGGCGTCACGGCAAAGGGGGCCATCGAGCATGGCGGCTTGGCCTGAATCCAGCCAAAGCCGGTTTTCATTTCCACCGGCGCAATCGCGCGCAAGGACCAGTCGTTGATCTGGACCAGCAGCTTGATATGGCCCGCCGCCGCCTCGGGCGTTACGCCCATGGGGACGGCATCGACGATCACGCCGAACTCGCCCTCAAAGTCAATCCCGTCCGCCTCGGATGGCAGGGGGATGGCGTCATGGGGGCCGTAAAACCGGTCCGAAACGCCCTGATACATAAGGGGGCGATCGGTATCGTGCGGGGGCGAGTTGAAGGCGATCTGCATCAATTCGCCATGGGTGGCAAAGGCCGAACCATCGAGCCATTGCCACGAACGCGGCATGGGGGCCATGATCCGCGGCGGGTCCAGCACCCCGCCCGCGCCCGTTTCCAGCAGGGCCGAGAGCCGTCCGAGCATGGGCAGCGCGGCATCCCAATCGGCGATGGCCGAGATCAGATTCAACCCCGGCGCGGAGAGATAGCGCGCGCCATCGGCGGAAACCACAACCAGTTCGCCATCGGGGCGTCCGTTACGCAAAGTTGCCAGACGCATGATTATTCCTCGATGATGGCCACGGCGCGGGTCCAGCCTGCGGATGCGCCCTTGATCTTGTGGGGGAAGCAGGAAACGGTGAAGCCATGCGGGGGCAGGGCCTCAAGATTATGCAGCTTTTCCAGATGGCAATAGCCGATATCGCGCCCGGCCTTGTGCCCTTCCCAGATGAGCGAGGTGTCGCCGGTTTGCGCCACCTTTTCCGCCGTCAGGGCAAAGGGCGCGTCCCAGCTCCACGCATCGGTGCCCGTTACGCGCACGCCGCGCGTTGTCAGATACATCGTCGCCTCATAGCCCATGCCGCAGCCGATGTTGACATAGTTGGGGTTGCCCACCGCCATGCCCGCGGCCGTATTGACCAGCACGATGTCGAGCGGCTGCAATTCATGCCCGATGCGGTTCAACTCGTCCTCGACATCCTGCGCCGTCACAACATAGCCGTCCGGCAGGTGGCGAAAGTCGAGCTTCACCCCGCGCTGGAAACACCATTCCAGCGGGATTTCGTCGATTGTCAGCGAGCGCTTGGCTTCGCCGCTGGCGGCGTCCATCGTGGGGTGGAAATGATAGGGCGCGTCCAGATGCGTCCCCGAATGCGTGGTCAGGCGGACCCATTCGGCGGCGGCGAAACCGGCCCCGTCGGGGGTCTGCTCGGCAGTGATGCCGGGGAAGAAATGGCCCAGTTCAGGCAGGGTCTCGCTGTGCACCTGATAGGTGATTTCCGGCTTCAGGAACGGCGGATCGGTGATCACATCGTTGCACAGCGTGATCGACAGGTCGATAAAACGGCGGCTCATGCGGTATATCCTCCCAGCGTTTCGGCGAACCAGTCGGCGATGTAATCACGGCCATAGGCCATGTTGTCGGCGCCTACATGTTCCACCCCGCCTTCGCGGGCGGTGAAAATCTTTAGCTCACGCCGGGGGCTGTTGACCAATTGATCGTAGCAATCGTGGGCATAGGAAACGCTGATCTGCCGATCATCGGCGCCGTGTGTGACCAGGAAGGGCACGCGCACCCCGCCCATATGGCCGTTGAGGTTCATGGCTTCGGACTTTTGAAGGAATTCCTCCATCGTTTCCGCGCCAAAGGCCCACATCACATGCGCCCAGTAATGCGGGACCGGGTTTTCGCCCTCGCGCTTCATGCGCTTGTCCTGCACCTCGCGCCAGTTGTGGTTGGCGCCCCAGCAGGCGCCCGAGGCAAAGCGCGGTTCATAGGCCACCGCGCGCGGGGCAAAATGGCCGCCCAGCGAAATGCCGGTCATGCCGATGCGCTTGGGGTCCACGTCGCTCCGGATCTCCAGCCAGTCCACCGCCTTGCTCGCCCAATTCTCGCTGTGCGGATCGACGGGCAGACCTTGCAGGCGCAGCGCCTCGCCGCTGCCGGGCTGATCGACGCAGAGGGTTGAAATACCGCGCTTGGCCAGCGCCTCGGGCAGGCGGCTCCAGTAGAGCAGCTCCTTGCAGCTATCCAGACCGTTGCAATAGACGACCACCGGGCGCGGGCCTTCGCCTTCGCCGCGGGTGTAAAGCGCGGGCATCGTGCCGGTGCTCAGCGGGATTTCCACGCGTTCACGGTTGATCTTGCCCAGCTTCGTCGATTTCTCGAAAGTGGCCATCGCCTTGGCATAGGTTTCCTTGCGGCCCGGCGCGCCATGGCCCTGCATACGTTCGGCCACGAAGAGATAGAGCGAGGCGCGCTCCAGCTTGGCGCTGGCCGAAAAGCCGCGGCCCTTGGCCTCATCCTCGGCGGCCAGCTCCACCAGCCTGTCACCCATCGCGGCCCATTGCTTCATGAAGGCCGGGGTTCCGGCATCGCCACCACCGGCGGCGGCATCGATGATCGGCTGGCACATATCGACGATCTCGCCGATCTGCCCGCCGCTTTCCAGAGCGATGGCGACCGACAGGTTCCAGATATAGTTGGGAAAGGGGGAATAAAGCGCCACGATGGGGGTTCCGTTCAGAAATAGGGATGCGGGTTGACGGTCTTGGTCTGAATGGGCTGCAAGACGTCCCAATGCTCGACGATCCGGCCATTCTTCAGCCGGTAGAAATCGGCCACCGTGCCGCCTTCACCTTCCGGCCCGGTGCGGCCATGCAGGTGGATCACCGCCTGATCCCCGTCGACCAGAATGCGCTTGATGACAAAGCGCGATCCGGGGCGGGTGAACATCGGTTCCAGGGCGGCGATGGCGGCCTCGCGGCCATCGGCGATGCCGGGGTTGTGCTGGATGTAATCGGGGGCGACATGATCCATGAACGCCCCGCGCACATCGCGCAGATCGTAAAACTTATGCGCGAAATCGGCCATGATGGCGCGATTGCGCTCGGTGGTTGAAGCGGGGCGCGCCTGCGCCGCCGGGGCAAGCGCCAACGCGACAGCCAGCAGGACGCGCCCGCGCATTATGCGTCGACCGCCACAAAGAGACCCGCGTTTTCATGCGGATGCGGCATGGTCTGCGGTCCGCCCACGCCAATGCCCCACTGGTCCATGACCATCGGTGCGGGCGTATAGACGGTGGCTTCGCGGGTTTCGAAGTCCACTTCTTCCAGCTCGGCGGTATATTCGGTGACGAAACCGCCCGGCGTGACGAAATAGGAGAACGTGTTGTCGCCCGCCGTGTGACGGCCCGGACCCCAGCGGATGTCAAAGCCCTTCTGCTTCAGGCGGTGGCCGCCGCGCATCATGCCGTCGACGCCTTCCATGTCATAGGCGACATGGTTGAGGCAGGCAGGCCCCGGCAGGATGGCAAAGCGGTGATGGGCATTGTTGCAGCGCAGGAAGCACATGAAGTCGCCCAGCCAGTCCGAAACCTTGAAGCCCAGCACATCGCAGAACCACGCGACCAGCGCCTTGTGGTTGGGCGAATGCAGCACGATATGGCTGATCTTGACGGGCACGCCTTCCCAGCGTGCGATCTCGCGCTTTTCGCCGCGCGCCACATCGGCGCTGATTTCCATCTGGAGCCCGTCCGGGCTGAAGAAGCGGAAGCCATAGCCGCCGCCCGGTGTGGTCAGCTCGCGCGGGGCGTGGACGATCTGGCCGCCTGCGGCCTCGACTTTGGCGGCCAGGGCATCAACATCGGCGCGCGTATCGGCCGACAGGGCGATGACATCGACACGGTTTTCCTCTGCCGCGCGCAGGCGGACCACGTGATGCTCGTCATGGCCCTGCGCCTTGAACCAGCGCATTCCGTCGCTCGAAGCCACCGGCTCCAGACCCCAGACATCGGTGTAAAAGGCGGCCTCGGCGTCCAGATCGGTGACGCCATAGCCCACATAGCGGATTTCGGTAACTCGGCTCATTCTTGTGTTCCTTGGATCAGATGGGCTGCGAGACGACGGCGAACATTTCCTGCGTCGCCTTGGCATTGTCGACGGGCGGGCCTTTGCCGATCTGGCCGTGGCAGATCTCGAGGCTCTTCTCGACGATGAACCGGCAGCGTTCAAAGCGGCGATTGCGGAAGGCGGCGAAGGCTTCCTCCGGCGTTGCGGCCTTGGCGATTTCGTCGGCCAGCACGATGCTGTCCTCCACCGCCATGCCCGCACCCTGGCCCAGATGCGGCGTGGTGGCATGGACGGCATCGCCGATCAGCACGACCCGGCCCACGTGCCAGTCGCCATAGAGCATCATGCCTTCGAGCGGGCGATAGACCACGCCTTCGTCATCGGTGATCTGCTGCGCCAGCGCCTGAATGGCGGGCGCGGTTCCGGCCAGCTTGCCGCGCATGACGGCCGCGATGCCTTCCTTGGGATACCACGGATTGTCCGGCTCGGGCGTGGTCACATACATATACATCAGCGTCTCGCTGATCGGCACGAGGCCCACGCCGGTCGGGCCGTTATAGACATGCAGCGCGTCCAGATCGGCCGGGCGCGGGAAGTTGTAGCGCCACACGGCTTGGCCAGTGAATTGCGGCTTGGGCGCGTCGGGCATGATGGTCTGGCGCGTTTGCGAATAGACGCCGTCCGCGCCGATTGCGATGGCATAGGTGCCCGTGCTGCCGTCCGAGAAGGTGACGTTGACGGCATCGCCGGTGTCTTCGATCGACTGCGCGGTGATGCCAAGATGGATCTGCGCGCCCGCATCCTTGGCCGCATCGCCCAGCAGCTTGTGGAGCGCGGGGCGGCCGATGCCCATATTGGCGGGCAGGCCGGGGGCGACCGGGTGGCCGGGAATGCGCGCGATCTTTTGCCCATGGGGCAGATAGATTTCAACCGCGTCAAAGCCCACGCCCGAGGCCAGATAGCCTTCGAGAATGCCCAGTTGCCGGGCGGCCGACAGCACGTTCGATTGCTGGATGATGCCGACGCCGTAAACCGACCAGTTGGGGTCGCGTTCGATGACGGTGACGCTATGGCCTGCCTTGCACAAGGCAATCGCGCTGGTCAGGCCGCCTATCCCGCCGCCGATGACGAGAATGTCGAGATTGTTCATGGCCGCGCCTCGTGCGCGGCGCCAAAGTGCTGGCGCATATGCTCTCCCCATGCGCCGCGTGGGGCGCGTTGATGGGGATATTTACCCGCGTGCGGGCCAATCTGTAAAAGTCATTGTCTGGATCAATGTCCATAAATTTTTTTTATGATGTAGTCTGGGCCGCCAATCGCAATTGCTCTCGCAGCCAGACCAGCCCCGCATCATCACGCCGCGCCTCGTGAAACTGCGCCATTTCGCGCAGGCGGGGGAAGGGGAAGGGCATGGGCGCAAAGGCCAGATCGAATTGCGGCATCATCGCGCGCACAAGACGTTTGTGCAAGACGGCAAGCCGCATCGTGTTTTGCAGAAACCACGGCACGCTGGCAAAGGAGGCGACCTCAATGTCGATCCGCCGCTGTCGCCCCATGCGGGCGAGTTGCGTGTCGGCAAAGGTGGCCGCGCGGCGCGTGCCCAGCGCCACGCCGACATGGCCGGCGGCAAAGAATTCATCTGCGCTCAGCCCCGAGGCAAAGATCGGATTGCCCGCCCAGCCGACCACGACCTGCTCTTCTTCATAAAGGAATTCAGAAGGATGCCAGGGCGCCAGCAATTGTTCGGGTGCGATCAGCAGATCAATCTTGCCGCCCTCCAGATCGTCGGCATTGCGCTCGGTGGGCTGCATCACCTCCAACTGGATCTGCGGTGCGGCGGCGGCCACGCGCTGCGCCAGAGCGACCAGCACCGCGACCATCACATAATCCGAAGCATTGATGCGGAACCGTCGCGTGGAGGTGGCCGGATCGAAACCGGCGGGGGTGGCGATGGCCTGTTCGACGCTTTGCAGGCTGCGCTGGATCTGGGGGTACAGGGACTCGGCAAAGGGCGTAGGGTGCATCCGCTTGCCCACCTGCACCAGCAGTTCATCACCGAAATAGGCGCGCAACCGGCGCAGCGAGGCGCTGGCGGCCGGTTGCGTGAGGCCGAGGCGTTCGGCGGTACGGGTGACGCTGCGCGTTTCCATCAGGGCGGAGAAAACCACCAGCAGGTTCAGGTCGAGCTGTTTGAAGCGCATGGTATGCCGTTCCTCTGCTTATGGGAAGGGCGATAGATCAGAATCGATAATAATGAAAGCGGGGCGGACATGCATGCCCGCCCCGCCATCGGAGAGATCAGAATTGCCGATCCATCAGAACTTCAGGCTGGCGCGCACGCCAAAAGTGCGCGGCGGCTGGAACTGATAGGTGTTCTTGCCCGCCACATAATTGCGCGCGCCATAGGCCAGCACCACCTTGTCGGTGAAGTTGCGGATGAAGGCGTCGATCTGCCAATTGCCCTTGGCGGGCTTGAAGTTGATCGAGGCATTGCCCGTCACATAGGCGCCCGAACGCGTGTCGGCATCGTTGAACACGTCATAGTAGAAGGCGGCCGAATATTTGCCGTCGATGCGCGGGGTGAACGTGCCGAAACCGGCCTCGATCGGGCGCTCCACGCCAAAGGTGGCGACGAAATCGGGCGCGTTGGGCAGGCGGTGGCCGCTGATGTCGCGGTTGTTGCCCGCGCCGTCGAGCACCGTGATGCCCTTGCCGAATTCGGTGTGCAGCAGCGCGATGTTGCTGTCGAGGCGGAAGCCCTGAACCAGCGCGACGGTCTGCAGTTCGGCGCCCATGATCTTGGCCGAACCCACGTTGAAAATGCCCGAGCCGCCCGAGAGCGCGTCGGTGCTGCGCGAGGCCTGATAGCCGCGATAGTCGAAGTAGAAGGCCGCCGCGTTCACCTGCAGATTGTTGCCAAAGAAGCGGTTCTTCGAGCCGATTTCCCATGCCGAGAGCTTTTCGGGCGCATAGGCCACCGAGGCCGCCGAGCCGTTCGAGTTGAACCCGCCCGCCTTATAGCCGGTGTCGAACTTGGCATAGAGCAGGCTGGTCGGCGTGACCTGATAGTCGACGCCGATGTGATAGGTCGGCTGGCTGGTGCTCATATTGCCGTTGCCCGGCGTGGTGAGCGTCAGGCCCGGCGCAAAGGGGCTGCCCAGCGCGGGCAGGAAGAGCACGGCATTGCCGGTGCGGAACTTGCTGTCCCAGGTGTTGCGCGCGCCCAGCGTGATCTTGATCTGATCATTCACGCGATAGGCGATCTGGCCGAAGACGGCGTTCGACTTGGTGGCGATGTTATAATCGAACTTGATGCCATAGACGCCCGGCTGGCCCAGCGCCGAGAGCGGCCCGCCCGGAGCGAACAATCCGGTCATCTGCACATTGTACAGGCCCGAATTGATGACATTGGTTTCCTTGAAGTTGAACCAGCCAAGCTGGAAGAACACGCGGCTGTTCGCATTGTTCGACAGGCGCACTTCGTGGTTCCAGGTGGTGGGGTCTTCGCCCTGGATGAACTGGCGCACGGCCGGATAGACCGGCCCGGTGGCATCGGTGTGGCGGCGGAAGCTGCTCTTGTCATAGCCGCCCGAGTAGATCAGCGAGAGCCCGGCGGGCAGCGCGTCATACACCGCTTCCCAACGCACGCGGTCGCCGGTCAGCTTGGTGGAGGAGGGGGCGGTGTTGGCAAAGCTCTTGGCATTGCCGAAATCGGGGCGCACGCCGATGGCCGAATCCATCGTCACGTCGCCGACATTGTCGACCTCGTCATGCTGATATGAGGCCCAGAGCTTGAGCCCGTCCACCGGCTTCCACGCGGCCTGGAAACGGCCCGAGCCGACCTTCTGATCGTCGCCGCGCAGCGCGGCGCCGTTGTAGAGGCCGGTCAGGTTGCGATAGCCGTCATGCGAATGATAGGTGCCCGAAGCGCGCACCTGAAACCGGTCGGAAACGGCAATGTTCACGCCCGCATCGGCGTCGAACGCATTGTAATTGCCGGTGCCGAGGGTGACATAGCCGCCGGTCTTGGCATTCGGGCGGTTGGTGATGATCGAGACAAGGCCGCCAGTTGAATTGCGCCCGTTGAGCGTGCCTTGCGGACCTTTGAGCACTTCGACGCGGGCCACGTCATACATCGAGGACTGAATGTTGAACGAGCGGTTGGTGTAGAAACCATCGCGCGCGATCGGCACCGAAGGGTCGCCGGTTTCGGTCACGTCGGTGGACGCGATGCCGCGCACCGCGACATAGGCCGCGCCCGTGCTGGTGGTGATGTTCAGGCTGGCGTCGATGCTGGACAGGGCCTGCATGTTCGTCACGCCCTTGGCCGCCAGATCGGCGCCCGAATAGACGGTCAGCGCAATGGGCGTCTTTTGCGAGGTGGTTTCCACGCGGCTGGCGGTGACGACGATTTCGGAAAGGCCGCCGGTCTTGGCCGAATCGCCGGCGGGCGCCTGATCCGCGGCATGGGCGGGCATGGCGAAAAGGCTGACGGATGCGCAAAGCGCTGCGGCAAGACCGCGGTTCATGGCAATTCTCCCAGATGGCCGAAGAGGCATTCGGCTTTTTGCAAAATTAAAACTCTTGTTCTAGATAATGAGCGTTCCGATCCCCTGTCAATATGGTTCGCAAAGGGCCGCGTTGCAGACAGGCAACAAACGCGCCGCCAGCGCGCCCGATCCGCAGCCCGCCTGAGGCCCCGTGGGGCCAATTTTGCCCGAAAAACCAATAGAGCGCGGTGATGCAAGATGGCCGAGAATGATTATCACCGCGTCTGCTCTGAAATGGCGCATTTGCGGCAATTTTGGTGGCTTAGATGCTTTTTTGCAACGAATCATTGATGGCAATATAGGCTGTTTCATAGATCCTGTTGATGCACCGATCCGATGCCGCCGCCGGTGCCGGAGTCGCACCCCAAGCCTGCGGAATTTTGCGTTCCGCGCTTCGCCAATCTGGCGGACGATCTTGACAAGGCGCTGCGCTCCGCTCTAACTTTCAGAACAAGAGTTCTAATTAAAGTCTGCGGCAACCCTATGCCAAGCCGCAATCGGGAGAGAGTCTTGAGCGTCCAATCCATCGCCCCGCGCAAGGCGGGTCCTGCGCAGGGCATAACGCTGGTCACAGTGGCCTTTTTGCCCATCGTGGCGATCGTTTCGATGTTTCCGGCCGTGCCCGCGATCATCGAACATTTCGCCGCGCGCGATCCGGCCGCCATCGCCAAAGTGCCCGCCATGGTGTCCGCGCCGGGGCTGACGATTGCCCTGCTGGCACTGATTGCCGGGCTGCTGGTCGACCGTTTCGGGCGACGCAGGCTGCTGCTGGTGTCCACCGCGCTTTACGGCTTTGTAGGGGTGGCGCCCTTCTTCCTCGACTCGATTGACCAGATCTATGTCTCGCGCCTTGCCCTTGGCGTGGCCGAGGCTGCGATCCTGACCACGCTCAACACGCTGGTGGGCGATTATTGGGACGAGAAGGACCGCCGCTTCTGGCTGACCATTCAGGGCCTTGCCGGACCATTTCTGGGCAGCGCGGTGATCTTTCTGTCGGGCTATCTGACGGCGGTGCAATGGAACGGGATCTTCCTCGTCTATGCCGTCGGCTTTCCCGCCTTCCTCGCCAGCGCGGCGTTTCTTTATGAACCGGCCAGTGATGCCACCGCCCGCAAGATGCTGGGCATGGACGAGGGAGCGGAACCTTTCCCATGGCGCAATGTGCTGACCTATGCGGGCGTCACCCTGCTGGGCAGCGCGCTTTATTACGTGTTCATCATCAATGGCGGCATCGTGTGGCAGGAAATCGGGGTGAAGGATCCCGCCGCCATCGGCCGCATGACCAGCATCCCCAGCCTGTTCGTGATGGTGGGCGCGGGCGTGTTTTGGTTCACCGGCAAGATGGGGCCGCGCTGGCAATTGTTCTCGCTCTTTGCGCTGCTGGGGGCGGGGCTGGTCACCATCGGGCTGATCCATGACTGGCGCGGCATGGTCGTGGGCATGGCCATTCAGCAGACCGGCGCGGGCATGGCCGTGCCCTGCCTTGTGGCATGGGCGCAAAGCCATCTGCCCTTTGCCCATCGCGGGCGGGGCATGGGCATCTGGACCGCGTGCTTTTTCTTCGGCCAATTCTCCTCGCCGCTGCTGGTCAGCCTGCTGCGCGAACATTTCGGCCATATGCAGGGCGCCTTTGTGGCGGCGGGGGTGTTTGGCCTCGTCTGCGCCATTCTGGTGCTGATCGTTGTTTCGGGGCGCGAAAAAGCCCCCACCGGAGCGTAAAATCATGACATCGAAGATCAAACGGGGCGTCAGCCTCTACAGCTTTCAGGAAGAGATGTTCCTCGGCAAAATGACCGTCGAGGATTGCGTGGCCTTTGGCGCCAGCATCGGCGCGCCGGGCATCGAAATCCTGCCCGAACAGAATATGCCGACCTTCCCCAACATCAGCGACCGCCAAGTTGACGAATGGCGCGATATGCTGGCCCGCCACGGCGCGCATTTCACCTGCTATGACATGTTCCTCGACACCAAGCGCCGCAAGGACCGCCTGATGACGGACGAGGAGCAGGTCGAAAGCATCCACCGCGACCTGATCCTGTGCAACCGCCTTGGCATCAGGAACATGCGCATCCTGATCTTCGTGCGCCCCGACATTCTCGAAAAATGTGTGCCGATGGCGGAAAAGCTGGACGTGCATATGGGCGTCGAGGTCCATGCGCCGTGGCATCTGGAGCATGCATGGATCCTGCGCACGATCGAGGTGGCCGACCGTCTGGGCACGAAGCATCTGGGTATCCTGCCCGACATGGGTATCTTCATGAAGCATTATCCGCCCGCTTTCCGCGCCCGTTTCGAACGCCAGGGCGCCCGCCCCGAAGTCACGCAATTCATCGTCGATCAGCACGAACAGAAGGTGATGTGCGAATACACGATCTTCGAAGTCGCGGTGAAGATGCAGGGCAACAAGGCCGAGGTGGCCATGGCCGAAACCCTGCGCCACGCTCCCTATGCCAACCCCAGGCGGATCGGCGATTACGCTCCCTATTTCCGCCATATTCAGGCCAAGTTCTATGAAATGAACGAGGATTGCACGGACCCTGCCATCGCCTATGACGAGGTGATCCCGGCGCTGGTCAAGGCTGGATGGGAAGGCACTTTATCCTCCGAATATGAAGGCAATCGCTGGATTCAGGACGTGCATGAGGTGGACAGCCGCGAACAGGTGCGCCGTCAGCATGTGATGTTCGAACGCCTGATCGCGCAAGCTGAAGCGGCATGAGGCGCGCGCTCGCCCTTGCCCCGTTGGCGTTGACGTTGGTTCTGGCCCCTGCGGCTCATGCTCAGATGCCGGGGCCCAGCCGCGAGACGATCCCCGCCCCCGCGCAAGCAGGCGCCATCACGCTCAACGCCGATGCGCCCGACCGCGAGGTCTGGCACCGCGACAACGGCCTGATCGCGGTGCGCAATGTCACGCGCCCGACGATCACGCCCTTCCTGCCCAAGGGCAAGGGAACCGGCGCAGCGGTGATTGTCGCGCCGGGCGGTGGCTTCCTCGGTCTGGCCATCGAAAAGGAAGGCTGGCAGATCGCCCGCTATTTCGCCGATCACGGCATTGCCGCTTTCGTGCTGAAATATCGCGTGCTGCCCACCCCTGCCTCGCAGGCTGAATTTGCCGACCAGTTGACCCGTGCGATCCGCGGCGAAAAGGTCGCCATGGCCAGCCCGCCCGAGGACACCCCGCCCGAGGCGCTGGCCGATGGGCTGGCGGCCTTGCGCTATGTGCGCGGCCATGCCGGGCAATGGGGCGTGGACCCGGCGCGCATCGGCTTCATGGGCTTTTCCGCTGGCGGTTTTCTGACCCGCAGCGTGGTGGAAAAGGCAGGCGCCGATATGCCCGCCTTTGTCGCCCCGATCTATCCCAATATGGCGGCGATGAAAGTGCCCGACAATGCCCCGCCGATGTTCGTGGCGATTGCGGCCGATGACTTTCTGCTGGCGCGGGCGGGCGGGCCAAAGCTGATCGATTCCTATCGCGCGGCGGGCAAATCCGTCGAGTTTCACCTCTTTTCCTCCGGCGACCACGGCTTTGGCCCCGGCGCGCCGGGCACGCCCACCGAAGGCTGGCTGGACGTGATGCGCCGCTGGCTGCGCACGCGCGGCATCATCAAGGAATAAAACCATGTTTGACAAATATATCATCGACCCCGCCACTGTTGCCAACACCGGCCCGGCCGATGCGCCCACCGGTTTCTCCTTCACCACCAAGCTGGGCTATTATCGCGGTCTTGGCCTTTCGATGATCGAGGATCTGAAAGTCTCGATCGACGGCGAGGCGCTCCCCCGCGAGGCGATCACGTTTGACGAAGGCGAAGGCCCGCTGACGCTGGACGAGATGGAGACGGCCTTTGACCGCCGCTGGCCCTTTGGCGCCCCCGCGACGATAACCGTGGCGCTGCCCGGCGGCTTTCCGGCGGGCGAGCACAAGCTCTCGCTGCAACAGCGCCTGCGCATTTCCTATATGCCTTTCCCGTCCTTCAACAATGACGAGAAGGTGATCAGCCTGTGATCGACCGCAGGGCCATGTTGGGCGCGACTGTCGCCCTTTCCGCTGCTCCCATGGCCCTGCACGCCGCAGGCAAGGGCAAGCCGTTCAACCCCGTTTTCCCCAAAGGCTTCCTCTGGGGAGCGGCCACCGCCGCGCATCAGGTCGAGGGGAACAACACTTCCTCGGACGTGTGGTTTCTCGAACATATGAAACCTACCGTCTATGCCGAACCCTCGGGCGATGCGGCCAACAGTTTCCTGCTGTGGGAACAGGATCTCGATCTGGTCAAAAGCCTGGGCCTCAACACCTATCGCTTCAGCCTGGAATGGGCGCGGATCGAGCCGGAGCAGGGTCTGTTTTCCCTCGCCATGCTCGACCATTATAAGGCGATGATCGACGGCTGCCATGCGCGCGGCCTTACCCCGGTCGTCACTTTCAACCATTTCACCACGCCACTTTGGTTCGCCGCGCTGGGTGGATGGCATGGCGATGATGCGCCCGCCTTGTTCGCCCGCTATTGCGACCGGGCCGCGCGCCATCTGGCGGGCGGCATCGCCTATGCCACCACGCTCAACGAACCCAACCTTTCGGGCAAGCTGGGCGAATTGCTGCCCGGCGATTTCGTGGGCGCGGACAAGGCGATGGTTGAGGCCGCCGCCAAGGCTTTGGGCGTGGCGGTCTATCAGCCGGGCAATCCGCTCTACGCGCCCGATGGCGCCCGCACGCAAAGGCATCTGCAGGAAGGCCACCGTCTGGGCCGCGCCGCGATCAAGGCGGTGCGCGGTGATCTGCCCGTCGGCGTCAGTCTGGCCATGCTGGACGAACAGGCCGCGCCGGGCCTGCCCAAGGGCGCGGTCAGCCTGCGCGATGCCAAGCGTGAGCATTTCTATGGCGAATGGCTGCGTCTGGCCAAAACGGATTGCGACTTCCTCGGCATCCAGAATTACGAACGCAGCGTGTGGACCGACAAGGGCAAGCTGCCCAACCCGCCCGGCGCCGTGACGAACACGATGGGGGCCGAGGTCTATCCGCCATCCTTGGCGGGCGTGGCGCGCTATGCCCATGCGCAAACCAATCTGCCGATCATGGTGACCGAACATGGTGTGGGCAGCGAGCATGACGAGATCCGCGCCAATCTGATCCCCGCCGCGCTGACCGAGTTGAAAAAGGCGATGGATGATGGCGTGCCGGTGATCGGCTATTGTCATTGGAGCTTGATCGACAATTACGAATGGGTGTTTGGCTATCGCATCCGCTTTGGCCTGTGCGAACTGGACCGCACCACGTTCAAGCGCACGCCCAAGCCCAGCGCCGGGGTGCTGGGCCGGATCGCGCGCGCTAATTCGGTCTAAATTTCCAGCGCCACCTTGCCCGCGATTTCGCGCGCGGCAAGGCGGCGCAGGATGTCCGGCCCTTCGTTCAAAGGAAAGACCTGCAGGGGCGGGGGCGGCATCGCGCCATTGGCCAGCATGGCGAACACGTCCGCCATATTGGCCCGGTGAATCGCGGGCGAGCGTTTCGTAAACGCGCCCCAGAACACGCCGACAATCGCTGCTGATTTAAGCAAGGGCAGATTGAGCGGGATGGCCGGAATCGCCCCGCTGGCAAAGCCGATCACCAGATGCCGCCCCTCGGGCGCGATGGCGCGAAAGGCGATCTCGCTCACACCGCCGCCGACGGGATCGAAGATCACATCATAAGGCCCAGCGCCCCTGATCGCCTCCTGCGAATTGTCGATCAAGACCTGTGCGCCCTGCTGCCGCGCCAATTCGCGCTTTTCCGCGCTGGAGGCCGCAGCCACCACCCGCGCGCCCATCGCCGTGCCCAGCGCCACTGCCGCAAGGCCCACCCCGCCGCCTGCGCCCAGCACCAGCATCCGCTCCCCCGGCATCAGCCCCGCGCGCTGGCGCAGGGCATGGATCGCGGTGCCATAGGTCATCAGCAGCGCGCTGCCCGTGGCGAAATCCGCGCTGTGGGGCAGGGCGACCAGATTGGCCGCATCGACCACCACCTGCTCGGCAAAGGCGCCCTGAACCGTCATCGCGCAGACCCGGTCGCCCACCTGCCAGCCCTGCACATCGGCCCCGATGGCGTCGATCACCCCCGCTGCCTCGCTGCCGGGAATGAAGGGCGGTTCGGCCTTCACATGATAGCGCCCCTCGACCATCAGCGTGTCGGGGAAATTGACCCCGGCGGCATGGACGGCGATCCGCACCTGTCCTGCCCCCGGCTCCGGCATCGGCCATTCGCGCAGACGCAAGGCCTCGGCTATATCCTCATTTCCGAATATACCAATCTTCTCGCAGACCAGCGCGCGCATGGGCATCTCTCCGGCATCGGCCGCATGGGGCCTTTATGCGGATCAGTCTATTCAAATATGCACTCATATGCAAATTTATAATGGACAGTGCGGCGATCATCGCGCATAGAGCGGATAAGGCGAGCTGCCGCGAAGATGGTATGGCGGCATCGCCAATGCAAGAGAAGGATGTATCAATGAGCGCGATCTATATCGTCAGCGGCACGCGCACGGCGATCGGCGATTTTGGCGGCGGGCTGAAAAGCTTCATGCCTTCCGAGCTGGCGGGCCTTGTGGCCGCCGAGGCGGTGCGCCGCGCGGGCGTGGCGGCGGGCGATGTCGGCCATGTCGTTTTCGGCCAGGTCGTGCCCAGCAGTTCCAAGGACGCCTATGTCGCCCGCGTGGCGGCGCTCAATGCGGGCATTCCGGTGGAAACCCCGGCGCTGACGGTCAACCGCCTGTGCGGCTCGGGGCTGCAGGCGATCATTTCGGCCGCGCAGATGATGAAGCTGGGCGAGGCCGAGGTGACGGTGGCAGGCGGCGTGGAAAGCATGTCCAACGCCCCCTATCACGACCATGGCCAGCGCTGGGGCCGCAAGATGGGTGATGCGCAACTGGTCGATGCGATGCTGCAGGCGCTGACCGATCCGGTGGGCGGCTATCACATGGGCGTGACGGCGGAAAATGTGGCCGAGCGCCACGGCATCACCCGCGAGGCGCAGGATGCTCTGGCCGTCGAGGGCCATGCCCGCGCGGTCCGCGCCATCCGCGAGGGACGCTTTGCCGAGCAGATTTTGCCGATCGAGGTCAAAAGCCGCAAGGGCGTGACCGTGTTCGACACCGACGAACATCCGCGCGCGGGCACCAATGCCGAGAGCCTTGCCGCCATGAAGCCGGTGTTCAAAAAGGACGGCACCGTCACCGCCGCCAATGCCAGCGGGATCAACGATGGCGCGGCGGCCGTGGTGCTGGCCACCGGCGATGCGGTGGCGGCCAAGGGGTTGAAACCGCTGGCCCGGATTGTCAGTTGGGGCCATGCCGGGGTTGAACCGGCGCTGATGGGCGTGGGGCCGGTGCGCGCGGTGCCGGTGGCGCTGGCGCGCGCGGGGTTGACGCTGGCCGACATGGACGTGATCGAGGCCAACGAAGCCTTTGCCGCGCAGGCACTGGCCGTGGCGGGCGAACTGGGCTTTGACCCGGACAAGCTCAACCCCAATGGCAGCGGCATTGCGCTGGGCCATCCGATCGGCGCGACGGGGGCGATCCTGACGGTAAAGGCGGCCTATGAATTGCGCCGCACCGGCGGGCGCTATGGCCTGATCACCATGTGCATCGGCGGCGGTCAGGGCATCGCCATGGTGATCGAAAACGTGATCGAGGCGGTGTGATGGCGGACTATCGCTTCATCAAGGTTTCGCGCGCGGGCGATGTGGCCACGATTGCGCTGAACCGGCCCGAGAAGTTGAACGCGCTGACGCCCGCGCTGTTTGGCGAATTGGGAGATGCGGTGGCCGATGCTGCGGCACAGGGCGCGCGGGCGCTGGTGCTGACGGGCGAGGGCCGGTTCTTCTGCTCGGGCGCCGATATTGCCCCTGATGGCGCGGGCTATGAGGGTCTGCCCGAGGATCTGGGGGCGCTGCTCGACGCGGCCTATAATCCCTTTGCGCGGCAATTGGCGGCGCTGAACATCCCGGTGGTGACGGCTTTGAACGGCCCCTGCGCGGGGGCGGGCATGAGCATCGCGCTGGCGGGCGATATCGTGGTGATGGGCCAGAGCGGCTATCTGCTGCTGGCCTTTGTCAACATCGGCCTGGTGCCCGATGCGGGCGCAACATGGCTGGTGGCGCGCAGCGTGGGCCGTGCGCGGGTGCTGGAAATGGCGCTGCTGGGCGAACGCATGGGCGCCGATGAGGCGAAGGCGGCGGGGTTGGTCATGCGGGTCGTGGCCGATGATGCCGTTCTGGGCGAGGCGCAGGCGCTGGCCGCGCGTATGGCCGCCGGGCCAACCCGCGCAATGGGCCTGATTCGCCGACAGGTGGCTTTTGCGCTGGAACAGAGTTTCGATGCGACGCTGGATGTGGAGCGGGAAAACCAGTCGATGGCCGGTCGCACCGGCGATTTCGCAGAGGCGATCCGCGCCTTTGGAGAAAAGCGCAAGCCGCAATTTTCGGGCCGCTAAGGCCTTGGTTCAGATCATGATTTGAAAAAGGTGCAACCATGAAGTGTTTGGTGCCGATCAAGCGGGTGCTTGATTACAACGTGAAGCCTCGAGTGAAGGCGGATGGGACGGGCGTTGACTTGTCGAATGTGAAGATGAGCATGAACCCGTTTGACGAGATCGCGGTGGAGGAGGCGGTACGCCTGAAGGAGAAGGGCGCGGCCACGGAAGTGGTTGTCGTT